>NZ_CP036402.1:3035000-3670000 GCF_004322855.1 Egibacter rhizosphaerae | reverse complement strand
GGCACGATCCCGGAAGTTCCCCCTCCGAGGCCCGGAGCACGGCTCCGGGATCACCTCCCGGACGCAAGCGACGCCCCGGCGAAGGTCGCCGGGGCGTCACAGACGTACGGTGAAGCTCAGTGGCTGACGTCGCCGTCCAGTTCGACGTCGCCGGCGGCGAACAGGCCGAGCGCGCCACGACCGACGTGGTTGAACGCGTGGGTCACGATCGGGTACAACCCGTCCTCGGCGAGGCTGAACTCCACGTAGCCGCCCTGGCTCGGGGCGAGGTCGATCGCCTGACTGCCCCACTGTCCAGCGTTGTCACGCTCGAGAGTCACCCCCTCCTCGACGACCTTGTCGAAGATCGTCCCGACGACGTGGAACGAGCTGTCCGCCGACGGGCCCACGTTGTTGATCCACACCCGGATCTCGTCGTCCACGCCGATCTCGATCGGCTCCTCGAGGTACTGGTCGGCGACGCCGTTGAAGACGACGAGGTCGGGGTTCGCCGCGCCCTCGCTCATCCGCGTGAGGTCGCCGACCTCGCCCTGCTCGCCCAAGTAGAACTCCGACTGCACGAACATGAACTCGTGATCCACGTCGTCCAGGCCGTCGGCGGGCTCGACGATCACGGTCCCGTACATCCCGGCGCCGATGTGGTGCAGTGTCGGGTCGGTGCCGCAGTGGTACATGAACACGCCCGCGTGGGTCGCTTCGAACGAGTAGGTGAGCTCCTCACCGGGCTCGACGTCGACCATCTGGTGGTCCCACGCGGTCTGGCTCGCGTGGAAGTCGATCGAGTGCGGGACCTGCGCGTCCTCGGGGTTGCGGATCGTCACGTCGATGGTGTCGCCCACCTTCGCGCGCAGCGTCGGGCCCGGCACCTGGCCGTCGAACGTCCAGACCTCCTGGTAGACGTCGGGTGCGATCTGCGCGACCTCCTCGGTCATGTCCCAGACGACCTCATGGTGGTCGCCGTCGGGCGACGGGGGGGCCTCTGGGTCGCGGCGCTCCAGCGGCGGCTTGTCACCGTCGTAGTCGTCGACGTTGTCCGGGGAGGCGGCCTGCGGCGCCGCGGCCCCGTCGGCGGCGACGGTCTCCGCCTCGACCTCCTCGGCGTGCTCGGCGTCGCCCTCGTCCCCGGCGATCGGAATCTCGAGCGCCATGCCGCCCTCGGCGTGGCCGGGAACGGTGCAGATGAGCTCGATGACACCGCTGCCGTCGGCCTCGTAGACGAATGTGTCGGTCTCGCCGGGCTCCAGCATGGCCGTGCCGTCGCCATCGATGACCGCATCGTGCGCGGCCGCGCCCACGTTCTCGGCCGTGAAGGTGACCTCCGCCCACGCGGGCACCTCGTCCACGTCGGCCTCGATGTACAGCTCGCCGAGCTCGAGGTGCACCTCGACCTGCGGCCGCTCCTCGGGCGCCGTGCCGCCACCAGCGGCCGGGGCCGCCGCGTCATCAGGTTCGGTCAGCTCGGCAGCCTCGCCCTCGCTCTCCTCCGCGGCCCCCAGCAGCCGTTCGGTGTCGTCGCGCACCTCCGAGGCGGTCATGATCGTGCCCACCAGCGTCGCGGTCGCGAGCAACAGCAGGCCGATCGCCAATGGCAGACCGATCCCCACCCCTCGCAGCCACATCCGGTCCTTGCTGCTCACCTCGCGCATCGTGCACCCCTCCCCGGCGGAGCCCTCCGCCACCCGAACATTTAGCGTGTAACTAAATGATCGGCCGGGGAGGCGGGAACCCGGCATGCCGTTCGACCCCCAACGGGACGCTGAACGTCCCGATTTCGGTTCCGGGGGCAGCTACCCCTCCGTGGCGAGGCCTGGCAGCTCCACGCCGCTGCCGTAGCGGCCGTCGGGGGTGAGGCCGATGGCGGCGTCGTGAGCGTCCAAGGGCGCCGAGATGACCCACCCCTGCGCGATGTCACACTCCATCGACCGCAGCGCCACGAGCTGTTCGGGGGTCTCGACGCCCTTGGCGAGAGTGCGGATCCCCAGGGAGTGCGCCATGAGGATCACGGCGCGGACGAGCCGCTCGTGGGACGGGTCGTCGCCCAGCCGGGCGATGATGTCCCGGTCGATCTTCACGAGCTCCCACGGGACCTCGGCCCAGTGGGTCATCGAGGACCGTCCGGTGCCGAAGTCGTCGATGGCGAGGTGCACGCCGAGGTCGTGCAGGTCCGCCAGCGTGCCGAGTGCGTGTCGGTCCGCGACCGCGCCCTCCGTGACCTCGAGCCACAGCGTGTCCGGTGACGTGCCCGTCCGCGTCAGCGCCACCGCCACCGCGGAGACCAGCCCGGGATCGGCCAACTCGCGGGCCGAGAGGTTGACGCTGACGGGGGGATGGAAGCCGAGGTGCGTGGCCCACCGGTGCTGAGCATCGAGGCTCCGCTGGAGCACGTACGTGAACAACTCGCCCCGCAGCCCGGTGCTCCCGGTGACCGAGAGGAACCGCTCCGGCGGGAGCAGGCCGCGGGTGGGATGCTGCCACCGCACCAGCGACTCGAACGCGAAGAGATGGCCCGAGGCCAGGTCCACCGCGGGCTGGAACCGGACGAACAACTCGTCGCGGGCGAGGCCGTCGCGCAACTCCTGCGGCAGGGCGAGCCCCTCGCGGGCGGCGCGCATGCGATCGTCGAAGCGCTCCGCGGCACCCCGCCCTCGCTCCTTCGCGCGGTACATCGCCGCATCCGCCTCGCGCAGCAGGGTCTGCGCGTCATGGCCGGGCGTCGTGCGCGCGATCCCGATGGACATCCCGACCGTGACCTGCTCACCGGCGTCGATCGTGATGGGGTCACGCATCCGGGCCAGCAGGCGATCGGTGAGCGCGTCCACGACCTGCTCGTCCGCGCCCTCGAGGACGATCACGAACTCGTCACCGCTCAGGCGGACGAGCACGTCACCAGGGCGGATGCACGACCGCAACCGCTCGGCGACCGCGACGAGGGCCTCATCGCCGGCATGGTGGCCCAGCCTGTCGTTGATCTCCTTGAAGTCATCGAGATCGCAGAGCAGGAGCCTGACGTCCGGGACGGGGCCGCCCGAGCCGTCCAAGACCTGCTCGAGGTGGCTGGCGAGGGCCGCGCGGTTGGGCAGTCCGGTGAGGACGTCGTGGTGCGCTTGGTGCTTCAGCACGCGCTCCACCTCGTCCCGGCTGCTCAGCTCGTCGAGGAGGGCCGCGAAGCCCAGCGTGGCCAGCGTCACGGTCGCCAGGAACAGCTGCACCTGCCAGCGAGCGTCGTCGCCGTCCTGCGCGAAGGACGCGATGGCGCCGTAACCCGCGGCGTGCAGGAAGTTCAGGATCTGGGCCGCGAGGAAGGTCGCGATGGCGGCGCCCGGCATGCCCAGGCGCAGCGCGGCGACCACCAGGGGCAGCAGGGCCAGGTACAGCATCGGACCCGTGTCGGTGCCGAACACCACCCCCGCGACGACCGCGACCGCGACGAGGATGGCGAGCGCCTCCACACGGAACAGCCGCCGGCGAGCCCGCGCGTCGGCCAGGACGAGCAGGGCCGGGGTCATGGTCAGGATCCCGACCGAGTCCCCCGCGATCCATTGCGCCACCAGCAGCCAGTAGGAGAACGGCGTCCCCGCGGAGAGGATTCCGACCGCGCCCACCACCCCGCCGAGGACCGTCGCGGCGACCACGGCGACCACGAACCGCATGATCGCCGTGATGTCGACCAGGCGATCCGCGCGCCAGCGCTGCAGCAGCCAGGCCGCCGTCACCGCCACGAGCAGGTTGCCCGCGGTGGTCCAGATCGCCGCCTCGACGCCTCCGCTGAGCGCGCTGCCGAACTGCACCGCGGCCACTGTTGCGAGCAGCGCCGGCCAATGGCTCCGCCGCGTCAGCAGCAGGGCGGTGACGACGATCCCTGCGCCGGGCCAGAACGACGCGCCGAGGTGATCGGGGTCCCGCAGAAACACCGCGTACCGGTACGCGACGTAGTAGAGCACACCGACGACCAGCGCCCGCCAGCATGCGCTCCACCAAGAACTCCCGCGTTCCCGCCACCGCATGTTGCTCACTGTAGCGCCGCGGTTACCACCCCGAGTGCCCGGGCGGGTGTGCCTCCGTGCCACGGGTGCCGTGCCCGCCGGCAGCAACACTGCCCCGGGGCGGCATCCGGACGCCGTGTTTGACCGGACCTCCGCCCGCGCTGCAGGCTTGCGGCATGGCGACCACGTCACCCATGCCGATCGACCGCGACAGCGTGACACCCCTGTGGGTGCAAGTGGAGGCCGACCTGCGCCGGCGCCTCGCGAACGGGGAGTTCAGCGAGCGCTTCCCCACCGACCGCGAACTGGTCCAGCAGTACGACGTCAGCCGACACACGGCGCGGGAGGCCGTCCGCAGGCTGCGGGCCGACGGGGTCTTGACCCGCGCTCGCGGTCGGGGCTCCTTCGTGAATCCCGACGCGCTGGAGCAGCCGCTCGGGGCGCTGTACAGCCTCTTCCGGAGTGTGGAGGCGCAAGGTCTGTCCCAGCGCAGCATCGTGCGCGCGCTGGAGCTCGTGACCGACGCGGAGGCCGCTGCCCGGCTGGGGGAACCGGCCCAGAGTGACCTCGTGTTCTTGTCGCGCCTGCGGTTGGCCGGCGAGGAGCCGCTGGCCGTCGATCGGGTGTGGCTACCGGCATCGATCGCGACCCCCCTCCTGGAGGCCGATTTCTCCCGGACGGCGCTGTACGACGAGCTGCGCGAGCGCTGCGGGACGGTGCCGACCGGGGGCAGCGAGCGCATCGAGCCGACCCTGCCCTCGGCGACCGATGCGGCCGAGCTGGGCGTGCGGGGGACGACGCCCGCCATGTCGGTGACCCGGATCGGCCGCACCCCCGAGCGTGTGATCGAGTACCGCCGGACGATCATCCGCGGGGACCGTTACGCCTTCGTGGCCGATTGGGGGGATGCCGGCAACCAGGCCCTGCGCGCCACCACGTCCACCTCCGAGACCTGAGCACCCCGCCAAGCCGATCGTCCACCGACTACGACCGTCGGACAGGCGCAGGACCGACCGCCGGTGCCCGCGAGCACCTAGGCTGTCGCTTCCTTGCGCCTCCCATCGCAACGACCAATCACCGGGCTCCCCCACCGCCCCCGATCGCCGCGAGCCCGTCGAGGGGTCGCGGCCTCCTGGGTGCACGGGGCGGCCACGGTCACCACGCTCGCGCTCACGGTTGCCCTGCTCGCCGTCATCCTGCCACCCGACGCCTCGGCCGAGCCACCGGCTCCCCCTGCGCCGGCGAGCTCCGTGGCCTCGACCGAGCCCGAGGAACCGGGGGAGGTGGGACCACGATGGGCGCACGACCCACGCGTGGAGCGGCTCGCCGGTCCCGACCGGGTGCACACCGCTGTGGCGGTCTCGGGGGCCACGTTCACCGACGGCGCCGACCACGCGGTGCTGGCCACCGGCACGCAGTACCCGGACGCCCTGGCCGGCTCGGCGCTGGCGGGCGCTGCCGGCGGGCCCGTGCTGCTGACCCGGGGCGATGACCTCGAACCAACGGTGAGCGAGGAGCTCGACCGCCTCTCCCCCGATCGGGTCACCGTGCTCGGCGGCGAGCAGGCCGTACCCGCCGCTGTCGAAACGACACTGGACGATCGCGGCATCGACGTGGATCGGGTCCGAGGCGCGGACCGGTTCGACACCGCCGCGCAGGTCGCCGAGCGTGTTGCGAACGCCGTCGGGGGGTCGCCGGGACGCGCGTACGTGGTGGAAGGCCAACACGCCGATCCGCAGCGCGGCTGGCCGGACGCGACCGCCACCGCGGGACTCGCGGCGAGCGAGCGGGAGCCCGTCCTGCTGACCCGTCACGACCGGCTTCCGTCGGTCACCGTCGACGCGCTGTCGGCCATGGACGTCGACGAGCTCGTCATCATCGGCGGGTCCAGCGCGGTCAGTGGGAGCGTCGCCGACGAGCTCGAGCGGATCGTGGGCGCCGTGACCCGCGTCGCCGGCACCGACCGGTGGGAGACCTCGGCTGCGATCGCCGAGCGCAGCGTCGATGCCGGTCTGGACGGCGGACACCCCTGGGTGGTGTCCGGTCGCGATTGGCCGGACGCGCTCGCGGCTGGCCCGGCCGCCGCGCAGCGCGGTGGACCGCTGCTCCTGACCGACGGGCGTGACTGGGACCTCGCGGCCCCCTCCGCGCGCTGGCTGACCGACGCCGGCGTGAGCTCGGCCACCGTGGTCGGCGGCACGGGGGCCGTCGGCGAGGTCGCTGCCCGCGACGTCGAGGCGCTCGCTCGCGCTGGCGAAGGCGACGTGATCCGCACGACGGCCGCCGGCGACATCGCCTGCGACCCCGAGTGGGACTGGGATCCGGTGGAGGAGTGCCGACACGCCGACACCGCCGAGCTCGCCGCGGGCGCCGACTGGGTGTTCGCGCTGGGCGACCTGCAGTACAACGACGCGACCATCGAGAACTTGCAGGCGTCCTACGACCCGACGTGGGGCGAGTTCCGGGAACGGACGCTGCCGGTGCCGGGCAACCACGAGTACTACCGGGACAGCGAGGGCCAATCGAGCGGCGCGCGAGGCTACTTCGAGTACTTCGAAGGCCACGACATCGGGGAACCGTTCGCGGGCTACTACGAGCGCGAACTCGGTTACTGGCAGGTGCTGGCGATCGATTCGAACTGCCGCTCGGGCGTGGACTGCGAACCGGACGGGGAGCAGGCCCGGTGGCTGCGCGAGCGATTGGAGGCCAGCGACCAGCCGTGCACGCTCGCGTTCATGCACCACACCGCCTTCAGCTCAAGCCCTCGTCACGGCGATGATCCGTACGTGCGCCCACTCCTCGAAGAGATGGAGGACGCGGGGGTCGACGTGCTCCTCACCGCCCACGCCCACAAGTACGAGCGGATGCGGCGCGCCGATGCGAGCGGCGGCGTCGATGTCGACGACGGGATGCGCGTGTTCGTCGTCGGCACGGGCGGAGTCAACCTCCATCCCTTCGCCGAGCAGCGTCATCACCTGCAGGTGACCGGAACCGACGCGCACTTCGGCGTGCTCGAGCTCGACCTGCACGACGTGGGCTACCAGTGGGAGTTCGCGGCCGTTGACGACCCACAGCTCGAGGCGGGCGAGTTCACGGACGCCGGATTCGGCAGCTGCGGCTGAGCCGGGCCGCCAGGAGGCGCGATGCGGACCGATGCTGTCGAACGCCTGAGCGCCAAGCTCGACGTCCGCTCCGTCGCCCGGTCGCTGGCGCCAGGCAGGGGGGAGACCTTCGACCTGGCCTACGTTCGAGACGGCCCCGAGAGTGACGTGCCGATCCTGCTGGTCCCCGGTGGCCCGGGGCTGGCCTCGGTCCTCCCGTACCACCGCCTTCGCCGAGAAGCAGCGAAGCGCGGACTCGACGTGATCATGGTCGAGCACCGCGGCGTGGGGTTCTCGCGGCACGACGTACAGGGGGCCGACCTGCCCTCTGAGGCGCTCACGATCACGCAGGCCGCCGACGACCTCGCCGCGGTGCTCGACGCGTGCGGCGTCCAGCGTGCGGTCGTGTACGGCACCTCCTACGGCAGCTACCTGGCGCAGGTGTTCGGGGTGCGCCATGCGGACCGCGTGGCGGGGACGGTGCTGGATTCACCGAAGGTGTCAACCAGCGACCACGCGGTCACGCGGGCGCACTTGCGACGCCTCTTGTGGGAGGGCGAGCACCCGGACACGGCCGAGGTGGCGGCGCTGCTGCGAGCCGCGGTCGATACGGGCGCGGTCGATCGGTCCTCGGCCACCGACGTGGTGCAGCCGGTCTACGAGTTCGCCGGTGCGAACAACCTGACCCGGCTGCTCCGGCTGCGTCTCGCGGGGCGCGGACAGCGCATCTGGGAGCGTCTGGCCGCACTCGGCAGCCGCGAGGTGAGCGAGGTGCACCGCTACGTGATGGAGTTCGACCTGGTCGGCACCATCGCCTTCCGCGAGCTCGCGTACGCCCCATCGCCCGACGGCGGCGTGCTCGACCTGAACCTGGCGTTCGGCGCGGTCGCCGACCGCTATCCACCGTTCGCCGGCGAGCCCTTCGACCTCGCCCACCACCTCCCCGAGGCCCGGTGGCCCATGGCCGTGGTCTCGGGTGACCGGGATCTACGCACGCCACGACCGATCGCGGAGAGCATCGTCGAGCGCGCGCCCGACGCCGCCCTGGTCCCGTTGGCCCGGACCGGTCACAGCGCGCTGGACACCCACCAGCTCGCGGCCCTGTACGTCGCCCGCGCGGTCCAAGTCGGCAACCACGGCAAACTCCCGGGCGTCGCCGACCGGCTCGCCGCACTCCCCCGTCGGGGTGCGTCCCGGTGGCTGGGGCACGCCATCGCCGGGGCCGTGCGGGCCGCGTCCCTCGTGCCCGCGCCACGGCGGCGCCGACCGCTCGCCGGCGGCGGGCAGCGCTGACGGACTAGCTCACGTGCCGCGCCGAAGCGCGAGGACACGCAGCCCCGAGCGCGAGACCGCGGCGCCGCGCACCGGCTCAGGACGACCGAGGCGACCGCATCGGGTCGCCCCGGTCGCTGTTCGGCCTCAGCCCCCGTTCACGCCCCGGGCGATCCGATCTCCGACATCCTTGTCGACGTTGCGCCAGTACTCGATCGCGCGCTGGAGCACCGGATCGCTCACTCCGTCGGAGAGGTGGCCGACCACGTTGCTGACCAGCCGGTCCCGCTGAGCGTCGTCCATGACCTCGCGCACCAGCGTGCCGGCCTGCACGAAGTCGTCGTCGTCGCGGCGCGGCGTGTACGCGTGGTGCACCATCTCGCCCTGCGTGTGCCACGACGCGTCGTCGGGGTAGCCGACCCCGTCGGCCTGTGGGCCGCCCTTGCTGTTGGGCGCGTAGACCGGATCCGAGACCTTCTCGACCCGCATCGCCCCGTCCTTGCTGTAGCTGTGCACGGGACTCTGCGCCGAGTTCACCGGGATCTGCTTGTAGTTGACCCCGATGCGCGCCCGATGCGCGTCGGCGTAGGAGAAGATCCGCGCCAGGAGCATCTTGTCCGGGCTCGGGCCGATGCCGGGCACGAGGTTGTTCGGCTCGAACGCGGCCTGCTCGATCTCGGTGTGGAAGTCGGTCGGGTTGCGGTCGAGGGTCAGACGACCCACCTCGATCAACGGGTAGTCGCCGTGCGGCCACACCTTGGTCAGGTCGAAGGGGTTGAACCGGTAGGTCGCGGCCTCATCGAAGGGCATCACCTGCACGTAGAGGGTCCAGCTGGGGTAGTCGCCGCCGTCGATGGCGTCGAACAGGTCACGCGTGTGGTAGTCCCCGTCCTCTCCGGCGAGCCGGTCGGCCTCCTCCTGGGTGAGCGTCTTGAGGCCCTGGTCGGTCTTGAAGTGGTACTTCACCCAGAACTTCTGCCCCTCGGCGTTGACCCACATGTAGGTGTGGCTCGAGTAGCCGTTCATGTGCCGCCAGGTGGCAGGGATGCCGCGGTCGCCCATCAGCCAGGTGACCTGGTGTGCCGACTCCGGGGAGAGCGTCCAGAAGTCCCACTGCATGTCGTGGTCGCGCAGGTTGCTGTCCGCTCGACGCTTCTGCGAGCGGATGAAGTGCTGGAACTTCATCGGATCGCGGATGAAGAAGATCGGCGTGTTGTTGCCGACCATGTCGTAGTTGCCTTCGCTGGTGTAGAACTTCAACGCGAAGCCGCGCGGGTCGCGCCACGTGTCGGGGCTGCCGCGCTCGCCGGCGACCGAGGAGAAGCGCAGCAGCGTCTCGGTGCTGGTCCCCGGCTGGAAGACGGCGGCCTTGGTGTACTCGCTCACGTCGCCGGTGACCTCGAAGCGGCCGAACGCGCCGGCGCCCTTGGCGTGGGGCTGGCGTTCCGCGATGCGCTCGCGGTTGAAGTTGGCCATCTGCTCGATGAGGTAGTGGTCGTGGAGCACGATCGGGCCGTCCGGCCCGACGGTGAGCGAGTGCTCGTCGCTGGCGACCGGAATGCCGGCGTCGGTGGTGGTGGGCTGGCGATGCTCGCTGGCCAAGATGAGGCCTTTCTATCGGGTGCGTGGCGTGGCGGTGCCCGGGTGCCACCCGGCCGGTCCGTGCGGCGTGGTCAGCCAGCGGGCGGCGGGGACGGAGCGCTCCGGGCACCGGAACGGCAGTGAGCGCAGAGCCCCCAGAGCACCACTTCGGCCTCGTCGACCTCGTAGCCCCGGTGGTCCTCGGGGGTCACGCACGGCGCCTCGCCGGTGACGCAGTCGACATCGTCGACGGTGCCGCAGCTGCGGCACACGAGGTGGTGGTGATTGTCACCGGTGCGCCGCTCGAACCGGGCAGGATGCCCGGCCGGGCGGATCTGCCGGACCAGGCCGGCGTCGGCGCAAGCGGCGAGAACGTCGTAGACGCCCTGCTTCGAGATGGCTCCCAGGCGCTGACGCGCGCCCTCTGCCACCTGCTCAGCGGTCGCATGCGGGTGCTCGGCCAGCCACTCCAGGACCGCCCTGCGAGGGGCGGTCGCCCGGAGCCCCACCTCGCGCAGGTGCCCGGTCACATCCGGGCCGTCAGAGTCGCTCACGGCGTAGAAGGCTCACACCCAAACTGGAACCAGTCAAGAGAGTAGGTCCCGCCCCCAAGCCTGCGGTCCTCCGCCGGTCCGCGCCGCCGCCTCGGGACGCCCCTTGGCTGTCTTCAGCGACCCCGTCGCTCCAAACGTGGGAGCATGAGCGCCATGACGGTGGCCAGGGCATTGACCGCGGCGACGTACCAGAAGAGCACGGCGAAGCCGATCCCCTGGACGAGGACGCCGAGCACGAGCGGCGACAGGCCGGCGAACAGCGCGTTCACGCCCCACAGGAGCCCGATCATGGAGCCTTCGAGGTCGTGGCCGTCGGCGACGTCGAGTGCCCCGGCCTGGATGAGCGAGTTGGCGCCGAACATGACCGTGCCCATGAGCGCCACGAGCAGGCTCAGCAGCACGCCGCTGCCGGCGAGCGCCATGCCGACCGCGATCAGGGACTTCGCCGCGAGCACCCCGGCGATCACCGGCTTGCGGCCCACGCGGTCGGAGAGCATGCCGGTGAGTGGGCCGGCTACGATCCCGAACCCGGTCAGCAACGCGGTATGCACACCGATGCCGACGCTGCCCATGCCCTGGGTCTCGCTCAGGTAGATCCCGAGCCAGACGAGCAGGCCGCCCTGTCCGAGACCGTTGAAGGCGCCCACCAGCAGCAACCGCCGCAGACTCCGCCCGCGGAGCATCGCCCCGAGCGCCTTGGACTGTTCGCGGAAGGAGCGCCGCTCGCCCGTCGGTGCCTGCGTCGTGGCCTGCCACTGAGGTGCTTTGCGGAGCACGACCCACAGCAGGAGCGCGAAGACGAGGGCCAGGGGCAGCGCCCCGTACAACACCCCCTGCCACACGAGCACCGTGAGCAGGGCGCCGACCAGCAGCGGACCCGTAACGTCGCCCACGCTGCCGGCCGCACGGTGCAGCGCGAGCCAGAAACCTCGCCGGTGCGGGTAGCGCTGCGACAGCAGGCTGAGCGCGGCCGGGTGCCAGATCGAGCCAGCCGCGTTGGCCAATGCGACCGCGACCAGGATCACGACGTACGTGGGCGCGACCCCGACCAGCAGGTACCCGAGCCCCATCGTGAGCAGGCTCAAGTACAGCACGAGGATGCGCTTGTCCTGGAAGCGATCGAGCACGAACCCGCCGCCCATGCTCGCGACGCCGCCGGCCACGCGACGCGCCGTCTCGATGGCGCCCCCCGCGATCGGGGTCAGCGACAAGGCCGCGTACACCTCGGGCAGGATGACGTAGAACCCGTGCTGGTAGAGGTGCTGCAGGGTGTGCGCGCCCACGACGGCCCCGGCGGCAACCCGGTCACGGGGCCCGGCGGCCTCCTGCGCAGCCTCCTGCTCGTCACCCGTCCGCGCCATCGCCCCTCGATGCGGATTCCCGAGGCGCCACCGCGCGCCCGGGGCGTCCTCCGATCACCCGACCGTTCCGGCCTCGCCACTCTCCCATAAACTTCGGACCCCTGTCCAATACGTCACCCTCGCCTGGATCCAGTGGCGCGCCACCATGGTCGGGCGCGACCCCGCGACCGACCGTGTCGCGGTCGGTCCGCGACGACGAGAACGCACGAGCGGAAGGTGAGCATCGCATGAGTGACGAGGACACCAGCAGGATCGGGCCGCCAGCCGTGGGAGCGACCATCCTCGGCTACCCGAGGATCGGCCCGAACCGCGAGCTCAAGGCCGCGCTCGAGGGCTACTGGCGTGGCGACCTCGCCGTCGAGGACCTCGCGGCAGCGACCCGGGAGTTGCGCTCGGCCACCTGGAGCCGCCTCGACGACGCCGGCCTCGACTCGGTGCCGAGCAACACGCACTCGCTCTACGACCACGTGCTCGACACGACCGACATGCTCGGAGCCGTGCCCCCGCGGTTCGCCGCGCTCGACCTCAGCGACCTCGACACCTACTTCGCCATGGCCCGCGGGCACGGGGACGCCCCGCCGCTCGAGCTCACGAAGTGGTTCGACACCAACTACCACTACCTCGTGCCCGAGATCGGCCCCGACACGCCGATCTCCTTGGCGGGCGACAAGCCCGTCGCCGAGTATCGGGAGGCACGCGACCTCGGCCTCGACACACGTCCGGTCGTGTTGGGCCCGGTGACCTATCTGCTGCTCGCGGCACGGGCACCCGAGGCCCCCGAGGGATTCCACCCCGTGGACCGACTCGACGACGTCCTCACCGCCTACGTCGACCTCCTCGAGCGCTTGGCCGTCGAGGGAGCGGCGTGGGTGCAGCTCGACGAGCCCGCGTTCGTCGCCGACCGCAGCGACGGTGAGCTCGCCGCGCTGGAGCACGCCTATCGCGTCCTCGCCCAGCCCGCGCGACGCCCGGCGCTGCTGGTCGCCGGCTACTACGGCGATCTCGGCCCAGCCCTCGGCACGCTGGCGGCCAGCCCGGTCGAGGCGATCGCCCTCGACCTGGTCGAGGGCGCGGTGCCGGGCGACCGCAGCGACCACGGCACCGTGGGCGGCCTGGCGGACAAGACCGTGGTCACCGGCGTTGTCGACGGCCGCAACGTCTGGCGCACCGACCCCGAGCGCGCACTCGGGCAGCTCGAGCGCGTCGGCGCCCTCGCGGGTGCGACTGCCGTGGGCACCGCCTCCCCCCTGTTGCACGTTCCCCACGACGTCACCCGCGAGGCGCACCTGCCCCATGAGCTGCGCCAGCGCCTGGCGTTCGCCGATCAGAAGCTCGCCGAAGTGGTCGAGCTGGCCGACGCCCACCGCCAGGGTCGGCGTGGCGAGACCTCCGCTGCCGACCCCGCTCCGCGCGGCGACGAGGACGTGCGCCGGCGCGTCGCCGCCCTCACCCCTGAGGACGCGCGGCGGGCTCCCTACGAGACCCGCGCCGTGGCGCAGCGACGCCGCCTCGCCTTGCCCGCGCTGCCGACCACCACGATCGGCTCGTTCCCGCAGACCCGGGAGATCCGCCAGGCGCGAGCCGCTCACCGGGCGGGGCGCCAGAGCGAGGAGGAGTACGCGCAGGCCATGCGCGACGAGGTCGCCCGCGTCGTGGAGCTACAGGAGTCCTTGGAGCTCGACGTCCTGGTGCACGGGGAGCCCGAGCGCAACGACATGGTGCAGTACTTCGCCGAGCAACTGTCGGGCTACGCCGCCACCGAGCACGGCTGGGTGCAGTCGTTCGGGACCAGCTGCGTGCGGCCCCCGATCCTGCACGACGACGTCGTCCGAGACGCGCCGATGACCGTCGGCTGGGCGACCTACGCCCAGAGCCTCACCGACCGCCCGATGAAGGGGATGCTCACCGGGCCGGTCACGATGCTGGCCTGGTCGTTCGTGCGCGACGACCAGCCGCTGGCGGACACGGCGCGACAGGTCGCGCTCGCGGTCCGCGACGAGGCACGCGATCTGGAGGCTGCCGGGATCGGGGTCATCCAGGTGGACGAGCCGGCGTTGCGGGAGTTGCTCCCGCTGCGCGCGGCCGAGCGGCCCGCGTACCTCGAGTGGGCCGTGGAGGCCTTCCGGCTGGCCACCAGCGGCGTCGGCGACGCGACCCAGATCCACACCCACATGTGCTACGCCGAGTTCGGCGACGTCCTCGACGCGATCGACGCGCTCGATGCCGACGTCACCAGCGTGGAGGCGGCCCGCTCGCGCATGGCGGTGGTCGACGAGCTCGACGAGATCGCGTTCGAGCGCGAGATCGGCCCCGGCGTCTACGACATCCACTCCCCTCGCGTCCCCACGGCCGAGGAGATGGAGGAACTGCTGCGCCTCGGCCTGCAGCGCATCCCCGCCGAGCGTCTGTGGGTCAACCCCGACTGCGGTCTCAAGACCCGCGACTACGACGAGGTCGAGCCGGCGCTCGCGCGCATGGTCGACGCCGCCCGACGGCTCCGGTAGCCGCGGGATGCCCTCGTTCAGCTCGACGTGATCGTCGAGCTCGAGCGCGAAAGGATGAGCGGTGTCAGCGTCCGAGCAACGCCTCGACTCCCCGGCCGAGATCCGGGACTTCCTCGGTGTCGACACCCCGTCGAGCCCGCCCGCCTACGAGACCGAGTGGGTCGAGCCGCAGTCGGACTACACGTTGGCGCGCATCGTGTACGAGGTGTCCGACGGCGACCGTGTCCCCGCGTACCTCCTGCGACCCGGGGCCGGCGTGGGTGAGCCCGAGGCCACGGCCTCGCCGGGCATCGTGGTCTTCCATCAGCACGCCAGCCAATGGCATCTCGGCAAGAGCGAGGTCGCCGGCCTCGCCGGCGAGCCGCTGCAGGCCCTCGGGCCCCCGCTGGCCCGCGCCGGGATCACCGTGCTCGCCCCGGACTCGGTGTGCTTCGAGGACCGGCGGCGACAGACCGACGGCCTCGAGCGACACCACGACGACCTACACCAGCACGACAACGAGCTCGCCTACCGGCTCGTCGCCGGGGACACGCTGGCGCGCAAGGTGCTGCAGGACGCCGTCGAGGCGGTGTCGGTCCTGAGCGCCGTCCCCGGCGTCGACCCCACCAGGCTCGGGGCGGTCGGCCACTCCTATGGTGGTCACAACACCCTCCTGCTGAGCGCCATCGATGAGCGGATCCGCTTCGCCTGCGCCAGCGGGGCGGCCGCGACCTATCGCGCGAAGATCGCAGCCGAGGTGAGCCTCGAGCGCGCCCTCGTCGTGCCGGGTATCGCCCATCGGCTGGACATGGACACCGTGGTCGCCTGCATCGCGCCCCGGCCGGCCCTGCTGGTCGCCGGCACCGACGACCGGCATGCCATCGACGCCAGCGAGGTCGCGGCCTCGGCTGCCGCTGCCTACGCCGCGACGGGAGCGGCCGACGCCCTCGAGTGCCGCGTCATGGACGGAGGGCACGAGCTCACCGGCGAGCGTCACGAGCTCATCGTCGGCTGGGCCCGCGCCCGAGCCATGAGCGGCGAATGATGACCAGCCGGCCCTGCGCTCGTGTCGGCATGAGCAGTCACTCCCCTGCCCCGCGGGCCACGCCAGGTGAGACGCCGCCGCACCGGCGGCCGCAAGTATCCGGCTCAGGTGCCGTCGTCCCGTAGTGGAGCGAGCGAGGCAGAGGCGCATCGCTCCTAGCGGTCGGCGCCTCGACGGCGGCCGAGCACCAGGCCGCCCGCGAGCGCAGCGAGTCCCAGCACGATCACGAGCCCCACGACCCACGCGGTGGTCGTCCCACCCTCCGCTGCGGTCTCGTCGGCGTCGTCGAGCGCGGCGAGGTCGTCATCGGTGCTCTCGTCCTCGGCGTCCTCGTCCTCGGCACCCTCGTCGTGGGCGTGCTCGTCCTCGTCGGCATCGTCGTCGGACAGGTCCTCATCAGTGGCGGCATCCTCGGCACCCTCGTCGTCCGTGGCGGCGACCTCGCTGTCCGACTCCTCGTCATCCTCATCGTCAGCGGCCTCGTCATCGGCCACGTTGACGGCCTCGAAGCTGAACTCGCCCTCGACCGAATGGTCGTCGACGGAGACGACGCGCCACGCGACCTCGTACGTGCCGTCCTCCGCGAGGACGTCGACGAGGTCGAGACGCGCCTCGGCACCGTCGATCTCGGCATCGGGGTCGGTGACCTCCTCCCCCGCCGGATCGGTGACCTCGATGATGGCCGGCTCGTCGATGTCCTCGTTGAACACGAGCACGAGCACGTCGGGGCCGCCCTCGATCTCCTCCCCCTCATCCGGTTGCGACTCCAAGAGTGCAGCGTGGGCACCCGCCGGGCCCGCCCACCACGCCAGCAAAACGAGAGTCGCCAACAGGGCGAGCGGCACGGTCACGAGGGTTGCCGCAGTCACGACCCGGTGCATGGCGATGCCTTCCTAGCCCTCCTGCGAGCGGCTATCCGTTGCGAACGAGTCGTCAGTCTGACCGTGGTGGCCAGGGCGCGCACGTCCGATCGGACGTCTCGCCGGTGAGGGTCCCTCTCACCTCATCCCCGGCTGCGATCCTTGGGGTGATCCGGCTCTCGTCTCGACGAAGCGCTCAACGGTCGTGTCGACCGCAATGCCGGGGCCCTCGGTCGCCTGGTCGATCTCCGCATCGACGCGCGCCGGCGTGACGTTCACCAGCACCGCGGTGAGCGCGAGCGCCACCACGAGCAGGGCGGCCTCGAGGCGCACGATGACGCGCAGGCGGTCCCACCCTTCCGGCTCGGTCCCCGGCGAGGTGAGTTGCGGCACGAGGCGGCGGTTGTTGTACGTGCCGAGCGCGGCCACGAACGCGACCACGCCAACCTTGCCACCGAGCACGAGGCCGTAGGGGGTGGCCATCGCCTCCACGGCGCGGACCTCGACCCACGTCAGTGCCCCACCGGCGACAGCCACCGCCACGATCGCCCACGTCGCTGCGGTCGAGAACCCCGCGAGCAGGCGCGCGGCCCCGGCGAGATCGTCCGCGCGGCGACGCTCCCGCAGCGCGACAGGCAGCAGCACGAGGCCACCGAGCCAGACGGCCGCCGCGGCGGTGTGGACGAGGTTGGCCCCGAGGACGAGCAGTCGCGGCTCGCTGGTGGCGGTGTGGCCGGTGAGCAGGAACGCGCCGAGCGCGACGAGCACCGCAGGAGCACCGAGTGCGCCCGAGAGCGGCGCTGGGGCGCTCCGGGCGGCGAAGAGCAGCGCCACCGCGCCCACGACCCCCAGTGCCGCGCTCTGACCGAACCCGCTGCCGAGCACCCCGGCGATCGCGGACGGGTCGACGACGGCGCTGGGACGAGCTGCGAGGTAGGCGGCCTGCGAGGGGACGCCGAGCGCCGCGACGACCCCGCTGACCCCAGCAACGACCATGGTGATCCGGCGTGCTGCCGGCGCCACCGGGAGCGCCGGCGGCCGCACGATGGTGAGGAAGATCACGCCGCCGACGGCCAGCGTAGTGGTGAGGTACCGGGCGAACCGCACCAGGGCAGCGGCGAGCCCGATCCCTTCCCCGTCGCCGTGGACGAGCTGCAGCGCGCCCGCAGCAACTACCCCCACGGAGACCGCGATCGCCATCGCCACCCCGAGCCCCCGGCGCGCGGAGGGGCGCTGACCGAGCGGGGCCTCCATGTCCTCTCGCATGCGCCGAATAGTGCCATCGCCTTGCCCCTCCGAGGAGCGCGTCGGCGCTGCGCGCGCGGCTCCAGCTCAGGCGTGGGGCGAGGAATCACCGCGGTTACGTGATCTGGGTCACGCAGCCCCCTGGGCGACCTGGCGATGCTGTGAGCAAGGCCGGTGAGAGCCGGCCCGCCAAACCAAAGAACCAGGAGGCTGTGATGCAGACACTGCGAACGACGAACCTGTACAGCAACGAGCTCTCGTGCCCCTCGTGCATCGGCAAGATCGAGGGGCGGCTGCACGCACTGGCCGGCGTCGAGCAGGCCAGCGTGCACACCACGACCGGGCGGATCGAGGTCCGCCACGACCCCGAGGCGGTCTCGGTCGCCGATCTGGTGGCCGCGGTCGGCGAAGCCGGCTACACCGCAGCGCCGCGGGGGTTCTAGCCATGGCCGGATCGATGGAGTCCACGAGGATGCAGCGGCGGTGGGTCCAGGTCGCCGTCGCCGCGATCCTGATCGCGGCCGGCTTCGCGCTGCGAGCCTGGTCGGAGCCGGTGTACGCCGGCTTGCTGATCACCGCAGCGGCCGTCGCCGGCACCCCGATCGCGGTGCGCGCGGTCCGCGACCTGCGGATCCGTCGGGTGGGCATCGAGGCGCTGGTGACCATCGCCGCGATCGGCGCGGTGGTGATCGGCGAGGTGTGGGAGGCCGCGGCGGTCACGGGGCTGTTCGCCCTCGGCGGCGCGCTGGAGGCCATGACCATGGGCCGGACCCGGCGCGCCCTGGCACTGCTGCTGGAGCTGGTGCCCGAGACCGCGACCGTCCGCCGCGACGGCGCCGAGGTGGCCGTCGCCCCCGCCGAGGTGGGTGAGGGCGAGACCGTGATCGTGCGGCCCGGCCACCGCATCCCGGTCGACGGCCAGGTGCTGCTCGGCCGCGCCGCGGTCGACGAGCAGACCGTCACCGGCGAGTCCATGCCGGTGGAGAAGCAGCCGGGCAGCGAGGTGTACGCCGGCACGACCGCCGCCGGCGGCGTGCTGGAGGTCCGCGCCGATCGCGTGGGCGCCGACACCGCCCTGGGCCGCATCATTCACCGCGTCGAGGAGGCCCAGGAGCACAAGGTCCCCGCCCAGCGGTTCCTCGAGCGCTTCGCCCGCTGGTACACCCCGGGCGTGGTGGTCCTGGCCGTCGTCGCGGGACTGCTGACCGGCGACGTGCGGCTCGCGCTCACGCTGCTGGTCATCGCCTGCCCCGGTGCCCTGGTGATCTCCATCCCCATCTCGGTCGTCGCCGGCGTGGGTCGGGGCGCCCGTCGAGGCATCCTCGTCAAGGGCGGCGAGCACCTCGAGCAGGCCGCGAAGGTCACCGCGGTCGCGTTCGACAAGACCGGCACGCTCACCGAAGGCCGGCCCGAGGTCGCCGCCGTCGAACCGCTCGACGACGGGATCGAGGCCGACGAGCTCCTGCGGTGGGCCGCGACCGTCGAGCTGGGCTCCGAGCACCCCTTGGCCACCCCCATCATCGAGCGCGCCCGGGCCGCCGGTCTCGGGCTGCCCGAGCGCCCGGACGCGTTCGTCGCCCACGAGGGCGGCGGCGTGCAGGCCACCGTCGACGGCAGCGAGGTGCTGGTCGGGACGCCCATGCTGCTGTCGTCGGCGGGGATCGACGTGGGTCCCGAGGCCAGTGCCGCCCTGGAGCGGCACCGCTCCGCGGGGCGCACGACCGTGCTCCTCGCCCGCGGCGCCCGGGTCGTGGGGGTGATCGCGCTGGCCGACCGGGTTCGCGACGACGCCGCCCGCGCCGTGGCCGACCTGGCCCGGGCCGGTGTGCGCCGTCGGGTGATGCTCACCGGCGACGCCGCCGCCGTGGGCCACGCCGTTGCCGAGCAGGTCGGCATCGACGAGGTCCACGCTGAGCTCTCGCCCGAGGACAAGCTCGCGGTGATCCGGGCGCTGCAAGCCGAGGGCGAGCGGGTGGCGATGTTCGGCGACGGCGTCAACGACGCGCCGGCACTGGCCACCGCCGATGTCGGCATCGCCGTGGGCGCCACCGCCACGCCCGTGGCCATGGAGACCGCCGACGTCGCGCTGACCACCGGGCGCCTGGTCCGCGCGAGCGAAGCGATCCACCTCGCCCGCCGGACCGTGCGCATCATGCGCCAGAACGTCACGATCGCGCTGGCCACCGTCGCGGTCCTGCTGACGGGCGTGCTCGCCGGCGAGGTGCACATGGCCGGTGGCATGCTGGTCCACCAGGCCTCGGTGCTCGCCGTCATCCTCAACGCACTGCGGCTGCTGCGCTCGAGTCGCAACAGCCACGAGCGCAACAGCCACGAGAACGAGGAGCCCGAAAGCGCGACAGCTGGTGCCCGGCGCCGCGTCACCGACGACGAGGAGGCGATGCTGACCTCGTGAGCAGCCCACGACGGACCCCCTTGCAAATCGCCGATGCGGACCCGCGCACGTGCACCCACGACGTGCGGGTCCGCGCACTCGCGCGCGCTCCGCTGTTCGCCGACCTCGACGAGCGCTCGATCGCCGACGTTGACCACCGCTGCGGCATGCGCAGCGTTCAAGCCGGCGAGGCCATCTACCGCGCCGGACAGCCCGCCGAGCGTCTCTACGTGCTCGCGCAGGGCGCGGCCAAGATCACCCGACCCACATCCGAGGGCGAGGAACTCCTCTCCGACGTCCTCGCGCCCGGGGACTACCTCGGTGTCCTGCCCGCCCTCGGCGAGGACCGCTACCCCGACAGCGCCTGGGCGCTGGTGCCCGCCTGTCTGCTCAGCCTCACCGGTCCCGACCTCGACGTCGTGCTGCGCAACCACCCCAGCGTGGCACGCGCGGGACTGGCCGTGGTCGGGGGTCGGCTGCGCGACAGCCAGGCGACCGCGCATCGGCTCGCCGCCGCCACCGCGGAGCAGCGCCTCGCCGCCGCCTTGCTCCTGCTTGCCGACCGGCTCGGCGTCCGCCGCGATGGCGGCACGCTCATCAACGCGCCCATCGCCCGCGACGACCTCGCCGATCTCGCGGGCTGCGCCCCCGAGACCGCGAGCCGGACCCTCGCCCGCCTCCAACGCGACGAGGTCCTCGAAACCGGACGGCGCTGGATCAAGATCGCCGATCGCGAGGCCCTCGAGGCCCTCGCCCCCGCGTCGTAGGCCGCCCGCCGGCGATCGGGCTAGGCACAGCCCTCGGGGGCGGTAATCGCGTCACCCTCGCCACCGTGGATCATCTGGACCTCGCCGTCCCCGCCGATCTCGAAGCGCAGCCCGTGCTCGCCGTCGTCGGTGCGGTAGTCGAGGTACACCCCGTCGGGCTGATAGACGTGCTCGCGCTCGGTGAGGTTCTCGGCGCCGTAGGCGTCCCCCACGTCCGCCCGCGAGTCGCCGGGGCGCACGCCGGCCGACGTCGCCACGCTCGATCCGTCGATCGACGAGGTGGTCGCACGCCACACCACGCCGTCCCGGGGGTCTTGCGGCGGCGCGTCCCCGGAAGCCCCGACCATCAGGCTGAACCCTGAGACGCCCTCCGGCTGCGCGTAGTAGCAGTGCCCACCGAACGTCTCGAACTCGAGCACCTCCAGCGACGTGCCGGTGGTCGCCTCGACCTCGTGCAGGGTCATCCCGGCCTGCGCCAGGCCGACGCCGCGCGGGTGAAGGACGGACGTGTCGGTCAGCGAGGCGTCCGCAGGGTCCTCACCCGAGCAGCCGGCCCCCTCGACCGCGGTGTCCACGGCGGCCTCGATCCGTTCGCTGATCGCGGCCGTGCCCCCGTAGACGGAGGTCTCGGCAACATCGCCGGCGCAGAGGTAGTCGGCCACCGGACCGGCGAGGCGGTTCGTGGGGGTCAGCAGCATCGGCCCACCACCCTCGCCGGGGTGGGCGGTCAGTGCGCCGATGTGCGCCCCACCGGTCAAGGCGTCGGGGAAGGCTCCGGACCGAGCGAGGCCCGCGGCCGGTGGATCGTCGAAGAAGCGCTCGGCGACCTCCACCGCGGTGTGCTCGCGAGTCGCGCCGACGATCGCGTCGGCCTCGGGGTGGGCCTGCGCGGCCGGCCCTCCGATCGCGACCCGCTCGGTGTCCGGGTTCGCGTCGAGCACGTCGTCGGTCGGGCCGGCAGAGTCCTCGTCGTCGGTGAGCAACACCGCGCCGTCGGCCGCTGCGGCCGCGGGGCCGGCGGCGAGCGCGTCGGGGAACGCTCTGCCGGTGGTCATCAGGTAGCGCTCGACCTCGCCGATCTCCTCGGCGATGGCGACCGCGGTCTCGAACCGCGTCGCACCCTCGAGGCGCTCCACCTGGTAATCCAGGGCACGGACCTGTTGCTCGACCTCCGTCGACAACGCGGCCTCGCCGCCCAGGAGGTACACGGTCTTGGAGGCCTCGTCCCCGAGCGCCCGCTCGATCTCGGCGGCCACCGGTTCGGCGAGCCCCTGGGGGGAGGTGATGAGCATCGGTGCCGCGCGGTCAACCGCGAGCGGCGTGCCCGCGAGCGCGTCGGCGAACACGTCGGCCCGCGCGAGCACGACCGCGCCGGCGGAGCCGTCCGCAGGGTACGAGTCCCGGGCGACCTCGATCGCCGTCTCAAGGCGGTCGCCCCCCGCCAGTCGTTCAGCCGCCGCAGGAGCCACCAGCCCGACCGCGATGGCCAGCGCCACGACGCTCGCAATGGCCCATCGGACCAGCATCGAGCCCGCGATCCTGCCCGTTCCCGCGGCCACCTCGCCCGCCGTTGCCGGAGGCATCGGCCCCCCTTCCGCTCGACGGCGGCCGAGTCCCGCAGGCGTGCGTGCCGCGCTGCCCGACCGTTGGCGTGTGCGAACAGCATAGAGGGCGGGGGACATCGACCGCGTCCCCACACGCCGCGCCGAATTAAGTAAAGGGTCTTTGACCTCTCGTAAACCGTGTTTTACATTACCCACGATGACTAGATCCTCGCCCGAAGCGCAGCAGAATGACGTGCGGCGCACCCGGCGCGCCCTCGAGCTCACCCAAGCAGTGCTCGCCGAGCAGGTCGGGGTGAGTCGCCAGACGATCATCGCGATCGAGAACGGGGGCTACGCGCCGTCGGTGTACCTCGCGCTCGCGCTGGCCGACGCGCTCGGCACGAGCGTCGAGGCGCTGTTCCGACCCGCCCGGCCCGCCACGCCCGAGCCGCCGCACGCAGGGAGCTTCCAGCCATGACCGATCACTCGCCCGATCCCGCCAACCCCACGGACCGGTTCGAGCGGTTCGCCGCCACCGTGGGCGACCTCGACAGCGACTTCTACGCCGAGGAGCGCCAACGCGACGTGTGGAACGAGGCCAGCGCGGTCGGGTTCCAGGTGCTGCTGTGGGGCGTCCCTCTCGTGGCCACGGTGCTGCTGTGGACCGTCCGCGCCTCGGCACTCGTGCCGGTGGCCGCCCTGCTGGTGCCGTGGGCGGTGGCCGTCGTGACGACGCTCACCTACGCCCGGCGGCGCGGCGTCGATCCTCGGCACGTCGAGTCGACCAGTGCCCAGCCCCTGCGGTTGAGCCTCTTCGCGCTCGTGGTCGCCGCCGCCGCGAGCGGGGTGACGGTCGCTGCGGCCCAGTTCGACGCACCCTCGACGATCGAGAGCTTTCTGCGAGGCGCCGCGCAGGGCGGCGCGTTCGGCCTCGGGGTCATCGCACTCGGCGCTCTCGTGATCGCCTTCCGCGAGCGGCGGCGCCGGACACGTGCAGCAGCGAGCCCGGAGCCCCCGGACGAGGACGCCCGAGACTGAGGGTCGGAGCTTACACAGCGTGATTCACGGTCGACGGGACGAGTGCAGCGAAAAGGGCAAACCCGTCGCGAGGCGGGGACGCAAAGCCACGGGACCCACGCGGTCAGCCGGGTTGCCGAAGGCAAGGACTGCAGATGAAGGCTCCCCGAGCCGCGACCGCCGAATCCTTCAGCCGCCTGCTCAAGGGCGTGCTCGGCCTTGGTCAACACCGACCCGGCGACCTCGTGGGCGTCGTCCGCACCCTGTTCTTCCGTTTCGCGGTGCTCAACATGGCCTTCGTCGTCACCATGCTGCTCGGCAGCGAGGCTCCCACCGCGCTCCGCCTGGCCGGGCTCGCGAGCATGCTCGTCGTCCTCGGCTGGTGGGTTCGAGGCCGACGGCGCGGCCGGATGCCGGTGTCGGGGCTCGCGATCGAAGCGCCGGCGCTCGCGGTGGTCGCCATCGGCACCGGCGACCCGGCGATGACCCTCGGCCTCATGTACGTCGCGCTGAACTTCCGGGCCATGTACGGGAGCACGCGCGCGGCAGCCGCGCTCGGGGTCAGCTATCTGCTCTCCCATCTCGTCGCGGTCGCCGTCGCCGAGGCCGCCGGCACGGCCGGGCCCGCCACGACGCTGCTCTCCCCGGTCGTGCTCACACAGGTCCCCGGCTTCGCCCTCACCGTCGTGGTGATGCGCGTCCTCGTCGCGATCGCCGACCGCCGCGACCGTGAGCAGCGCGCGCAGGAGATACTCACCGAGACCGGGGTCACCTTCACGGGAGCCCAACGTGCCGGCGACGTGCTCGAGGCGGCGCAGCGGGGAGCGGCGGCGCTCGCGAGCCGGGATCGCCCGCGTGGCGCCGCGGTCGCCCTGCACGAGGACCGGGGCCTGACCGTGCGCGCCGCGTCCGACCCCGCATTGGTCGGCCTCGTGCTGGACCCGACGGCCGGAGGGGCAAACACCGATCTGGGAGCCGCCAACGGTCCACGCCGAGTGGAAGCTGACGCGGTGAGGGTGCTCGGGCTGCCCTGGGATGCAGCCCTGGTAGCTCCCCTCTCCAACGGCTCGTCGGGCGGGATGCTGCTGGCCGAGACCGGGGATCAGGGACTGGAGGTCCCCCTCGCCTCCCTGGCGGCGCAGACCACGCTCGCCCTCGATCGGGTGCGGGCCACCGCGGGAGTGGCGGCGAGCGAGGCACTCTTCAGCTCGCTGGCGGCGCGTGCGAGCGACGTGTCCCGGGTGATCGCCGCGGACGCGACGATCCTCTACGAGAGTGAGGCCGTGCGCCACGTGCTCGGACACGAGCCCCAAGAGCTCGTGGGACGCTCGGGGTTCGAGCTCATCCACCCCGACGACCGGCCAAGGGCCGAACAGCTACTGCCCACGCTGTTCGAGAACCCCGACCGGCCGGTAACCACCCAGCTGCGGATGCGCCACGCGGACGGGTCCTGGCGACACGTCGAGGGCGCCCTGCGCAACCTGCTCGACGATCCGGCCGTGGGTGGGATCGTCATCAACTACCGGGACGTCACCGAGCGTCATCGGCTCGAGGAGCAGCTGCGTGAGCAGGCACTGCACGACGGGCTCACGGGGTTGCCCAACCGCAACCTGTTCACTGACCGGGTCGGCCATGCCCTGGCGCGGCAAGGCCGTGAAGGGGACCACGTCGGCTTGCTCTTCCTCGACGTGGACGACTTCAAGACGCTGAACGACGGGCTCGGCCACGCCGCCGGCGACGAGGTCCTGCGCACCGTGTCCCAACGGCTGCAGGCCACCGCCCGCGCCTCCGACACGTGCGCCCGACTCGGTGGGGACGAGTTCGCCGTCGTCGTCGACCCAGTCGCGGACGAGGTCGAGCTGCACCAGATCGGCCAGCGGACCCTCGACGCACTCAGCGAACCGGTGCGGCTGAACGGCACCGACGCGCCCGTCGGGGTGAGCGTCGGGGTGGTGCTCAGCCGCGGCCACGAGTCCGTCGACGAGTTCCTCGCCCACGCCGACCTCGCGATGTACCGCGCGAAGGACGCGGGCAAGGGCCGGGTGGAACCGTTCCACCTCGACTTCTCGACCACCGCGCAGCAGCGGCTGCAGCTGCGCACCGAGCTCGAGAGCGGGTCCCCCACCGGCGAGTTCCTCCCCTACTACCAGCCGATCGTGGAACTCCAGACCGGCCGGACGGTCGGCGCCGAGGTGCTCGTGCGTTGGGAACACCCGCACCAAGGAGTGCTCGAGGCCGAGCACTTCCTCCCGTTGGCCGAGAGCGCCCGCCTCATGACCTCGATCGGCCGCGAGGTGCTGTCCCGGGCGTGCGCGGAAAGCGCGGCTTGGCTCACGCCGGAGGGGTCACCCTCGACGTTGAGCCTGAACATCTCGGCCTCCGAGCTGCGTGCCCAGTACCTCGACGGGCTGCTCCAGACCCTGCTCCGAGACACCGGCCGTTGCCCGTCGGAGCTGCAGATCGAGCTCAACTCCTCGACGCGCCCCGACGACCTCACGGCTGCCCGACCCACGCTCCAGCGGCTCGCCTCGCTGGGGATGAAGCTGGTTGTGGACGACTTTCCCGCCGGCCCCAACGCCCTGCATGCGTTGCGGTACCTGCCGGTGTCGGGCGTGAAGCTCAGCCGTCAGGTCATCGACGACCTCGACGGGGAGCCGAGCGCCTCGCCGCTAGCGGCCGGTCTCCTGCGCCTCGCCGAGACGATGGGGTTGGAGGTCGTTGCCACCGGCGTCGAGCGCCCCACCCAGGCCGAGCGGCTGCGGCAGTTGGGGTGCCACCGAGCCCAGGGCTTCCACTTCGGCGAGCCGCAGCCGGCCGCCGCCCTGGCGGATCGGCTCACCACGCGCCCAACCGTCCCGTCAAGGCCGGCAGCGGGGCTGCTCCTGTCCCGGGTATCGTGAGGTTCACGTCCCTCGGCCGGGTCCGCGTGCGCGGTCGGGCCAACAGAACCGCGTCGTGACTTCCCGACGGTCGACGCGCCACGGACGAAGAGCCCGGCGAGCACAGGATCGAACAGGCGTGCTTGACTGGCGTCATGAACGACATCGTTCTGCTGCACGGGACGACGGCGGGGCAAGCGAGCTACGCGCCGTTCGCCGCCGCGCTCTCCAACCGAGGATGGACGGTCCACGGCGTCGACCTGCCGGTCGACCGTCCGGAGTGGCGCGCGGACGAGCACGCAGCGTTTCTGGCCGAGCACTTGGACGAGGTGGACCGGCCGGTCGTGCTGGGTCATTCGGGAGCTGGGCTGATCCTCGAGGCCGTCGGGCACGCACTCGACGCGGCCCACCTCGTGTGGCTGGCCGCCTACATTCCGGCCGATGGCATGAGCCTCGTCGACGAGGACCTCACCGCCGTCTTCAACGCCGACTGGCTTGGTGTCGATCCGACCTCCGATCCCGAAGCGGCTGCCTTCTTCCTCTACCACGACTGTGACGACGAGACCTTTCAGTGGGCGTTGCCCAGGCAACGCCTCTGGCATCCCGGGGCTGCCGCCGAAGTGGCCATGCATCGTGGCGAGGACGTTCGTGCTTCGACCGTGCTCGTCGCCAGCCAGGACCGCACGATCCGTCCCGACTGGCTGCGCCGCGCCGCTCGGGACCGCCTCGGTGTCGAACCGATCGAGGTCGACACTGGCCACTGCCCGCACGTGTCGTGCCCCGATGGACTCGCCGAGATCGTGAACTCAGCCATCGCCGGCCAGTAGCGTACGAACCGCGTGTTGGCGTGCGCCAGCAGCTCGTCGGCGGTCCGCGGCTGGTCGAGATGGCCAGCATCTCACCCGATGCGCGAAAGGAAGCCGACCGTGGCCGGCGTGTTCGTTGTCACCGACGACGGCGCCGGGTCACACGCGGATCGTGTCGAGCCCGGTAACCGTCACGTCGAAGTCGTCGTCCCGGGTGACCACCGGAACCTCCCAGGCGAGGGCCGTCGCGGCGATCCACGCGTCATTGACCGGCATCCGCTGGCCCGCGTCGCGCAGCTCCACCCGCAGCCTCGCCCACACGTCGGCCACCGCCCGATCAACAGTCAGCGGGTCGAGCCGTGATGCCTGTGCCAGCGTGGCCAGCCGCCGGTCGCGGGTTGCCACGTCGTGCGCCGCCAGTACCCCAGCACGCAACTCACCGATCGTGATCACCGATACGGCCAACTCCTCGGGAAGCCGCTCGACCTCCAGCGACCGGCCATGCTCGCGGGCGACGAACAGGCTGGTGTGTGCGAGCCCGCGGGTCACCACTCCAACTCGTCGGTCGTGTCCGGCGCCAGGTCGGTCAGATCCTCGGCCAGCGCAGGGTCAGCCTGACGCCCGAGCCACGCTACGAACTCCGAGCGGGACACCCACCGCGGCCGGTCGCCGAGAGGTCGCAGCTCGGCGACCGGCCGGCCGGCCACGGTGATCCGCACCTCCTCGCCCGCCTCGACTCGGGCGAGGAGCTCACGCGTCTGATTGCGCAGCTCGCGCGAGGCAACATCCACCATGCGACGATCGTAGCACAACGGCGACGGTGGGGGAACCAGCATCACTGCCCGACCCCGCGGTGATAACCACTCGGAAGCGTACCTACCGTCGCGGCGATGGCATCGCCGTCATCCCAGCGGCTCTGCTCGGGCCATGACCCGCCTCGCTCACCGCCGACCACGATCCGAGGTAGCGTCGCTGGGCGAGGATGCGATGGACACGGTGTCGCCGCACGTCACGCGGCCCGGCCGTACCACGGACCCCCACATCCCGAGGGTGACCTCCCCGTCATCGCGCCAGTCCCGCAACCGAGCGAGCGTGTCGAAGTCCGACACGCCGCGGGCAGGATCGACGGTGGTGACCGAGCAGCGCGGGATCGGCGCGTCGATCTCGATCACGGCCTCCCCGACGGCGATGTGCTCGCCCTGCCACGTCTCCTCCTCGCGGCCATCGACGCCGTCGATCTCGACGAGGATGCGGAACCGGTCGGCCCAGTGGACCTCGGGACCATCGCTGGCGACTCGGAAGGCCGCGAGCGTCGCACGAGAGACCAGCGACACCGGGGCAGCGTCGACCGCGGCGACCTCGTAGGCGGGCCGCACCAGCCGCACTGCCCGGCCGGCGACCTCGCTCAACGCATCGGCGAAGGAGCCGGCGACGATCCGGCCGGGCACGGGACGGCCGTAGAAGCTGGTCGTCACCTGCTCGGCGAGCGCCAGCGGACCGGTCACGACGTCGCCCTCGGGCAGCTCGAGGGTCAGCTCGTCTCCGTCGAGGCGGCTGTGCACCGTCGCGAGCGGGGGCGCCTGCTTGCCGTTGACCAACCGACCACGCTCGTCGATGAGATGGACGACACGGTCGCCGCGAGCCCCGCCGGCGGTCAGCTCGACGGCGTCGGGATGGGTGAGCGCGGTGCCCTTCACCGCGGCAGTGGAGAGCCGCGCGACGGCCGCCATCGTGTCTCCATTCGCTCGCACCCGATCCTCCTCTGCGAATCGTAGTGCTCAGCACGCGCGCGACCCTCCCGTCTGGGACGGGAACGGGGCTGCTCCCGTCCCGGGTATCGTGAGCTACGCGTCCCCTTCGGCCGGGCCCGCGTGCGCCGGTGGGCGGGCATGAGGGTTCTCCAAAGGAGGTCAGGCGTGGCCACCCATCCCGAGGCGACGGACCGCCGGGTGCGGTTCGACTTCGAGATCGACTTCACCAACGGCGGGGGCATCCAGGGCCAGGACTTCCGCCTCGACATCGACAGCGATGACATCAGCGACCGGGAGCTCGCCGAGCACATCGTCCGCGACCTGCGCCTGTTGATGGTCGGTGAGGTGCGCATCCTCAACAAGGAGATCCTGCGGGAGCGCCACAAGCGCAGCGCTCGTGCCGACCCTCGTGGCGAGGGCGCCGACGGACGGGCGCGCATCGACCTCAGCCATCCCATCGCGGACGGTACCGAGACCTACCCGGGGCTACCGACCCCGACCATCGGCGAGGTGCTGACCCGCGAACAGAGTCGCGATCGGTACGCACCGGGGACCGAGTTCCAGATCGGCTCGATCACGCTGTGCGGCAATACCGGCACCTACGTCGACAGCCCGTTCCACCGGTATGCCGACGGCACGGACTTGGCCGCGCTCCCGCTCGACGGTCTCGCCGACCTCGACGCGGTGCGCATCGATGTGACCGGCAGCACCGGCCGCGCCATCACCCGGGCGCACCTCCTGCCGTACGACGTCACCGACCGAGCGGTGCTGCTCCACACTGGCTGGGCCCGTCACTGGGGGACCGGCCACTACGCCGATGGAACCCATCCCTTCCTGACCGGAGGGGCAGCCGACCACCTCGTCGACCAGCGCGCTCGGCTCGTCGGAATCGACGCGCTCAACATCGACGACACCTCGGACGGCCAGCGCCCTGTGCACACCGCGCTGCTCGGCGCCGGCATCCCCGTCTGCGAGCACCTCACCAACCTCGAGCGGTTGCCCGTTGAGGGGTTCCGGTTCAGCGCCGTTCCGGCACCGATCCGCGGCATGGGGACCTTCCCCGTTCGCGCGTACGCCGTCCTTGGCTGAGCCTCGGCGCCCGGAGCGTCACGCCGAGGCTGTGGGGCGACGGCGACGTGCGGCCGACGGCGACCAGAGCGCGGTCAGGTGGCCCACGGGTCGTAGTCTCCGAACGTCCACACATTGCCCTCGATATCGCGGCAGGTGTACCGGCGACCGCCGTAGTCCTGGTCCTCGGGTGGCTGGACGATCTCGGCGCCGGCCTGCTGGGCACGCTCGGCGTGCGCATTGACGTCGTCGACCCGCACGTAGAAGCCGCCGGTGGGCGCCCCGGTCAGCCGCACCGTGCTGACGAAGTCGCCGTAGTCGCCGCCGTCGTCGTGGCTGCCGCACATCAGCATCCCGTCGCCGAAGGTCAGTTGCGCGTGGTCGATGCGGCCGCCTGCTCCTTCGACGACGAACTGGCGCTCGAAGCCGAAGGCCTCGACCAACCAATCGATCGCCTTCGGTGCGTCGTGGTAGCGCAGCGTCGGGATCACTGCCGAGGTCATGCTGCCTCCTCTCTGTCCGGCCGGGAACGTCGGGCGTTCCGGCTCGCTGCCGACGCTACGAACCGCCCTGCTTGGGGTCTTGGACGAATGCGACCTCCTCCGGGGAGGGATCGATCGTCACGCTCCCGCGGATCTCAGCCGGCGTGCGCCCGCCCATCGCGCGCACCTCGTTGGCGAGGTGCGCTTGGTCGTAGTAGCCGGCGAGGAGAGCCACCTCCGCCGGGCTGGGCCCGTCGGCCTGCTCGAGCAGCGCGAGGGCTCGACGGAACCGGACCAGCCGGGCGAAACGCTTGGGTGGCAGGCCCACGTGTTGGCGGAACCGCCGGGTGAGGTGGCGTCCGCTCCAGCCCAGCTCGGCCGCGAGCTCGCCGACAGGCACCGTCCCACCGTCCCGAGGTCGAGCCCGACGTCGTGCCGCGCGAGCACCCCGGCGACGGAGTGGTGGAGCTCGCCTGGCCCCAGGAGGTGACCCCGCGACTGCGGGCCGACGGCCTCGTCGCGCAGGGAGCTACCCGACCGCCTCTTCCCCGCCGAGGAGGGATGACCCGCGGGTTTGACGACGACATCCTCGGTGACCATCTCAACCGGCAAGGTCACGACCGCATCTGGTCAGTCACGGTCCTCACGAGCCGCCACGACTGGGCGTTGCCTCCTCCGCGACGACACGGCGAGCGACTCGCCAGCCGTATGCGCCCACCCCCAGGGCGCTCGCCATGAACGCGGCATAGAGCCACGCCTCGGCACCGTTCCAGGCGAGGGCGTCGGCGTACCGGCCGATCGCGACGAACTGGAGCGCTGCGAAGATCCAGTAGGTGTGCAGCAAGATCTCGACACGGCGCCAGTCGTTCTCGAGCGCCGCGTGCGCGGCGGCGGTACCGATGCCGGTCAACCAGGCGCCTACGGCCCGCCCGGTCAACGCCGTGAGATCCCACGGCCACCACGCATCCGAGGCCTCGGGGGCGACGAACAGCACGGCCCCGAGCCCAGCCTTCGCGCACCATCGCGCTGCAAATCACTTCGACAGAAGCGGCCTTATCGGGGAACTGGCCGGTCAGCAGGCTGAATAGCCCGCTTCCCGACGCCTTGCGGCCTATCGAGCACGTATTCTGAGAGCCCGCCTCACAGATCCGATGAGCTACATCAGCCGCTATCGGAAGGCTGGGTCAGGTGGAGGCAGAGCGCGGTTGTTCCCCGGCTGCTGCTGCAGGCGTGCTTGTGACCCTGCTCATGATTCTGGCCGGGTGGTCAGCGGTTCATGTGCAGGTCCTCGAGGTGCCGTAGCAGGGCCTCGGGGGGGATGTCTGCGCCCTTGCTGCGATTGCAGCGCGGATGCACCAACTGGATGTTCGCCTGCTCGTTGCCGCCGCCGTAGACGAACGGGACGATGTGATCGACCTCGTGCTCATCGAGTTCGAGTGTGCCGTCGCACAGCGCGCATCGGTCGTCCTGGTCCGCGAGCAGGTCGAGCACCACGTCCTCGAGCCAGGGCCGCCGGGTCGGCTTCTGGAGCGGCTGCATCTCGTCGGCTGCCTCATGGACCTCGAAGCCAAGCTTGGTTCTGCTGTCCACAGCCAAGTCCTGCGCTTCACGCAGCAGTTCGGACCGCCGGGGGGTACGGTCAACCATCCAGCGCCGCCAGTGCGTTCCGGCTGCGTCTGATGGTGGCGGAAGCGGTAACGGAGCTGCTTGACCCTCTCCCGGTAGTCCTCGGTCGTGGCCCATTCGATCAGCGACTCCAGCGTCTGCTCGTGGACGTCCAGCACGCCTTGGATTCGCAGCAGTTCGTCGCGGGTCATGTCCCTGTAGCCACTGAACTCGTCGAGCGCACTGTGGACCGTCTCGAGTGCGCCAAGCCGGACCTCGTGGCCGTCGAGTCGGTCTTCGTGGCGAGAAACCTGGTCGCGCAGCGCCGTAAGTTCCCTCTCGATCCCGTCCCACCGTTCCTTGTTCGATCCAAACACTATGCTCCCTCCCCTTCCGCTCGAATGTGCCGCATTTGAGCGGTGAACGTCGGTTCTCTAGGAAGACCAGATACCGCGCGTGTCGGCCCGCGAGCAGCCGACCAAAGGTCGAAGTCTCACCCGTGCGTTTGGGCATTTAGCCACAGGCCGAAGCCCATCGCTGCGTAGAAGAGGACAGCGTAGAATCCGGCCAGCATACCGCTGAAGAACGCAACTACGGGCCAGAGGACCGACACGACCGGAAAGCCGAGGGTCCCGGCGATGGCCCAGCCGAGGGAGTCAGTCGCGAGCATGGTGACGAGAAAATGGATGTAGGCCACGAGCCCGAGTGGGGCCATGATGATGCTACCCAAGGCCAGACCCCTCCGCCGATGGACTCCTGCTTCATGAGATCATCGACTGCCGTGCGATCAACCTGAAGTGTTGTCTGTGATCCGCGTTGCAGGGGATCGTGAGGCTGATCAAGGGCCTTTCGGGTGTACCGACCCTCGATCCACCGACCGCAAGGACGCACCCATCGACCGCGACGACGGCGATGGGGTCTGCCCCGAGTCGCTCGGTCGAGTTTGGTCATCGTTGTGCGCAGGTCGGGAGCATGCGGGGTCGGCCGGGCGCCGGGCTGGGGCTCAAAGGCCGCAGGCCCGTTCACGGGCCCGCCTTCGTGCCTGCCGGCGGCGCTCAAAAGCGGCGAACGATGCGCTCGCCTGACCGCGAGGGCAACTTAGGTTGCGTAGGACGCCGCAGGCAACTAAGGTTGCCACATGAGCACCATGGCAGTGGACGACCTCAGCCCGAACGACGGACTCCGTGCCGTCCAAGCCCTCCGCGTTCTTGCCGATGACCTCGAGGCCGAGCACGTCGCACGAGCCCTTGCCGAAGGCTGGCCCTGGGCTCGTGTTGCCGAAGCCCTCGACGTGACCCGACAAGCAGTACAGAAGAAGCACGGCCATCGGAACCGCCCTGTGGACTGACACGAGGAGACAGCCTTGTTCGAACGGTTCGCCCGAGAGACCCGAGAAGCGGTCCGCCGAGCTGCGGAGATCGCCGAAGGGGAGCATGCATCCGTCGTACAAGCCGAACATCTCCTCACAGCCATCGTCGACCCTGCCCGCGAACCCGTGGGACAGTCGCTGGTCGACGCCGGCATCACCTCCGAGGCGATTCGCTCCGCACGAGACCGCGAGTTTCAGTCCGCCCTCTCCGCCGTCGGCGTCGACACACATCGACCCCTCCCGTCGCCAACGTCCCGACTGCGACGTGGTCGAACCACCCGGTTCGCTCCGTCGGCAAAGCTCGCGCTGGAACGCACCCTCGGGCTCGCTTCCGCAGAAGGTGCTCGACGCATCTCCAACAGGCACCTCCTTACAGCCATCGTCAGCGCTGATACCGGCAGGACTCCACAGCTGCTCGAGGAGCTCGGCACTACAGCCGATGAAGTACTCGCTCGCGCCGGCTTCACCTCCTCGGCATGAGCACCGAAGTGCCGACAGCGACGCACGTGTCCAGCTAGTACGACCCAACCATCGAGTCGGCCCCAGAACCGCGACAGGGCCGAGCGAGTTCGGTCCAACCTCCCACGGACAGACCGGTGAGCTCAACCTATGGCGGGTTAGTCAGGACATCGATCGGACTCTCTCGCGATCACGGTCGGTGGCTGTCCAAAGCTGAGGGCCCGGAAGTGGGCGTGGCGGATGTCCCTCCCGAGGGTGATGCTCGCTTGCCGCGCGATCCTGAGCGCACAGCTTCGTCGCGCGAAAGCAAGCGCCACCAGAAGGTGGCGATGTCCGGGCCATAGTCCCCGTTCGGGCGGACCAGGGCGCGGCCGCGGAGGAGGAGCCCGCCACATGACCGCCGGTCGGCGAAAGCCGCCGAGGGCGCCGCGCCACCCGCGTCCTCGACGGCAGCAGCGACAACTTCACGGTGCCGATGCTCCTACTCGCCCAGGGCTTGGAGCGACTACTCAAACTGACCTACGTCGTCGCCACCATCCACCGGACCGGCGCCGCGCCCCAGCCCAGCGAACTGAAGCCTCGCTCGGGCATCTCCCACGACCTACACAAGGCGATCGACTACGTCGCCGCCATCAGCGAACCACACGCCTCACGACTGCTGGAGCAGCGCGACGAGCCGGTAACCCGCCTGCTGCTCAAGCTGCTCAGCGCCGCCGCGCTCCGCGATCGCTACCACTTCCTCGACCTTCTCACCGGAGACCAGCGACGCCACCCCGCTGACGACGACCCCAACCGCCGTTGGGAATCCGAACTCGAACGCGCCGTCATCGACGCCCGGCCCGAGGTCCGCGACGCGCTGTTAAGTGGCGACCCGCAGCGACGCGAACGCGCCCACCAGGCGGTCTCGGCCGACATCAGCATGCGCGTGGGAGAGCTCCTCGGCGCTGTGCACCACCTCTGGGCGAACCGCGACGTGGTCGGCGCGGACGCCACCAAGCACGCCACCACTATCCGCACCTACGGACACCTCGGTGCGCAGCAGCAACAGCTGTGGGCCCCCATCGCGCTCTGACCCGGCGCGCCGCCGTCGAACTCAAGCGGCCACAGCGTACTGCCCGCGCCCGACGCGCACGATCCGTTCCTGCTTGCGTAGGTAGTCCAGCGACGCGGTGAGCGTCTGCCGCGAGTCCTCGGCGCGGCCGGCGGCGACCAGCGCGCGGCCGATCTCGGTCGGCGACATCGGCGCGCCGGCATGGCGCAGCACCGCCACGATCGCGTCCACGCGCGACATGGCCGCGACGTCGGTGGCGACCTGCGCGCCCTCGCGCAACAAGCGGACCTCCTCGCGCAGCGCGGCCGCGCGCGCGAAGTGCAGCGACGCCTGCTCCATCTCGACGGCGATCTCGCGCTCGAGCTCGGTGATCCGGTCGGTGCGGCTCATGCCACCAGCATAGACAGACAAATGACAAACACAAATTTGTCTATACTCCGATCACGTCCGATCACGAGCGCGGTGAGTAGGCTGGTTGCGGTGCGTCGAGGGGTCGCCACGGTCCCCGGCACTCGCGCGGAGGTCCGCACCGAGCTTCGCGCGGAAGTCCCGCCCCCGTAGCTCAGGGGATAGAGCACCGGTTTCCTAACAATGCCGGACTATCCGCCATGCTAACCAGGGCGTTAACAACTTTTCGGCAGCCTCTTGCGGCAAGGTTATGTGCTGAATTGTGGATCCGTTCATGACGCCCTTGCCGAGCGCGAGCCGACGGGACGTTGGGCGGCCATTAGGGGCCGTACTCGGCAAGGGAAAGTGGGACACGAGCGATCGTGCGGGCTAGCAGCGCCGTGATGCTACTATTCCTGTAGCCGCCGAAGCAGAACTCCGTATCCGAGGCACCCGCGCGGTTCCGCTACCTGTGCCCGGACTACGGAGGTTCCCATGGCGTCCTCGAACTCACTTACGCCAGAACAGCGCGTTCTGCGCGCCCGCATGGCGGCCCACGCCCGCTGGGCCAAGGAGCGTGACCCCCGCGCGGCCACGCAGCCTGGCCGGGAGGCGTTCCTCGAGCGCTTCAGCGACGAGGTTGACCCTGATCGCGAGCTTCCCGAGGCCGAACGGATCCGCCGGGCCGAGCACGCCCGCGCCTCCTACATGGCGCGACTCTCCTTCGAGTCGAGCCGCAAGCGGAGCGAGCAGAAACGTGGCAAACGGGACGCGCGTCATCGCCGAGAAGAGACCCCAGTCGCCGAGGTTGCTCCTAGGCGTCAGCGTCGGCGCCCGCGATTCGTTCCGAACCCGGCGATGAAGAAGGCCCCGAGCACTTAGTCCTCGGGGCCTTCTAGCGATCACTGTAACTCCCCCTGCGTGAAGGAGATCAGCTGTGGCCGATCTTACCCGAAAGCGCGGTCGTAGGAGACCATCTCCTCGAAAGGGCCACCGTACCCCGTTCGCTAGTGCGTTTGAGGCCTATCAGGCGCGCGGCTGGTCGAACACGTTGCTTCTGCCGCCCAGGAAGAAGACACCGCCACCACGGGGCTTTACCGGGTGGGGCGGCAAGGCGGTCAGCGAGAAGCAAGCTCGGAGGTGGGCTCGGGAGCAGCCGAGCGGCAACATTGCCCTGCGTCCACCGCAGGGCGTCCTCGGCATCGATGTCGATAACTACGGCGACAAGCGTGGCGGCGCGACACTCGAGTTGTGGGAGCGAGAACTCGGCCCGCTCCCGCAGACCCTTGTTTCGACCTCCCGGCCATTGCCCTCGGGGATCCGTTGGTTCGGCGTTCCAGTGGGCCTGGGCTGGCAGGACGTGGGTGATGGCGTCGAGGTCATTCACGAAGGCCACCGGTACGCGGTTACCGCACCTTCCTGGAATCCCCTAAGTCGGACCCGATATCGGTGGGTGCACGAGGCCAGCGGGGAGACGATCCCGCTCGAGGGTCTACCTCGCCCCTCCGACCTCGCTCAGCTTCCGGTGGTCTGGATACGAGCGCTGTCTTGCGAGGCCGGCAGTCCGGCGGTCGTTGATGCTCACGCAGGTGAGGCGTGGCTTGGACTCCTTGACGACGAGCCCGTGTGCGCCAAGACCTGCCGGCTGACCGAGGATGCTTGTGAAGAACTGAGGGGCGGCGGCTCGCGGCACCACGCGATGCTTGTGGGGTCCGCTCGGCTGATTCGGGCGGCACAAGACGGGCATCGCGGCGTCCGATCGGCACTGAGGATCCTGCGCGACGCCTTCGAGCATGCCGCGCGCGACCGCCCCACTCTGGGCGAGTTCGATCGGGCCGTCCACGGCGCAATCGCCAAGTTCACCGACGGGCCCCCCGCAGCACGGTGTTGGTGTCCCACACCGCGCAAACAGAGAACCCGCAGCGAGATTCCCGACCGCCGAGACGGCAGCGCCGCAAGACGTCGAGGCGCACACCGACCTCGGGGAGTCCGGCCAACTGCTTCGAGGCGAGAACCCCTCGAACGAGACCGTTGATGGTGGGCAGTTCGTTGCACAGTGCTCCGACCACGAAGCACCCGAGCCGGCCAGGCAACTCGCAAGATCTGGCTCCCAAGACCCCCTTGGTTTGCTCCCGATGAGCACTTCCAGAGTGCCACGCCGACGCGTCCGCTTCGTCAATAACCCAGCTAAGCCCCCGACAACGCACGCACGGACTCCTCGCAAGCAGAAAGAAGCAAGTCCTAGCGATACCCCAACCCTATTCCACGGCCCTAGTAACACCCCCGGAACCACTTCACGAAGCGAACAAGCCGCCCGCGAAGTAGACCTCACCGCCCACGCCCGCGAACTCTTGGTTGACAAGGTCGAGTTGTCCTTTCCCATAAGAGAACCCAAGGCGTCGCAGTACTGGCGGCGCAGGAGAAGTACAACCGGTGGCCACGACTTCAGTTTGGGTGCCTTCAATCCTCGGCTAGGAGAGTTTGTGCACCCCTTCTACGAGAGGTTTTATGGAGTGCTCAGCTTCAACCCGAGGTGCGCGGTGTCTTCCCTATCCGAGGTGCTCCCGGATTTGTTGGCGGAGATCTGGGCGGTGGTAGAGCGGGAGCTTCGCCCCGTGTTGGACCTTGAGGAGGTTCAAGACCAGGGGTCAGTCACCCGAGTGGACATCGCTCGGGACTTCTCCATCGAGTCCAAGCCCGAGGTTCTCATCGAGGCCCTCAGGCGCGTACCTCGTCCCCGCGCGTCCATGTTGCGGGTGTTCAGCGAGACCGAGACCGGCGAAGCCTCCACCCTGTATGTGGGCACGAAGACGGCGGGCACGTTCCGCGTCTACGACTCGGGATTCCGGAGGTCGAAGACCCTGCGCGTCGAGCTTCAAGCCCGCAAGCGTGGCTGGCTCACTCGGTACGGGGGCATCAAAGCGCCGTGTGACCTCACCGCTGCCAAGGCCACAGACTTGTTCCTCAACCGGTGGGACCACGCGAGGATGGGAGCATGGCTATATAGCCCGCGCTCCTTCCTGGACGCTATCGCAAAGCTCGATCTCGACCCACGTACAGAGGACGCACTCATCGCAGACATGTACCGGCAGATCAACGGCCGCCAGCCCAGCCGAGCCTCGGCTACCCGCAAGAAGTATCGCGACCTTCTAGACCAAGTCGGAGGCGCTCCGGTACTGGACGGGCGAGGCGCTAGGCGACTCGATCTGGAGTCCGGGGTTGAAATCCAGAGCGCCAGGCCAAGAAGGAGACGTTAAGCGCGACTGAACCGGCTCGCGCTCAATCAGCACCGGCCCGTACACTCCGGCGTGGCAGGGAAGGCTGATCGAAGGTGGAACGAGCCGGGCCATGAGGAACGAGGCCATCCACATGCCACGCACTCCCGAGGAGGTGCGCCAGCTCGTCAGCGAGAAAGCCCAGGAGAGTGTGTGGCGCGACTTCAAGACCGAGATCGACACCAACACCAGCGCCAGGACTCTCGCGGCGATGGCGAACACGGCCGGGGGCGTGTTGATCTTCGGTCTCAGCGCCCCCCGCAACCTTGCCGAGACTATCACTCCAATCGATCTTGACGGTGCCGCCGAGAAGCTCGCCAACATCGCTCGCGATTCAGTCGATGAGCCGCTGGTACTTGTGGAGGCCGAGGAGGTCGCGATCCAAGACGACGGGAGGGGCGTACTCGTCGTGCGGGTGGAGAGCAGTGAGCGCCGTCCCCACCTCGTCGCCGGTCGCGGCTACCTACGCTCAGGCCCGTCGAACCGCCCGATGACCGTCCACGAACTCGGGACAGCCTTCGCTTCCCGTCCCGGTTTCGCAGCGGAGTTCTCCCTCAACACCAGCCGCCCCGCGCAGATCACCGCCGAAGTCGATCCGGACCGACGCTCCGAAACCAACAGCAAGGGACAGATCAAGCACAAGACCCACCCCAAGCTCGTCCTGCGCAACATCGGCGACACCACCGCCTACAACGTGAACATCGAAACCGGGGAGGGCGCACGCACGGTCGGAGGCTTCGAGCCCATCTCGGCGCTCGCGCCCCAGTCCTCGGTCAGGTTCCCGCTGGCTGGCGGTCTCGCGGGACACGGCCTGACATGGGACTTGACAGTGACGTGGGAAGATCAACACGGCGAGGCTCACCGCCAGCCGTGCACCCTCGGGCCCTGAGCCTCGCACCGCGACACCGGTCCACCGTCACACTAAGCCCGCCCCAGGCATCCTCCTCGCCGCTCGGCTCGATGCGCGTGAGGACCCCATAGCTGCCCCCGCAGCGTTCGGGCGATCCCCGCCGGCCGGCACCAGACCCGAAGAGCAAGAGCCCCGCGACTTGTTGACGGTCTCCACGGCTATCGGCCAGGAGGAGATGGGCGAGCTGGAGGATTGGTCCCGCTCCGCGTCAACTATCGGCCGTGGCCGACGTTGGACCTGCCGGTATGGATTGGTCTCGGTCCAATACCTACTTGCCACCCCAGGGTTCCGCCCCCGCTCAACATTGTTCCGCCCCTTTGCGAGTAACTATCGCAAGCGAATGAGGGTCTGGAACCCCGATCGTCTCGCCTCTTGCGGTCCTAAGACTCCTGGAAAGCAGTTGTTGCTGAGCAGTACATCCTGGGATGGCTTCATGTGCGTGAGCAGCTTCTCCCGCAGCCCACGGAGAGCCCTGGCTTGGTCTCACGCCCGCCCAAGACCGCTTCCCGACGTAGGGAACTGGCAATAGCCCCGTCGCGAACGACGGCCGGTCAGTCCGGGGCAGGCGCTTGTCGGGACGGTGAGTCCTGTTGCTTGGTTTCGGCCCGCTAGATGTCGCAGGTGGTGATCTCGCCGGTCACGAGGTTCTCGTAGAGCGCTCCATCATACGGCACCCAGTTCGGGTCGCTGTCGATCTCGCGCTGGCACTCTTCCATGTCCCGGATCGTTTGGGCGCACCACTCTTCGTCGTCGCTTTCGGGAAAGCCAAGCTGCTCGCAGGCAGTCAGGGTCGTGTCCGGAGCAGGCTCGGGTGCTGGCTCGGGCTCGGGGGTCGTGTCGGTTCGTGAGACCTCCTCGGCGACCCAGGCGGTGCCGTCGAAGTGCCAGTCGGTCACGACCTCGACCGCGTAGCCGTTCAGATGCGGCTGCTGTTCGTCGGGCGCGGGTTCCGAGGTGTGGATGCGCAGGCGATCGTCCTCGGCGTCGAAGTCCTCGACCACTCCGTCCCACTTGGTGTAGGTGAGAACTGGAGCCAGCAGTGCGGGTTCGCCCTGTTCGTCGTGGCTCCACACCTCGATGCGGAAGTCGAAGTCGTTGCCGAGGAAGCACTGGCTGGCGAACACCGCGTCGTCGATCCCGTCGCCGGTGACATCGCCGTAGACGACACTGTCCACCTCGACGGTGTAGGTCATGCCCGCGCCGGGCCCGTTGTCAGGGTCAGGGTTGTGCCAGTAGCGGCCCTCTTCCTCCGGTACGGGGGTGAGGCTCACTGTGGTCACGTTGCCCGACTCGGCGCAGTCGGTGCGCCACTGCTGCTCGGCCCAGGCGATCTCTCGCAGATCGACCGGTTCGTCGTCGGGCTCCTCGTCGCCTTCTTCGGGTTCGTCACGGGCGTCCGACTCGTCGGCCTTCGCCTCAGCCAGTTCTGCGGCCTCGGTGATGGCAAACACCGCGCGGGCACACCGGTCCTCGACCGCGTCGCGCAGCTCGTCCTCGTCAAGACCTCCACGGCGTTCGCGCGCCATCGACCGCTCGTACTCCTCGAACGCCAGCTCGTCGGACGGCTCGGCATCGATGGCCTCGCACATGCCCTCGGCCGCCGAGGCGACAGGATCATCGGCTGCACAGCCCACGAGCAACAACACGGAGCCAGCCAGGAGCAGCAGCCAGGACGCGTACCGCACTTCGGGTTCCAATCTCGACAGAGCTGCCGCAGAGAGAACCCCTCAGCGTGCGCTCAGTACCAGTGACGCCTCGATCTCGAATGCTCCCGCCTAAACGGAACCCGCCTCGATCGAGCCGCCCCGAGCCCCCATGGGTCGCCCCACCACTCGTAAGCAGAGTGTAGTGGCCCCGCGCCGATCTGGCTGGGACACGAGGTAGCCCTAGGGATCGCCGTCGGCGTAGGCAACGGCAGTGGTCCTACCGTCCGGCGGACAACGGCATCACCCACGCAAGGGGCTCGGCGGGTAGTACAGTGCTGGGGATCGGGGGCGTTCGCTTGGGGCGGTGGGCCCAGCATGGCGCTCTGCTGATCGATAGGCGGGAAGGTCTGCGCAAATGCGAACCTCGCGCCTTTGGTGCAGGGGCGGATGCGCCTGGCAGCGGGGGATCTATGACGTATCGAGGGGTAGCACCCGCGCTCTTGGGGATGGGTCTCATCATCGCCGTGATCACAGTGGGTCTTATCACGTTATCGGGCACGGCCATCGGAGACGAAGGGCCTGAGCGTTTACACGGGCCTGATCGGATTGCTACCGCCGTGGCCACCAGCCAGCTATGGGAGACCAGCGAGCACGTGGTCCTCGCGGTCTCCACCGACTTTCCCGATGCCCTTGCGGCGGGGGCGCTCACAGCGCACCTTGACGCCCCCCTTCTGCTCACTCCGGGGGACGAGCTGGACGGCAGGGTCACCGACGAGATAGACCGGCTGGGCGCTGAAACTGTGTGGATCGTCGGTGGGGATGCGGTGATCGGTGATCACGTGGCCGACGACCTCGATGCGATGGGTGTAGGGGCAACCCGGCTTTCGGGGAGAGACCGATACGCGACCGCTGTCGAGGTCGCGACGGAAGTGGCCGCGCCCGCGAACGCGGCAACGGTGGCGGTGGGCACCGACTTTCCCGACGCAGTCTCAGCGGGGACCCTGGCGGCCAGCCCCGACCGTCTACCTGTCTTGCTCGCGAGAAGTACTGGAGCACCCCAGGCAACCTTGGACACGTTAGAGGGTCCCCTTGCGGTGTCGCAGGTGTACGTCATGGGAGGCTCGGCAGTACTCGATGACACCATCGATGTTGAGGTTGCAGGCATCGGCGCCCAGCCGGAGCGGCTAGCAGGAACCGACCGTTATCAGACTTCTGCCTATGCGGCCTCCGAGGCACTTGACCGGCAAGACGGGACGGTGCCTGTCGTTATGGCCACCGGCGGCGCTTTCCCTGACGCGCTGTCGGGCACTGCTGTAGCCGCACGCCTGGGCGGGATCCTTCTGCTTACCCCAGGTCAGCAGGTCAGCGGCTACACCGAGGCGTTCTTGGTGGAACACGCGGAACGCGTCAGCGACGTCTATGTCCTGGGCGGGCAAGCCGCCATCAGTGACACGGTGGCCGCTCAACTGTATACGGCTGCTTCCACCGAGAGTGAGCCCGATCCAGACCCGGACCCCGAGCCAGACCCGGACCCCGAGCCAGACCCGGACCCCGAGCCAGACCCGGACCCCGAGCCAGACCCGGACCCCGAGCCAGACCCGAACCCCGATCCAGACCCGGACCCCGAGCCAGACCCGAGTCCTGTGCACATCAGCACGCCGGAGGACCTGGACGGGATACGTGACGACCTGGACGGCAGCTACGTCCTGGTCAACGACATTGACCTCGGTGCCGGGGTCTACGCCGAAGACGCGGGGTGGGACCCGATCGGCACGTTCGACGACGACCCCTTCACCGGCAGCTTGGATGGCCAGGGGTATGCGATCGATGGTCTGACAATCGACCGTTCTGGCGACGACGGTGTCGGGCTGTTCAGCGAAACCGGTATCGACGCAGCCATCGCAGACGTTCACCTCACCAACGTCAACGTGGCAGGCATGAACTGGGTCGGTGGCCTCGTGGGCAAGAACGGCGGGTCGATCAGCCACTCGGTCACGGACGGGACGGTGAGCGGGAACTCGAGAGTGGGTGGGCTCACGGGCCAAAACTTCCACCATGCGACCATCGACGAATCCACAACCGCTACGGAAGTGAGAGGGGACTTGAGTGTCGGCGGCCTCGTCGGCTACAACTCCGGGTACGTCACGGGCTCCGAAGCGCAAGGCGCGGCCACCGGGGGCAGCCAGGTGGGCGGGCTCATCGGCATCCACTTTCCCGGTCCCGACTCCGGACTCGTGAGCCACTCGTCAGCCCACGGAGAGGTCAGCGGGGATTCGACGATCGGCGGCCTCGTCGGATCCAACTTGGGAGAGATCGCAGAGTCCACCGCACAAGGCCACGTCACCGGAGAAGAAGCCCAAGTGGGCGGACTCGTCGGGCACAACGAGGGCGGTTCGATCGACACCGCTGTAGCGACGGGCGACGTCACCGGCCTGAACGACGTCGGTGGCCTCGTTGGTCTCAACAACGCCGCTGGAATCGTCAGCGGGGCCGTGGTCATCGATGGCACAGCCGAAGGAGGCGTGACCGGGACGGGGGCCCGGATTGGCGGTCTCGTGGGCTACAACTTTGAGGGACGCCTCGAAGGCTCGACCGCTAAGGGGGGCGTCGCTGGCGACGGCGACATCGTTGGCGCGCTCGTAGGCCAGAACAACGGGATGGTCATCTCATGTGCCCTAGAGGGCACGGCAAGCCAAGTTGACCCTGTCATCGGCGAACCGGAGATGACACTGGAGGACGCCAACTTCCAAGGGGGCCTCCACGACATCAATCAGGACGCATCCTAAGGGTGATTGTCAAGCAAAGAAGCGGGTCGAAGGCACCCGCAGGAACTACGTACTGAACGAGATGATTGGTGCTACTCGTCGGGAACGCCCTCGGCGAGGTTGCCTGGGTGAGGGAGCCAGCGCGGTGCGCGCGCGAATCCCGAGGGTACGCGGGTAGCCGCAGGGAGAACCTCCCGACGTGCAACTGGCACCAGCGACACTTCGATCTTCGAATGCTCCTGCTGCCAGTGGTTTGCGCGCCTCAATCAAACCGCCCCGAGCCCCATGGGTCGCCCCGCCACTCGTACACGCACTGTACTCCGACCCAGGGCGATCCGGGAGAGTGCAAGCGTGTCCGTGCGGCCCGCCGTCAGCACGATCAATACGCGCCGTTCAGCGGGCGAGGTGCCCCGCGAGGGCGTAGGTAGCGTCGGAGTCGAGGCTGTCGCGGGCGCGGTCGTACCGTCGCGTGGTGCGCGGGTCGGCGTGCCCAAGCAGATCTTGCACCCGGTGCAGCGGCACCCCGGCGTCCAGGGCGATGGTTGCGGCGCTGTGCCGCAGGCTGTGCGGAGTGATCCGATCTGCCCGAGCCCGAGGCAGAACCTCGCGAGCCAGCCTGCGCACCACGCGGGTGGCGTCGTGACGGTCCAGACGCGCCCCGTCCAGGTCACACAACACCGGCCCGGCTTCCCGGTCCCCGACGGTCTCGTGCACGGCCCCGGCCGCGCGAGGAGCCAGCGCGCGGGTCACGCGTTTGCCGCCCTTGCGCCTGATCGTGATGGTGCGGTGGCCTCGCTGCTCGCCGACGTCCTGGATGTCCAGCCCGCAGGCTTCGCCAACACGCAGCCCGTTCAATAGCAGCAGGCACGCCAGCGCGTGGTCGCGTGCGCTGGCGTCTTCGGCGGCGTCGAGCAGCGCGATCGCGTCTCGCGTGTCAAGGCCCTTGGTGTGGCTCGCGTCATCGATCTTGGGGCGTCGGACGTGCTCGACGGGGTTGCGCTCAAGGTGGCCCTCAATCACGCAGTAGCGGTAGTACGAGGACAAAGTCGCCAACCGGCGGGCAATGGTGGCGCGGCTGCGGCCCTGGCCCTCAAGCCATCGCGAGTAGATGTTCACATGCGCGCGCGTCGCTCCACCCAGAGGATCAACTTCGTGCGTGCGGCACCATGCCGACCAGTCGCGGAGGTCAGCCTGATAGGCATTGCGGGTTCGTTCGTTGGCGTAGCCGAGCAACCACGCGATGGCAACGTCTTGCGCGGTGACCCCGGTCCGCTCGGGAAGGCCATCACCAAGAACCTCAATGGTGCCGTGCGAAGGTATCCCGAGGCTACTGTCCATGGTTCCAAGTATAGCGCATAACAGTCATTATGCGCTAGCAGAGATGGATGCTGGCTTGGCTTTCAATCCTGCCCGGAAGAGGCTCTGGCTTCCATTCGGAGCCAGCCGGACCTGGAGCCCACGCGAACCGAGACGGTGAAAACCGTGTCATCCTTAATGATCATCGGGTCGTTACGTATGGCCGCCGCGACGGGAGCTTTATTGCCCAGCAAGTCGTCATGCTTCGACCCCCACCGTTAAGAAAGCTTGACCTAGAGGTGGGGGCCAGGTTGCACACGCGAAGATTCGGATCTTGCGATGGACAGGGAATTGTCCATGTGTGGGACGGAGAGGATTGATATGAGCGAGGCGCAAGGGAAGGAGCGCCGCCCATTGATCTGCGGACGGGAGGGGCAGGTCGTCCGCAAGGAGCTGGGTGTCCGGGGGGCCACCGCTTCCAGGGGTCCGGCCCATCGAGCCCGGCTCCTGCCCAGTGACTCTGCCGCCCATCCTGAGGCTGATGACGTCGCCACCGGAAGAGCGTCGGTATCCAGGCCGATCTATGAAGTGGAAGTGCTCCCCACGAAGCGTGGGAGCGGCAGCTGGTCAGTCGCCCAGGCATGCACGCGAGCGAGAAGCTCCCGATGTGCGTGGTCGACGACGCCTTGGCCTTCGGCGGCCAACTCCACGACCGCTTGACAAAGGGTCGCCTTCGACACGGGTTGCAGTCCGTTCGCGTCGCACCAGCTCGTCACAGAGGCGAGACGGCCCTTCGCGGCAATATCAGCGGTAGTGAACTCGACCTCCGCCCCCTGCCAGCGTCGAGCCTCACGACTTACCGCGTTCGCGAAAACGTGGGCTTCGATCAGATCCTCAAGCACGAGACCCTCGCCACCGAAGTCAGCGTAGGTTATCACAGCTTCGTCGGGCATAAACTCGACATTTCGAAGTCTGGACGCTCGCTTGACACCAGCATCATCCCCGTCCAGTAGGAACGCCACCTTCCCTGCCTCCGTTACCAGCTCAGCAAGCTCGTCCATCGGTACGTTCGAGGCTCCAGGTGCTACCTGAAACTGCAAGTTGCTCGCCCCTACCGCCTCTCGCAGCAAGGTTGGCAGCAGCAAACACTCGCTCGGCCCCTCCCCGATCAGCTGGTTACGCCCAGTGGTGAACGCGAGTGGCGCGAGGCCCATTGCGAGGAGTATCGGAGAGAATCCAACCCCCTGGGTCCAAAAGGAGTTGATGACCTTGCTGCGCTCGCCGTACTGCGGCATGACGGGGCGGATGCCGGTACCGAGGTCTGATGGTAGGCACCCTGCCGAGTGGGTCGTATAGATGACGGTGCTGGCAAGGTCCTGGGTTTCCAGGACATCGATGAGGCTTGCTTGGGCGTCGTAGCTGAGGTGGCTCTCTGCCTCATCGATCAGCAGCACGGGTCGCTGATCAGTCTGTTCAGCGTTGAGGAACGCCAGAAGTGCGATGAACCATCTCAGCCCGTCGCTGCGCTCATCGATCCACGAGAGGCCATCACCGTCGGGTGACCTAACCATGAGATGGAGGGTGGTGCCCTGCACATCGAGTTCGGGGACTACCTCCTCGCGAACCCACGCCTTGGAGAACGTCTCCTTCAAGATCCGATTGGCTGCCTGGACGAGGACCCGGACCCTCGGGACGTCGTCCTCCGACGCTGCAGCGTACACTTCTTCCAAGGGCAGCTCGCACAAATGGGCCAGGCTCGCGAGAGCCTTCTTTTGGCTAGGCTCGGACGTCAAGTCGTAAGCCTTGCGGAGATCACGTGCCTCATCATCGAACTGAGCGAAGCGTGGTCGCACCGAGTGAAGCCAACGACGAGCCCTTTCGGGAGGGCATCGAGCTTCGAAGTCAGCTAGGTCGCTGAGAAGCTGGACGGTTTCACGCAGCCATGGCGTAGACCCTCGTTCATCCGCCTCTTCCTCGCCGTCGCTCTCCTCGTCGATGTACTCCTTCACAAGTGAGGCGACGCTCCTCAGCTGTTCGATACCTTCATCTCCGAGGAATTCGTCTTCGCTCGCGAGTCGCTCGCGAACTTGCGCCCGCAATCGCTGCTGAGATCTCTGTTGTTTGTCGTTGCCCTTGATCGGCAAGAACTCCTCCGCGTGCTCCCAACGCTCGGCAACCCGTCGGCGGGGCATGAGATCGTGAGCCGGCGAGGGATCCAGTTCTACGACCAGAGTCCCTTCACCCCTCTTCTCGATGGTGCATCGTTTAATAGCCTGCGCACCGTCGATGCCATACATTTGGTCGTGGTCTGATTTCTCTACTTCGAAGGTTGCGGCGATTCGGGCGGCGAGGTGCTTCCCTCGGGTTCGGTCCCGTCGCGCGATTGGATCCTCATGGTTCAACTCCGCGAGAGCATCCAGGAAGGAACTCTTGCCGGCCTCGTTCGAACCGACGATGGCGATGAGCTTCTCGGAAAGGCGAACCGTGGACCGCTCAGCGATCCGTCGGTAACCTTCTACTGACACTGAGACTAGCCGCATCAGATTCCCCCTACGTTCGTTCGGCCGCCTGTCTGGCGGGCGAAGCAACCGGAGGTCATAGAGTCGAGAACGCGCGACAGGATGTAGGTGAGGCGGCGTGACGCCGCTTCACATACCCATGTCAGCCGTTGCCCCCATAAGGACCGTCTCCGTGAACCACTCGTCCGGCAGGTTGCGCTGCGAGGAGACGTGCCTACGGTGGCTCGCTCGGACATGCAACGGTTCATCGCTGTTCTGCAGGTGGGGCAGGACGATCGAGCGTGTTCATCACTACGAGCCGTTTCGGTCAGGGCGCTCAGCAGTACGCCGACCAGGTATCGGCCAGAGTGGTACTCATCGACGGCAACGAACTCGGAAGGCTCATGGTCGAGCACAGCGTCGGAGCTGAGACCCAAGACGCCTATTCGCTCAAGCGGGTCGACGAAGCCTTTTTCCAGGCGCAATAGTTTCCTCACGTGCCTCGGACCAATCAACTGTCGCCGTCACTGTCGTGGCTTCCGTTGCCCCAGCGAGTGGCGATGTAGCGTTGGCGCTCTTCGGCGGCGGTGATTTCGCGGGTGGCGTTGCCGATGCGGATGTAGAAGGCGGTCTTTTTCTCGTGTTGGCCCTGCTTGTCGATGGTCACGGTGGCGTCGACGGGGAAGGTTGCGGGGTGCACGTGGACGCGGGCGAGGTCGTGGCCGTTGATGGTGTGGATCTGGGTGGAGGTCTGCGCTGCGACGGTCTCGCCCATCGCTTGGACGAGGATGTTGGTCAGGTGCAACCGGAACAGGTCGCGGGGGTCCTTGCCGGGCTTGGCGAGACTGGCGTAGTCGGGGTCGAGGCCGGTGACGGTGCCGTCGTCGGCGACGCCGATGAGCAGGGTGCCGCCGTGGCGGCTGTTGGCGAACGCGGCGATGGTTTTCAGGGTGGCGGTCTCTAGGGGTTTGAAGACTTCGCCGGTGTCGGCGTGGGTGCGCAGGGTCGCCTTGTATTCGAGGTGGGCGGACTCTTGGTCTGAGCCGAGCAGCTCGGCGATGGGGCAGTGTTCTTGGTAGGCGACTTTGGCGCGGGCTTGAGCGAGGGTGGCATAGACTTTGTGGATCTCGGCTTGCAGGTCGGGGTCGTCGAGGTAGCCGAAGACGACTTTCTCGTTGCGGTCGAGCCGCCCGAGCAGCTTGTTCTGGTACAGGTCGGGGAACACGACCGAGAAGTTCTCTGGGGTGTTGTTGACGGCGGTGACCTGGAAGTCGGCATCGGCGACGAGGTCTTCGAGGGCGGCGTCGAATACGAGCCGGTCTTGCTCGGACCAGTCGGTGCCGTATTGGGCGTTGAGCCGGTGGATGATCTCCGACAGCGGCTCCGGGTCGGGCTCGGTGGTGCGTCCTTGCCCTGAGTAGATGGTGGAGACCTCGCCAGTGTCAACGTCGAGGGCGACCGACCCGGTGAAGCGTTGCTCGTGACGTAGGTGGGTCAGCTCGACTTCGTCGCCGAGGTCGACCGATTCGCCGGGCGCGGCTTTGATGAACTGGCCCAGGGCTTTGGTGTAGAGGTAGTCGCGCTCCAGGGTGGTGTCGGTGAACGAGACGATCTGGGACAGGAAGGCGTAGGTGCGCACGAACCGGCCGAGCGCGTCGCGGAACCGCTCCTGCTCGCTCTCTTCGAGGTCCCAGAACCGGTCGATCGCCGGGGTCAGGGCGGCATGCACGCGGTCGTGGTTGTCCTCTGGCGCGAGCAGGAACCCCGCGACGGCGGTGGCCTCGTCGGTGCGCAGCACCCCGAACTCGTCGAGTTGATGGCGGGTGTCGTACAGCAGGTTGGGGTCGCTGGGCGGGGCGACGGTCTCGCCGTAGTAGGGCTCGAACGCCTCGGCGATGTCGTCGGCGTCGTTGACGAAGTCGAGTACGAACGTGCCGTCCTTGTCGGGGTGGGTGCGGTTGAGCCGTGAGAGGGTCTGCACCGCCGCTAGCCCGGTTAGTGGCTTGTCCACGTACATCGCGTACAGCTTGGGTTGATCGAAGCCGGTCTGGAACTTCTCCGCCACGACCATGATCTGGTAGTCGTCGGTGTCGAACCGCGCGGCGGTCTCCGACTCCCCGAAGCCGTTGCACTGAGCTTCGGTGACCGGCTCGCCGCCGTTGGGGGTCACCGCCCCTGAGAACGCGACCAGCACCCCGAGATCATGGCCGTGCTCGTCGACATGGGCGCGCAGAGCCCAGAAGAACCGCACCGCGTGCGCGCGCGAGGAGCACACCACCATCGCCTTGGCCTGCCCGGCCACCTTGTGCGCGACATGCTCTTGGAAGTGGTCGACGACGATCGCGGCCTTCTGGGAGAGGTTGTGCTCATGCAAGGTCACGAACCGGGCGATGGCCTTGCGGGCCTTGGCGGTCTCATACGCCGGGTCCTCGCCGATGGCCTTCTCCAACCGCCAAAACGTCTGGTAGGTGGTGAAGTTGGCCAGCACGTCGTGGATGAACCCCTCCTCGATCGCCTGGCGCATCGAGTACAGATGAAACGGCTCATGCCGCCCCGTCGAGGGGTCGTAGCGGCCGAACAGCTCCAGGGTCTTGCCCTTCGGCGTGGCGGTGAACGCGAAGAAGCTCATATTCGACTGTCGCCCTCTGGCGGCGACCGCGTCGGCCAGCGCCTCCTCCACATCCCCCGGAGCCAGTTCCGCATCCTCACCGTCCCCGTCGGTTGAGCTGGCGGTGGGGGTGGCTGCGCCGAGCACCCGGCGGAGTTCCTTGGCGGCCTCCCCGGTCTGGGAGGAGTGCGCCTCGTCCACCAGCACTGCATACCGCCGGTCGGGCAGCCCCTCGACGTGGGTGAGCACGAACGGGAACTTCTGTAATGTCGTCACCACGATCCGCGCCCGCTCACCGGCCAACGCCTCCGCGAGCTGGGCGGAGGACTGCTCGATCCGCTCGACTACCCCGTGGGCGTGCTCGAACTGATAGATCGTCTCCTGAAGCTGGCGGTCGAGTACCACCCGGTCGGTGATCACCACCACCTTGTCGAACACCTTCGCGTCCCCGGCGTGCAAGGTCGACAGGCGATGCGCCAGCCACGCGATCGTGTTCGACTTCCCGGATCCGGCGGAGTGCTGCACCAGATAGTTGTGCCCGGCCCCTTCCTCGGCAGCGGCGTCCTCCAAGACCCGCACCGCCTCCCACTGATGAAACCGGGGAAAGATCACCGAAGCCGGTCTGCGCGACCCCTTGCCGGGCTTCTCGACGTGCACGAACCGGGAGAGTAGATCCAACCAGGCGTCGCGCTGCCACACCCGCTCCCACAGATATGACGACGCATGCCCCTCCGGGTTCGCCGGGTTGCCCGCCCCCCGCCCGTGACCCCGGTTGAACGGCAGAAACCGAGTCCGTGGCCCTGCCAGGCGTGTGGTCATCGCCACCCGCTGGGGGTCCACCGCGAAGTGCACCACCGCCCGAGCCAACGTTAGGTTCTTCGCATCTCGCTTGCGGTACTGAGCGATCGCTTCGTCCACCCCCTGCCCGGTCAGCGGGTTCTTCAACTCCGCCGTGGCGACCGGGATCCCGTTGACCAACAGGCCCAGGTCCACCGACTTGCTCGACCCAGGCTCATAGCCGAGCTGGCGGGTCACCGTCACGCGGTTCGCCTCATACCTGGCCACCAGGTCCGACGTCAGCCCATGCGCGGGGCGGAAGAACGCCAGTCGGAACGTCACCCCCTGATCCACCAGCCCCCCGCGCAGCACATCCACCACACCCCGCTTGTCCAGTTCGGCCCCCAAACGGGCTGAGAACCGATCCCGCGCCACCCCCGCCTCGCCCCCGTATCGCTTCACCAACTCCACCCACCGCTCAGCCTGGGTCTCCTCCACGAACCCGAACAAATCCACGAAGTCCAACCCCAGCCCGGCGTCGAAGTCCTGCCCGTCCTTGACCGCCCCATAGCCCCCGTGCGTGCCGAGCCGGCCGCAGATGAACCCCTCAAATGCGCTCTCATCCACCCCACTCACGCCGCCACCCCCGAACCCTCCAACTCCCCCGATACTGCCGAGGTGATCAGCGCCTGCCGGCGTTCACGGAGAAGACCCAACTGGCTTGATAGCTTGTCCAACACACGGTTGACAGCATCTAGAGATCGGTGAACGCGCCAGACCGCTTGACGTTGGATGTCGACCGGTGGGAGCGGTGCGTGCATATCACCCACCTGTGAGCGTGATAGCCGCAGCATGGTCGTGCCTCTCGCATTAAGTTCAGCCACACCCAGGTGTCTTGAGGTGGACAAATACATAACCAAGAACTCCGGATCCACCCATGAAGTGGGGCGCAAGATCACTACATCCACGGCGGTAATCATCCGCGTGCCGAGATCGGGAGCAACACAAGCTTGGCCTAGAGTGCCCGCCAGGCGGGAGATAAGGACATCGCCAGGGAACACCTCGGTGCACCGGAGCTCTTGGAACGTCGGCTCACTGATGAAGCGAAACCCTTGATCTTTGAATCTTCCTGGTCCAATGTTGCCCGTTTGAATAAGACGGATTCCATCATCCGTGATGTATGGAGTTTCGATCCAATCCCCATCCGTGTAGTAGGTGGCTATATGCTTCAACTTGATAACGGGCCACTCGTCCCGTCCGTCGTCCGCCACGCCACCCAACTGACGAGGAACCATTGACCGGTCCGTGATGGCTTGACTTCGAGCCGCTAGTGCACTGGCTAGTCTCTCCTTGGACGCGATTAGAGCGTCGATACGAGCGGTCTCGGCGTCGAGGAAGTCCGCGATCGCCCGCTGCTCGGCAAGCCGTGGACCGGGAAAAGTGACCGACCCAATGATCCCGCCATTGAGGTTGCGCAGACCGGTGGCGGTGGTACCCAACAATTGCAGTTCTGACGCGGCTTTCTTGGAGTTTAATAGGTACCATACGTACCGTGGGTCCGCCTGCCCACAGGGTCGCAGTCTCTGAACAAAGTTGGAAAAACAGGCTTCCAAAGCCTCCACATCGGACCCAACGATGGCCGTCTTTCCGAGGTGATCCGCCGACCCGCTGGACTTCACAACGACGAGGTCCCCTCTACTTAGTCGCTTGGCGATCTTTTCGCCTGGGTGAAGTGAACGCCGCGCGACATCATCGATGTTCCAGGAACCATCAAGGTTGATGTCTGTGGATCGGACCACGGCCGTATCGTCGGTCCCGACTGGGTCCTCTCCCCAAGTTCCGGAGTCATTTAGTTCCAGCCAGTACTTGAGGGGGCCGGGGTGCCAGTTCACTCCGTGACCTCGTTGAGGAGTTGCTGGATCTCGGCTTCGAGTTGTCTGATCTCGGTGTCGATCTCGTCGAGGGGCCGGGGTGGCTGGTATTTATAGAAGTGGCGGGTGAGGGGGATCTCGTAACCGATTTTGGTTTTGGTGTGGTCGATCCAGGCGTCGGGGACGTAGGGGCGGATCTCTGTTTCGAGGTGGTTGTCGATGGCGGTGCGGTGCTCGATGGTGTCCAGTCGGGCGGTGGGGTCGGCTTCGTAGCGGACCGGCCGCTGGGGGAGGGCGACGTTCTCTTGGTCGCGGAGTTCGGGGTCGGGTTCGGGGTCGCCTTTGCGGTTGGTGATGACCGGTGCGTGGGGGTCGCGGACGGCGAGGGCGTCCCACACCGCTTTGGTCTGCGGCTTGGTGAGCCCGGCGGCGGAGATCACCGGGGTGACGGCGGGTTCGAGGTCGGCGCGGTCGGTGGAGGTCAGGCCGGTGTGGTTGGCGAGCGCGCCTGCGAGGTCGTCGAGGATGTTGGGGTCGAGCTTGGCGAGCGGCTTGGCGGCCCGCAGGGCGGCCAGCGTGTGCTCGGTGACCTCCCAGCGCAGCCTGAGGGGTCGTTCGACGGTGATGCGCAGGAACCCGAGCGCTTCGTTGGGCAGGATCTTGGAGTGCTCGCCTTCTTCGAAGTCGCCGTAGATGCGGGTGATGTCGGCGATGTGGTCGGGGGAGAGTTCCTTGCGCTTCTCGCCGAGAGACTTGCGCATCTTGGTCCAGTAGTCGCGGGCGTCGATGAGCTGGACCTTGCCGCGCCGTTCGGGGCGTTTGCGGTTGGTGACCACCCAGAAGTAGGTGGAGATCCCGGTGTTGTAGAAGAGCTGGTCGGGCAGGGCGATGACGGCTTCGAGCCAGTCGCTTTCGATGATCCAGCGGCGGATCTCCGACTCGCCGGAGCCTGCGCTGCCCGTGAACAGCGGGGAGCCGTTGAACACGATCGCTAACCGGGAGCCGCCCTGCTCGGGGGGTTTCATCTTGGAGATCATGTGCTGCAAGAACAGGAAGCTGCCGTCGTTGATGCGCGGCAGCCCCGCCCCGAACCGGCCCGCGAACCCCTTCGACTCCGCCTCGTCCTTGATGGGCTTTTCGACCTTCTTCCACTCGACCCCGAACGGGGGGTTGGCGAGCATGTAATCGAAGGCCAGGCCACCGAAGGCGTCGTCGGAGAAGCTGTTGCCGAGCTGGATGCGGGAGGCGTCTTGGCCTTTGAGCATCATGTCCGAGCGGCAGATCGCGTAGGTCTCGGCGTTCAGTTCTTGTCCGTAGGCTTCCAGGTGCGCCTCGGGGTTGAGGTGGCGCAGGTGGTCCTCGGCGACCGACAGCATCCCCCCGGTTCCGCAGGCGGGGTCGAAGAGGGTGGACACGACGCCGGGGCGGGACAGGGCAGCGTCGTCCTCGCTGAAGAGCAGGTTGACCATCAGCCGGATGACCTCGCGGGGAGTGAAGTGCTCCCCGGCGGTTTCGTTGGACAGCTCGGAGAACCGGCGGATCAGCTCCTCGTACAGATAGCCCATCTCCAGGTTCGACACCCGCTCCGGGTGCAAGTCGATGTCGCAGAACCGTGACACCACCAGGTACAGCAGATCGGCGCGGTCGAGCCGGTCGATGTGGCCGGGCAGGTCGAACTTCTCCAGCACATCCTTGGCGGCCGGGGAGAACCCCAGCAGGTAGGCATGGAGCTGATCGGCGATGTTGGTCGGGTCGTCGAGGAGCTTGGGCAGGGTGAGCTTTGAGGTGTTGAAGAACCGCTCCCCGGCGGCCTGGCGCAGTAGCGGCTCGGTGTTCTCGACCTTCCCCGACAGTTGTTCGGCGCGTGCAAGGACTTGTTGCTTTGTGGGTTCCAGGACGCAGTCCAGACGGCGCAACACCACCATCGGCAGGATCACCCGCCCGTACTCGGACTGCTTGTAGTCGCCGCGCAGCAGGTCGGCGACCGACCAGATGAACGCTGCGTGGTTGTTGATGGTCTCGCTGTCTGCCAACTCTCCGCCCCTATGCGTGATGCGAGGGCCGCCCCCCGCCCCCGGAACGTTCACGCCCCATCCTCGCAAAGGTCCGTGACATGTGAAGAGGCAGGCCCTCCGGGCAAAGCGCGGTGCCCCAGAAGGCTCCGTCGCGGGTCCACCTGACGGTCCTGGGTGGCGTACACTGGCGTCAGCTCAAGAGAGGGCGGTCATCGGTACCTGGCTGGCCGCCCCGGCAACCCCAAACTCGCGTTCGGGTGCCCCAGGGGAAGAGCGGGCTTCGCACCATTCGGTGCGGGGCAAGGGCGAGATCACCCCTCGCTGCCGTTGGGTAGCGGGCGCGGGGTCTCCAGAGCCCGAGGAGGTCCCGGCGTGGGGTACTTCTCACCGGGCAATCACGTGCACTGGATCCAGGCCAAGCGGGCTATCGAGGACCGCGAGTCGTGGCGAGCGGTGTGGGTCTTCGAGGTCGGGGTGGACTTGTTGGTCGTCGGTGTCAACCCGTATGACCGCTTTGGACTGGCCTGCCTGTCGGACTGCATCCCTCTTCGGCTTCGCGAGCGGCTCGCGCTGACCGGCCGGCTGCCCGCCGAGCACACGCGGCGCTGGAGCTTGCTGGGCTACGGCAAGGCGCTCGTGTCGGTGCGCGGTCCCCTGCGCGCGGATGTCGGCGAGGACCTGCGGGCCACGGCGGTGGACTGGCACGCGCTTGACCAGTGGCGCGCGATCGCTGGCACCGGGTGCGACTCGCCGATCCGGCCCTGCGCCTGTCGTCCGGACATCGCCACGCGGCGACCCCCTGGGCCAGTCCACCCCTAGCCCTGCCCCTAGCTCACCCGCCAAGCGCTCACCCAACTGGAAAGGTATTTGTATGGACATCGGCACCCCACAGCAGCAGACCATCCGCAGGAGCGTGCTCACCACCATCGACCCGCCCGCGCTTGAACCGCTTCCGGAACACCCGCGCGACACCGCCGATGGGGAGGCGTCACAGCCCGCTGTGGAGGCACGGTGAGCGCCGAGCTTGCCACCCCGCGCGCGGGGGTCAAGTTCGCCAGCCTCGCAGTTGACCTCAAGGTCGGCGAGGGCCTGTTCGTGCCGTGGGGCCAGACCACGCCTTACCGCGCCGAGCAGCACGCGGTGTGCACCCTCCGGGGCCGCCACGCGGTGCCCGACCCCGAGTGCTCGTGTGGGTTCTACGCCACCGACACGCCCACCCAGCTCCTCGATCTACTGCGACCCTCGGTCTCCGCACTTGCGGGCATGGCACTGCTGGATGCCGAGTTCGGCGGCGTGGAACTGGCCGGACCCGACGGCATCCGGGCTGCTGAGCAGCGCGTGCTCGGCGCGGCCGTGCTGGCCTGGTGTCCGCTGTGCCCCCTCGACGAGGACCTGCCCGCCCCGCCCGCCGGCCTGTTCGCCGCCGACACCCGACTCCCGCGCGGGTTGCTCCAGGTCGTCGCGTTGTGCGAGGGCCATGCCGCGCTCAGCGCCGACGCGCGCGAGTTGTCGCTCGCTGACGTGTCCGGGCTGCTGCGCACCGAAGTCACCTGGGCAAGCCGCGCCGTTCACGAAGGGCTCTTGGGGCATATGGAACGCCGCTGGCTGACCCGGCCGCGTCGCGGTCCCGTCCTCGCTGACCGCGAAGTCCGCCACTTGAGGATGGGCCTGGTGGGGTTCGTCGCGATGTCCGCGCTGCGCCTCGACCCCGTACGCGGCGAGCTGTGGATTGACGCCACCGCCCCCGCCCCCCAACGCGCCTTGCGCGACGACGCGGTCGCGATCAAGAAACGCGTCGGCCCCGGCTACCAACTGCTCGTGCCCACCGATCGCACCGCCCACGTCGATCAACAACTCCACCACCACCAGCAGCAGCAGCAGGACGAGACGACTCCGCGATCACCACGAGAGCAACGGATCGAACGGGTCTGGGGACTTCGGCGTATGCCCCGCCTCGCCCGCACCCTCGGGGCCATCCCGGTGGGGGCGTGAGCCGCACCGGTTAGGATCCCCGGCGCACCCGAGACGGGAGCGAACTGGTGGACCTGCCCGACTTTCAGACGCTGATGCGCCCGGTCCTCGACGAGCACACCCATCACGACGAGGTGCGGCGCGCAGAACTACGCAACCGCCTGGCCGAGCGCTTCGACCTCTCCGACGAGCAACGCCACCTCATGTTGCCTAGCGGTCAGCTCCGCTACTTCGACAGTCGGGTCAACTGGGCGGTGACCTACCTCGTCAAGGCGGGCTGTCTCGAGCGCACCGGCCGTGGGGTGACCCGACTCACCGAGCGGGGCCAGCAAGTTCTCGGCGACAACCACGAGCGCATCGACCGCAGTGTGCTGCTCCAGTTCCCCGAGTTCGGCGAGTTCGTCGGCAGTACGAGCAAGGGCACCGACACCCCACCCGCGCCGTCCGGACCTGAGCACGCCCCCTCGACACCGAGCGAGACCGCGACGCCCGAAGAAGCGCTGCAAGCCGCCTGGGCCGAGCTGCAAGCCACCCTCGCCGACGACCTGCGTGAGCGGCTCACCCAAGTCGCCCCGGAGCAGTTCGAGCAGATCGTGGTGGACCTGCTGCTGGCCATGGGCTACGGGGGCTCGCGCACCGAAGCCGGGGAACGCCTGGGACGCGTGGCCGACGGCGGCATCGACGGCGTCATCCGCGAAGACCGCCTCGGCCTGGACGCCATCTACATCCAAGCCAAACGCTGGCAACCCCACCACGCCGTGGGCCGCCCCGACGTCCAAGCCTTCGTCGGCGCGCTCCAAGGCCGCCGCGCGAGCAAGGGCGTGTTCCTCACCACCGCGCGCTTCAGCGACGAAGCGCGCCGCTACGCCGCCGACATCGGCAACCACATCGTGCTGGTGGACGGCCAGCACCTCGCCCAACTCATGATCGAGCACCACGTCGGGGTCAGCACCCGCCACACCTACCCCGTCAAACGCATCGACGAGGACTTCTTCCTCGACCTCGAATAGTCCGAGGGCTCCGGACTTGCCCTCTCCGCTCGGGGTTAGAACTTGTCGCCGGGGCTGCGGTTGCGGTAGGCGTCCCGCGCCCGTTCGTCGGCAGCGGACGCGCCGTAGCGGGAGAGCATCTGCGGGGAACGCCAGCCCGCGAGGCGCATGAGGTCCTGCTCCTGTCCGCCGTTGGCCAGCCACTGGTGGGCGAAGGTGTGGCGAAACCGATGCGGGTTCAGGGGTTCGATGCCTGCCTCGGCGCACCGCCGCTTGAGCATCTGCGAGATCCCCGACGGGGTCATCGGACCTCGGTCCCCCAGCCACAGCCACGGCGTGTCGGCGGCCTTGTGCCGCGCGCGTGCGCGGAGGTAGCGATCCAGGGCCTGGGCGGTCTTGATCCCGAAGGGGGTGCTCCGCCCGCGTTTGCCTTTGCCGAGGACGTGGACCACGCGGTCGGTGAGGTCGAGATGGTCGAGTTCAAGGCCCGCGACTTCCCCGAGACGTGAGCCCGTGTCGTAGAAGAGGCGCAGGATCGCGGTGTCCCGACGTTCGGGGAACTGCTTGCCCTGGCAGGCCTTCAGCAAGGCCGCGAAGTGGTCATCGCTGACCACTGGGACGGGCTGCTCGGGCACGTGCGGGGCCTTGACCTTGGCCATGGGGCTGGCGTCGATCTCCTCCTCCTCCACCAGCCAGCGGAAGAACACGCCGAGACTCAGGTACCGTTGGCGTGCCGTCGCTGGCGAACGGTTGGAGAGCACGTGAGCGAGGAAGGCCTCGATGTCGGCCCGCCCCACCTCGGTGGCGTCGGGGTCGTCGAGGTACTCGGCGAGTTGGCGCACCGCGAGGCGGTAGGCCTCGATGGTCCGCTCGGAGCGGTTCGCGGCTCGCAGCGACAGCTCCCACGAGGAGAGGAGGCTGGTCAGGGCGCTTGCGCGGGCACTCATCTGAGCCTAGGTTATCCGCTCAGTGAGCGTTGTGCTAGCTCTCTGCGGACTGTTCCAGGGACGGAAGCCGCTCAACGGCGCGTAATCCGACGCCCCCGTAGCTCAGGGGATAGAGCACCGGTTTCCTAAACCGGGTGTCGCAGGTTCGAATCCTGCCGGGGGCACCGATCCACCACCGCGGCGCAGCCCCGATACCGCGGACCCGCGCCCCGTAACCCGGACGCGGAGAGCTTGCAAGGCGCACTCCTCGTCCGTTACAACACTGTTGCTGAAACCCCTTTCATCCATGGCGGCTCGAGCCGCGGTCCCAGCCGGATCCATCAGAGCCAGCCGGACGCTCGGAGCGTGAGCGCTCTCATGACGGCCAGCATCAGCGACGTCGCCACCCAGGCGGGCGTTTCGGTCGCCACGGTGAGCCGCGCCCTGCGGGGACTGCCGAACGTCGCGCCCTCCACCCGTGACCGGGTCCTCGACGCGGCGCGGGACCTCGACTACGTCGCCGACCCGAACGCGTCCCGGCTGGCCGCGGGCCGGACCCGCTCGGTGGGGATGGTCGTCCCGCTGTTCACGCAGTGGTTCTTCAGCCAGTGCGTCGCCGGGGCCGAGGGCGTCCTGGCCGCGGGAGGCTACGAGACACTGCTGTACAACATCGGCAGTCACGAGAGCCGGAGGCGCTTCCTCACCGAGTTGCCCTTCCGCAAGCGCGTGGACGGGATCGTGCTCGTGGACCTGCCCGTCTCCGAGGCGGAGATGGCGACCCTGTGCGAGGCCGGCGTGCCCATCGTCACCATCGGCCTGCGCACCGAGCAGGCGCCCTCGATCACGATCGACAACTACGGCGCCGCGTGCACCGCGACCCGCCACCTGGTGAACCTCGGTCACGAGCGGATCGGCATGATCTCGAACCTGCCCGACGACCCGAGGCACTTCCACGCCCCGGTCGACCGGCGCCGCGGGTACCAGGACGTACTCGCCGAGCACGATCTCGAGCTCCGCCCCGAGCTCGACGTCCCCGGCAACTTCTCGCTCGAAGGGGGCGCCGAGGCCATGGCGCAGCTGGTGGCGGTCGACCGCCCCCCGACGGCGGTGTTCGCGCAATCCGACGAGATGGCGATCGGGGCACTCAAGACGATCCACGACGCCGGACTCCGAGTGCCCGAGGACATCTCGATCCTGGGGTTCGACGACCACGACATGGCGGAGTTCGTCGGCCTCACCACGATCGCGCAGCCCGTCGTGCAACACGGCGAGCTGGCCGCGGAGCTCCTGCTGGAGCGCGCGGACCGACCCGACGCCGAGCCGACGCACGTGGAGGCGCCCACCAAACTCATCGTCCGCGACACCACGGCGCCTCGCCATCCGGCGCGACGCGACGGCCCCCACCGCCCGCGCCGTGCCCGACCCCTTGCGGGTCCACCGCGCGGCCTTCCATGATCTGTGGTCCACAATGTGGTCCGGCAACCACACGATCCCGGCAGCGCACAGCCAAGAGCCAACGACAGGGAGCGAGCACATGGCCACCGTCACCTTCGACGGCATCTGGAAGCGGTTCCCGGACGGCACGGAGGCCGTCAAGGAGCTGAACCTCAACATCGACGACGGCGAGTTCGTGATCCTCGTTGGCCCGTCGGGCTGCGGGAAGTCCACCGCGCTGCGGATGGTCGCCGGGCTCGAGGACATCAGCGAGGGCAAGATGCTCATCGGCGACCAGGTGGTCAACCACCTCACGCCGAAGGAGCGCGACATCGCGATGGTGTTCCAGAGCTACGCGCTCTACCCGCACATGTCCGTCGCCGAGAACATGGGGTTCGCGCTGAAGCTCGCCAAGATCCCCAAGGACGAGATCGAGCGGCGCGTGAACGAAGCCGCGGACATCCTCGGCCTCACCGAGTTCCTGCACCGCAAGCCGAAGGCCCTCTCCGGTGGGCAGCGCCAGCGGGTCGCGATGGGGCGCGCGATCGTCCGCAACCCGATGGCCTTCCTCATGGACGAGCCGCTGTCGAACCTCGACGCGAAGCTGCGCGTGCAGATGCGCGCCGAGATCGCGCAGCTGCAGCAGCGGCTCGGCGTCACGACGCTCTACGTCACCCACGACCAGGTCGAAGCCATGACGATGGGCGACCGGGTCGCGGTCCTCAAGCTCGGTGAGCTCCAGCAAGTGGACGCACCGCAGCAGCTCTACGACAACCCGCGCAACCTGTTCGTGGCCGGGTTCATCGGCTCCCCGTCGATGAACATCGCCGAGGGCCACCTCGAGCGAGGCGACGACGGCCCGCACGTGCAGGTCGGGTCGTTCAACATCCGTCTGCCCGACGCCGCGTTCGAGCGCTACCCGCGCCTCTCCGAGTACTTCGGTCACCGCCTCGCGGTGGGCATGCGGCCCGAGCACTTCATCCGCGAGGTCGACGAGCTGTCGGAGGACATGCGGTTCCGCGCCGAGGTCCGGCTCGTCGAGGCACTGGGCAGCGAGATGCTCATGCACTTCAAGACCGACTCGCGTCCCGTGATCAGCGAGGACATCAAGTCGGCGCTCGATGACGAGGACGCGTTCGCCGAGCTCGAGCGCACCGCTTCCGAGGGCCAGGACTTCACCGGCCGCTTCGACCCGAGCAATCCGCCCAAGCCGGGCGACACCGTCGAGCTGGGCTTCCGGGCCGACCAGATGCACTTCTTCGACTACGACTCGGGGCACGCCCTGCGTGAGGTGCGCGACTAGCGCATCGACGACGACCGTCGCGGGGTCACGGCCCCGCGACGGTCCTGCGGCACCGGCACCGAGGCAGGTGTCCGAGCCCGCAGGGCCATCGGGGCAACCGGCGATCCGGGCGTCGCGGTGGGGGACGCGTGACGCCCGAGGCCTCGACGAAACCGCTTTAGCCCTGACGGCCGTCCGGGTCGGCATTGGACACTTCTGACAAGTCGACCCCCGTATCGGTTTGGCCGTTGACGGGACTACGACCGCTGTGGTTGGCTGCAAGCGATTACAGCGGCGTGATCCGCCCGCGACGTGCGGACGCTCCGGAACGCGACGAGCACGCGGCTGTAACCGACGGCGAGGGGACGACGGTCGCCGGGCCCGCTGCGCGGCCCGGCCGGATGAGAGCGAGGGAACGATGGGGCGAAAGAGGACGATCATCCGCCTCGTGGGGCTCGTGGGCGCCTTGGCGTTGCTCGCCGCGGCATGCGGCGACCCGCCCGGGGAGGACCCCGACGACACCGAGGAGGCCGACGTCGAGGCCGATGATCCGCAGTTCACGTGGGCGGTGACCGGCGCGGACGCGGCGACGCACGAGGAGATCGCGGACCTGTGGAACGAGGAGAACCCCGACAACCAGGTGCAGTTGGAGTTGCTGCCTGCCGAGGCGGACGATCAGCGGGCGCAGATGTTCCAGGACCAGGTCACCGAGGAGGGCCGCTTCGACGTGCTGGGCCTGGACGTGATCTGGACCGGCGAGTTCGCCGACAACGACCTGATCGTGCCCTTGGAGGAGTACCGCGACGAGATCGAGGACGTGTCCATCCCCGGCGCGATCGAGTCCTCGGAGTGGCAGGGCGAGTTGTGGGCGATCCCCTACTCGACCAACTTCGGGTTCCTGTACTACCGCACCGACCTGGTCGACGAGCCGCCCGAGACGTGGGACGAGCTGTTCGACATGGTGCAACAGATCCAGGAAGAGGAGGACATCGGCGGCTACGCGGCCCAGGGCGACAGCTACGAGGGCTTTGTGGTCAACTACCTCGAGTTGTTCTGGGGCGCGGGCGGCGAGGTGTTCACCGAGGGCCAGGACGCCTCGGCGTTCCTGGAGGGCGACGCGGCCGAGACCGCCATCACCTGGCTGCAGGACGCCTTCGACGAGGAGGTCCTCGCGCCCGGGTTCAACACCGCGGTCGAGGACGACGCCCGCAACCTGTTCCAGGCCGGCGACGCGATCTTCATGCGCAACTGGCCCTACGCGGTGCCGCTGCTGGAAGGCCAGGAAGAAGACGACCCCAGCGAGGTCGAGGACGACTTCGACATCGCGCCCCTGCCCACCTTCGACGGTGAGGGCACCATGAGCACGCTGGGCGGGCTGAACAACGCCGTCTCAGCGCTGTCGGACAACCAGGACCAAGCCATCGAGTTCGTGCTCTGGCTGGCCACCAGCGACGAGGCGCAGAACATCCTCGCCGACATGCAGCCACCACCCACCATGGCCTCGATCTACGAGGAACGCGCCGACGACGAGCTCTACGGGCTACTCAACGAGATCCAAGAAGACGCCCGCGCCCGCCCACCGGTGCCCGGCTACAACTCGTTCTCGCTGGCGGCGCAGGACAACCTGCACCCGGTCTACACCGACGCCGGCGCCGACCCCACCGACGCCCTCCAAGCCGTCGACCAAGCCGCCGAAGAAGCCCTCGTCGAAGAGATCGACATCGAGGAGGAGGCCGAGGAGGCCGACGACCCCGACGACGAGGGCGAGGAGGGCGACGAGGACGACGAGGGCGACGACGAGAATGACGAGGACGGGTAGCCCACGATGGCCGCCACGTCGACGAGCGGTGCGGCAGGTCCCGACGCGGGGCCTGCCGCCTCGCCGGACGCCCCGCAGCAGGAGGGCCTGAGCGAACGGCAGCTCGCGAAGGTCTTCCTCGCACCCGCCATCGGCCTCATGCTCCTCCTCGGCTTGGGGCCGATTCTGTATGCACTGTTCGAGAGCCTGTTCACTCATCCCACGATCGTCGACCGGGGCGAGTTCGCCGGGATCGACGCGTACGTGGACCTGCTGACCGACGGGCGGTTCTGGGGCGCGGTCTGGACGACGCTCTCCTTCACGGCCGTCTCGGTCGCGATGGAGTTCGTCCTGGGCCTCGCGTTCGCGCTCCTCATGAACGCGGCGATCAAGGGCCGGGGCATCGTCCGCGCGACCATCCTGCTGCCCTGGGTGATCCCGACCGCGATCGCCGGGCAGATCTGGCTGTACCTGTTCCAGATCAACCCGGGCTACATCAACCAGTGGTTGGTGCTGGGGAACTTCGACTGGCTCGGCGGCGGGCAGAGCATGTTCTGGGCCGTCGTGCTCGCCGACGTCTGGAAGACCGCGCCGTTCGTGGGGCTGCTGCTGCTGGCGGGCCTGCAGACGATCCCGGGCGACCTCTACGAGGCGGCTCGGGTCGACGGGGCGACCTGGGCCCAGCGGTTCCGCAAGGTCACCCTCCCGCTGCTCAAGCCGGCGATCGTCGTGGCGCTGCTGTTCCGGTCGGTCGACGCCCTGCGGATGTTCGACCTCTCGGACATCATGACCGAGGGGCGCGTCGAGACCCTCTCGGTGCTCACACAGCGGCGGATCTTCACGGCCCCGGCCGCGGATGAGGCGAACGCGCTCAGCGCGCTGACGTTCGTGATCATCATGGGGCTCGGGCTGGTGTTCATCATGTGGCGTCGGCGCGACATCCTGGGGGAGGATCAGTGATGGCGGCCACCACCGAAACCGCGCCCCAGCCCACCTACACCAACCTCGGCGGCCGCGACCGCAAGGCGGCGTTCACGAACCTCGGCAAGGTCGCCGGGCTGGTCGTCCTCTTCGTCTGGTGCACCTTCCCCTTCGTCTGGATGGTGTCGACGAGCTTTCGGGGCTCCCAAGCGGGACGGGACACGAACATGTTCGCCGGCCCCTTCTCGACCGGCTCGTACGAGCGGGTGTTCGACGAGGGGTTCATGTGGAACCTCGGCAACTCGATCTTCGTCGCCGCGACCACCACCGTGGTGGCGATCGCGCTCGCCTCGCTCGCGGCCTACGCGATCGCCCGGCTACCGATCGCCTACAAGCTCGTCATCCTGTCCGGGACGCTCATCGCGACGGTGTTCCCGCCGGTGTCGCTGGTGCCGCCGCTCACCCTGATCTTCAACACGCTGGGGTGGCTGGGCACCTACCAGGCGATGATCATCCCGTACGTCTCGCTCACCCTGCCGCTGTCGATCTTCATCCTGACGACCTTCTTCGCGTCGATCCCCGGCGAGATGGAGGAGGCCGCGAAGGTCGACGGGGCCACGCCGTGGCAGGCGTTCCGCAAGGTGATCGTGCCGCTGGCGGCTCCCGGGGTGTTCGCCGCGGCCATCCTCGTGTTCGTCTACGCGGTGAACGAGTACCTCATCGCGCTCTCGCTCGTGTCGCAGAACCCCGCGCGCACGCCGGCGACCGTGGCGATCGCCACCCTGAGCCGCGAAGGCTTCGCGGACCCGATCGGGGAGATCGCCGCGGCCTGCACGATGGTGTCGATCCCGTTGATCATCGCGGCGCTGATTTTCCAGCGGCGCATCGTGGCCGGCCTGACGTCCGGCAGCGTGAAGGGCTGACCCGCCGGGCGGGCGATCCGAGGCGCACCGCCGCCGACGCCCAAGGGCGTCGGCGGTTCGCGTGGACGCGCCCGCTGGGCGAGACTGGGGGGCGGATCGCTCCTCGATGGATCCGCCCCCCGATGCGCCTCGGGACCGCCAGGGGCCCTCCCCCGACCCTGCCCGAGCACGAGCGCAGACAACGCCGTCGGAACGGAAAAGGACGCCCCCAGATGGCCGTGCACGCCTTGGTCGTCGGATCGCTCGTCATGGACCTGGCCTTCCGGGTGGCCCACCGCCCCGAAGCAGGCGACCTCGTCGTGGCGGACGAGTTCGGCGCGTTCCGGGGAGGTCGCGGCTACAACCAGGCCGTCGCCCTCGCCCGATTGGGTGCGGAGGTCACGATGATCGGCGCCGTCGGATCGGACGGGTACGGGGACGGCTTCCTGCAGGCCCTCGAACGCGAGGGCATCGATGCGGGCCGGGTGGTGCAGATGCGCGGCACGTCGACCGGGGTCGCCGTGCCGCTGATCACTCCCGACGGGCGGGCGGGGTTCGTCCAGTACCCGGGCGCCAACCGCTACCTCGCTCCCGCCCACTGTGCCGAGCTCCCCGACTGCGACGTGCTGCTGCTCCAGGGCGAGGTGAGCGCCGCGACATCGCTCTACGCGGCCCGGGTGATCCACGGCCGCGGGGGCACGGTGCTCCTGCGGCCCACCCCGGTCGACGGCATCGACCACGACCTGGTGAGCAACGCGACGATCGTCGCGCCGAACCAGCCCGAGGCCATCACGCTTCTCGAGCGTCTGGGCGCCGACGGGGGACTGCCCGCCCTCCAAGACCCGACGAGCGCCTCGCCGGAGGAGCTCGCGCGGGCCCTGGCCACGCCGGAGCGGGGTGCCGTCGTCACGGTCGGGGCCTACGACGCTGCGTGGGCCGCACCGACCGACGGAGAGGAGACCGCGGGCTTCGTCCACGGACCCGACGTCGCGACGGTCGACACCACCGCCGCCACCGCGAGCTTCAACGCGGCGTTGGCCATCGCTCTCGCGGAGGGTGCCGGCTACGAGGAGGCCGCCCACCTGGCCTGCGGCGCTGGCGCCTACGCGGCGACGGTCCGCGGCGCCGAGCCGAGCCTCCCCGGTCGAGCCGCGGTCGACAGCCTCCTCACCGAGCACGGGCGGGCGGGCTTCCCGCCCCCGTCGCGGTGAGCCTCACGGTCTTCGAGCTGTTCCGCGTCCCGAGCGCGCGAGTGGCCGCCGCGCTCGCCCGGATGGCCCGCGATCGGACGCGACTGCGCCGCACCCCGGGGCTCCTGTTCTGGAAGCTGCTCGGCACCGGCGACGGGCGGACGTTCGACGTCCGTGACGCCGACCCGCGGACCTGGGCGCTGCTGACCGTGTGGGCCGACGAGGCCCCGGCCCGCGCGTTCCGTGAGCACTCCCCCGTCGCGGCGGGTTGGCGCCGTCTCGCCGACGAGGCGTGGCGAGCCGAGCTCGAGCCCGTTGCGGCGCGCGGCCGGTGGTCGGGTCACGAGCCGTTCGGCGCCCCGGCCCCGCGGAGGGTGGAGGGGCCGGTGGCCGCGATCACCCGGGCACGCCTCGCGCCGAGGCGCATGCGCGTCTTCTGGCGCGCGGTCCCGCCGGTGACCGCCGCGCTGCACGCCGAACCCGGCCTGCGGCTCGCCGTCGGAATCGGCGAGGCCCCGGTCGGTCTGCAGGGGACGTTCAGCCTCTGGACGTCGGACACCGCCCTGCGCCGCTTCGCCTACCAGGAGCCCGCGCACGCCTCGGTGGTCGCCGAGACCCCCCGCATCGGCTGGTACCGCGAGGAGCTCTTCGCCCGCTTCCGGGTGCGGACGACCGCGGGCACCGCGTTCGGGCGCGACCCCCTCGACGACGCCCCTGCGTCCGGCTGACGAAGCGCCGGCCGTGACGCTCGCTTGCCCACCGCTCCCACGAGTTCGCCGGCGACCACCGCAGCTGAGAGCCCCGGATGCGGGACGGTCGGGCAGCTCGGCGGGCGGGCCGGGCCGCTCAGGCGAACGCGTTGAGCCCGGTCACCGCGCGGCCGAGCACGAGCGTGTGCACGTCCGCGGTGCCCTCGTAGGTGACCAGCGACTCCAGGTTGTTCGCGTGGCGCATGACCGGGTACTCGAGGGTGATCCCGTTGCCGCCGAGCACCTGCCGGGCCGTGCGCGCCACCTCGAGCGCGTCGTTGACGTTGTGCAGCTTGCCGAAGCTCACCTGCTCGGGCCGCAGCGTGCCCTCGTCCTTGCGACGACCCAGGTGCAGGGCGACCAACTGCGAACGCTGGACGCGCTGCAGCATGTCGACGAGCTTGCCCTGCTGCAGCTGGAACCCGCCGATCTGGCGGCCGAACTGCTCGCGCGTCGTCGCGTACTCGAGCGCGCTCTCGTAGCAGGCGCGTGCCGCCCCTGCGGCGCCGAACACGATCCCCAGGCGCGCCTCGTTGAGGCAGCGCAACGGGCCTGCGAGCCCTTCGGCTGCCGGCAGCTGAGCGCCCGCGGGGACCCGCACACCGTCGAGGACGAGCTCGCTCGTGACCGACGCGCGCAGGCTCAGCTTCTGGTGGATCGGGTTCGCGGTGAACCCGGAGGCGTCGGTCGGGACCAGGAACCCGCGGATCCCCGTGGGATCCCCGATCTCGTCGGTTTGGGCCCAGACCACCGCGACGTCGGCGATCCCGCCGTTGGTGATCCACATCTTCGACCCGTCGAGGACCCAGTCGTCGCCGTCGCGGCGCGCGGTGGTCCGCATCCCCGCCGGATCGCTCCCCGCGTCCGCCTCGGTGAGGCCGAAGCAGCCGATGGCCTCGCCCGCGGCCATGGCCGGCAACCATGCCTGCTTCTGCTCCTCGGTGCCGTAGCGGTGGATGGCGTACATCACGAGCGAACCCTGCACCGACGCGAAGCTGCGCACCGACGAGTCGCCGGCCTCGAGCTCCTGGCAGGCGAGGCCATACGCGGTCGCGGACGTCCCCGCACACCCGTAGCCCTCGAGGTGCATGCCGAGCAGCCCGAGCGAGCCGAGCTCCTTGGCGAGCTCGACCGGGAAGTGCGCCTCCTCGAACCAGCGACCGATGTCGGGCAGCACGCGGTCGGCGACAAAGCGGCGCACGCTGTCGCGCATCATGCGCTCGGTCTCGTCCAGCAACGAGTCGAGGCCGAGCAGGTCGTACGGGTCGGGTTCACGGGCCATGGCTGGCTCCTTCGCACGTAGCGCCGCTGGGCTTCGGCGCGTCGGTCCGTCGTCACCGGCACGGGCGCTCGCCTGCCGGACCCGCTGCGGCGACAGCGAGAGGGTACGGACAGTATCCCGCGTCCGAGGGCATCCGCGAGCTCATCCGAACCGTGCGCGTCACCGATGGTCGAGCGACAGGGCGGCGGCCGCGACCATCCCGCGCAGCAGGGACTGCTCGCCGCCGGGGGGCGCGATCAGCTGGAGGCCGACCGGCACGCCGTCGGCGTCCGTGCCGGCGGGCACCGACGCCGCAGGCGCACCCGCGAGGTTCCACGGGTTCGTGAGCCGCGTCAGCGTCGGGGTGGTGTCCTCGGCGACCCCGTCGATCTCGACGGTGGCCTGGCCCACCTCCGGCACGCGACACGGCAGCGTCGGCGTGCACAGGACGTCCACGCGCTCGGCCGCGGCACGCAGTTCGGCGCGCAGCCGCTGACCGACCCGGTGGGCGCGGGCCACCGAGGTGGCGGCGAGGTCGTGCCCGAGCTCCAGCCGAGGACGGACGTCCTCGGGAGCGGCGGACCAGTCCCCGTTCGCGTGCACCGCCGCGGCCTCCGCGCAGAGGACCCGCCCGTTCGCCGCGTGCGCCTCCTCGAGCGCCGGCAGATCCACCGGCACGAGGGACGCTCCCGCGGCACCGAAGGCGGCGAGCCGCGCCTCCCAGATCTCGCGGACCTCCGGGTCCAGGCGCTCGCGGCGCGTGGCCGTCGGCACCCCCACCACGAGCGATTCGGGATCGGCGGCGGGTGGCTCGGCCGGTGGTGCGGGCAGCGTGGGCTCGCTCGCCGGATCGCCGGAACTGCCGTCCCACAGGTGACCGGCGACACGGTTCCCGTCGCGCCCGGCCAACACGGCCAGCGCCGCTGCCGCCGTCGGGACGTCGCGCGCGAGCGGGCCGACCGTGTCGAGGCTCCAGGCGAGATCCTGCACACCGGTCAGCGGCACGAGCCCGCGCGTCGTCTTCACCCCGACCACGCCACAGCAGGCGGCGGGGATCCGCACACTGCCCCCGGTGTCGGTCCCGAGGGCGATGTCGACCAGGCCGGCGGCCAGCGCGGCGGCCGAGCCGGACGAGGAACCGCCGGTGATGCGGCCGGGCGCGGCGAGATTGGTGACACCGTGCCCGATGACGCCGAACGCGAGGGCGTGCGAGGCCACCCGCGCGACGATCGGCGCCCCGGCGCGAGCGAGCCGCGCGACCGCCTCCGCGTCCTCGGGCTGGGGCTCGGTGTCCACCAGCCGACCGGCCCGGTCCGGGGGCAGGCCGCAGTAGCGGGGATGGCCGGCCACGGCGAACAGGTCCTTGACCCCCACCGGGGTGTCCGCCAACGGCCCGGGCCCCCCGTCACGGTCCTCGACCACCGCGACGACCGCGCCGAGGTCGTCCTCGGCGCAGCGGGCACGCGCGGCACGGGCTCGGGCACTCACCATGGGGCAGCCTAGCCCCGCTCCCGCCCCCGGGTCGATCCGGGCCGCGATCTAGACTGGTGAGCCATGAACCGCGATCGTGAGGTTCTTCGCCCGAACGGCCGGCCGCGTCGGGACGCGCGCCGTCGTGCGTGACGTCGTGGTCGTCGGCGCCGGCCACAACGCGCTCGTCGCCGCGTGCTACCTCGCCCGCGACGGCCTCGACGTCGAGGTGATCGAGTCCCGCGACGTCGTCGGAGGGGCGGTCTCCACCGTCGAGCGCTTCCCCGGCTACCACATGGACGTGGGCTCGAGCGCGCACATCATGGTGCGCCACACCGGGATCGACACCGACCTGCGACTCGACGAGTGCGGACTCGAGTACCAGGACCTCGACCCGTGGGGGTTCGCGCCGTTCGGCGACGACGCCCTGACGTTCTGGGGCGACCTCGGCCGCACGTGCGACAACATCGCCCGGATGTGCGGCGACCGCGACGCCGAGGCGTACCGCGCGTTCGTCGAGGACTGGGGCGACCGCAACGAGCGCGTGTTCGCCGCCTTCCAGGAGCCGCCGACCGCCCGGCACCTCGGCCGCCACCTGTGGGGGATCGGCCGGTCGACCGGCCTCGGGGGGCTCGACCTCTCCCGGCAGTTCCTCGCCCCCGGCGATCACCTGCTCGACTCGACGTTCGTCGACGAGCGGCTGAAGACCGCGCTCGCGTGGATGGGCGCGCAGTCGGGGCCGCCGACCCACGAGGTCGGGACGGCGGATCTGATCGGCTGGAGCGCACTTCTGCACCGCCGGCCCCCGGGCCACCCGCGCGGGGGATCGGGCATGTTATCCGTCGCACTCGCCGAGCGCCTGCGCCGTCTCGGCGGAACGGTCCGCCTCGGCGACGGCGCCACGGCGATCGAGGTGCGTGGCGGCCGCGCCGACGCCGTACGCACCGGGACGGACGATCGGATACCCACCCGCGCGGTGCTCGCGGGCTGTCACGTGCTCACCACGCTCGACCTGCTCGGCGACGCCGTACCCGCCGCCGAGCAGGAACGCCTCACCAGGGGGATGCGGGTCGGCAACGGGATCGGGATGATCGTGCGGCTCGCCACGCGCGACCTCCCCCGCTACCCGGGCGGGCCGGGCGATGGGGGCGAGCACCGGGCGCTGCAGCTGCTCGCCCCGGACCGCGCGTCCCTGCGCCGCGCGTACGGGGAGTTCACGTCCGGGCACCCGCCCACCGACCCCCCAGCGCTCGCGATGACGTTCAGCGCCTTCGACGACACGCTCGCGCCCCCCGGCCGGCACAACGTGAGCGTGTGGGGCCAGTGGCACCCCTACGAGCTCGCCGGCGGCCAGTCGTGGGACGCGATCGGACAGCGGGAGGGCGAGAAGCTCGTCGCCGCCGTCGACCGGGCCGCACCGGGCTTCGCCGGGGAGGTCGAGGCCATGCACGTACAGACGCCCCTCGACCTCGAGCGGGAGCTCGGGCTGTGGCGCGGGCAGGTCATGCACCTGGAGATGGGGCTCGACCAGATGTTCACGTGGCGCCCGGCGCCCCAGCTCGCGCAGTACCGCGGTCCCGTCGACGGCCTCTACCTGACCGGCGCCTCCACCCACCCCGGTGGTGGCGTGTTCGGGGCGAGCGGCCGATCGGCGGCGCGTGCGGTGCTCCGCGACCGGCGACCGCGCCGGTGGGATCCCCGGCGGTGGGGACCCCGGTGACCGGCACGTACCCGGGGCCGCGGGGCGCCGAGCGGGGCCGGCGGGCACTGCCACCCCGCGGGGCGCGAGCCGCACCGATCGTGCTGGGCGCGGCGGTGGTGCTGTTGCAGATCGCCTATCCGCTCCTCCCGGCCGGCGGGGCGCGCGATGCGCTGACGGTCGTGACCGTCGTGGTGTTCGCGGCCGTTGCGGTCACCCACGCGTGGGCGTGGCGCGGCGGGCGCTTCGCCGTGGGGCTCGTCGCGATCGCGGGCGGGATCGGGCTGATGGCCGAGCTCGTGGGGGTCGCGACCGGGTTCCCGTTCGGGGCGTACGAGTACGCGGGGCGGCTGGGCCCGAGCGTCGGAGGGGTCCCGCTCGTGATCCCGCTCGCGTGGACGATGATGGCGTATCCGGCCTACTGCGTGGCACGGCGACTCGTGGGCCAGCGTCCGACGCTCGGGGTGCCGCTCGCCGCGTGGGCGCTCACCGCCTGGGACCTGTACCTCGACCCGCAGATGGTCGCCGAGGGGCACTGGCGCTGGACCGGCGACGCACCGGCCCTGCTCGGGATCCCGCTGTCGAACTACGCGGGATGGCTGCTCGTCTCGGCGCTGATCACGGCGGGTCTCTGGGCGCTCGGGCAGCGGGGACGCCCCCGGGACGGCGCCCACACCGACCAGGTCCTCACGCCCGCCGACCACGTCCTCACGCCCGCCGACGGCGTCCCGTACGCGCTCTACCTGTGGGTCTGGGCCTCCTCGCTCCTGGCCCACGGCGTGTTCTTCGGGCTCCCGGGTTCGGCGATGATCGGGGGGATCGGGATGGGGGTCGTCGCGGTACCGCTGGCGGTGTCGCTCACCCGCGAGCATCGCTCCGCGGCGCCACGGTCCGATCACGGGAGGTGAGCCGCGCGATGAGCCCTGCCCGAACGCTGGTGGGGGCCGCTGCGGCCGGCGCCGCCGCCGTCGCGGTGCACACCGCCATCAACGCGCGGCTGCTGCGCGATCCCGTTGCCGACCCGCCCGCCGACCCGGGGACACCGGAACGGCCACCGGCGGGCCCACCGACCGCCCCCCGGGTGAGCGTCCTGGTCCCCGCGCGCGACGAGGCCGAGCGCCTCGGCCCGTGCGTGCGCGCGATCCTCGCGAGCCGCGAGGTCACGTTCGAACTGCTCGTGCTCGACGACGACTCGTCCGACGGCACCGCCGAGGCCGCACGCGCGGCCGGTGGCACCGACGGGCGGCTGCGAGTGCTGCGGGGCCGCCCGTTGCCGCCCGGTTGGCTCGGCAAGCCCCACGCGTGCGCACAGCTCGCCTCCGCTGCCCGCGGCGAGGTGCTGGTGTTCTGCGACGCGGACGTGGAGTTGGCGCCCGACGGGCTCGCGGCGACCGTCGCGGCGGTGGACAGCACGCCGCTCGACCTCGTCTGCCCCTACCCGCGACAGCTCGCGACCGGGCCCGGCCCGAGGCTCGTGCAACCGCTGCTGCAGTGGTCGTGGCTGGCCTTCCTGCCCCTGCGGGCCGCCGAGCGCTGGCCTCGCCCGTCCCTCGTCGCCGCGAACGGGCAGCTCGCCGCCACCACCCGCACGGCGTACGAGCGGGCGGGCGGCCACGCGGCGGTGCGCGCCGCGGTGCTCGAGGACATCGAACTCGGCCGTGCCTACACGCGCGCCGGGCTGCGGGCCGGTGTCGTCGACGGGACCCGGGTCGCGTGGTGCCGGATGTACCGCTCCTGGGCGGAGCTGCGCGACGGGTACACGAAGAGCCTGTGGGCGGCGTTCGGGTCACCGGGCGCCGCGGGCGCGGTGGTCGGCGCGCTGCTGTGGCTGTTCGTCCTGCCGCCGGCCGCCGCGGCCTGGGGGTTGCGCCGTGGACGCTACGACCTCGTGTGGCGCGGCCTCGCGGGCTACCTCGCCGGCGTCGCGGGACGGAGCGTCAGCGCGCGGCGCACCGGCGGCCACGTCGTCGACACGGCCGCGCACCCGCTGTCGATCGTCGTGCTCGCGTGGCTGGTCGCGCGCTCGCTCGCGGGTCGGCGGGCCGGCACCCTCACGTGGCGCGACCGGCCGGTCGTCGCCGACGAGGGGTCGGCCTGATGGCGCGCGTGGTCGTGGTGGGCGCGGGGGTGGGGGGCCTCGCGGCCGCGGGCCGACTGGCCGCCGCCGGCCACCGCGTGACCGTCTGCGAGCAGCACCACGAGGTCGGGGGCAAGCTCGGGGTCGCCGAGCGCGAGGGCTTCCGGTTCGACACGGGCCCGTCGCTGCTGACGTTGCCCCACCTGCTGGACGAGGCGCTGCGAGCCACCGGGGCGGGACTCGACGACGTGCTGGAGCGCGAGCCCGTGGAGCCGATCGCGCGCTACCGCTACCCGGACGGCACGGTCCTGGACACCAGCGCCGACCCCCTGCGCACGGCCGCTGCGCTCGAGGAGGCCCTCACCCCCGGCGCGAGCGCGCGCTGGCAACGGATCCTGACCCGCGGCGAGCGGATCTGGCAGGCGGTCGAGGGTCCCGTGCTGCGACGACCCCTGGACGGGCCGGGTGCCGCGCTGCGCCTCGGCCGTCAGCTGCGGGACCTCCCCGCGATCGCGCCGCATCGCACGCTACGGCGGCTGGGTCAGCAGGAGCTCGGCGATCCGCGGCTCGTGATGCTCCTCGACCGCTACGCGACCTACTCGGGCAGCGACCCGCGCCGGGCTCCCGCCACCCTGGCGACCGTGCCCTACGCCGAGCAGGCGTTCGGGGCCTGGTACATCCGCGGGGGCCTGGGCCGCATCGCGGGGGCGCTGCGCGACGGCGCCGAGGCGGCGGGGGCCATCGTGCGCACCGGCGCGGACGTCACCGCGATCGAGGTCGACCACACCGGCCGCGCCCGAGGGGTGCGGCTCGCCGACGGGGAGCGGGTCCCGGCCGACGTCGTCGTCGCGAACACCGACGCCGCCCACCTCTACCGGGACCTGCTACCTGCCGGGGTCACCGGTCGGACGCGTGCCCGGCTCGCGCGCGTCGAGCCGTCCCTGTCCGGCTTCACGCTGCTGCTCGGGGTACGAGGTACCACCCCTGGCCTCGCGCACCACAACGTGCTGTTCCCCGCCGACTACGACGCGGAGTTCGACGCGATCTTCGGCCCCTGGCCGCGCCCGGTCCGGGATCCGACCCTCTACGTGGTCCGCACCGACGACCCGGCGGTGGCTCCCGCGGGGCACGAGGCCTGGTTCGTGCTCGTCAACGCGCCGCGCCAGGGTGCGGTCGACTGGGCCGAGCCCGCGCGCGTCGACCGCTATGCGGAGCACGTCCTCGACCGTTTGGCCGCCCACGGGTTCGACGTCCGATCGCGCCTGGTCTTCTGCGAGGCGCGGTCGCCGTTGGAGCTGGCACGACGCACCCGCGCCGACGGCGGCGCGATCTACGGGACGAGCTCGAACGGACCGCGCGCAGCGTTCCTGCGGCCGTCGAACCGCTCCCCCGTGCCCGGCCTCTTCCTCGTCGGCGGGTCCTCGCACCCGGGGGGAGGCCTCCCCCTGGTGCTGCTGTCCTCGGGCATCGTCGCCGACCTCGTCGGCCCCGCGTAGCGTCGCATCGGCCGGGCGGGCCGGTGCGCCAGGACCGCCCGCCCGAAGCGGATCCCCAGCCGCCCGCCCTAGGCGGGTCCCCAGCCGCCCGCCCTAGGCGGATCCCCAGCCGCCCGCCCTAGGCGGGTCCCCAGCCGCCCGCCCCGGGGGTCTCGACGCGCACACGGTCGCCGGCGTGCAGCGTCCAGGTGCCCTTGGCCGGCAGCTGTTCCTCCGAGCCGTCGGCGCGCACGATCGTGTTGCGGCCCGGCGCCCCGTCGTCACCGCCGGCAAGGCCCCAGGGACCGCGGGCCCGGCGCTCGGTCTGCAGTGTGAGCGTCGCGTCGGTGGTGACCTCGACCTCGCGGACCAGACCCTCGCCGCCCGGGTGGGCACCCACCCCGCCCGAGCCCTGGCGCAGCTCGTAGCACCGGACCCGCAGCGGGTAGGCCAGCTCCATCGCCTCGGCCGGCGTGTTCTTGGTGTTCGTCATCCCGGTGTGCACCCCGTGCATCCCCGCGCGGAAGGGGGTCCCGCCCTCACCCCCGCCGAGGGTCTCGTAGTAGCTGAACCCCGGACTCGCGGCCCCGAGGAGGAGGTTGTTCATCGTGCCCTGGCTCGCGGCGGGAACCCCGTCGGCAACCGCCTGCGCGAACGCGCCGAGCAGGACGTCGACGATGCGCTGGCTCGTCTCGACGTTGCCGGCGGCGACCGGCGCGGGAAAGGCCGCGTCGACCACCGACCCGGCGGGCGTGCGCACCTCGAGCGCGTCGTAGCAGCCGTCGTTCGGCGGCGCGTCGGGATCGGTGAGCATGCGGAACACGAAGTAGGCGCTCGACAGGGTGACGGCCCGCACGGCGTTGATCGGCGCGGCGACCTGTAGCGCGCTGCCGGCGAAGTCCGCGGTGACCCGATCGCCGGCGACCGTCACCTCGACGCGGATCGGCACCTCTCCGGGTCCGACCTCACCCTCCCCGGACTCGCTGGTGCCGGCCTCACCCTCCGGGGCGGCCCGGGACTCGCTGGTGCCGGCCTCACCCTCCGGGGCGGCCCGGGACTCGCTGGTGCGCGTGAGCGGTGGCGCGTCGACCTCGAGCACGTCGGTGAAGGTGTAGGTCCCGTCGGGGATCTCCCGCACCGCGGCACGCACGCGCCGGTCGGAGTAGGCGCGGACCTCGGCCATCGCGCGCGCGAGGCCGCGCGAGCCCCGGGCGGCGGCGAGCTCCCGCAGTCGCCGCGCCCCGACGTGATTCGCCGCGAGCTGGGCCCGCAGGTCGCCGCGGCGTTCGGCGGGGGTGCGGCTGTTCGCGGCGATGAGCTCGAGCACGTCGTCGCGCATGCCGGCGGCGTCCCCGATGCGCACGGGCGGCACGCGCACCCCCTCCATCGCGACGTCGACCGCATCGGCCGGCATGGAGCCGGGGGCGGCGCCGCCCACATCCGCGTGGTGGGCGCGGTTGGCGACGTAGCCGAGCAGGTGCCCGCCCGCGGCGTCGGTGTCGTCTCCCACGGCGGCCACGACGGTGAGGTCGGGCAGGTGCGTGCCGCCGCGGTACGGGTCGTTGAGCGCGACCTGGTCGCCGGGAGCCAGCGGGCCGAACGCGTCCAGTGCCGCGGCCACCGAGGCGGGCATCGACCCGAGGTGCACCGGGATGTGCTCGGCCTGCGCCACCATGCGGCCGTCGGGGTCGAACACGGCGGCGGAGCAATCGACGCGCTCCTTGATGTTCGGCGAGTAGGCCGCGCGGCGCAGCGCGGCCCCCATCTCCTCGGCGACGCCCGCGAGGGCGTGGCGGACGACCTCGAGCTCCACGGCGTCCATCCCCGGTCCGTCGGTCATGTCCGTCGCCTCGTCCGTCGGTGCGGTCAGAATCGATGCCTCGCCCGGTGGGCGGTCACCAGCGCACGATCAGGTTGCCGGCCCGATCGACCGTCGCGTGCTCGTCGGGCGCGAGCAATGTCGTCGTGTCGGGCTGCTCGATCAGCGCGGGCCCATTGACCGTGTCGCCCGCTCGGAGCGCGGCGCGATCGAGCACCCTGGCCTCCGCCTGCTGCCCGGCGACCCCGACGGTGCGGGAGCGGTCCGGCCGTGCGGGGCCCTGGTCCCAGCCCGCCGGGAGCTCGTCGAGCGCTGGCGCCGCCTCGACGACCACGCGAGCGGTTACGATCGTGACCGGCTCGTCTGGCGTCGCGTAACCGTACTGGGCCTCGTGGGCGGCGTGGAACCGCGCAGCGACATCGTCCCCGCGTTCGAGCTCGAGGCGCAGCTCGTGCGACTGCCCCGCATACCGGCAGTCGGCCACACGCCGGGCGGTAGGTGCAGCGCCGGGACGCTGACGGGCGAGCTCCGCCCGCCCCTCGGCCTCCAACTCGTCCCAGACCGCGTCGAGGTCCGCGTGCGCGTCGGCCATGACCGTGCGCAGCGCCTCGTACCGCAGCGGCGCGAGCAGCAGGCCGAGCGCGGACAGCACCCCCGGCGCCGGGGGATCACCACCGCCGCGCACCCCAGCTCCCGCGCGAGGGCGCTCGCATGCAGCGGCCCGGCACCCCCGTAGGCGACGAGCACGAGGCCCGCGGGGTCGACCCCGCGCTCGGTCGACACGCGACGCAGCGCGCGCACCATGGTCGCGCGCACGACCTCCAGCACCCCGTGGGCGTCGGCCTCGTCCGGCAGAGTGGCGAGGGCGGCCTCGGCGGCGTCACGATCGAGCGTGAGGCCACCCCCCAGTTCCCGTTCCGGGTCCAGGTGACCGAGGGCAGAGTGCGCGTCGGTCACGGTCGGCTCGGTGCCGCCGTGGCCGTAGCAGGCCGGACCCGGCCGCGCACCCGCCGAGCGTGGACCGACCTGCAGCGCACCGCCACGGTCGATGGAGGCGATCGAGCCACCCCCGGCACCGACCGTGTGGATCGCGACCGCCGGGGTGCGGAACGGCAGCCCGGCGATCGCTGCCTCCGTCGCGATCTCGGGCCGTCCCCCGCGGATGAGGCAGACGTCGGTCGATGTCCCCCCCATGTCGAACGCGACCGCCTCGGCGAAGCCGGAGGCCCGCGCGACCTCCCCCGCGGCCACGACCCCGGCTGCGGGCCCAGAGAGCAGTGTGTGGACCGGCGCGTCGGCGCAGAAGTCGAGCCCGGCGGTCCCGCCTCCGGAGGTCATCACGGTGATCGCGGCCCCGGGCAAGCGGTCGGTGAGGCCGCCCAGGTAACGGCGCATCACCGGCGCGACCGCGGCGTTCAGAACGCAGGTCGAGGCCCGCTCGTACTCCCGGAACTCCGGCAGCAGCGCGCTCGAGGTGGTGATCGGCACGTCGAGCCGGCCCGCCAGCGCAGCGGCGAGTCGGCGCTCGTGCTCGGGGCCGGCGTAGGCGAACAACAGGCTGACCGCGACCGCCTCGGGATCCAGCGCGGCGGCCGCGTCGGCGACGCGCGCGACCTCGGCGTCGGTGAGCGATTCCGTGGCACTGCCGTCCGGCGCGGTGCGCTCGCGCACCGTGACGACGTGCTCCGCCAGGTGCGCCGGGCGCACCACCCGCAAGTCGTACAGGGACGGCCGGTCCTGCCGGGCGATCGCGAGCACGTCGGCGAACCCTTCGGTGGTGACGAGGACGGTGCGCGCCGTGGTGCGCTCGAGCACCGCGTTCGTCGCGGTGGTCGTCCCGTGCGCGACCGACGCGAGCTCGTCCTCGGAGCCCCGGGAGGCCGCGGTCCGCAAACCGACGACGACGCCCTCGCCCTGATCGCGCGGCGTCGTGGGGACCTTCACGGCGCGGGGCCGGTCGGCCAGCAGCACGACGTCGGTGAACGTGCCGCCGACGTCGACCCCCGCGACCTCGCGGTCCCGCGTCGGCGGCGGGTCGGCGGCAGTGCTGGGCACCGGTGCACTCCCTCTCGTGCGCGTTCGTGTGGGCCGTGTCGTGTGGGCCGTGTCGTGTGGGCCGTGTCGTGTGGGCCGTGTCGTGCGGGCCGTTGTCGTGCGGGCCGTGCGTCGTTCGAGTCGCTCGCGTCGGCTGGGTCACAACGTCGGCCGGGCCCGGCGACGCGCCGCATCCTCGCGCACCCGCGCGCCCCTGCGCGAGCCACTCGCACACCCGCCGCGCGAGCCCGCTCAGCGCACCCGCCGCGCGAACCCGCTCAACGCACCCGCCGCGCGAACCCGCTCATCGCACGCGCCCATGGACCGCCACGAGCAAATGGACCAGGCCGGCGAGCAGCAGCACCGACAACACGGCGACGCTCGCAGTAGCCAGCGAGGCCGCCGCGGCGGGGGCCACGCCCGCCGCGAGCAGGCCGAGGGCCGCGAGAATCACCCGGGTCGCGCGCTCGCCGACGGTGATCGTGCCGATCTCCCCCGCGCCAGCGTTCGACGCGCGCGCCCGCAGGTAGTCCAGCAGCAGCGCGATGACCGCCGATGCGGCGGCGAGCTCCAGGGGAGCGCCCAGCCGCCACAGCGCAGCCACGAACAGCACGTCCGTGACGCGGTCGATCAGCGAGTCGAGCACGTACCCCCAGCGGGTCGCGCGCTCGGTGAGCGTGGCGACCGCCCCGTCGACCGCATCGCCCAGCCCGCTCGCGACCAGCGCGACCACCCCCAGCAGGGGCCAGCGGCCCCCGGCCTCCGCCGTCGCGAGCGCCACGAGCGCGAGCCACACCGTGGCCCCGGTCAGCAGGTCCGGGTGCACCCCACGGCGCGCGAGCGGGCGCGCCAGCGCGTAGGCGACCGACAGCCAGCCGCGCACCCACACGTTGTCCGCCGGGTCGTAGCCACCGTGCAGGGCCGACCAGCGCGCGAAGTAGGCGGCGCGGTCGGGTACCGGCGACGCGGGGGGTCGCGCGAGGCCCCACGTGAACGCCAGGTGCATGACCGTGCCGGCCACCGCGAGAGTCACGAGCAGCGCACCCATCTGGGCGGACCCTACCGGTCATCGATGGGTCACGACCCATCGACGAGTCACGACCCACGGGCCGCAGCCGCTGAGTCCGTGCGCTCCGCGCGTGCCGACGGTTGCAGCAGGATGTGGTGGTCATCGGGGCGCAGGATCTCGCGTCGGATCGACGTGAACATCCTGGTGCAAGCGGAGGTCACCGCGACTCCGGCAATCCGGCGCGAGATCCTGCGCCCCGATGACCTCGTCGATCCTGTGCACGCCATCCCCCGCACGCGATGACCCCCTGCAGGCCGTGTGACGGCGACCCACCCCGCGCAACCTGACCGCGGTCACCCGCACCAGTAGGATGCCGCGCGACCCCGCACCCTCACAGGAGTCGCCATGGACCTCGGCCTCAACCTCGGCTACTCCGGCTCGTCGATCGGCGAGGTCTTACCGCTGGTCACCCACGCCGACCGCGTCGGGCTCGACAGCGTCTGGGCAGCCGAGGCGTACGGCAGCGACGTCGTGACCGTGCTCAGCTACCTCGCCGCACGCACCGAGCGGATCAAGGTCGGCAGCGCGGTCATGCAGATGCCCGCGCGAACCCCCGCCAACACCGCGATGACCGCCATGACCCTCGACCACCTGTCGGGCGGGCGCTTGTTGCTGGGGCTCGGCCTGTCCGGCCCGCAGGTCGTCGAGGGCTGGCACGGGGTCCCCTACGGCAAACCGCTCGGGCGCACGCGCGAGTACGTCGAGATCGTGCGCAAGGCGATCGCCCGGGAGGAGCCGCTCAGCCACGAGGGCACGCACTACGAGATCCCCTACCGGGGCGCCGACGCCACGGGGCTCGGCAAGCCGCTCAAGTCGATCTTGCACCCCCTGCGGCCGACCATCCCGATCTACCTCGCCGCCGTGGGACCCAGGAACACCGCGCTGGCCGCGGAGATCGCCGACGGCTGGTTGCCGATCTTCTACTCACCCGAGCGCGAGGCGATCCTGACCGAGCACCTCGACGCGGGCCTCGCCGCGGCCGGACGCGACCCGGCCGACCTCGACATCGCCGCGACGGTGTACGCGGCCGCCGGTGACGACGTCCAGGCCTGCCGGGACCGGCTCAAGCCGATGCTCGCGCTCTACGTCGGGGGCATGGGCTCGCGGGACAAGAACTTCTACAAGGACCTCATGGTCCGCTACGGCTACGAGGCCGCCGCTCAACGGATCCAGGACCACTACCTCGCCGGCCACAAGGCCGAGGCCGCGGCCGCGGTGCCCGACGAGCTCGTCGACGAGATCGCGCTGGTCGGGCCGCTCGACCGCATCGTCGACCGGCTCGCCGCCTGGCGGGAGAGCCGCGTCGGCACCCTCATCCTCGGCACCCAGCAACCCGAGATCCTCGAGCCGATCCGCGACGCCCTCGGTTGATCCGACGCGCGTCCGCCGGCGCTCAGGCCGGGGCGTGCAGGTCGTCCGAGTGCTCCGCGACTCCCGGCGACGGGCCGACATAGGCCGCGCTCGGACGGATGAGGCGGTTGGTTCCGGCTTGTTCGAGTGCGTGGGCGCACCAGCCCGCCATCCGCCCGATCGTGAACGTCGGGGTGAACAGCTCCGCGGGGACGCCCACCCGTTCCATCACCACCGCGGCGTACAGCTCGACGTTGGCGTGCAACTCGCGTCCGGGCTTCAGCTCGGCGAGGGTGGCGACCACGCGCTCCTCGACCTCGTGGGCGAACCGCACCCGCTGCCCGCCGAGTTCCTCGGCGGTCTCGCGCAGCAGCCGCGCCCGGGGGTCGGCGGTGCGGTACACCCGGTGTCCGAACCCCATGATCCGATCGCCGCGCGCGACCGCCTCGCGGGCACGCCGCTCCGCATCGTCGATGTCGTGGGCCGCGTCGAGGAACTCGAGCGCACGACCCGGTGCGCCGCCGTGCAGCGGTCCGGACAGGGCACCGGCCGCCGCGGTCACCGCCGCCCCAAGGTCCGCGCCGGTCGAGGTGACCAGCCGCGCGGCGAAGGTCGAGGCGTTCAGCCCGTGTTCGGCGACGATCGACAGGTAGCGCTCCAGGGCGGCAGCCGCCGTGTCGTCGGGGTCCCGCCCCGTCAGCTGCCGCAGGTAGTCGTTGGCCAGACCCCGCGCGGGATCGGCGGCGATCGGCGCGAGTCCGCGCGCGAGACGATGCAGTCCGGCCACCAGGCTCGGCGTCACGCCGATCAGCCGAGCGGCCACGGCCCGCTGCGCCTCGGGGTCCTGGTCCTGCCATGGCGCCGCGCCGAGGAGCGGCGCGGCGATCGACAGCGCCGACCGCACCCCCTCGAGCGGACGCCCCGCGGACGCACGCGCGATCACCGGCAAGGCCTCGGCGACCGGCTCGGGCAACTCGCGAGCCGAGGTGAGCTCGGCCGCGAACGCGGCGTGCTCCGCTGCACCGGGCAGGTGCCCCGTGAGGAGGAGGTGCGCGACCTCCTCGAAGGTGCGTTCGCGGGCCAGCCGGGTGGCATCGAGGCCCCGGTAGGACAGGAGGCCCTCGCTGCCTCGCACCTCGCCGATCGCGGTCTCGACGACGCGCACGCCGGCCAGGCCGGGTGGGACGTCCAGGCCGGACTCGGCATCGGGGCGAGATGGGGTCGGGGTGGACATGGCGGCCTCCGAGGACGGCGAACCGATCGACGACCGCAGTGTCGGACGCTCCCTCGGTAGAATCAATCTCGATCAATGTTCAATATCGTGGGCCGGAGGGAGCGGCGAGGGGATGGGCGACAGCGACGCGACGGGCGACAGCGACGCGACGGGCGACAGCGACGCGACGGGCGCGAGCGACGGGATGGGCGACAGCGACGCGACGGGCGACGGCGACCTGGTGGACGGCGATCGCTGGGTTCCCTCCGACGAGGCCTGCCGCCGGCTCGGGGTGAAACCACAGACCCTGTACGCGTACGTGAGCCGCGGCCGGATCGAACGACGCCGCGACGCGCACGGTCGGAGTCGCTTCCCCCTCGACGCGGTCACCCGACTGGCCGCCAGCGGGCGCGGCGGCCAGCGCACGCGCGCCGACGCGGTCGAGGTCGCCATCTACTCGGACCTCACCTGGATCGACGGGGTCACCGTCGCCTACCGCGGGCACGACGCGGCCACGCTGGCCGGCGCGCAGCCGTTCGAGGCGGTCGCCGAACTGCTGTGGACCGGCACGCTGCCTCGGTCGGCGCCGACCTGGCCCGCCACGCCGGCCTCGCGCGAGCTATGCCGTGAGGCCGCGGCCGGAGCGGGCGCCCACGCCACACCGCGCGACCGCCTCGCCCTGGCCACCACCGCACTCGCCACGGCCGACCCTTTCCGGGGGGACCTGCGCCCCGACGCCGTGCGCACCGCCGCCCGTCGGCTGCTCGCTGCCCTGCCGACCGCGCTCGTGCCGGGAGGCGAGGCGCTCACACCGGAGCACGAGACGCCCGCGCCGGGAGGCGAGGCGCTCACACCGGAGCACGAGACGCCCGCGCCGGGAGGCGAGGCGCCCGACACGGTCAGCGGGCGCCTCGCCGACGAGATCGCCGCCCGCCTGGCGGGTGACGGGGCGGCGAGCGCGACCGGAGACCTCGTCGACGCGGCCTTGGTCCTGCTCGCCGACCACGAGCTCGCCCCCTCGACCGTGGCCGTGCGAGCGGCCGCCTCCACCGGCTGCGACCCCTACGCGGCGGTGGCCGCCGGCCTCGCGGCGGTGAGCGGGCCCCGACACGGTGGCGCCTCCCGACCCCTCGAGGGGATGTTCGCCGCGATGGCCGACCCCGGCGAGGCGCCGCACCGGCTCGGCGAGCTGATGCGGGGCCGGCAGGAGACGCCCGGCTTCGGCATGCCGCTCTACCCCGGCGGCGATCCGCGGGCGAGCCGGCTGCTCGAGCTGGCGAGCGACGCAGCAGCCGACGACCCGCGGCTCGCGCGCGTACAGGCCGTGCGCACCGCCGCCGCGGACCGGGGACTGCCTCCGCCCAACATCGACCTCGCGCTCGCGGCCGTCAGCGCGCTGGGCAGCATGGCACCCGGCGCGGGCGAGGCCCTGTTCGCCATCGGTCGCAGCGCCGGCTGGATCGCCCACGCCCTGGAGCAGTACACCCAGGGCAGCCTCCTGCGACCGCGCGCGGTCACCGCGCCTCGCTGACGGTGCCCGCCCGGAGGGCGGTGCGAGCCAGTGACCTCGCACCGGCGCACCTCACGTGGAAGCGAGGGGGCAGTGACCTCGCACCGGCGCACCTCACGTGGAAGCGAGGGGGCAGTGACCTCGCACCGGCGCACCTCACGTGGAGGCGAGGCCGAGCAGCCGCGCCGGGTTGTCGTGGCAGACCGCCCGCAGCCATGCGGGGCCGAGGTGGAGTCGGCGCAGCGCCTCGAGCTGGTGGGCGTAGCGATGGGGGATGTTGGGGAAGTCGGTTCCCAGCACCACGCGTTCGGGCACGTCGGCGAGCCGGTCCCGCAGCTCCAGTGGGTAGGCGGAGCCGAGCGTGCCCTCCATGAAGTCGGTGAACGTCATCGTCGTGTCCAGGTGCACCCGCGGGTAGGCGAGGGCCAGGTCGAGGAACTCCCGGTACTCGGGGCCGCCCATGTGCGCGATGACCGCCACGAGCTCCGGGTGGGCGGCGAGCACCTCACCGAACGGTCCGGGCCCGGTGTACGCCCCCGGCTGGGGCCCTGACCCGCAGTGGACGACGACCGGCACCCCGGCGAACTCCAACCGTCGCCACACCGGCGCGAGACACGGGTGCCGCGGGTCGTAACCCCCGACCTGCAGGTGCACCTTGAACACCCGTGCACCCTGCTCGAGCGCCTCGCCGACGTAACGGTCGGCTTCCGGCTCCGGGTAGAAGGTGGCGGAGTGCACCACCTCGGGGTGTGCGGCCGCCAGCTCCGCGCTGTAGGCGTTGAGCCACTCGGCCATCCCCGGCTTGTGCGGGTAGTTCAGCGCGGTCCAGGCCCGAAGGCCCATCGCCCGCAGGCGCGCGAGACGGCTGGCTTCGTCCTCCCGGTACTGGATGGGCCACGGGCCGGGATCCTCGACCCGGTCGAAGAAGGCCCAGACCTTCTCGAGCACCCGCTGCGGCATGAAGTGCACGTGCAGGTCCACGAGCCCTTCGACGCCGAGCGCTGCGGCGAAGGCCGGCACGTCGGCGTCGCTCTCGAGGGGCGGGGGAAGGCTCACCATCGACGACGTCAGCGTAGCGAATCCCCGCCCGCGGCGGGTCAGCCGCCCGCGGCGGGTCAGCCACCCGGACCGGTCAGGCCGCCGCCTTGAGCCGCTCGAGATGCTCGATGATCGCGTCCACGAGCCGCTTGTCGCCGGAGACGAAGCCCTCCCACGTCTTGCCCGGATCCCCGGCGCGCCCGGTCGACTGCAGGGGCTCGGGACTGGTCTCGAAGCCGACGAAGGCGACCGGCTCGGGCGAGCTGGTCAGCAGGTACCACTGGTTCTCGAGCGCCAGGGGGTCCTCCTCGAGGGGGACCCAGTCGACCTCGAGGGCGAGCCGCGGCTGCCCGGCCCCGAACGCGGTGACGTGCGTACCGCCGGCCACGAGATCACGGTAGATGTCGCGCTCGGTGTCGAGTTTCTCGCCCCGCTGGAACCCGACGTAGAGCGCCGTGTCGACCCCCGACACCGCGGCCTCGATCTCGCGCGTCGACGCGAGCATCTCACCCGCGTCGTGCAGGAAGCGGGTGCCCGTGAGGGGCGGGCCACCGATGGCCTCGTACGCGCGGCGCAGCAGGTCACCGATCCCGTGGGGATCGGCGGGGTCATCGCGTGGGATGCGCCGCCACTGCATGAGCACCATAACCGCATGATCCCCCACGGAGGTACGCATTGACACGCCTGGCCGTCCGTCGCCGACCACGATGCCCGTCCGGGTCGAGCTTGACGGGCGACGCCGAGGTTCGTACGGTCTCGCGCATGTGCGCCACGGTTACGATTGTACGCACAGCGCACAGCCGCGGATCGTGACCTGCCCCCGCTCGGTCGGCGCACCTCGCGAGGTCCCGATCGTCGCCGGGCTCTTCCTCTGCTACGGGGCGGTGTTCTTCGATCGGCTCGCGCCGCTGTACCTCGTCACGCTCATCGCCGCCGACCTCGGCGTCCCGTCCGCGGCCGAGGGCGGTCGCCGCCCTGCTGTTCCTGGTGGGGGGCGTCGGCATGGGCGGCCTGCCGTTGGTGATCTCGATCGTGCCCGCCGAAGCCGTCGCCGAAGGCGAGGTCAGTCGCGCCCTCCTGGTGCCCATCGCCAGCGCCGAGCTGCTCGGGGCGGCAGCGCTACTGCTCGCCGCGGCGGCCGCAGCGGCGGCCGTGGGCCATCCGCCGGTCGTGGCCGCCACCGCCGCGGGCCTCGTCGTCCTCGCCGCCGCGGCGCTCGGCCTCCGCCGGATCCACGCCTCCGCGACCGGGTGAGGCGGGCGGACAGTGCCGCGGCGGCGAGGCCTCGAAGCCGCCCGCCCCAAGGCGGCCCACCACGCACACCACGTTCCTGCGCGTGTTGACCGGAACGGCAGAGGTGGTAGCGTGCGTTCAGAGAACAGTCGTTCGTATCGCGAACACAATTGGCGGTCCGGCGTACCGTCGACCCGTCAGCGTATCGGCCGCACGCACCACGAGGACCAGGTCGGGCCGGGAGGAGAGGAACCCGATGAGAACCCAGGTCGGCATCGTCGGTGCAGGACCCGCGGGGCTCCTGCTCAGCCACCTCCTCGCCCTGCAGGGCATCGAGTCCGTCGTGCTGGAGAACCGCAGCCGCGAGTACGTCGAGGCCCGCATCCGCGCCGGCGTGCTCGAGCACGACACGGTCGACGTACTGATCGAGACGGGCGTCGGGGACCGGATGCAGCGAGAGGGCCTCGTCCACGAGGGGCTCGAGCTCCGGGTCGACGGCCACGGCACCCGGATCCCCCTCACCGAGCTCACCGGTCGGCGCATCATGGTCTACGGCCAGCAGGAGGTCGTGAAGGACCTGATCGCCCACCGCCTCGCCGATGGGGGGACGGTGCTCTTCGAGGCGGAGGCCACGTCCATCTCCGGCATCGACAGCGACGAGGCGGTGATCCGCTTCACCCAGGACGGGGAGGAGCACGAGCTCGCCTGCGACGTCGTTGCCGGGTGTGACGGCTTCCACGGCATCAGCCGCGCCGCGATGCCCGACCACGCCTACCGGGAACGGGTCCACGACTACCCGTTCGGGTGGCTGGGGATCACCGCCGAGGTGCCCCCCTCGACCGACGAGCTCATCTACACGTGGCACGAGCGCGGGTTCGCGCTGCACAGCCTCCGCTCGCCCGAGCTCAGCCGCCTGTACGTCCAGTGCGATCCTGGCGACGACATCGAGCAGTGGCCGGACGAGGCGATCTGGGCGGAGCTGCAGACGCGCATGGCCCGCGCGGGCTGGACGCTCAAACAAGGACCGATCGTCGAGAAGGCGATCACCCCGATGCGGGGGTTCGTGACCGAGCCCATGCAGCACGGGCGCCTCTACCTCGCCGGCGATGCCGCACACATCGTCCCGCCGACGGGCGCGAAGGGGCTGAACCTCGCGGTCGCCGACGTCCGCGTGCTCGCGGACGGGCTCGCGGCCTGGTACGCCGACGGCCGCACCGACCTGCTCGACCGCTACTCGGAAACCGCGCTCAAGCGCGTCTGGAAGGTCCAGCACTTCTCGACCTGGATGACCCACATGCTGCACACCTTCCCCAACGACCCCGACGGCTTCTTCCGCCGTGTGCAGCGCGCCCAACTCGACTACGTGACCGGCTCGCGAGCCGCCGCGACCAGCCTCGCGGAGTTCTACGTGGGGCTGCCGACGATCATTCGGTCCGATGAGGAGCCCTCGCTGCGCGAGCTCTGAGCCGGCCCGCCCCGCGGCCACGCGACCGGGTGAGAAGGGAACGGTTATGGACGTCACTGACGATGTCCTCGGACCCGAGCGACTCCCCCGGTACTTCCACGCGGGCACCGGCGCGGAGCTCGGCGTGCCCCCGCCGGCCGACTACCGGGGCCAACCGGTTCGCACCTGGGCCCGGACCCTGGCGGGCATGCAGAAGGAGGCGGTCGTGCTCTCGGGCGCGACCGGGCACGTGTGGCGGCTGGTCAGCGACGAGGGTCCCTACCTGGCGGGACACGACCGGGCGCCCTGCCCGCTCGCCTTCATGACTACGGGCATGGTGGCCTCCTACATGGAGGAGTTGCGCACCGTTGCACGGGCCCGCGGGATCACCCTGCACGACGTCGAGCTCGTCCTCGACAACCGGTACACGTTGGAGGGCTCGGCGCTACGCGGGACCGGGACCATGATCGGTGGCGCGCTCGACCCCCACGTGGAAGCCCGTGTGGACAGCGACGCAACCTCCGACGCGGTCGAGGAGGCGCTCGCCGCCGCCGTCGCGTCGTCGCCGGTGCGCGGCCTGGTGGAGGACGCGCTCACGAGCCGGTTCTCGCTCATCTGCAACGGCGAGCCCGTGCCGGTCGGCCGCGTCGGCACGGTCGAGGCGCTGGCCGACGCGACCGCGCTCGGACCGTACGAGGCCGCCCGCGCCGCGGGCCCGGGCGACGCGCAGCTCGTGCGGATGCGGACCCCCGCCGACGAGGTCAGCGGCGTGCCGGGCGCGGCGGGGTCGAGCCTTCAGGCGGACCAGAGCCGCACCCTGCACGTACGGGGCACGTGCACGCTGGAAGCCGACGGCACCAAGCGCGTCGAGCAGGAGCTGTTCCAGCCAATCGGCTCCGCGTACACCCTGTGGTCGGACGAGGCCGGGTCGGGCGAGGCCGAGCCGAGCGGTTCCAGCGAGCCGACCACCTCGCCCCGCGCCCCGGACGCGGCGACGTACGTGGCCGCCGGCCTCGCCTTCTGCTTCATGACCCAGCTGGGCCGGTACGCGACGATCGCCCGCAAGCAGCTCGACGCCTATCAGGTCGTTCAGGACCTGCAGCTCTCCCCGACCGCCGCCCCCGAGCACCGAGGGCTCGCGCACCCGGTCGAGACCCACGTGGCCCTCGAAACTCCCGAGGGCGACGAGTTCGCCCGCACGGTGCTCGACACGGGCGAGCGCACCTGCTTCCTGCACGCGCTCTGCCGCAGCAAGCTCACCACCCGGGTCACCGTCGACGCGCCGGTGCGCTGACACCCCTCGCGGCCGCGGGCCCTGCCGGGTGGTCAGTACATCAGCCCGGGCAGGAAGAGCACGATGTCCGGGAAGGCGATCACGAGCAGCACCGCCGCGATGAGCGCGAGCCAGAACGGCGCGACGGCCTTGAAGATCTTGCCGAGCGGGATGTCACTGATTCCGCCCACCACGAACGTGACGAGCCCGACGGGCGGGGTGAGGAGCCCGGACAGCAGCATCATCACCGTCAGCACGCCGAACCAGATCGGGTCGTAGCCGAGCTGCAGCATCACCGGGTACGTGATCGGCGTCATGATGACGAGGATCGCGATCTCGTCCATCAGTGCGCCGAGCAGGAAGTACACGGCGAAGACCATGGTGGCCACGACCCAGGGAGCGACCGCGAGGTCGCCGACGAACGAGCCCATGGCCTGCGGGATCCCGGTAGCCGAGAGGAAGAACCCGAAGATCTGGCCGGCGATGATGATGAGGAAGATCATCGCGCTGATCCGGATTGCCTGGCTCGCCGCGTCCCAGACGCCGCTCCATCCCAGCCGGCGGGTCGCGATGCTGTAGACGAAGGCCATGGAGGCGCCCGCCGCGCCCGCCTCCGTCGGGGTGAAGACCCCGAAGTAGATGCCGCCCATGCTGAGGCCGAAGATCACCGGGACGGCCCAGACGCGCAGCAGCATCCGGACGACCCCGGGCCCGAGTCGCTCGGGCACCGCCGGCGCGAGCTCGGGCCGCCACCAGACGATGACGAGCGCCGTGACCATGAGCAGCAACGTGGTCATGATGCCCGGCACGATCCCGCCGATGAGGATCTGGCCGATGGACTCCTCGGTGAGGATCCCGTACAGGACGAGGACGGCACTCGGCGGGATCAGGGTCCCGAGCGTCCCACCGACCGCCGTGCAGGCGGCCGCGAGGCCGTCGTCGTAGCCGTAGCGGCGCATCTCGGGGATCGCGACCACCGACATCGTCGAGGCGGAGGCCACGGCGCTGCCGCTCACCGAGCCGAACCCGCTCGAGGCCGCCACCGTGGCGAGGCCGAGACCCCCGCGGACGCGCCACAGGGCGGTATTGAACAGGTCGTAGAGGTCCTTGCCGAGCTCGGCGCGGGCGAGCAGTAGGCCCATCAGGATGAACAGGGGGATCACGCTCAGCGTGTAGCTCGCGGCCCCGCTGAAGACGTCACCGCCGAGCCGCGCGAGGGCGGCGTCCGGGCTCACGATGAGGGCGTAGCCGGCCATCGCGACGGCGATCATCGCGATCCCGACCGGGACCCGGAGCACGAGCAGGAGGATCAGGGCCAGGAAACCCAGCAGGCCGACGAGTTCGCTCTCCACGGTCACACTCCCCCGCCCGAGTCGGCCTCACCGTCGTCCGGGCCGCCCGACTCGTCGTCGGTGGCACCGCGGCGCGATCGCTCGATCCAGGTCGAGATCACCGCGAGGCCGTACGCGACGATACCGAGCACGGCCAGCCACGCGACGGGGTGAAGCGGGATGCCGAGGGTGTTCGTCTCGCGTCCGGTGTCAACGAGCCCTTGGCGGTACACGTTGAGCTGCCACGCGACCAGCGCGAGCACGACGATCGTGAGCAGCGACGCGAAGACGTCGGTCGCACGCTGCACCGGCCGCGGCATCTTCAGGTAGGCGAGGTCGATCGTCACGTGGTCGCCACGGTTCTCGGCGTAGGCCATGCCGAAGAAGACGAGCCCGGTCATCGCCAACTGGGTCAGCTCGACCGTGCCCGGAACCCCGAACCCGAGACCCCACCGCCCGACGATGTTCGTCGCGATCATCAGCATCAAGACCAGCAGGATGCTCGCGGCGATGTAGTGCAGGCCGCGGTTGATGAGGTCCGAGCCGCGTACGAAGCGGTCCATGGCCGTTCCGCTCTCCGAGTGTCGGCATCATCGCACCCCTGCCGGTGCGCGGCAGGGGCGCGCTCAGGGGCGATCGGCCGGCCGGCGCGCGCTGCACCGGCCGGCCGACGTCGCCGACCCTACTGGCCGCTGATCTCGAGGAGACGCTCGTACATCTCCTCGGCCGGCACGTCGGGGTCCTGGTCCTGCATCCACTCGTCGGGGACCTCGTCGGTGGCCTCGATCCACTCGTCGAGCTCGTCGCCCTCGAGCTCGGTCACCTCCAGGCCCTCCTCCTCGAAGCTGGCCTGCACGTCCTCGTAGATCTCGTCGTAGGCGCGCGCGCCGGTCAGCGACAGCTCCCGACCGCTGGTCTCCTCGATGACCTGCTGCTGCTCGGCCGACAGCTCCTCCCAGGTGCCCTGGTTCATGACCGCGTACTGCGCACCCACGTAGAAGCTGCCGACGGTCGCGTACTCGAGGGTCGGCCAGAGATCGAAGCTGTTCAGCCCGGAGTTCGCGATCATCAGGCCGTCGATCACCCCGCCGTCGAGGGCGTCGAACAACTCGGGCGCGGGCAGGCCCTGCGCGTCCCCGCCGAGCGCCTCGACGAGGTTGCTCTGCTCCGGCCCGGGGGCGCGGAGCTCGAGGCCCTCGAGATCGGACGGTGACTCGACCGGCTGCTCCGTGGTGAACAGATCCCCGATGTCGTGCACCCACAGGGCGATGACCTGGGTGTCGTCGAACTCCTCCTGGAACTCGGGGAACTCCTCGTAGAGGTCCCACAGCCCGTCGGTGGCGTCCTCCGCGCTGTCCCAGACGAAGGGCAACTCCACCAGGCGCGTGATCGGGAAGCGACCCGGCGTGTAGCCGTGCAGCGCCCAGCCCATGTCGAAGGCGCCGGCCGCGGCGTTCTCGTACACCTCGTCCGGCGGCGACAACGCGCCACCGGGCTGGACATCGAACGTGACCGTCCCCCCGGTGCGCTCCTCCACGTCCTCCATCCACGGATCGAGCATGTTCACCGCCATCGGATGCTCGGCGGGGAAGGGGTGCGCCAGTGTGATCTCGACGTCCGGCCCCTCGGCCGCCTCCGCGTCCACGTCGTCGGTGTCCTCGGCTTCCTCGTCCGGCTCGTCGTCCTCGTCCGGCTCGTCGTCCTCGTCCGGCTCGTCGTCCTCGTCCGGCTCGTCGTCGTCCTCGTCCGGATCGTCCTCGACGTCCTCCTCGGGGTCGTCGTCGACCTCCTCGTCGTCGACGTCCTCCTCGCACGCCGCCAGGAGCAGCAAGGCGAGTACCGACAGGAGCAGCAGGGGCAACGGGGCTCTCGAGCTACGCATGGGATCCACCCTCCTCATCGACCGGCCACCCGCGTGGACGGGCTCACCGACAATTGCAGCGCCCGGACGACCCGGTCCACCGTCCCGCCTCCGGCAGGGGTCCGGATAGGAGCAGGCCGGACTCGCGGCCCGGCGCCTCTCGACCGAGGACTCTAGCCGCAGCGGACTAACAGCGCACATCCGTTCGCATCGCGTACGCAGACGATTGTCACCGAGAAGTCGAGGGGACGCAACGGGCCCGGTCGTATCCGAGCGGCCCGCCGTCCGGGCGCGGCGTCAGGCCGCGACCTCACACGGGCTGCATGCATCATCACCCGTTCATCCCCCTCACTGCATGCAGGACTCCGCCGACACGGCGCTGACTTCCCGCCGTACGGGGCATCGTGGCACCACCCACTGCCAGCGTTGCATGCAGGATCCGGGTCACCGTATGCTCATTCGGCGTCGCCGGACGTGCCCACCTCGGAGGCTTGCATGGACGACGTCCCACCGGAGCACGGGCAGCTGGGGTCGGCGAGATGACCGCCGCGACCGGCCGCGGCCCCGAGGAGCGGGACCAGCGACCCTCGCAGCAGCTCCGCGCCCAGTTGGGGCTGCGCGAACTGATCCTCGCCGGGGAGTTCGAACCCGGCGAGCGGGTGAGCGAGCTGCCCCTCGTCGAGCGCCTCGGGGTCTCCCGCACCCCGCTGCGGCTCGCGCTGACCGCCCTGGCTCACGAGGGGCTGCTCGAGGCCCACGCGACATCGGGGTTCGTCGTCCGATCCTTCACGTTCACCGAGGTGATCGACGCGATCGAGCTTCGCGGGCTCCTCGAGGGCAACGCCGCGCGGCTGGCGGCCGAGCGCGGCCCGAGACCAGCCGATGTGCAGCGAGCACACGAGCTGGTCACCGAACTCGACGAGATCGTGCGGCTCGGAGGCCTCGAGTTCGACGACTTCCTCGCCTACGTCGACCGGAACGAGGCGTTCCACGCGCTGTTGCTGGACATGGCCCGCAGCTCGGTCCTGCGCCGCGCACTGGAGCACGCGGCGGCGTTGCCCTTCGCCTCCCCCAGCGCCTTCGTGCACACCGAGGCCGAGCTGCCGGAATCCCACCGTGTCCTCGTCGTCGCGCAGGAGCACCACCGCGCGATCGTGGAGGCCATCGAACGGGGCGAGGGCGCCCGCGCCGAACAGCTGGGGCGTGAGCACGCCCGCATCGCGCGCCGCAACCTCGAGCTCGCGCTCACCGACGAGCGGCTCCGCGCCTCGGTGCCGGGCGGATCGCTGATCCTCATGCCCGACACGCAGGAGGTCGGCAAGGCCCGGGACTCGCCCTCGCCGCCAGACCGCCCGAGACCGCCCGTGGCGTGGGGCGGGACGCCCCACGCGCCAACCGACCAGGGAGGACGGCATGTCACTCGGTAACAAGCCCCCGTTCCGCGCCGACCACGTCGGCAGCCTGCTGCGGCCGACGGAGCTGATGCAGGCCCGCGAGCAGCACGCGGCCGAAGAGATCGACGACCCGAAGCTCAAGGAGATCGAGGACCGTGCGATCACCGAGGTGGTCGCCGCCCAGGAGCGGACGGGCCTGGCCGCGGCCACCGACGGCGAGTTCCGCCGCGCGTCGTGGCACATGGACTTCATCTACCAGCTCGGTGGGATCACGCGGGTCGACAGCGACCTCGCGGTGAAGTTCCGCAACGAGCACCGGTCCATCGAGTTCACGCCCTCGGCCCCCTACGTCGCCGAGAAGCTGCACCTGGCGTACCCGATCTTCGGGGAGCACTTCTCGTACCTCGCGGAGCAGGTGCGCACGGCGGTGCCCAAGCTCACGATCCCCTCACCCAGCATGGTGCACTACCGCGGCGGGCAGGCGGCCATCGACCCTGACGTGTATCCCGACATCGAGGAGTTCTGGCACGACCTCAGCGCCGTGTACGCCGAGCAGCTCGCGGCGGTCTACGAGCTCGGCTGCCGCTACCTGCAGCTCGACGACGTGAGCCTCGCCTACCTCAACGATCCCGAGCAGCGGCGGGAGCTCGCCGAACGCGGTGGCGACCCGGACACCCAGCACCTGCGCTACATTCGCCAGATCAACGCCGCCATCGCGGACAAGCCGAGCGACATGACCGTCACCACGCACATGTGTCGGGGCAACTTCCGGTCCTCCTGGGCCGCGGAGGGCAGTTACGACTTCGTCGCGGAGGCCCTGTTCAGCGAGCTCGACGTGGACGGCTTCTTCCTCGAGTACGACGACGCGCGGTCGGGGGGATTCGAGCCCCTGCGCTACGTGCCCGAGGGCAAGTACGTCGTGCTCGGGCTCGTCACGAGCAAGAGCGGCGAGCTCGAGGATCCCGACGCCATCAAGCGCCGCATCGAGGAGGCATCGAAGTTCGTGCCGCTCGACCAGATCTGCATCTCCCCGCAGTGCGGCTTCTCGTCGACTGTCGAGGGCAACGACCTGACCCACGACCAGCAGTGGGCCAAGCTGCGGATGCTGATCGACGTCGCCGAGGACGTCTGGGGCTAGCGTGCACGGCACGCTCGCCCCAGACCGCGAGGGCCCGCCGCACGGCGGGCCCTCGCTTGACGGGGCCCCCGCCCGCAGCTACTGTTCGCCAGAAGAACGATCGTACGTATGACGAACAGTTGACGGTGGGGAGGGCGGCTCTCGCGCCGAGCCCCTCCCCGCGGGAGTGGGATGGCACAGATCACGAGCCTCTCGGAGGGCGTCGCCGAGCTCGTCGGCGACGGGGACACCGTCGCCTTGGAGGGCTTCACGCACCTCATCCCCGTCGCCGCCGGCCACGAGCTGATCCGGCAGCGTCGGCGGGATCTCACCCTCGTCCGCATGACGCCCGACATCGTCTACGACCAGCTGATCGGCGCCGGCTGTGCGCGGCGTCTCGTGTTCAGCTGGGGCGGGAACCCGGGCGTCGGCTCGCTGCACCGCTTCCGCGACGCGGTCGAGCACGACTGGCCGCGACCGCTCGAGCTCGAGGAACACAGCCACGCGGGCATGGCCAACCGCTACGTCGCCGGCGCCTCCGGGCTGCCGTTCGCGGTCCTGCGCGGCTACAGCGGCACCGACCTCGCCGCGCACACCGACACGATCGCGACGGTGGCCTGCCCCTTCACCGGCGAGGAGGTCACCGCGGTCCCGGCGATCAACCCCGACGTGGGCATCGTCCACGCCCAGCGGGCCGACCGTGACGGCAACGTGCAACTCTGGGGCATCACCGGGATCCAGAAGGAGGTCGTGCTCGCCAGCGACCGTTCGCTCGTGACCGTCGAGGAGGTCGTCGACCGGTTCGAGCGGGTGACGGGCGACCTGGTCCTGCCCTCGTGGGCGATGACGGCCGTCGCTCCGGTTCCGGGCGGCGCCCACCCCTCCTACGCACAGGACTATTACGACCGCGACAACCAGGCCTACGTCGCATGGGACGCGATCAGCCGGGATCGGTCGACCTTCGGCGACTGGCTCCGCGACGAGCTCGGCGTGTCCCTGGACGACGAGCCCGCCGGCGAACGGGGTGAGCGGTGAGCACCGAGCAGGGCAGCCAGCGGGACTGGACCGCGGACGAGATGATGACCGTCGCGGCCTCGCGGGCACTGGCCAACGACACGGCTTGCTTCGTGGGGATCGGGTTGCCGAGCAAGGCGTCGAACCTCGCGCGCCGCACCCACGCCCCCGGCCTCGTGCTGATCTACGAATCGGGCACGATCGGCGCGAAGCCGGCCACGCTGCCGCTCTCGATCGGCGACGGCATCCTCGCCGAGACCGCCGACAGCGTCGTCAGCGTCCCGGAGATCTTCAACTATTGGCTGCAGCCCGGCCGCATCGACATCGGGTTCCTCGGCGCCGCCCAACTCGACCGCTTCGGCAACATCAACACGACCGTGATCGGCGACTACGACGACCCCAAGGTGCGGCTCCCGGGCGCCGGTGGTGCCCCGGAGATCGCGGCGAGCTGTGGCGAGGTCATCGTCGTCGTGCGCCAAACGGCGCGCTCGTTCGTGCCCGAGCTCGACTTCGTGACCTCGCTCGGGTACGGCCGGGGGGCCGGCGACCGCGAACGGCTGGGCGTGCGGGGCCGCGGCCCGACCATGGTCATCACCGATCACGGCGTCCTGGAGCCGGATCCCGGTACGCGCGAGCTCACGCTCACCCGAGTGCACCCGGGCGTCACCGCCGAGGAGGCGCGCGCCGCGACCGGATGGGAGCTCGCCGTCGCCGACGACCTGGACACGAGCCCGGAGCCGACCGCGACCGAGCTCGAGGTGCTCCGGGCGCTCGAGGCCGCGACCGCCGAGGCGGTCGAGTCCACACCCTCCGCACCAGGAGTGCGTACATGACCGCCCTCACCGAGACCTACGTCCTGGACGCCGTCCGGACGCCGTTCGGGCGCTACGGGGGCGAGCTGGCCGGTACCAGACCCGACGACCTGGCCGCCTACGTGGTCGCGACCGTGGTGGGGCGCCGTGCGGCGCTCGACCCCGCCGACATCGACGACGTGCTGTTCGGCAACGCGAACGGGGCGGGCGAGGACAACCGCAACGTCGCGCGCATGGCCGCGCTGCTCGCGGGCCTGCCGACCAGCGTCCCGGGAGCGACGTTCAACCGGCTCTGCGGATCGGGGATGGAGGCGATCATCGCCGCCAACCGTGCGATCGCGACCGGCGACGCGCGGCTGGTCGTCACGGGCGGTGTCGAGTCGATGAGTCGCGCACCGTGGGTGCTCGAGAAGCCCGAGCGCGCCTTCCCTCGCGGCCACGAGACGCTGCACTCGACGACGCTCGGCTGGCGGATGGTGAACCCGCAGATGCCCGAGCAATGGACGATCTCGCTGGGCGAGAGCGCCGACCTGCTTGCGGAGCAGTACGACCTGAGCCGGGAGGCCCAGGACGCCTTCGCACTGAAGAGCCACGAGCGCGCGGCCGCTGCCTGGGACGCCGGCCGCTACGACGCCGAGGTCGTCCCTGTTCCGGGGACCGAGCTCACCGAGGACGAGGGTGTCCGTCGCGACACCTCCCTCGAGAAGCTCGGCAAGCTGGGCCCGGTCTTCCGCCCGGGCGGCACCGTCACGGCCGGCAACGCCTCCCCCATGAACGACGGCGCTGCGGCCCTGCTCCTCGGGGACGCCGAGACGGCCGATCGGCTGGGGCCACCGCTCGCGCGTGTCGTGAGCCGCGGCGTGTCCGCGGTGGACCCCGACGTGTTCGGGATCGGCCCGGTGCGGGCGGCGGAGATCGCGCTGGAACGGGCCGGGCTCGCCTGGGGGGACCTCGCGGCGGTCGAGCTGAACGAGGCGTTCGCGTCACAGTCGCTGGCCTGCATCGCCGACTGGCGGGGGCTCGACCCCGAGATCGTGAACCCCAACGGCGGGGCGATCGCGATCGGCCACCCGCTCGGGGCGTCGGGGGCGCGCGTCATCGGGACCCTCGCGCACGAGTTGGCCCGGCAGGGCGGCGGCTACGGGCTCGCGGCCATCTGCATCGGCGTCGGCCAGGGGCTGGCGGTCGTCCTCGAAGGGAGCGCGCGATGAGCGAGAGCGAGATCCTGCTGCCCCGCTACCCGCGGCCGGACGGCGTCCATCCCCCGCTGCTGTTCCCCGACTACCGCTCGACGCCGCGGCGCGCTCCGTCCCGGCGCCTCGACGGGATGCCCCAGACCCTGACCGAGATCACCGGGCCGGTCTACGGCGAGGCGATCGTCCGCGACCTCGACGCGGACCTCACCCGGCAGCACGCCGACGAGCCGCTCGGCGAGCGGATCATCGTGCACGGTCGGGTCCTCGAGGAGGACGGCCGGCCGGTGCGCGGCGCGCTCGTCGAGGTCTGGCAGGCCAATGCCGGGGGGCGCTATCACCACGACCGCGATCGCCACCCGGCGCCCCTGGACCCGAACTTCACCGGGGCGGGGCGATGCGTCACCGACGACGAGGGGCGCTACCGGTTCGTCTCGATCAAGCCGGGCGCCTACCCGTGGGGCAACCACGACAACGCGTGGCGTCCGGCGCACATCCACTTCTCGCTGATCGGACGCTCGTTCATGCAACGGATCGTGACCCAGATGTACTTTCCCGGCGATCCGTTGTTCTACCAGGATCCGATCATGAACTCCGTGCCCGATCCCAAGGCGCGCAGCCGCATGATCGCCCGGTTCGACCTCTCCGAGACGGTGCCGGAGTGGGCGCTCGCCTACGAGTGGGACATCGTGCTGCGCGGGCGCGACACCACGCCGCGGGATCCCGACGACGAGCCGGAGGCGTAGACGGTGACCGACACGTTCGACTACGGGCCGACCCCGTCACCGGGACTCGGGGAGCCGACGGGGCTCACGCCCTCCCAGACCGTGGGCCCGTACCTGCACCTGGGCCTGCCCTGGCCCGACGGGCCCAACGCCGTGCCCGAGGGCACGGCGGGAGCCTTCTGGCTCTCGGGGCAGGTCCGCGACGGCGACGGCGCACCCGTCCCCGACGCGCTCGTCGAGACGTGGCAGGCCGACCCGGACGGCCGCTTCGCTCATCCCGACGACCCGCGCGAGCCCGGCCGACGCCCGCCGGGCTTCCGAGGGTTCGGGCGCTGCGACACCGACGGGGAGGGCCGGTACGCGATCCGCACCGTCAAGCCCGGAGCGGTGCCGGCCCCCGACGGCGGATGGCAGGCGCCGCACATCGCGATCGGGCTCTTCGCCCGCGGCCTGCTCGACCGCGTGATCACCCGTTGCTACTTCGCCGACGAGCCGGAGGCGAACGCCAGCGACCCGGTCCTCACCCGACTGGGCGAGGCCGAGCGCGTCACGTTGCTGGCCAGCCCCACCGCTGACGGCTACGCGCTCGATCTCGTGCTGCAGGGCGGGGACGCGACCGCGTTCTTCGACCTCTGATGCACCGCGTCACGCTGCATCGCACCGTCGACGGGCCGGCCGACGCGCCGGTGCTGCTGCTCGCCGGCTCGCTGGGCAGCACCCGAGCGATGTGGGAACCGCTGCTGCCCGCCCTCACCGACGCCTACCGGGTCGTGCGGGTCGATCTGCGCGGGCACGGCGGCTCGCCCGCGCCCCCCGGCCCCTACACCGTCGACGACCTCGCCGGTGACCTGCTCGGCGCGCTCGACGAGCTGGGGATCGAGCGCGCTCACCTGGGGGGCGTCTCGCTGGGCGCGATGGCCGCGATCCGCGCGGCCGCACGAGCCCCCGAGCGGGTGAGCAGCCTCGCGCTCCTGTGCACCGCCGCCAGGCTCGAACCGGCGGATTCCTGGACGCAACGCGCGACCACGGCCCGCACGCAGGGGACCGCGAGCCTGGCCGCCGCCGTCGCCTCGCGCTGGCTCACCCCAGCCGCGCAGACCGCTGACCCGGCTCGCCTCGCGTGGCTGGCGGCGATGATCGGCGCGACGGACGACGAGGGCTACGCCGGTTGCTGCGAAGCGATCGCCGCGATGGACCTGCGCCCCGATCTCTCCCGGATCGAGGCCGCTACGCTCGTCGTCGCCGGGGCCGACGACCCCGCGACGCCGCCCGCCGACGGCGAGCGGCTGGCGGCGGGGATCCCCGACGCGCAGCTCGAGGTGGTCGACCACGCGGCGCACCTCGCCAGCGTCGAGCAACCCGAGACGGTGGGGCGGCTGCTGCGCGCCCACCTCGACGCTCACCCCATCCCGTCGGCCGACGCGCCCGCGGCCCGCGCCCCCGCGGGTGGGGAGTCGGCCGCCGCCGAAACCCGCGACCCGCAGTGGGACCGCGGCATGCGGGTGCGGCGCAGCGTGCTGGGCGACGCCCACGTGGACCGAGCGACGGCGAACGCGACGCGGTTCTCCGCACCGTTCCAGGAGTACGCGACCCGCGCCGCATGGGCCGAGGTCTGGGCACGCCCCGGCCTCGATCGTCGCACACGCAGCCTGCTCACCCTCGCCCTGATGACCGCGCTCGGCTACGAGGACGAACTCGCCATGCACGTGCGCGCCGCGGTCGCGGGGGGCGTGACCGCCGAGGAGATCGCGGAGGTCCTCCTCCACGCGGGCCTGTACGCCGGGATCCCCGCGGCTAACGTCGCCTTCGGGGTGGCACAGCGCACCCTCGCCGATCTCGGTCTCGAGGCGGCGACCCAGGGGAAGGACGCACCGCATGACGAGCACCCCCGAGGAGACTGACCCCGACGGCCTCCCAAACCCCGCGTCGGCGGACGAGCCCACGGACCCCGAGCATCCCAGCGGGTACGTGCAGTCCCTCGCGCGCGGCCTCTCGGTGATCCGGGCGTTCGACGCCGACCAGCCCGAGATGACGCTGAGCGACGTCGCGCGGGCCACCGGGCTCACGCGCGCCGCCGCCCGCCGGTTCCTCATCACGCTCGTCGACCTCGGGTACGTGCGTCAGCGTCAGGGGCGGTTCGCGCTCACCCCGCGGATCCTCGAGCTCGGCTATGCGTATCTGTCCAGCCTGACCCTGCCCGAGCTCGCCCACCCCCACCTCGAACGTCTGGCCAGCACGGTCCGCGAATCCACCTCGGTCTCGGTCCTCGACGGCGACGAGGTCGTCTACGTCGCGCGGGTCGCGACCTCGCGGATCATGACCGTCCGCATCGACGTGGGGACCCGCTTCCCCGCGCACGCCACATCCATGGGCCGCGTCCTGCTCGCCCACCTCTCCGGCGAGGAGCTCGACCGCCGGCTGGTCGACACCAAGCTCGTCCCGCTCACCGACCGGACCATCACCGATCCGCAGCGGTTGCGGGCCGAGCTCGCAGCGGTCCGCGAGCAGGGCTACGCCCTGGTCGACCAGGAGCTCGAGGAGGGTCTGCGCTCGATCGCTGCCCCCGTGCGCGACGGATCCGGTCGGGTGGTGGCGGCGGCCAACGTCTCCGCCAACGCGACCCGCACGAGCGTGGACGAGATGCGCGACCGGCTGCTGCCCGCGCTGCGGGACGCGGCCGAGGCGATCAGCCACGACCTCGCCGTCGGCGCGGGCGGCGCGCAGTCGACGGTCGGGCCGCACGACTGAGCCGGCGGCTTGCACGCGGGGGACGCGTGGGACACAGTGACTCCCGTATCCGTGCCGCCTCACGAGGGAGCTGTTGTGGATCGTCCCCGCTCCACCGACGTCACCGAGGGTCAGCGTCGCGCGCCCGCGCGCGCCATGCTGCGGGCGGTCGGGATGACCGACGAGGACTTCGCCAAGCCGCAGGTCGGCGTCGCGAGCTCGTGGAACGAGGTCACCCCGTGCAACCTCCCGCTCGACCGGCTCGCGAAGGCCGCGAAGGACGGCGTGTCGCGCACCGGCGGGTTTCCCCTCGAGTTCAACACGATCGCGGTCAGCGACGGCATCAGCATGGGCCACGAGGGCATGCGCGCCTCGCTGGTGTCCCGCGAGGTGATCGCGGACTCGGTCGAGACCGTGATGCACGCCGAGCGGCTCGACGCGCTCGTCACGCTCGCGGGCTGCGACAAGAGCCTGCCCGGGATGATCATGGCCGCGGCGCGCCTCGACCTGCCCAGCGTGTTCATCTACGCGGGGTCGATCCTGCCCGGGCGCTACCGTGACCAGGCACTCGACATCACCAGCGTGTTCGAGGCCGTCGGTGCCTGTGCGGCCGGCACCATGAGCGAGGACGAGCTGGGCGAGATCGAGCGCCGCGCCTGCCCCACCGAAGGCGCCTGCGCGGGCATGTTCACCGCCAACACCATGGCCGCGGTCAGCGAGGCGCTCGGCATGTCGCTGCCGGGCTCGGCCTCCCCGCCCGCCGTCGACCGCCGGCGCGACGACGACGCGCGGGCCTCGGGCGATGCCGTGATGCGCCTCCTCGAATCGGGCGTGCGCCCGCGGCAGATCCTCACCCCGGAGGCCTTCGAGAACGCGATCGCGGTCGTCAACGCGCTGGGTGGCTCGACCAACGCGGTGCTGCACCTGCTCGCCATCGCCCACGAGGCCCGGGTGGACCTCCGGCTCGAGGACTTCAACCGCGTCGCCGCCCGGGTGCCGCACATCGCGGACATGACCCCGGGTGGACGCTTCCACATGGCCGACCTCGACCGGATCGGCGGCGTGCCCGTGGTCCTCAAGCATCTCCTCGACGAGGGACTGCTGCACGGGGAGGCGCTCACGGTCACCGGTCGCACGATCGGCGAGGAGCTCGAGGCGATCGACCCGCCGGCACCCGACGGGCAGGTCGTGCACGCCCTCGGCGACCCGCTCCACGCCGAAGGGGGGATCGTGCTGCTCTCCGGCTCCCTCGCGCCGCGCGGGGCGGTCGTGAAGGTCGCCGGCCTCACCGACGAGCAGATGCGGTTCGACGGGCCCGCCCGGGTGTTCGACGACGAGACCCACGCGCTCGACGCGATCCTCGCCCGCGAGATCCAGCCCGGGACCGTGCTCGTCATCCGCTACGAGGGCCCCAAGGGCGGGCCCGGAATGCGGGAGATGCTCGCGGTGACCGGCGCGCTCAAGGGCGCGGGCAGGGGCGGCGACTGCGCGCTGATCACCGACGGTCGGTTCTCCGGTGGCACGCACGGATTCTGCATCGGTCACGTGGCACCCGAGGCGGTCGACGAGGGGCCGATCGCCCTGGTGCGCGACGGTGACCGGGTCACGATCGACGTGCGCGACCATCGGCTCGACCTCGACGTCGACACCGGCGAGCTCGACCGCCGGCGCGGCGAGCTGAAGCACCCCGAACCGCGCTACACCACCGGGGTCCTCGGCAAGTACGCGAAGACCGTCTCGGGCGCCGAGCGCGGCGCCGTGACGGGCTAGCCGACCCGCCGGACGCCGGGAGCCGCCGTGGCCGATCCGCCCAGGGAGCCGTCCCACCCACCCGAGCTCCTGCTCGTGACGAGCAGCGCGGCGGCCGCCACGAGCGTCGCGCAACGCCTCGCCGACCCGAGGCCGGTGGAGACCGAGGGGTTGGCGGGCGAGCGGGGCGACCTCGCCGGTGCGGACACGGCGGTCCACGCGGTCGGCCTCGGGCGGGCCGCGGCCGCGTTCGCGCTCGCGCGGCTGCTGCGCGATCCCCCGACGGCGGTGGTCGCGTGCGGCGGGTTGCTGGCCTACCCCGACAGTGGCCTCGAGGTCGGCGACGTCGTATCCGGCACCGTGGACACCTACGCCGACCTCGGCGCCGAGCGGGAGGGGGACGGCCTCACCGACGCGGCGGAGCTCGGCTTCCGGGTCGCACCCGGCGCGCCCGGCCAGTCGTTCGTCTGCGATCCCCGCGTCGCCGAGGCCCTGCGCGATGCCGGAGCGGACCGGGACGGTCCCCTGCTGACCTCGGAGCTCGCGACGACGACGGCGGCCACCGCCGCGACGCTGCGACAACGCTGGGGCGCAGCGCTGGGCGAGTCCCGCGAGGGAGCGGCGGCAGCGCACGCGTGCCTGCTCGAGTCCGTGCCGTTCGCACAGCTCCGCAGTGTCACCGCGGTCGCCGGCGACGGGGCCACCGGACGGGCCGACGCCGAGTTGCCGCACCGCCTGCTCGACGTGCTCGCGACCGCGGTCCCCACCATCCGCGACACCCTCGACCACCCCTTCTCGTAGGGCGTCGATCACCGTCCGTCCCCGGCGGACGGACGGGAGGTGCCGAACGCCGGCCGAGCGGGGATACTGGGGGGTGCGACGCGGGCCCGCCCCGCGTTCCGGAACGCGCAAGGAGGCGCCGGTGGAGGTCCTGCTCATCGCTGCGGTGCTGCAGCTCGTCGCCGTGCTCGGACTGATCGTCCTCGCGTCGAACGACCCGGGGATTCCGCTGCGCTTGCGTGCGCGGCGTGACGGACGGACCGAACCCGCGCCCGACGACGGCGCGCTCACCCTGCGCCGCCGTGCCGCGTTCGTCCTGCTCGGTCTCCTGGCGGGCGCGACGGCCCTCGCGGCCCTCGGTGTCGGCCGCGTCTACTAGGGCGTCCAGCGGGCCCTGCCCGCGCCTACACGCCGTCGTCCGTCGACCCGCCCGCGACGGCGGGGATGATCGAGACGGTCGAGCCGTCGGGAACCGCCATGTCCAGGCCGTTCTGGAACCGCACGTCCTCGTCCTCGACGAAGATGTTGACGAAGCGGCGCAGATCCCCGGAGTCGTCGAGCAGCCGCTCGGCGATCCCGGGATGCTGACGCTCGAGGTCGTCGAGGACCCCACGCAAGGTCGTCCCCTCGGCCTCCACGGTGGCCGCACCGTCGGTGGCGGTGCGCAGCGGGGTGGGGACACGGACGGTGGCAGTCACGGGCGTCTCCTTCCAGGGTCGGTCACAACGGGGCGGATGAGCGGGGCGGATGAGCGGGGCCGATGAACGGGGCCGATGAGCTCGTCGCTCATGCCGACGCGAGCGGCGTGGTACCGCGTCCGGCGTTGGACAGCGCCTCCTCGAAGTCCCCGAGGCCGGCGCCGATCTCGAACGTCGGGCGAGCCATCCCGGAGATCGCGTCGGTCGTCTTCAGGCCGATCCCGCTGATGACGGCCACGGTGCGGCCGGCGGGATCGACCGCCCCCTGCGCGACGAGCTTGCGCAGGGTCGCGACGGTGACACCGCCCGCCGTCTCGGCGAAGACCCCCTCGGTCGAGGCCAGCAGGCGGATGCCCTCGACGACCTCGGCGTCGGTCACGTCCTCCATCGAGCCGCCCGTGCGTTGGACGGCGTCGATCGCGTAGTAGCCGTCGGCGGGCGTGCCGATCGCGAGCGATTTGGCGATCGTGTCGGGCTTGACGGGCCGGATCACGTCGCCCTCGCCCTTGAGGGTGGCCGAGATCGGCGCACAGCCGCTGGCTTGGGCGCCGGAGATCCGCCACTGCCCCTCGTCGACCAGGCCGACCTTCGTGAGCTCGCTGAAGGCCTTGTCGATCTTGACGAGCATCGAACCGGACGCCATGGGCGCGACCACGTGGTCGGGCAGTCGCCAGCCCAGTTGTTCGGCGATCTCGAAGCCGATCGTCTTCGAGCCCTCGGCGTAGTAGGGGCGGACGTTCACGTTGACGAACGCCCACGGGAACTCGCCCGCGACCTCACCACAGAGCCGGTTCACGTCGTCGTAGGTGCCGTCCACCGCCACGAGGTTCGGTCCGTAGACCGAACTCGCGATCACCTTCGTCTCCTCGAGGTCCCGTGGGATGAACAGGTAGGCGTCCATGCCCGCGTGCGCGGCGTGCGCGGCGACGGAGTTGGCGAGGTTGCCCGTGGAGGCGCACGCGGCGACCTCGAAGCCGAGGCTGCGGGCCGCGGACAAGGCGACGGTCACGACCCGATCCTTGAACGAGTAGGACGGGTTGACGGTGTCGTTCTTGATCCACAGGTCGGACAACCCGAGCGCCGCTCCCAGCCGGGGGGCCGGCACCAGCGGGGTCAGGCCGGCACCGAGGTCGACGCGGTCCCCGGGGGCCGCGTCGGGGAGCTCGGGCAGCAGGTCCGCGTAGCGCCAGAGGCTCCGCGGACCGTTCTCGATCCGCGCCCGCGACGTCACCCCGGCGATCGCGTCGTAGTCGTAGACGACCTCGAGCGGCCCGAAGCAGAACTCGCAGACGTGGACTGCCGCGAGCGGGGCGTCCTTGCCGCATTCGCGACAGCGCAACCCGGTTACGAAACTCATCCGTTGATCCCTCCTCGTCCGGTGCGCGGCCCGTGGCACGGAGGGATCGTTCGAGCCATCTACCCCCTCGCGTGGGGCCGGAGTTCGCACCTGCGCGCGGCGCGCGTGGTTGCGGCGGCGTCGACGGGCCGGTTCCCTCAGCCGCTCTCGATGGCACCGACAACCTTGGCAGCCGAACGGCTCGACCGCAAGCCGGCCCGGCGCGGGAGCCCATGGCATGCTTGCGCCATCGTGAGCTTCCTCGACGATGCTGCCGCCCGTCTCGTGGCCCTGCCCACGGTCCGCGTGCTCTACGCCGACCTCGACGGCACGCTGCTCGGCCCCGGCGGGTCGTTGCTGCACGACGTGCACGGCCGCCCCAGCGCTCGGGCCGCCACCGCGTTGGCCGAGGCGGCGGCCGCGGGCCTCCTCGTCGTGCCGGTCAGCGGCCGGCACCGGGCCCTGGTCGTCGAGAACGCCCGGCTGCTCGGCCTCGGCGATGCCATCGGGGAGGCCGGCGGGGTGCTCCACCGCGGTGGGGAGGTCACCTACGCCTGGGGGCAGTGCCCCCGAGGGCTGGCGGACACGCCCCGCGGCGCGCTCGAGGCGGCGGGGGTGGTGACCACGCTGCTCGAGGCGTTCGCGGGCGATCTGCGCCCCTACGAACCGTGGGACGCCGGTCGCGAAGCGGGCTTCCTGCTGCACGGCGACGTCGATGTCGGCCGCGCCAATGCCGTCCTGCGGCGAGCGGGCCTCGGCTGGGCCGAGCTGGCCGACAACGGACCCGCGGACGGCTGGCCGGGGCGCGCGGTCCGGACGTACCAGTTGCGCCCGCACGGGGTCGGGAAGTCGGTGGCGGTGGCCGAGGACCTCTCGGCCCGTGGCCTGTCGCCGCAAGCCGCGGCGGCGATCGGTGACTCTCCCGAGGACGCCTCGATGGCGAGCGCCGTGGGGGTCTACTTCGTGGTGGCCAACGGCACCGGAAGGCCACCGGATCCGGCGCTGGTCACCCCCGGCGCGATGGGTGAGGGCGTGGCGCAGGCGATCGAGGCGCTGCTCGCGGTGGCCGAGGTCCGCGCCGAATCAGGCACCTGAGCTACTGCGGCGGCGTGCTCCGCGTCCGGGTGACCGGCGGCCGCGCCGGGACCTCGCCGGCATCGGTACCGCCGGGGGCGCCGTGCTCGATCGGCGCCGCCTCGCCCGGTGACGGCCCCGCGGGGGCCTCGGCAGGGGTCGACCACTCGCCCGGGGGCGCGTCGTCCGGAGCCGCGTCGTCCGGGGTCGCATCGTCCGGGGTCGCGTCGTCGCTGCCGGCGCTCCGCGATGCCGCCTCGCCACGCGCCCAGGGGACGCGGGTGCGCCAGAAGTGGCCGGCCAGGACGTTCGCGGCCGCGACGATGGGCACCGCCACGATCAGCCCGAAGATCCCGTACAACGTGCCGGCGACGAGCAGCGCGAGGAGCACCACCAGCGGGTGCAGCCGGACGGTGCGACCCATCACCAGGGGCGACACGATCTGGTTGTCGCCCTGCTGCACGATCGTCATCACGGCGACGACGACGAGCGCCAGCCCGACGCCGTCGGTCAGCAGCGCGATCCCGACGCCCAGCGCGCCCGCGATGAACGGCCCCACGAGCGGGACGAGGTTGGTCACGCCGGCGACAACCCCGAGCACCAGCCAGAACGGCAGGCCGACGATCGCCAGCCCGATCGAGGTGGCGATCCCGACGTAGGCGGCGACGATCAGCTGCCCGCGGATGTAGCCGCCGACGACCTCGGACAACTGGCGTCCCACCTTGTTGACCTCGGCGCGATGGCTCGGTGGCAACAGGCCCTGCACCCACCGACGGACCCGGGGCAGGTCCCACAGCAGGTAGGCGGCGATGAAGGGTCCTACGACGATCGCGAGGCCGAGGGTGACGACCCCCGTCGCCAGCCCCGAGAGCCCGCCCAGGAGCTGGAACAGGGCGCCCCGGCTCTCGGGGTCCGCGAGGAACTCCTGGGCCTCCTCGGCGGCCGCGGCGGGATCGATCGCGTCGACGCCGACGTCGATGCCCACCCCGGCCAGCCACTCGTTCGCGTTGTCGGTGAGCTGCTGGCCCAGTTCGGGCAGCTCGTCGGCGAACGTGCCGACCTGTTCGGTGAGGGGCGGGCCCACCGCCGCCCCCAACCCGAAGAGCGCGCCGATGAACAGCGCGAGGGCGACGAGGGTCCCGATCAGCCTCGGGATCTTGATCCTGTTCAGCCCGCTGACGATCGGGTTGAGCAGGTAGACGATGATCAGCGCGACGAGCAGTGGGGGGACGACGACCGCCAACGGGCGCGCCAGCACCCACAGCAGCGCCGCGCCGAGCAGGACGAGCCCCACGGTGAGCCACACCCGGTAGGTGATACGCTGCAGCCGCGTCAGCTCGCCCGTTGCCATGTCCCGATCCTAACCACGTGGGACCGTCGGTAGGGATCGTCTGCACGTCCGGTCGGGATTCGTGGGAGTCGTGGGAGGGCTGGCACGTCCGTGGACCGACGGCCTACCCTTCCCGATCAACGCCGGGATAGCTCAGCTGGCAGAGCAGCCGCCTTGTAAGCGGCAGGTCAGGGGTTCGAGTCCCCTTCCCGGCTCTCGCCGTAGCCGGCGCCGGCGCCGGCGAGCGACTCCAGGCGCAGCGGCCGGGACGGGACGAGGTCAGGCGAGCCCGTACGCGGACTCGAGCAGCTCGCGAACGCCTGACTCCGTCACCGGGCGGGGTGAGGCAGGGGCGGCCTCCACCACGTGGGCGACGACCTCCTCGATGCGCTCGACTCCCGGGCCCGCGACCTCGCGCAGCGACGTGGGCGCTGCGAGCGCGCGCGAGAGGGCGAACACGCCCGCGGCGGGCTCGGCCGCGAGCACCCCGACGAGCGGGGCAGTGACCGCGTCGGCGTAACCCTCCTGCCATGCGAGGACGTGGGGCAGGAGCGCAGCGTGGGTCGCCGCGTGATCGCCGCCCATCCCGCCGAGCACGTGGCAGGCCTTGTGGTGGATCCCCATCGTCGCGTTCGCGAGGCAGGCTCCGGCGAGGAGCGCCCCGCGCAGCGCGACGGCCTGTCCCTCGCGGTCCGTGGGATCGGCCACGCAGCGCGGCAGGGCTCCGGCCAGCGAGCGTGCGCTGTCGAGGCTCGCGTCTCGCACCGCCGCCGTGCGATCCGGCGCCCAGAGCGCCTCGACCGCGTGCGCGAGGGCGTTGAGCCCGCTGGTCGCGATCTGCCCCGGGTCCAGGGTGGTGAGCAGCCCGGGGTCGGCGAGCACGACCGCCGGGAGCACCCGCCAGTCCCGGCCGGTCGTCTTGCGATCACCGTCCGTCTCGCCCCAGACCGGCGTCATCTCGCTACCCGCATAGGTGGTCGGTACCGCGAACAGGGCGACGTCGCGATCGCGCGCGAGCACCTTGCCGAGTCCCGTCGCGGATCCGCCACCAACGGTCACGACGGCGTCCGCTCCCGACTCGTCGAACACGGCGATCGCCTCCGACGCCCGCCGCCTCGGTACGTGGGGCGCCACGTCGGCGATCCGGGCCACCTCGCGATCGCCCAGAGCCTCGCGAACGATGGTGCTGCCGGGGTGGTCGCGTCCGGCGACGAGCAGCGCGCGGGTGCGGCCGAGCGCATCCAGCTCCTCCCCCACGCGCGCCAGCGCGCCGCCACCCACGAGGACACGAGGGGTCCGCAGGCCCCGGGGAGGGTCGAGGGCTTCGACGGTCCCGTGGGAGCTGCCACCGCCGCCGGGTCGGGTCGAGGTCACCGAGTCCCCTTCCGTCGGCTCCGCGTGGCCGGCATCGAACGAACGCGTGTCCGCTCACCGTAGACTGCCCGCATGAGCGAACGGGATGCCCCCGCACGGGTGGTCGCTGCAGCGAGCGAGTTCGGGATCTCGGTGGAGGTCGTGACCTTCCCCGACGGCACCCGCACCGCGGCCGATGCCGCCGCGGCCATCGGCTGCGAGGTCGCGGCGATCTGCAAGAGCCTGGTGGTCACCACGGACGACGGCCCCGCGCTCGTGCTGTGCAGTGGTGCCAAACGGCTCGACGAGACCCTCGTCGGCCGGGCGCTGGACAGGAGCGGGGTGCGTATGGCGACCCCCGACGAAGCACGGAACGCCACGGGGTTCCCGATCGGTGGAACCCCGCCGTTCGGTCACGCCATCCCGCTGCCGGTGCTCGCCGACCGCGACCTGCTCGACCACGAGACCGTGTGGGCGGCGGCGGGCACGCCCCAGGCGGTCTTCCCGATCCCGCCCGGGGAGCTGTTGCGCGCGAGCGGCGCGCGAACGGCCGAGGTGGCCGCCTAGCTTCGACGCCCGCCCCATCGACGTGGGGGCTCAGCCTCGCGCGGGGGGTTCACCGTCCTCGGACTCCTCGCCGGGCAAGCGCGGCTCCGCGAGCCCGTCCGGAGGAGACCCCCCGTGCGCGCCGCGGGTCAGCGGCCACGGCTGCCGACGACGGGCACGGGCCAGCATCGCGAGGTCCACGACGGTCGCGACCAGGAACCCCCCGGCGAGGCCGGCTCCCGCCGACAGCGCGGCCACGAGCGGTGCCCCCGGCGCCGCGGCCACCGCCACGACACCCGCCACGAACGGCACGAGCCCGACCCGGCCGCCGGAGAGCAGCAGCACCGCGCCCGCGATGAGCAGCGGGACGGCAGCGGCGAGCGCGAGACCGACCGCTCCGGCGTCGTCGGGCGCGAGCGCGAGACCGACCGTGCTGACCACGCCACCCGCGATGACCGCGACCGCGCGATGGGCCGGCCCACCCGCCGGATCCGTGGGTTCGGCCGGCCGGAACGCCGCCACGAGCCCGAGCGGCACCGTCCACCACGGGCCCTCCAGCGCGCCGAGCGCCGCGGCGACGAGCGCCGCACCGGTCAGCGCGAGGCCACCCCGGGCGACCTCGCTCATGTCTGCCCACCCGCGGCCTCGGGCGCCTGTTGCGTGCGCGCCACGGGACCGGGCCGGACCGGTTCGGGCGGCGCGTCGAGCTCGGAGGTTCCGTCCCACGCGGCATCGGGCGGCGTCGTCCCCGCGGGTGCCGCCCCCCGACGGCGCCGGTCCCTCCAGCGGTGATAGCGGTCCCACAGCACCAGGCCGCTCGTCTCGGCCACGATCGCGGCGATCAGGGCGTAGAGGATCGTGATCGAGGTGACGATCCCGAACTGGCGGATCGGCTCGAGGTTCGACAGCCCGAGCACGCCGAACGCCGACGCGGTCGTCACCGCGGAACCGATCAGCGCGGCACCGGTGTTGCTCACGGTCTGGTGGATCGTCCCCGCGATGTCGGCACCGGCCCCGCGCTGCTCGAGGTAGCGGTTCGTGAGGTGGATGCCGTACGGCACCCCGATCCCGACCGCGATCGAGGCGACCGTCGCGGTGAGGGCGTTGAACGCGAGGCCCACGACCCGCATCGACCCCAAGATCAGCGGCACCGCGAGGATCGGCGGGATCATCGTCACCACCCCGAGCATCGGCCGGCGAGCGGTGGCGGCGTAGTAGACGACCAGCAGCACGAGGGCAGCACCGAGGCTGATCACGATCGCGCCGACCTGGGCGTTGGTCAGCTCGTCGAGCGTCTCGCTGATCAGCAACTGCTCGCTCGCCACGACTGCCTGCGCGCCCGTCGCGGTCAGGGGCTCCAGCTCGGCCCGGATCGTGGCCGCGAGAGCCTCCGCCTCCTCCTCGCCGGCCTGGCTCGAGACGATCAGCAGCCCCGCGCCACCGTCCTCGGTGAGGACCGAGTCGAGGTCGGCGCCGAGGAGCTCCCGCGTCAGGGCGTAGAGGCCCTCCACGTCCGCGTCGTCAGCCACACCGTCACCCGTCCAGCCGAGTTCGCCCATTCGACCGGCGGCGTCGAGCAGGTCCCGGGTGGAGTCGTCCAGCTCGTCGAGCGGGTAGCCGTGCGCCTCGAGCGTCGCCGTGTCGAGCTCCTCGGGATCGAGATCGGCGAGGGTCTCGAGGTGCTCGTCGCTCACGCCCTCGGGCCCCTCGTCCTCGAGCTGCTCGGCGAAGCCTGCCCGGAGCTCTCCCGCGAGCTCCGCCCCGGGGACGACCGACAGCAGCGCGTCCTCGGCGGTGACGCCGCTCGGCAGCCGGTCCTCCAGCGCGTCGAGGTCGACCTCGTCGAGCGGGACGTCCCCGCCCAGCTCGTCGCCGGTGAGCTCCTCCCCGTCCTCGAGCTCGTCCTCGAGCAGCGCGTCGGGAAGATCGTCGACGGTGAGATCGGTGGGCAGCGGCAGCTCCTCGGCCCCGGCCTCGGGATCGGCGAACAGTTGCAGTTGCGCGGACAGTTGCTGCTGGGCCGCGTCGATCTGCCGGTCGAGGTTCTCGAGCACCGAGAAGGGGCTGCGGACGTCCGCTGCGTCCCCGCGGGTGTTGACGTCGTCGACGGACGCGAGGTCCTCCTGGACCTGCTGCATCGCCTGCAGGACCCCTGGATCGCGAAGGTCCCCGTCCACGAGCACGAACGTCTCCTCCGAGACGTCGCCACCGAACAGGTCCTCCTGGCGGTCGAGCAGCTCGGCCGCGTCGGAGTCGCCGGGGATGAACTCGTCCTGGCTGAACGAGGTGTCGATGCCGACGGCGAACCATCCGGCGAGCGCGGCGAGGAGCGCGGCGGCCACGAGGGAGAGCACGGGCGCGCGTGCCGGCAGCTGCGCGACCGCGTCGACCGGCGAGCCGCTGGCGGGGGCCGCGGTCTGGCGCTCCGTGCCCGAAGGCGCGGCCGGAGCCGTGGCCTGCCGGTCGCGCCGGCGGTCGAGCAGGGTGCGGGTGCTCGGGACGAGCAGGCCCATCACGACGAACGCCGAGGCGATGCCGCCCGCGGCGAACGCGCCGAAGTCGGCGATGGGCGGCAACGGGGTCGCGAGGTTCGAGAGGAACCCGATCACGGTCGTGATGGTGGCCAGGAGCAGCGCCACCCCCACCGTCCGCACGGCGGTGGAGGCGGCGTCGGCGCCCGGTGCTCCGGCTCGTCGCTCCTCCTGGTAGCGCGCGTTCAGATGGACGCTGTAGTCGATCCCGAGCCCGATGAGCAGGACCGGGACCGCGATCGCGATCTGGTTGAACGGTCCGGTGAGCTCGAGGTAGCCGGGCCCGAGCAGCACCGCGATCCCCTGCATCCACAAGATCGTGAGGACCAGCCCGCCGACGCCGAGCACGACGTCGCTCGCACGCCGGAACAGGAACGACAGGATCACGATGATGAGCGCGAAGCTCACGCCCATGAGGATCGGGAGGTCGTCGAGCATCCCGTCCTCGATGTCCTCGGACAGGATCTCGAAGCTGAAGGCGTCGGCGGAGATCCACTCGAAGTCCGCGGCCTCGAGTGCGTCGACGAGCGCGAGCCCCGCCTCCCGCGCCTGCTGCTGCTCGAGCCCCGGCTCCAGCGAGATCGAGACCAGCCCCCCGCGCGCGGTCGCCCCGTCGCCGCGCTCGTCAAGGTCGTCGGAGAGCAGGCTGCCCATCTGGTCGCCCTGCCCCGAGTCGAGGACGTCGTCGACGATCGCGTCCACGAAGCTGTCGGTCAGTTCGTCGACGTCGAGGTCGTACACCTCGACCTGCCCGAGCAGCGGCGCGGCGTACGTCACGATGGCGGGCGACCGCTCGGTGTCCTCCTGCAGTGCCGCCTCGACCTCGGGCGTCTCCTCCACCACGTCGACGATTCGTTCGGCCGCCTGCAGACCGTCGGCGGTCAGGACGTTGCCGCCCGGCCCCGCGTCGACGATCACCTGGATCGAGCCGCCCCGGCCGCCGAAGTCCTCCTCGACCCGATCGAAGATGCGGGAGGTCTCGCTGTCGGCCGAGAACTCCGCGATGTCGGTCTCGACCTCCTGCTGGGTCCCCAGCGCCCCGAAGACGACGCTGCCGACGGCGACGACGAGGATCATCAGGCCCGGATGGCGGGAGACCCCTCGGGCCATGAGTGCCAGGATCCACCTCACGCAGCACCCCCGCGCGTTTCCCGACGGCGGCGCGAGGGCGCACGTTCCGACTGTGCGGACGCTGATCGCGGTCGCGAGCACAGGCGCGCCCGCGCATCGGAGCGCGACCGCCCGCGAAGATCGTGGTGGCGGCAAGCTGGCATGGTTCCACCACCGTACCGACCTAACTGGACACCGTGTCAAAACAGTGCCGATGGGACCCGTGCCCGCCCCCGACCCCGCGCGCCCTCGTCCCTCCGGCCCAGCGGTGCACCCGCAACGGGGAGCCGTCATCGGATGACTAGGCGACCGACTGCTCTGATGTGACCATCTCGGGGTGGTTCGGACCGACTACCCAGAAGGACCCTAACGAGGCATGGTCACGTCACAGTGTGTTGGGCATGCTTTCATCACTCCAGGTAATGGCGGGCTACCTGGGAACGGGGTGTCCCTGCCCAGGCGGGATGGGCAGGGACGCCCCGGACTCCTTCCCCGTGATTGGGCGCGTCCCGGCCTCCCATGGTCGTCGAGGCATCCAACGCACCCACGACGTACGACGCGGGAGCTCGGCTGCGCCCTCGTGGCCCTCGCCCTGTTGCTCGTGGGCGCGTGCACGCCCGCGGAGGATCCCAACGAAGACGTCACCAAGCGTGACGGCGCAGCGAGCGAGCCCTCCCCGAACGGAACCACCCCGCCCTCCGACGAGGCGGTCGACGTGTGCGCGGCCCCCGAACGGCTCGGGTCGTTCGACACCGAACGCGTCGCCTGGGACGCCGACGACCGCGGCTACACGACCGTCAGCGAGCGAATCGGCGACGTGTGGCAGGCGCGCTGCGGCGGTTAGCCCCCGTCGCCGTCGCCCTCGCCTTCATCGCCCTCATCGCCGTCATCGCCGTCATCGCCGTCATCGTCGGGTTCGGCGTCATCGTCGGGGTCGGGGGCGGGAATGACGAGCTCGGTGCCCTCGACGAGCAGGTCGGGATCGTCGATGTCGTTGGCCTCGACGATGGCGTCGGCCTCCACGTCGAACTCGTTGGCGATGGCGGACAACGTGTCACCGGACTGGACCTCGTAGGTCTCCTCCTCGGGTTCCTCCGCCTCGTCCTCGTCGTCGGGCTCGTCGTCCATGTCGAGCTCGTCCTCGCCGTCCTCGTCGGGCTCGGCGTCGATCTCGAGCTCGTCGCCCTCGTCATCGGCCTCGTCGACCGTCTCGTCGTCCTCACCGCACGCGACGAGGAGCGCCACGGCCGCGCTCACGAGCAACAGCCATCCAGTGCGTCGTGCCATGATTCCTCTCTCGCACGCGGTGGGCTCCGTCACCCCATGGAACCACATCCCGTCGCCGAAGGGGCGCAGGTCCGACGCGCGTTCACGACCCGGCGGGGGAGGTTCCGCGCCGGGATCCGGGCATCGCCGTGACCGCAGCTGGGCACATCCGTGCCCGAGACGAGACGCCGTACCCGCCACTCGGACCGATCGCCGGTGCGCCGCGGACGAGCCCACCGTCGGCGACAAGGAGCATCCGTGCGACACCGACCGACCGTCGCCCACCGCGCCGGGTGCGGGACCGACCTCGGCGCCGCGCTCGCCCCCGACGAGGTCCTCTCGCAGGACGTGTGCGCGGGGCCGCGATGATCACCGGCGCTGGCGAGCCAACGCCGAGTGGCCCACCGACCCCCTGGTGGCGCGAAGCCGTCGTCTACCAGATCTATCCCCGCTCGTTCTGCGACACCCGCGGCGACGGCGTCGGAGATCTCGACGGTGTGCGCCGGCACCTCGACCATCTCGCGTGGCTGGGCGTCGACGCCCTCTGGCTGTCCCCCATCTACCGGTCGCCGATGGCGGACTTCGGCTACGACGTCGCCGACCACACCGACGTCGACCCCCTGTTCGGTGACCTCGCGACGTTCGACTCGCTCCTCGCGGACGCACACGCCCGCGGTCTGCGGGTCCTGCTCGACTGGGTGCCCAACCACACCAGCGATCGTCACCCGTGGTTCGTGAGCGCCCGCGCGAGCCGCGACAGCCCCCACCGAGACTGGTACGTGTGGCGCGACGGGGCCCCCGACGGCGGTCCACCCAACGCGTGGGTCGCGACCTTCGACACCAGCCGTCCGGCCTGGACATGGGACGCGGCCACCGCGCAGTGGTACCTGCACCTGTTCCTTCCCCAGCAACCGGACCTGAACTGGAACCACCCCGCGGTCGAGGCCGCTCAACTCGACGGGCTGCGCTTCTGGCTCGATCGTGGGGTGGACGGCTTTCGGGCCGACGTCGTGCACCTCATCGGCAAGGATCCGGCACTCGCCGACGATCCCCGCGACAGCGCCGGTGAGCCTCGGGTGAGTTTCCACTACGAGCCGGAACGGCTCCACCCGCGACTCGAGCGAATCCGTGCGCTCCTCGACACCTACGGCGGGGATCGCACGATGGTCGGCGAGATCAACCTCCACGACTCCGGGGCGATCGCGGACTGCTGCGCCGGGGCCGAGCACGGCGAACGGCTGCCCCTCGCGTTCGATTTCTCCCTGCTGCGGGCACCGTGGGACGCGGGGGTCTGGCACGACGTGATCGCCACGAACCTCGCGGCGTACCCGCCGCGCGAGGCGTGGCCGACCTGGGTGCTGTCCAACCACGACGAACCGCGGCATCGGACACGGCTCGGATCGCTCGCCCGCGCCCGGGCTGCCGCGCTCGTGCTCCTGACACTGCGCGGCACCCCGTTCCTGTTCGCGGGCGAGGAGCTCGGCCTGGTCGACGCCGAGGTCGCGGCCGATCGGCGCCTCGACCCGGGCGGACGGGACGGTGCTCGGGCCCCTATCCCGTGGGACCCCGGCCCGGGGCACGGCTGGGCCGGCCAGCCCTGGCTGCCCTGGCCACCCGACGCTGCGGGGCACAGCGCCGCGGCCCAGCGCGAGGATCCGGCGTCGACCCTGCACCTCTACCGCGACCTCCTGGCCGTCCGACGGCGCAGTGACGCGCTGCGCAACGGCACGCTGGAACTCCACGACGCCCCTCGCGGGGTCCTGGGCCTCGAGCGCCACGGCGACGACGGGCGGTGGAGCGTGCTGGTGAACATGACCGAGACGCCACGCTCGGTGGAGACCACGGGCGACGCGACGGTCGTGATCGGCAGCGATCGGCGCGGTGAGGGGCACCCTTTCGGCGACTACCTCGAACCCTCACAGGGCGTTCTGCTGCACCACGAAGCATTCACCGGTTAAGTTCGGCGCGCAGGAGTCGAGAATCGCCACCGTGACCCCACATCAGCAGGGACAGGGCGCGAACCCGATGACCGGCACGACATGAGCCCCCGCAACGGCGCGACCGAGGTGCCCCACCCCGGGGGCCCCGCGACCCACGACCCCCCGGCCGACAGCCCCTCGGGGCTCGACGAATTGGTCGTCCGGGTCGCGAGCCGCTTGATGCCGGCCCGGCACGACACCGCCGGCACCGCCGTCGCGGACACGTTGCGGGTGTTGCAGGAGTACTTCGGTGTCGACACCGTCTTCCTGCGGCGCCACGACCACGAGCGTCGGATGTCGGTGCTCGTCGACGAGTGCCCGCGGCGGGAACCGGTACCCGAGCCCGACCCCCTGGGGGAGGTGCCGTTCGACAGCGACGCCGTCTGGCGGGCCACCGAGCACCTGGGCGAACCCTTCATCCAGCGCCCCCGGGACTCCCCCGCCTCCTATCAGGAGCGCGTCCGAGAGGCCTCCGGTGTCGAGGAGGTGTCCCTCGCGGTCGTCCCGCTCTGCGACGAGGAGCAGACCACCGGCGTCCTCGGATTCATCGCCTTCGGCGATCGCCCGTGGTCCGAGCGCGAGGTCGGGGCACTGCGGGCGATCGCCTCGCTGCTCGCGCAGATGCGGGCACGGACCGAGGCCGAGGAACAACTGCACGTCCTGGCCAGCTACGACGCATTGACGGGGCTGCCGAACCGGCGCCTCTTGTTCCCCGAGCTGCAGCGCCGGCAGGCCGCCCACCGAACGTCGCCCGCCGCCCTGCTGTTCATCGACCTCGACAACCACAAGGACGTCAACGACGTGCTCGGCCACCGGGCCGGGGACGAGGTGCTCGTCACCGTCGCGGAACGGCTGCAGGCCGCGTGCCGACCAGACGACTTCGTGGCGCGCTTCGGCGGGGACGAGTTCGTCGTGCTGCTCGACGGGTTCGCCGACGAGGAGAGCGCCCGCGAGGCCGCCACGCGACTCGTCCGCCTCGCCACCGCCGAGATCCGGGCCGCCGGCCAGCTGCTCCGCCGCACCGTGAGCGCGGGCGTGGCTCTGTCGGTCGGCACCGCCACCGCCGACGAGTTGCTCGCGGACGCCGACGCGGCGCTGCACCGAGCGAAGACCGACGGGCGCGACCAGGTCGTCGTGTTCGACGATGCGCTCCGCGCCGAGACGGTGGCCCGGCGCGACCTCCAGATCATGCTCCGACGTGCGATCGATCGGGACGAGCTGCGGCTGCACTACCAGCCGGAGATCGACCTGCACACCGGCGCGATCCTGGGCGTCGAGGCGCTCGTCCGCTGGCAGCACCCCCGCCACGGCCTGTTGCCCGCGGACGCCTTCATCGAGGTGGCCGAGAGCTCCGGCATGATCCTCGACATCGGCCGCTGGGTGATGGTCGAGGCGAGCCGGCAGGCCGCCGAGTGGCACGAGCGCATCCCCGGACTGGACGCCGTCGTGCGCGTCAACGTCTCACCGTTGCAGCTGCGCAACCGCGACCTGCTCCACACCCTCGCCCAGTGCCGGGCGCACGGGCCGCTGCGGGGCCGCCTGTCGCTCGAGCTGACCGAACACGCCGTGCTCCAGGACGTCGATCACGCGGTCTCGGTGATCAGGGAGGTGCGCAACCTGGGCGTGAGCGTGGCCCTCGACGACTTCGGGACCGGGCAGAGCTCGCTGAGCCAGCTGAAGCGCCTGCCCGTGGACTTCCTCAAGATCGACCGCAGCTTCGTCCGGGATCTCGGGACCGACCCGGCCGATCGCGCCGTCGTCGACGCGATGGCCGATCTGGCGCGCGCATTCGACCTGTCACTGATCGCGGAGGGCATCGAGACGCACCGACACATCGCGCAGCTGCTCGAGGTCGGCTGCCGACGCGGGCAGGGATTCCTGTTCTCGCACCCGCGTCCCGCCCACGACCTGGACCCGATGCTCGCGGACGGGGCGCTGCCCCTGCCGACGCGATCACGACGTACAGCCACTGCAGCGATACCTTGAGTTTACTCAACCCATTCTGTACCGTCATCGCAACCAATGCGAGAGGCGGGTAATGCGCAGAGTAGGGTTCGGTTCCTCGTTCGTTGACCGGCCCTCAGGGCTCGACATCGTCGGCCACCACCCCGCGGAGGCGCCCGAGCAGTGGCGCCGGTACCTGGACGGGGTGACCGCCCGGTACCGCGAGTTCGGCGTCGAGGACGTGGTGCGCCGCGAGGAGATCGCCGACGGTCGCACGACGCCCCTGTTCTGGACCGCGCACGACGGCGACCGGATCGTCGGCGGCATCCGTTGTCACGGCCCGCTGCTCGTCGCGGCGCAGGCGGTCGCGGTCGAGGAGCTGGAAACCCACCCCGACCTCCCGTCGTTGCAGGCCACGCTGGACGCGTGTGCGCCGGCCGGACTGCTCGAGTTCAAGGGGATGTGGGTCGAGCGGGACCATCCCCGACAACGCGCCGTGAGCGCCGCGCTCGCTCGGTGTCAGGCCCACTCGCTGCACTGGCTCGACGCCCGTTTCGCGGTCTGCACCGCAGCCGCGCACGCCGCGCCGTCCCTGGCCTCGTCCGGCGGTCGCCCCGATCCACGCATCGAGCCGTTCCGCTACCCCGACGAACGCTACGAGAGCCGGGTGTTCTGGTGGGACCGCGATCGGCTGCCGTTCGACGCCTCCCCCGACCAGCTCGAGCTCATGACGGGGGAGGCCGAGCAGTTGCAGCGGACCCCCGCGGGCACGCCACCGCCCGCGGCCCCCGTGGAGACGTGGCGCCCGCTCGTGCTCGTCGAGGGAGCCGACGGGGCGGACGACCGGCTCGCGGCGCTGCGAGCCGACCCGGGCGTGACCGTGACCGACCGGCTCGACCGTCAGCGCGAGGAGCTGCGGAAGCTGCGGCCGGCGTGTCCCCCCGAGCTGCTCGAGGAGCCGCCCCGGTGGGTCTACTACCCCTGGCGTCGAACCGCCGTGCGGCTGCTCGGTCCGCAAGGGTTCCGGCGCCTGCGCCTCGATCGCAACCGCAACAAGATCACCCTCGAGGAGCAGGAGCAGCTGCAGACGCGGTCGATCGGCGTGGTGGGCCTGTCGGTCGGCCACGCCATCGCCCACACCCTCGCCCTCGAGGGTCTCTGCGGGCACCTCGCCCTCGCGGACTTCGACCACCTCGAACTGTCCAACCTCAATCGCATCCCGGCAACGGTGCTCGACCTCGACATCCACAAGGCGGTGATCGCCGCCCGTCGAGTGGCCGAGCTCGACCCCTACCTCGACGTGAGCGTGTGGACCGAGGGGATCGGCACGGGGAACCTCGACGCCTTCTGCGAGGGGCTCGACATCCTGGTCGAGGAGTGCGACTCCCTCGACGTCAAGCTCATGGTTCGGGAGGCGGCACGCCGTCACCGCCTGCCGGTGCTGATGGAGACCAGCGACCGAGGGCTGCTCGACGTGGAGCGGTTCGACCTCGACCCGACCCGCCAGGTGTTCCACGGACTGCTCGACGGCGTCTCCGCCGAGCAGCTGCGCGGCCTGTCGACGCGCGCGAAGGCGCCCTACGCGCTGCGCCTCCTCGAGGCCGACGGTCTGTCCGCGCGGATGGCCGCCTCGATGGCCGAGATCGACGAGACCGTCACGACGTGGCCACAGCTCGGCGGGGACGTCACGCTCGGCGCCGCCACGATCGCGGCCGCCGTGCGGCGCACCGTCCGCGAGCCCGGCCTCGCGTCCGGCCGCCAGCGCATCGACCTCGACGAGGCCCTCGGGGGCATCGCCGAACCCGACCCACCGAAGCACCTGGTCGACGTGCGTGTCGAGCGCGAGCCGCTGCCCGACGATCCGCTCACCGCGCTCGCGCACGCCGCCCACCTCGCCCCGTCGGGGGGCAACGCCCAGCCGTGGCGTTTCGTGCTCGATGGTGAGCGACTTCGCCTCCACCGCGAGCCGCGCGCGAGCGTGACGATGGACGTGGCCCATCGCGGCAGCTACCTCGCCCTCGGCGCCGCGCTCGCCAACGCGCGGATCGCCGCCAGCGCCGCGGGCGTGCTCGGCGAGGCCCGGGTGCTTCCCGATCCCGGTGACCCGGACCTGGCCGCGACCCTCGAGTTGGGGCGGGGCACCGACCTCGACCTGGCCGGGCTCCACGACGCGATGCTCACGCGCCACACGAACCGCCAACCGGGGACGCCCACTGCGCTGGACCCGTCGGACCGCACGGCACTCGCCGAGGCCGCGGAGCGGGAGGGTTGCGGCCTGCGGCTGCTCGACGAGGCCGACACGATCACGCGCTGCGCGGAGTTGCTCGCCGAGTCCGATCGGCTGCGGTACCTCTCCCCCTGGTTGCACGCCGAGATGATGCGCGAGGTGCGCTGGCCCGGGCACGACGACCTCGCCCGGGGCATCGACGTCCGCACGCTCGAACTCGACGCGACGGAGCTCGCGAAGCTCGACGTCGCCCGGCGGGGCGACGTCATGCGCCACCTGGCCGACTGGGACGCCGGAACGGCCCTCGGTGAGGTCACCCGCGACCGGGTCGGGACGAGCTCGGCAGTGGCCGCCGTGACGATCCGCGGCGACGATCCCGCGAGCTACGTCCGCGGCGGCGCGGCGGTCGAGCGGGTATGGATCGCCGCGGAGCAGGCCGGGCTCGCGGTCCAGCCGGTCTCGCCGATCTTCCTGTACGCCACCAACGAGGACGAACGCGCCGAACTGGTGCCGGACCGCTTCCTCGACCCGCTCACAGCGGTCGCGCGACGGCTGCGGGCGCTGCTCGCGCTCGAGGAGGACGAGCAGTTCGCCCTGCTCCTGCGGCTGTCGCACGCTCCGGCGGCCACGACCCCGAGCGGGCGCCGACCGTTCTCCGAGGTCATCGAGCGCACCGGGGTGGTCGAGCTCGCGACGTGAGCTCGGGCGGGCCGGTCGCCTCGCAGGCTGACGCGGCTACTCAGCGGCCTCCGCGCGCTCGAGGAACGCGTACGCCTCGGCCAGGTCGACGCCCGGGAACGTCCCGGCGGGCAGCGCCGCGAGCACGTGGCTGTGCGGGCGGGGGCTCGGCCAGACCTTGCCGTCCCACTTCTGCACGAGCTGCGGATCCGGTTCGCGGCAGCACGGCCCCTCCGGGCAGCGCGAGCGTGACCGACGTCTCGTGTCGCGCCCACGGAAGTACTTCGCCTCGGCGAACCGGGCCCCCACGGTGATCGCATGGCTGGGTTCGCGGTCGCCCTCGAGGTAGGTCACGCACCAGTAGGTGCCGCTCGGCGTATCGGTGTACTGGTAGTGCAGGTCGAACTTCTCCTCGCTGGAGAACACCTGCCGGGTCGCCCACTGCGCGCAGAGGCGCTGCCCCTCGATCGCACCGTCGGGGTCGGCGGGGAACGGCACTCCGTTGTTCTCGTACGCCTTCCAGATCACCCCGTCGGCGTCGGAGCGGACGAAGTGCACCGGGATGTCGAGGTGCCGCGTCGCGAGGTTGGTGAAGCGGTGCGCGGCCATCTCGTAGCTGACGCCGAACAGTTCCTCGAGCTCGGCGACCGAGAGGTCGCGGGCCTCCTTCGCGGCCTGCAACCTCGCCACGGCGGCGTCCTCGGGCATCAGCACCGCGCCGGCGAAGTAGTTGGCCTCGACCCGTTGCCGCAGGAACTCGCCGAAGCGGCCGGGATCGGCATGGCCGAGCGCGAGATGGCCGAGCGTCTGTAGCACGACGGTGCGGGCGCTGCGACTGTCGAGCTCGTCGCGCTGCGGGATGTAGATGCGGCCGTTGCGCTGGTCGACCAGCGAGCGCACCGAGGCGGGCAGCTCCTGCACCGGGCGGACCGTGAAGCCGAAGTGGCGGGCCAGGTCGGCGAGCTTGCGTTGCGGCAACGGGCCGTCGCGGTGCCCCACCGCGTCGAGCGCGTCGCGGGCGAGGCCCTCGATCGCGGGGAAATAGTTGCCGCGGTCCCGCATCTCCTCCCGCAGGGCCGCGTTCGTCTTGCGAGCCTCCTCGGGGGTCTGGGCGCGCACGCCCCGCTGGCGCTTCAGCTCGGCGAACAGGCGGACGATGTGCTCCAGCGCCTCGTCGGGCAGCCGCGCGGAGGGCTGCAGGTCCGGGAGCCCGAGCTCGCGGAAGAGCGGGTCGGCCTGCGCGCGCCGCAGTGCGATCTCGAGCTCGGCGCGGCGGCTGGGCGGCGTCGGGTCCAGCAGGCCGGCGACATCGGTGCCGAGCGCCGACGCGATCCCGCCGAGGAGCGACAGCGTCGTCTCGCGCTTGCCGTTCTCGATCTGGGACAGGTACGGGGCCTGGCGGCCGACCAGCTCGCCGAGCCGGGCGAGGGTGAGGCCCTGCTCGACGCGCAGGTGGCGGATGCGCTGGCCGATCACCAACGGGTCGGCCTCAGCGGGGGCGGAAACTTCCTCGGTTACGCGAGACTCGGAAACTTCCGTCATTGTTTTCGCCTCGCTGGTTGGATTCGCGACTCAACCGAAAACAATCCTACTCCTTGTCGGGGCGGGCGCGACGCTCGGGCCTCCGAGCCACGCACGCGCCACCGCACCGACGACGACCGGCAGACACAGCGACAGGAGGACGACATGGGCACCCCCGACCGTCAGCGCATCGTCGAGCAGCTCGAGCAGGAGTGGGCCTCCCCCCGCTGGGCGGGCATCCGCCGCGACTACACCGCGGATGACGTGGTGCGGCTGCGCGGGTCGGTGGGCGTCGAGCACACGCTCGCGCGCCGTGGTGCGGAGCGGTTGTGGCGGCAGCTGCACGACCTCGACTACGTGCACTCGCTAGGCGCGGTGACCGGCAACCAGGCCGTGCAGATGGTCAAGGCCGGGCTGCAGGCCATCTACCTGTCCGGGTGGCAGGTGGCCGGCGACAACAACCTCGCCGACCAGACCTACCCCGACCAGTCCCTCTACCCCGCCAACTCCGCCCCCGCGCTCGTGCGCCGGCTCAACAACGCGCTCATGCGGGCCGACCAGATCGCCTGGGCCGAGGGCGACGGCTCCACGGACTGGATGGTGCCGATCGTCGCCGACGCCGAGGCCGGTTTCGGCGGGGCGCTCAACGCCTTCGAACTGATGAAGAGCTTCATCGAGGCCGGCGCCTCCGGGGTCCACTTCGAGGACCAACTCGCGAGCGAGAAGAAGTGCGGGCACATGGGCGGCAAGGTGCTGGTGCCGACCCAACAGCACGTGCGGACGCTGACCGCTGCCCGGCTGGCCGCCGACGTGATGGACGTGCCGACGCTCGTGGTCGCACGGACCGACGCGAACGCCGCCACGCTGCTGACCAGCGACGTCGACCCTCGCGATCACGCGTTCCTCACCGGTGAGCGCACCGCCGAGGGCTTCTTCAAGGTCCGCCCGGGGCTGGAGGCCGGCATCGCCCGGGGGCTGGCGTACGCGCCGTACGCGGACATGCTGTGGCTGGAGACGTCCTCACCCGACCTCGACGAGGCCGAGCGCTTTGCGGCCGCCATCCACGAGCGCTTTCCGGGCAAGAAGCTCGCCTACAACTGCTCGCCCTCGTTCAACTGGCGCGCGAACCTCGACGAGCCCACCATCGCGAAGTTCCAGAAGGAGCTTGGGCGCATGGGCTACGCCTTCCAGTTCATCACGCTGGCGGGTTTCCACGCGCTCAACGCGTCGATGTTCGAGCTCGCGAACGGCTACGCCGAGCGTGGCATGAGCGCCTACGTGGAGCTGCAGCAGCGCGAGTTCGCCATGGAGCCGCACGGCTACACCGCGACCAAGCACCAGCGCGAGGTCGGGGCCGGCTACTTCGACGAGGTCAGCCAGGTGATCTCGGGCGGCAGCTCCTCGACCCTGTCGCTCAAGGGCTCGACCGAGGAGCAGCAGTTTTCCCACGCGTGACGGAGGGGGTCGCCAGAGCGCCCGCTCCGATACGTGGTGCGGTTACCCGCGCCCGCGCGGGTAACCGCACCAGCCCTCTGCGCGGCGAGCGCACTCGGAGGCTCCGCTGTGCGGCGATCGCACGCGGAGCCCGTCCCTACCAGCGGTGGTGGACCTGCGGGGCGATCCGCTCCTCGTAGAGCCACCGCACCACGTCTTGGAACTCCTCGTCGAGGGCGGGCATGAGCGAGGCCGCGGCGTTGTCGCGGGCCTGCTCGGGGGTCTTCGCGCCCGGGATCGTGGTCGAGACGCCCTCGTGCATGAGGATCCAGCGGAGCGTGACCTGCGGGAGCGTGGCCCCCTCGGGCACCCGGTCGGCGAGCTGTGCGGCGGCCTGCACCCCCGTCTCGAAGTCGACCCCCGAGAACGTCTCCCCCACGTCGAAGGCGGCGCCTTCGACGTTGAACGTGCGGTGATCGTCCTCGGGGAAGGACGTCGCTTCCGTGAACTTGCCGGTGAGCAGGCCACTCGCGAGCGGCACACGGGCGATCACCCCGACGTCGCGCTCCTTCGCGCGTGCGAGGAACAGATCAGCGGGGCGCTGACGGAACGGGTTGAAGACGATCTGCACCGAGCCGAGATGGGGATACTCGACCGCCTTGAGGGCCTCCTCGACCCGTTCGACGCTGACGCCGTACGCGTTGATGACGCTCGCAGCGACCAGCTCGTCGAGCGCCTCGAACACCTCCGGGGTGTAGTAGACCTCCCAGGGAGGACAGTGCAGCTGCACGAGGTCGAGACGCTCCGTGCCCAGGTTCTCGCGCGAGCGGTCGATCCACTCGAAGAGGTTGTCCGGGGTGTACTCGCGCACGTCCAACGGTGCTCGGCGGCCCACCTTCGTCGCGATGACGATCTCCTCGTCACGCTCGGCCCGGAAGCGCGCGAGCAACCGCTCGCTGTGGCCGTCGCCGTAGACGTCCGCGGTGTCGAAGAACGTCACGCCGGCGTCAGCGGCTGCGTGCAACGCCTCGAGGCTCTGATCGTCGTCCACCGGGCCCCAGCTGCCGCCGATCGCCCAAGCGCCGAAGCCGATCTCGGACACCTTGTAGCCGGTCTTGCCCAAACGGCGGTAGCGCACGTCGCTGCTCCTTGCATCGCGGTCGCCTCACGGGCGTGGCGGTCAAGGTCCTACCCGCTGTGCGCGCGTCAACCCGGACCCGGGAGGATGCAACCTAACGGCCCGAGTCAGCGGCGCCGACGCCCATCGGCACAGGGAGCAAGGCAGCCGTCCGCTCCAGCGCGTCACGAACCGCGGACTCCACCGCCATGCACCGTCCCCGAGCGTACGCGGCATCGGCGGCCGAGGCGCCCAACCAGCGGCGCACCTCGGTCAGGGTGTGCGACTGCTCCGCGCGTTCCGTCGCCGTGAGGGGCAGCTCCACCGCGGTGTGCAACGTCGCCGCGGCGCCGAGCAGTTCGGCGGCGAGCTCGTGCGAGTCGGCGCGGGCGGCGATCGCCGCGAGCCCGTGCAGATCCTGCGGCAGACCAACGAAGTCGAGGCTCGACACGGTCAGCCGCAGACTGCGGACGAGGTTCTCCCGGTGCAGCCGCAGCGCCGTCTCGGGGTCGCCCTGACCGCGAGCGACCCGCGCGGCCCCCAGCCGGGCCAGGCACCCGCTCCACTCGTCGCCCCCGTCGCGATGCGCGCGCTCGGCCCGGGCGAACGCGGTCGCCGCGTCACCCAGCCGGCCTTCTCGCCAGGCGACGAGGCCGCGGGCCTCCTCGATCTCGGCGGCGACACCCGGGGCCTCGTCGGCCGCGAGCACGTCCGCGACACGGGCCAGCGTCGCCTCGGCCGCCGCCAGATGGTCCAACGGGGAGGTCACGTCGACGCCGCGCCCCTGCGACGCCGGCGCCGCGATCGGACCCCGCCCGACCCCCGATCCGGAGGACTCGGCCACCGCGACGGCCAGGCGGGCGGAGCCCGTGGCTTCCAGCGCGCCATCGCCGGCCCCGGCCGCCGTGTCGCGTGCCGCCGCGAGCCGCTCGGCGCTGCGCACGTGTTCGCCCCGGGCGCCCGCGATGCGCCCGGCGCCGAGGAGCAGCCGCGCGCGGACCCACGGCGGCGAGGACGGATCATCGAGCGCCGCCGCCAGCCACCGCTGCCCCTCGGCCACGTGCCCGAACTGCAGCCAGAACCGCCAGCAGCTGGCCGCCACCCGTGCCGCGGTGTCGTCGCCCTGCGGTCCGCCGCCGCGCGCGAGCACCGCACGCAGGTTGTCGTGCTCGACGTGCAGGCGGTTGAACCACGCAACCTGGTCGGCACCCGTCAGTGCGGGTGCCGCGCGCTCGGCCAGGCCGGCGAAGAACTCGGCGTGGCGAGCCTCGAGACGCGCGACGTCCGGATCGGCGGCGGCATCCGGTCCGCCGAGCCGGGCTCGCGCGTACGTGCGCACGGTGGCGAACAGATCGTGGCGGGCGGGACCGGCGGCCCGCACCGGCTGCACGAGCGACTTGTCGATCAACGCGGCGAGATGGTCGAGGACGTCGGCCTCATCGACGCCGTGCCCGGCGCAGACCGCCTCGACCGCGTCCAGCGTGAACCCTCCGGCGAACACCGACAAGCGGGCCAGGAGTCGCTGCTGCGGCCGCTCGAGCAGGTCGTGGCTCCAGTCGATCGCCGCCTCGAGCGTCCGGTGCCGAGGCGGCGCCGAGCGCCGGCCGTGGCGCAGCAGTCGGAAGCGGTCCCCCAATCGATCGGCCAACTCCTCCAGCGAGAGCACCCGCAGCCGCGCGGCCGCCAGCTCGAGGGCCAGGGGGATCCCGTCGAGCTCCCGGCAGACCCGCGCGACCGTGGCCGCACGCTCGTCGTCCATCTCGAACGAGGGGTCGGCCTCGCAGGCGCGGGCGACGAACAGTTGCGCCGCTTCGCTCTCGCGCAGGTCGTCCGCGTCACGCACCTCGCGGGGCGGCAGGGCCAGCGACGGCACCCGCGAGGTGCGTTCGCCCGTGATGTCGAGCGGCTCGCGGCTGGTGGCCAGCAGCGAGAGCGCGGGACAGGCGGCCAAGAGCTCCGAGGCCAACTCGGCGCAGGCGTCGACCAGATGCTCGCAGTTGTCGAGGACGAGCAACGTCGGGTGCGTCCCGAGTCGCCGTGCGATGCGGAGGGCCAGGTCGTCCGGCCCACCGTCCGGCACCCCGAACACCTCCGCCACGGCGCGGGTGACCAGGCGCGGCTCCACGTGGCTGCCGAGCTCGACGAGCCACACGCCCCCGGGGAACCTCGGGGCGAGGTCGCTCGCGACGCGCAGGGCGAGGCGGGTCTTGCCGCAGCCGCCCGCGCCGGTCAGCGTCACGAGCCGTTCGCTCGACAGCAGGGCGGCGAGCTCGCCGCGCTCCTCGCGACGGCCGACGAAGCCGCCGAGGGGCAGCGGCAGGTTCCCCAGCGGGCGGTCGGTGGCCGACGGCTCACCGGTGCGGCCGTCCCCCGCGGGCACCTCCCGGCTTGACCACCGCTCCTCCCACGGCGCGAGCGAGGTCGCCTCGTGGGGGTCCACGGGCCCCTCGGCCGCCGAGGGTGCGGCGAGCGTGGGGTCCTGTTCGAGCACGCGCTGCTGCAGCGCCCGCAGTTCCGTCCCCGGCTCGATGCCGAGGCCCTCGACGAGCGCCACACGCGCCTCGCTGTAGGCCGCGAGGGCATCGCCCTGCCGTCCCGCGGCCGCCAGCGCGCGGACCCGTTGCGCGTGCAGCGACTCGCGCAGCGGGTGTTCGCGGACCAGGGCCGCGAGCTCGCCGGCGAGCTCGGAATGGGCACCGAGCGCCAACTCCGCCTCGATCCGCTCCCCCAGCGCCGCGAGACGCAGGTCCTCGAGGCGCGCCACCTCGGCACCCAGCAGAGGCCCCATCCCGGCAGCGGATGCCTCCCCGGGCACGAGCTCCTCGACCACTCGCCCGTGCCACCGGGCCAAGCCGGCGCGGAACGCCGCCGCCGCGGCTGCCGGCTGGTGCTCGCGCGCGGCCCGGCGACCGCGCTCGACATCGGCCACGAACGCCGCCGCATCGACCGTGTCCGGACGCAGCTCGTAGCTGCTGCCGTGAGTGACCAGACGGTCGCCGACGCCGACCCGGGCGAACGCCGTCCGCAGTCGCGACAGGTAGCTCTGCAACGTGTCGACGGCGCTGCGCGGTGGGGCCTCGCCCCAGACCTCGTCGACCAGCCGCTCGATCGGCACGGTCCTGCCGGCACGCAGTGCGAGCACGGCCACGATCGTCTTCGGCCGGCGCCCGCCGAGCGCCACGGGGACGCCGTCGACGACGACGTCGACGGGTCCGAGCACACGGACCTCCACGTCGCCCCCTTGCCTACCGCCGCGGAGGCCATCGTAACCTGTCCGATCGGACCTCTGCAGGCGCGTTGCAGGCGTGTTGCAGGCCGTGTCCCGGATCCTCGGTCGCAAGGCCGTGTCCTCGCGATCCCACCGTGGGAGGCACCGGCGCCCCGCCGTCCGACAGGAGGATCCACGATGGTCGATCTGAACGCACCGGTGCTCGTGACCTTCGTCGTCTACCTGATCGCGATGATCGGTATCGGCCTCTGGGTCTACCGGCGCACCGTCACCCTCAGCGACTTCGCGCTGGGGGGCCGTGACCTGAACGCACCGACGGCGGCGCTGTCGGCGCAGGCCAGCGACATGTCCGGATGGCTGCTGCTCGGCCTCCCGGGTGCGGTGTACGCCGCGGGGATCGGCGCGACGTGGATCGCGGTCGGCCTCGCCGTCGGCACGTACCTCAACTGGCTGATCGTCGCGCCGCGGCTACGCACCTACACCGCGCGGGCGAACAACTCCATCAGCCTCTCGGCCTACTTCGAGGAGCGCTTCGAGGACCGCACCCGATCGATCCGGGTCGTCTCGGCAATCGTCATCATCGTGTTCTTCACCGTGTACGTCTCCAGCGGCCTGGTCGCGGGCGGGGTGCTCTTCGAGTCGACGTTCGGCGTCCCCTACACCACCGCCGTGACGGTCGCGACGCTGGTGATCGTCGTGTACGCGTTCCTGGGCGGATTCCTGGCCGTCAGCCTCACCGACGCGGTGCAGGGCACCCTCATGTTCCTGGCACTGCTGGTCCTGCCGCTCCTCGGCATCGGCGTGCTCGGCGGGTTCGACGTGCTCACCGGCCAGGTGCAGGCGGCCTCGCCCGACCTGTGGACCCTGGGCACCGAGGCGACCTACGACGCGGAGGCGGGGACCTGGGGCGCGCCGGAAGCGGTGGGGGCGATCGGGATCGTGTCGTTGCTCGCCTGGGGGCTCGGATACTTCGGGCAGCCGCACATCGTCGCGAGGTTCATGGGGATCCGGTCCGCCACGATGGTCCCGACCGCGCGCCGCATCGGCACGACCTGGGTCGTCGTGACCCTGGCCGGGGCGACGCTCGTCGGCCTCGTCGGCATCGGCCTGCTCGACCAGCCGCTCGACGATCCGGAGACGGTGTTCCTCGCGTTGATCCAGGAGCTCCTCAACCCGTGGGTCGGCGGCGTGCTGCTGGCCGCGGTGCTCGCGGCGATCATGTCGACCGCCGACAGCCAGCTGATCGTGTCGTCGACCGCGCTGACCGAGGACTTCTACCGGGCATTCCTGAACCGTGACGCCAGCGGCATGACCCTCGTCTGGGTAGGGCGCGCCACGGTGATCGCCGTGGCGATCGTCGCCTACATCATCGCGCTGCCCGGCGAGACCGCGATCCTCGACATCGTCGCGTTCGCCTGGGCGGGGTTCGGGGCCGCGTTCGGGCCGGTGATCATCCTGTCGCTGTTCTGGTCGCGGATGACCGGGGCCGGCGCGATGGCTGGCATCGTCGCCGGCGCAGCCACCGTGCTCGTCTGGGAGCAGGTCCCGGCCCTCGTCGACACCGGCGTCTACTCGATGCTGCCCGGCTGGGCCGCGGCGCTGATCGCGGCGTTCGTGGGCGGGCGCTTCTTCGGCAAGGTCCCCGAGCGCGCCTGGGTCGGCGACTACGCCGACGAGGAGGCCGAGGCCGCCCCGCAGGCATAGCCGACGCAAGGCCCCTCGGCGGTGCGGCGGGCGCGGACATCGCGCCGCCGCGCCGCGGGCACGATGACGGTCCCGGCGACCGGGGCCGGACCGAGAGGAGCCCGCGATGGTGTCGACCGTGCTCGCGAAGGCGTCCGAGTCACGCCGCTTGGAGCGCCTGGTGGCTCGCAGCCGGCCGGCGCGTGCGGTGGCCATGCGGTTCGTGGCGGGAGAGCGCCTGGAGGACGGCCTCGACGCGGCCTCCGCCCTCGCCGAGCGGGGACGGTCGACGAGCCTGGACTTCGTCGGCGAGCGCGTGGTGACCGAGGAGGACGCCCGCGAGGCGGCTGCCATGTACCACCGGGCGCTCGACGGCATCGACGCGCGTGGTCTGCCCGCGGGCATCAGCGTGAAGCCGACCCAGTTGGGGTTGTTGGCGTGGCCGGCGCGCTGCGCCGAGCTGGTGGACGGGATCGCGACCCGCGCGGGTGAGGTCGGCGCGCACGTCACGCTGGACATGGAGGACTCGGGCACGACCGAGGCCACGGTGCAGCTGGTGGAGGCCTGCCATCGCGCCGGCCACCACCACGTCGGCTGCGCGTTGCAGACCTACCTGCGTCGCACGGAGGCGGATGTGGTGCGCCTCGAGGGGATCGGCGCGAGCCTGCGCCTGTGCAAGGGCGCGTACGCCGAGCCGGCGCATCTGGCCTACCAGTCGCGTCGGGAGACGGACGCGAGCTACCGCCGTTGCGCCACCCGCCTGCTGGCGCACGGCACCTACCCGCGGTTCGCGACGCACGACGACGCGCTGATCACCCATGTGCTCGACGAGGCAGCGCGACTGGGCCGCTCGGCGGACAGCTTCGAGTTCCAGATGCTCTACGGCGTGCGCGCCGAACTGCAGGCGCGCCTGGTCGACGAGGGCTTCCGGGTCTGTGTGTACGTCCCGTTCGGGCAGCGTTGGTACGCGTACTTCATGCGCCGTCTGGCCGAACGCCCCGCGAACGTGTTGTTCCTGGCCAGGGCACTGCGCGGACAGGTGTCGCGCCGGGCCGACCGAGGGGCGCGCACCGTGCCGTCGTTGCCGGTCGATGCTCGCAGTGGGCCGCGCCCACCCGAGACGGTCCCTGATCCCGCTGGCACGGAGGAGGTCGATCGCTGATGACGTTCCGAGTCCCCGCCCCGTACAACGAGCCGATGCGTGCGTACGCGCCGGGCAGTGCCGAGCGCGCCGCGCTGTCCGGTGAGATCGAGCGGTTGCGCAAGGAGCGCGTGGACGCGCCGTGCGTGATCGGCGGGCAGGAGGTGCGCACCGGCGAGGTGTTCACCGCGCGCAGTCCGCACGATCACACCTGCGAGCTCGCGGACGTCCACGCGGCGCGGCAAGAGGAGGTCGAGCAGGCGATCGACGCGGCCCGGGAGGCCAAGGCCGAGTGGTCGCGCTGGTCGTTCGCCGCCCGCGCGGCGGTGTTCCTCAAGGCCGCGGACCTGCTGAGCGGCCCGTGGCGGCCGACGATCAACGGCGCGACGATCCTGCACCAGGGCAAGTCGGTGCACCAGGCCGAGATCGAGGCCGTCGCCGAGTTCGCGGACTTCCTGCGCTTCAACGTCGCGTTCGCCCAACAGCTGTACGAGCAGCAGCCGTACTCGCCCGAGGGCGTCTGGAACCGCATGGAGTACCGCCCGCTCGAGGGGTTCGTGTTGGCGATCACGCCGTTCAACTTCACCGCCATCGCCGGCAATCTTCCGACCGCGCCGGCGCTCATGGGCAACACGGTGGTGTGGAAGCCCTCGGAGAAGCAGGCCTACGCCGCGCACTTCACGATGGAGATGCTGCGCGCGGCGGGGCTGCCCGACGGGGTGATCAACCTCGTGCACGGCGACGGGGCACTGGCCACCGATGTCGCCACCGCCCATCCCGAGCTCGGCGGGGTGCACTTCACCGGCAGCATTGACGCGCTGCGCTCGATCTGGAAGAAGGTCGGCGCCGGCATCGATCACTTCTCGAGCTTCCCGCGCGTGGTCGGCGAGTCCGGCGGCAAGGACTTCGTCGTCGCACACCCCACCGCCGACGTGCCGGCGCTGGTGGTGGCGCTCGGGCGCGGCGCGTTCGAGTACCAGGGCCAGAAGTGCTCGGCGGCCAGCCGCGCCTACATCCCCCGCTCGCTGTGGCCCGAGGTGCGCGACGGCCTCGCCGACCTCGCCCGGCAGGCCAAGGCCTCCATGGGTGACGTGAGCGACCTGTCCACGTTCATGGGCGCGGTGATCGACCGAGCCGCGTTCGAGAAGCACCGCGACGCGATCGAGGGGATGCGCGCCGACGGCGCCGAGATCATCGCCGGCGGCGGCACCGACGAGACCGACGGCTGGTTCGTCGACCCGACCGTGATCGTCACCACCGACCCGCAGGCCGACACCATGCAGCGCGAGCTGTTCGGGCCGATCCTCACCGTGTACGTCTACGACGACCCCGACTGGGACGACACCCTGGCCCTGGTGGACCGGACCAGCCAGTACGCGCTGACCGGCGCGGTGTTCAGCCAGGACCGCGCCGCCGGCTACCACGCGCTCGACCAGCTCCGCGACGCCGCCGGCAACATCTACTTGAACGACAAGCCCACCGGCTCGGTCGTGGGCCAGCAACCGTTCGGCGGCGCCCGCATGAGCGGCACCAACGACAAGGCCGGCAGCCTGCTCAACATCACCCGCTGGACCAGCGCCCGCGCCATCAAGGAGAACTTCGTGCCACCGCACGACTGGCGCTACCCGCACATGGGATAGGGTCGACGGCCCACCGCCGACCCGGAGCTGCCTTGGCGTCATCCGTCGCACCTCGCCGCTGGCCGCGGCGCCTGGTCGTCACGCTGCTGGTCGTGCTGCTGACCGCGGTGCTCGGGGTGACGGTCGGGGGATGGCTGCTCCTTCGAGCCGCCTACCCCGACCACGCGGGCGAGGTGAGGCTCGCCGACCTCGACGCGGAGGTGGAGGCCCGACGCGACGAGCGGGGGGTCCCCTACCTCCTCGGCGACACGAGCGAGGACCTCTACCGCGCGCAGGGGTTCGTCCACGCCCAGGACCGGTTCTGGCAGATGGAGACCATGCGCCACATCACCGCCGGCCGAACGGCGGAGCTGTTCGGACCCGAGCAGCGCGACACGGACCGGTTCCTGCGCACGCTGGGGTGGCACCGCGTCGCCGAGGAGGAGTACGCGGCCCTCGACGACGAGCACCGCGGGCTGCTCGACGCGTACGCCGACGGGGTCAACGCCTACCTCGAGGATCGCGCGCCGCACGAGCTCGGGGTCGGGTTCCCCCTCCTGCGCCTCACGGGCGTGGCGCACGAGCCCGAGCCGTGGCACCCGCGGGACACCCTCGCGTACCTCAAGCTCATGGCGTGGGAGCTCGGGGGGAACCTCGAGGAGGAGCTCGAGCGCGCCGTGCTCGCCCGGACGCTGGACGACGACGAGATCGCCGAACTGTTCCCCGAGTACCCCGAGGACGTCCCGCGGATCGTTCCGTCCGACCCCGACGACGAGGGGAGCCACACGGGTCCGGCGACCCCCGGGTCCTCGAACCTCGCGTCCGAGACGTCCGAGGGCCCGGGCGTCGCCGACGCGCTCGCCAGGGCGGCCGCAGCGCTGGAGGCCGGCGAGCGTGCCCTCGGACCGGTCACCGACGGGATCGGCTCGAACGCCTGGGTCGTCGGCGGGGAGCACACCTCCTCGGGCGCCCCGCTGCTCGCGAACGATCCGCACATCGGCGTCCAGAGCCCCGCGATCTGGTACGAGGTCGGCTTGCGTTGCCGCGAGCGGACCGAGGCCTGCGCGGACGACGTGACCGGGTTCTCGTTCCCCGGCGTCCCCGGGGTGGTGATCGGCCACAACGATTCGGTGGCCTGGGGCTTCACCAACCTCGACCCCGACGTGCAGGACCTGTTCGTCGAGCGCGTGGACCCCGACGACCCGACCCGCTACGAGACCGGGGAGGGCCCGGCCGAGGCCGAGGTCCTCACCGAGGAGCTGCACGCGAGCGACGGCTCCGTGGAGACCCTCGAGATCCGGGTCACGCGCAACGGGCCGATCATCTCGGACGCCTTCGAGCCGCTCGACGAGCTCGACGTCGACGGTACCGCCGCGCGCGCGGGTGAGCCGTCGCCCCTGGCCGAGCGCACCGATGGCGAAGCACCGACCGGAACCGGCGGGGGGCGCATCGCGGACCCGGTGCACGAGATCTCGTTGCGCTGGACGGCCCTGGAGCCGACCACGGTCTTCGAGGCCCTACCGGCGATGAACCGGGCCCGCGACCTGGAGGAGTTCCGCGAGGCCGCCGCCCGCTTCGAGGTGCCGGCACAGAACCTCGTCTACGCCGACACCGCCGGCACGATCGCGTACCAGGCGCCCGGCACGATCCCCGTTCGCGGCGCCGGCGACGGGACGGTGCCCGCACCCGGCTGGGACGACGCGTATCAGTGGCAGGGCTCCATCCCCTTCGACGAGCTGCCGCGAGAAGCCGATCCGGACCGAGGATGGATCGTCACCGCGAACAATCCCGTGCCACCGGAGGACTACCCGTGGTTCCTCTCGGTCGACGACGAGCACGGGTACCGGGCCGGCCGGATCATCGAGATGCTCCAGCGACGCGTCGACGCCGGCGGCGACATCGACGTCGCCGCGGCCGCCGCCGACCAGCTCGACACGAGGGACGGGTCAGCGGACTTCCTCGTGCCGCATCTGCTCGCGCTGGACTCGGACGCGCCTGCGGTGGCCGAGCTCGGGGACCTGCTCGACGAGTGGGACGGGCGCGCGCACGCGGACAGCGCGGGCGCCGCGGCGTACGCGGCGACGTGGCGGGCGCTGCTCTCGCAGACGTTCGGCGCGTACCTGCCGGAGGCGTACCAGCCCGAGGGCAACTCTCGGTGGTTCGAGGTCGTGCGCCGCGCCCTCGAGGACCCGGGGAGCCCGTGGTGGGACCACCCGGACACCCCGGTCACCGAGACCCGCGACGACGCCCTCGAGAACGCGCTCGCCACCGCGTGGTTCGAGCTGCGACGCGAGCTCGGCACCGACCCCGACGATTGGCGCTGGGGCGACCTCCACACCGTCACGTTCGTCGAGGGCACGCTCGGCGAGTCGGGGATCGCACCGGTCGAGGCCCTGTTCAACCGCGGTCCCTACCCCGTCGACGGCGGGACGGGCATCGTCAACGCGACCTCGTGGGCGGCGGACGAGGGGTACGAGGTGCGGGCGCTGCCCTCCATGCGGATGGTGGTCGACCTCGGCGACCTCGACCAGTCGACGCGACAGGCCACGACGGGCCAGTCGGGCCATCCGGGCCACCGGCACTACAGCGACACCATCGATGCGTGGCTCGAGGGCGAGCAGTTCGACGTGCCCTGGTCCGAGGCGCGCATCGAGGACGCGACCGTCGACCGCCTCCGCCTGCAGCCGTAGGCCGAAAGAGCCCGCGCGGGGTCTCCTGACTCAGCCGTCGAGGGGCGTCTCCGGCAGCGGCACCGCGTCGGGCCGGGCCCCGACCGCCGCGGCGAGGCGGCCCGCCAGCGGCCCGAGGCCCCACCCGTCCAGGGTGGCCGCGACCGTTTGGGGGGCGGGGCGTCGGAAAGCGGCGTCGAGGTCCACATCGAGATCACGGCGCACGTTCATGAGCGCCACGTTGCGTCGGTGAACGGAGTCCGGTCCCCGCGCGAGGTCGTCGAGCAGCGCCTGACCCGCCTCGCGCCCGAGCACGCTGCGACAGCCGATCGGGTCGGCACCGGCCGCTTCCACGTCGTCGAACGCCTCCAACAGCGCGGCGGCCCGCCGCGGCCCGATGCCGGGGACCCCCGGCAGGTTGTCGCTCGTGTCGCCCCGCAGCGCGGCGTACTGCACGTAGCGCGCCGGCTCGATCCCGAGCTTGCGCCGCAGCCGCTGCGGCGTGAGGTGCTCGGTCCGCTCGGCCGCGTTGCGCAGGCGCAGCACGGTGGTGCGCTCCGTGGCGAGGGCGTAGGCGTCACGGTCGCTCGTCGCCACCGCGCAGCCCCAGCCGCGGGCCTCGGCCGACGCGGCGGCGGAGGCCACGACGTCGTCGGCCTCCCACCCCGGCGCGACCACCGCGCAGAGGCCGAGCCGCGTCAGGTCGTGCGGCAGCCGGTCCAGCAGCTCGACGAGGTCGTCGGGCTTGTCGCCGCGCTGTGCCTTGTAGGAGGGCTCGAGGTCCCTGCGGTGGGATCGCTCCCGGCAGTCGAATCCGACGATCAGCCCGTCCGCGCCGGCCTCGTCGCAGATCGCCGCGAGCAGTGCGAGGAACCCGTAGCGTCCGCCTCGTCCGTTCGCGTAGGCGTGGTAGGCGCGGTGGGCGACCGAGTCGCCGTCGACCGCCAGCACGCGTGGACCCGCGGCCGCTTGAGCCGCGGTCGTCGACCAGGGGGCGGCAGCGGGGCGGGGGGGCGCCGCGGCGGTGTCGACGCCCACCGCCGACCCGGCCGCCCTCGGGTTCAGCTCGGCGTCGAAGAGCGTGAGCGCATCCACCGGTGGGGTCCTTCGCTCGTCACGCGGGAAGGGTCGCGGGGAAGCGGACCCCAGCATGCCCGATGGGATCCGCCGAACGCGAACACCTGACCCCGGTTCCGGCCCGCCGTCCCCAACGTCGGCCGGTCCCCGGGCCGTACCATCGATCGTCGGCCGGCCACCCGGGCCCTACTATCGATCCTTCGTGTTCCGACCATCGCTGCGGCCCGCGACGGAGGAGGCGGCGTGGAACTGGACGGCAAGATCGCGGTGGTGACCGGCGCCTCGAGCGGACTGGGGGAGGCCGTCACCCTGCGGCTGGCCGAGGAGGGCATGACCGTGTACGCGGTGGCACGTCGGGCCGAGCGGCTCGACGGCCTCGCCACCGCGCGCCCGCCCCACGCTCCCGGCCGGATCGTGCCGCATCCCGCGGATGTCACCAGCGACGACGACGTCCGTCGCCTCGCGGCGCGCGTCCGCGACGAACGCGGTGCGTGCCACGTGCTCGTCAACAGCGCGGGCGCGGTGTTCGGCGGACGGTTCCGCTCGGACGAGGACCGCGCCGACGTGGAGGCGCTGATGGACCTCAACTTCGGCGGCACGGTGCGCTGCATGGGAATGTTCGCCCGTTTGCTCGCCGACAGCGCTCCCAGCCGGGTCGTCAACGTCGCGAGCGTCGCCGGGAAGCTCGCCGCGGGCCCGCCGGGGTACCCGGCCAGCAAGTTCGCGACGGTGGGGTTCACCGAAGCGGTCGGCCCGCACTGGGCACGGCGCGGGGTCGAGGTCAGCCAGCTCAACCCGGGCTTCGTGCGCACCGAGGGCTTTCCGCAAGTGGGGCTCGTCGGATCCTGGATCGGGCGCCGCCTGGTGATCGAGCCCGCCGACGTCGCCGAGGCCGTCGTCGACGTCGCCCGCCGGGGCACCCCTGAGCGCACCGTGCCGCGTTGGTACCGGCTGTTCGTCGTGGCCCGCCACGTCGCGGCGCCCGCCATCCGGTTCGTGAGGCGGCGCGTCGGCTGAGCCCCGAACGCACAGCACCCGGGGCCGGCCCCGGCAGTGCCGGACGTCAGGGCCGCGCCGCCGAGTCGCCCGAACGGTGGCCGTCCGGCTCGTCACGCTCCACCACCGGACCGGGCCGCAGGATGACCGCCAATCCGGCGCCGACGAGCAGCAGCGGCCACCAGTCGGCGGCCGCCACTAGCACGTCGAGCGCCTCGGCGAACTGGATCACCCCGACGGCGGTGAGCGTCGCTCCCGGCAGCAGCGGCCACCACCCGCCGACACGCCCGCCGGTCGCGAGCCGGTCGAGCAACGCGACGAACAGGAACCCGGTCCCGAGACCGAACAGCGTCGCGCCGGGGACCTCGAGCTCGACCTCGATGACGAAGCCGCTCCCGAACCCGGTGAGCAACCCGCCGGGAACCAGGAACTCGTAGCGTCGCGTGAGCGCGTAGACGCCGAGGAAGCCCGCTCCGATCAGCGCCGGTACCAGCGTGGGGGCGAGATCCAGCTGCAAGACCGTCAGGAGGATGATCCCCACGGTCACCAGGGCAAGCCCCACGACGCGGTCTCGGCTCACGGGTGGCTCGTTCCTCTCTGGTCGGGCGGCGCCCCCATCTTCACCGATCGACGGTGCCACGGGCAACGCAGCGTGCACGAGTCCGTCCGATCCCGCCGCACCGCTCCCCCGCAAGCCTCGTACCCTGGACGCCTGCAACCCACGACCGGGGTCCCCCACTCGAGAGAAGGCCGTCGCGTGCATGCCAACCTGACCCGTGAGGAGGCCCGCGCCCGCGCAGAGCTCGTCAGCGACGTCGCGTACGTGGTCGAACTCGACCTGCGTGAGGGCGACGATCCCGCCGTTCCCACGTTCCGGACCCGCACGACCGTGTCGTTCCACGCGCGGCGGCCCGAAGCGGCGACCTTCCTCGACCTCGACGCCAGCGAGCTGCTCGCCGCGTCCCTGAACGGCGAGCCCGTGCCCTCCGACGCGTACGACGGGACGCGCCTGCACCTCGACGGGCTCGAGGAGCGCAACGTCGTGGAGGTCACCGCCCGCGCGGCGTACGAGCGCTCGGGGGTCGGCCTCCACCGCTTCTTCGATCCCACCGACGGCGCCGCCTACCTGCACACCCAGTTCGAGCCGTTCGACGCCAACCGCGTCTACGCGTGCTTCGACCAGCCCGACCTGAAGGCGCCGTTCCGCCTCGTCGTGACCGCGCCCCCCGCGTGGACGGTGATCGGCAACCAGCCCCCCGACGGCGAGCCGGTGCCCGTCGACCCCGTGACGCCGGAGGCCGGGCGCACCTGGCGCTTCGGTGCGACGCCGCCGATCTCGACCTATCTCACCGCGGTGTGCGCGGGCCCGTTCCACGCGGTGCACGACACGTGGCGGCCCTCCCCCGAGGCCCGCGAGTTCGGCGCCCAGCCGGTGACCCTGGGGCTCTACGCGCGCGAGTCGTTGGCCCCGCACCTGGACACGGACGCGCTGTTCGACGTCACCCGACGTGGCCTCGAGTGGTTCACGACCGCGTTCCGCCACCCCTATCCGTTCGCGGACTACGAGCAGCTGTTCGTGCCCGAGTTCAACTGGGGCGCGATGGAGAACCCCGGCTGCATCACCTTCAGCGAACAGTTCGTCTTCCGGTCGCGCGTGACCGATGCCTCCCGTCAAGCGCGTGCCTCGACGATCCTGCACGAGATGGCGCACATGTGGTTCGGCGACCTCGTGACGATGCGCTGGTGGGACGACCTGTGGCTCAACGAGTCGTTCGCGACCTACGCCGGCACTCGGGCGCTGGCCGAGGCGACGGAGTTCACCGACGCATGGGCCAGCTTCTCGGTCGGCACCAAGGCCTGGGCGATCACCCAGGACCAGCTGCCGTCCACCCACCCGATCGCGGCCGACATCCCCGACGCGGAGTCGGTCCGGACCCACTTCGACGGGATCACCTACGCGAAGGGCGCGTCGGTGCTCGTGCAGCTCGCCGCCTGGGTCGGCGACAAAGCCTTCTTCGACGGGCTCGCCGCCTACTTCTCGCGGCACGCGTGGGACAACGCCGAGCTGGGCGACTTCCTGGCCGCGCTCGAGGAGGGCTCGGGTCGCGACCTCGCGGCCTGGTCGCGCACGTGGCTGGAGACCAGCGGCATCGCGACGCTGCGCCCGACGGTCGAGTCGGACGCGGATGGCCGCTACACGCACGTACAGGTGCACCAGGAGGTCCCCGACGCGCACCCGACGCGGCGGCCACATCGCCTCGCCCTCGGCTGCTACGACGACGACGGGCAGTGGATCACCCGCCGGGAACGCATCGAGCTCGACGTCGACGGCGCGATCACCGACGTCCCCGACCTGGTCGGCGCTGCCCGACCGGACCTGCTCGTGCCGAACGACGGTGACCTCACGTTCGCGAAGCTGCGCCTCGACGAGACCTCGCTGGCGACGCTCGAGCGCGGGCTGCCGCGGATCGCCGAGCCACTGGCCAGGGCCGTCTGCTGGGGTGCCCTGTGGGATCTGACCCGCGACGCGGAACTGCCCGCCAGCCGGTTCGTCGGTCTCGCCGCCGACCATGCCCCCTCCGAGGGGACCATCCCGCTGCTGCAGGTCGTGACGCGCCGCGTCGAGCACGCCATCGCGGCGTTCGTCGAGCCGTCGCGGCGCGAGGACGCGCGCCAGCGGATGTGGGCGGCCGCGCAGGCGGCGCTCGGCGACGCAGCCCCGGGCTCGGACGCACAGTTGCAGTGGGCCCGGGTCGCCGCGGCCGTCGCGGCCGACACCGAGCACCGCGAATGGGTGCGCGGCCTGTTGGGGGGCAACGTCGTGATCGAGGGCCTCGAGGTCGACGTCGACCTGCGCTGGTACCTGCTCGTCGCGCTCGCCGCGCACGGGGATGTCGACGAGGACCGCATCGACGAGGAGGCACGCCGGGATCCCACCGACATGGGTGCCCGTCGGGCCGCGGCCGCACGGGCGGCCCGCCCGGACCCGACGGCCAAGGCCCACGCGTGGGAGCAGCTGACCATCTCCGACGAGCCGTCGCTGGCGCTGCGGCGCGCGATCGCCGAGGGGTTCTGGCAACCTGGCCAGGAAGCGCTCCTCGCGCCGTTCGTCACCGAGTACCCCGAGACCGTGGCGCACGCATGGCGCGACCGGAACGTCGAGGAGGCGATCACCATCACGACCGCCGCGTACCCGCGCACGGTGGTCGGCACGGAGGCCGTGGAGACCGCGGACGCCGCCCTGGCGCGCGGCGACCTGCCGGCTCCCGCGCGCAGGACGGTCGCCGAGGAGCGGGACCACACGCTGCGGGCACTTCGGGCTCGCGAGGCCGACGCCACGGGCTGAGCGTCCGGGGACGTGGCCGGTCGGACGGGGAGCCCGGGCATGGTGGGCGTTTCCCGCACCAGGAGACATGGGTAGGCCGTGCTCGCGAATTCCGGCCAAGAGCCGGAAACGCCCATACTTCCCCATTCGGAAGGCGCATCCATGCCGCGCATGCGACCTCGCCCGCCGTCCACGCTTCCGGTCATCGCGCTCGCCTTCGCGTTCGCGGCCACCGCCGAGTACACGGTGGAACCGGGCGACACGCTCTCGGGCATCGCCGCCGAGCACGGCGTCTCGCCCGCAGAACTGGCCGAGGCCAACGACCTCGCCGACCACGACCTCGTCCTGGCCGGCACGACCCTGCGCATCCCGGAGGCCCGTCCCGGCGGCTCGGGAGCGTCCGCACCGGGCGGCGACGGCGTCCCGATGTCCGCCCCGCCCGCGATCGGCGACCTGATCGAGCGCACCGCGCACGAGCACGGCTGGAGCCCGGCCTTCGTCAAGGCGGTGGCCTGGCAGGAGTCCGGGTGGCAGCAGCAGCGGGTGAGCAGCGCCGGTGCCGTCGGGATCATGCAGGTCATGCCGGGAACGGGGACGTTCGTGTCCACGCGGCTCGCGGGAGAGGACCTCGATCTGGCTGACTCCGCCGACAACGTCCGCGCCGGCGTGCTGTTCCTCGACCACGTCCACGACCTGACCGGCGGGGACGTGGAGCTCACCCTGGCCGGCTACTACCAGGGCCTCGCGTCGGTCGAGCGGTACGGCAAGTTCGACGACACCCGCGCCTACATCGACAACGTCCTGGCGCTGCGCGAGCGATTCCGCTGATCGGACAGCAGGGCTCACGGCGGGACCCGGGCGCCTAGCCGAGCGCGATCGCCGCCGCCGCGGCCGTCACCGCCGCCGCGTTCAGGCCCCAATGGGCCAGCAGCGGCGCCAGCAGGCTGCCACTGCGCCCCCGCAGCCAACCGAACAGCCACCCACCGATCGCGGACACCACCACCGCACCGCCGATCGCGCCGACTCGCGCCGCGGGCGCCTGGGCGAGTTCGTTGGCCTCGAGTGCGATCCACGTCGGGGTCACGTGCCAGAGACCGAACACGGCGCTCTGCACCAGCTGGGCGCGGCGCCAGCCGATCCGCCGCGCCCAGGCCCCGAGCAGCGCCCCGCGGAACGCGACCTCCTCCAACAGGGCCGTGCCGAACGGGATCCGCACGAGCGCGCGGAACGCCACCCCCGCAGCACCCAGCTCCGCGATCCGGGCGTCGGCGAGCAACGGCCGCGCGGCGGGCACCAGCACCGCGGCGCCGAGGCACAGGAAGGCAGCCAGCGCGACACCACCGCCCCAGGCGACACCCGAGGGCACACGAGCCCTGGTGAGGCCCAGCTCCGGCGTCCCCAGCCCGGCGGACCGGCTGAGCAGCACGATCCCCGCAGCGACTGCCAACGAGACCGGCATGTACCAGCGCTCGAACGGCTGCCAGAGGTTCGCGACGTTGTTCCAGAGGGCGAGGAACGCGGTGAGCCCGGCGGCGAACCACATCGGGCCAAGGGTGCCGCCCGCGGTCGGAGCTGGCACCCTGCCGTGGCCGGCCCACGACACCGTCGGTGCCAGCCGGCCAGCGGCGGCACCGACCGGCGGGCCCGGCGACGAGCACGCGGCCGGACGACGAACACGGCCGGCGACGAACACGGCCGGACGACGAACACGGCCCGGCGGTAAGGGGCCCGGGGACGAGGAGGGCACGGTGAGACCCGCGCACACGCTGCACGCCGCACAGAGCCATGCGGGCTGGGATCGCGACCTCGCCCCCGAGCTCGAGGTCGCCCCGGGAACGACGATCGCGCTGGAGACCCACGACGCCTCGGGCGGGCAGCTGGCGCCCGGCAATGACGCCGAGGCGCTCACCACGCTGGACTTCGGGCGTGTGAACCCGACGACCGGGCCGGTGCGCATCGATGGTGCGCAGCCGGGCGACGCCCTGGCCGTGCGCATCGAGGCGCTCGAGCCCACCGGCTGGGGCTGGACCGCGAACATCCCCGGCTTCGGGTTGCTGGCCGACGACTTCCCGGAGCCGGCGCTGCGCCATTGGGACCTCACCGGCGGTTCCTCCGCGGCCTTCGGGGACGCGGCGCGGGTGCCGCTGCGTCCGTTCCCCGGCACGCTCGGCGTCGCACCCGCCGAGCCCGGCCCGCACAGCGTCATCCCACCGCGGCGGGTCGGGGGGAACATGGACACCCGCGACCTCGTCGCCGGCACGACCGTGTGGCTGCCGGTGGAGGTCGAGGGCGCGCTGTTCAGCCTCGGCGACACGCACGCCGCCCAGGGCGACGGCGAGGTCTGCGGCACGGCGATCGAGTCGCCGATGACGGTGACGGTGACCCTCGACGTCGTGCGGGGCGACGCACCGCACGCACCGGTGTTCGAGACGACCCGCTCCCAGCGCGACGGCGAGGACCGCGACGGTGTGCTCGCCACCACCGGGGTGGGTCCCGACCTGTTCGAGGGGGCCAAGGAGGCGGTCCGAGCGATGATCGAGCTGCTTGGCCGACGTCACGGGCTGGAGCCGGTCGACGCCTACCTGCTCTGCTCGGTCGTCGCCGACCTACGGATCTCCGAGATCGTCGACCAGCCGAACTACGTCGTCACCTGCGCGTTCCCTCGCGCGGTGCTCACCTGAGCCCCACCCGGGCGGGATCGTGTGCATCTGTGCACGTCGCTCCGCCCGGGCGGGTTGAGGCTCACCGCGCCCGGGCAGGACCATGTGCAGGGACGCACACACCCCCGCCCGGATCCCGGGTCGGCAGCGACAGGAGCGCACGTGCGGCCGAGAACAGGAGCGCGCGCGGACGAGGCCACCCGCCTCGACGCGGTGATCTTCGACCTCGACGGGGTCCTCACCGACACCGCCGAGTTCCACGAGCGCGGCTGGGCGCGGCTCGCCGACGAGCAGGGCTGGCACTTCGACTCCGCCCTGGCCGACGAGCTGCGCGGGGTCTCGCGGATGGACTCGCTGGAGCGGATCCTCGCGGAGAACGGCGTCACCGCGGACGTCGAGCAGAAGCGCGAGTGGGCCGACCGCAAGAACCGCTACTACGTGGACGCGCTGGACGAGCTCTCCCCCGCCGACCTGCTGCCCGGCGCCCTCGAGCTGGTGCTCGCGTGCAAGGACGAGGGCCTCGCGGTCGCGATCGGTTCGTCGTCGCGCAACGCACCGATGGTCCTCGACCGGCTCGGGATCACCGACCAGTTCGCCGCGGTCAGCGACGGCAACGCCGTCGAACGCGCCAAGCCCGCGCCGGACCTGTTCCTCCACGCGGCGGACCAGCTCGGGGTCGCGGCCGAACGTTGCGTCGTGGTGGAGGACGCGGCCAGCGGGGTGGACGCCGCCCTCGCGGCCGGCATGGTGACGGTCGGCGTCGGCCCGGCCGAACGGCTCGGCCACGCGCACCACCGGTTCGACACCGTCGCCGAGATCGACCTCGACCGTATCCTCGATCCCGAGGGTGCCGGGTCCTGACGAATACGACTCCGCACGTCGTTCGTGGGCCGTCGCGCGTCTCAGCCACGACACATCCCGAAACGGAGTCCTGAGGAGGCCACATGTCCGCCCATCCGCTCGGCTCGACCCGGATACTCGCGGCCGCGGCCGCGGCGGTCGGCGCGCTGGCGCTCGTGGGGCTGGTGCTGGCCACCGGCTCGGCCGGGGCCGCGGAACACGACGGAGCGGACCCGACCGTCCCGCGGGTGGCGGGCGCCGATCGCTTCGAGACGGCCGCCGAGGTCGCCGGCGACGGCTGGGAGACCGCGGCCACGGCGGTGGTGGCCACGGGCCGCGACTTCCCCGACGCGCTCACCGCCGGGGCACTCGCCGCGAGCCGCGACGCCCCGCTCCTGCTCACCGAATCGGACGAGCTGCCCGGCGCCACCGCCGACGCGCTCGACGATCTCGAGGTCGAGGAGGTCCTTCTGGTGGGCGGTCCCGCCGCCGTCGACGAGGCGGTCGCCGGCGAGCTCGAGGGCCTCGTCGACGACGTCGATCGGCTGAGCGGACGAGACCGCTACGAGACCGCCGCCGAGGTCGCCGCAGCCGCCGCCGAGGGGACCGACGTGGAGGAGGCCCTCGTCGTGTCCGGCGAGGACTTCGCGGACGCGCTGGCCGCCGGCGCGCTTCTCGACGGGCAGCGGCCGGTCCTGCTCGCGCTCCCCGGCGCGCTCCCGCAGAGCACCGCCGACGCGCTCGACGAGCTCGCGCCGGACCGGGCGACCCTGCTCGGAGGCGAGGCCGCGCTCGACGCCGCGGTGGCCGAGGACGTGGCGGCGCTGGTGGACGAGACGGACCGCCTGGCGGGCGACGACCGCTACGGGACGAGCATCGCGGCGGTGACGCGGGCGCTCGACGAGGGCGCCGATACCGAGGCCCTCGCCGCCAGCGGGGCGACGTTCGCCGACGGCTTGTCCGCCGGGCCGCTCGCGGCTCGGCTGGACGCGCCGCTCGTCCTCGTCCCTGCCGAGCGGCTGACGGATGCGCTCGACGCGGCGCTGCGCGACGACGTCGATCTCGAGGCCGCGCGCATCGTCGGTGGGGAGGCCGCGGTGAGCGCCTTCGTCGCCGAGGAGCTCGCCGCAGCGTTCGCCGGGGACCCGCGGCCGTCGCCGCCCGAGGACCCGGTCGAGATCACCGAGACCGACATCGCCACCGGCCTCGACGCCCCGTGGGACGTGGTCTTCCGCGAGAACGGCGACGTGCTGGTGACCGAGCGCGACAGCGGCCGGGTCCTCGAGCTCGACGCCGAGGGCGGGACGCAGGAGGTGCACCGGTTCGACGTGAACAACGCCGGGGAGGGGGGGCTGCTCGGCCTCGCCGAGCGGCCCGGGACCGGGGATCTCTACGCCTACTACTCGCGGGCGAACGAGAACCGCGTCACCCGCCTGTCCGACCCCGGGGAGGCCGAGGAGGTCGTCTTCGACGGCATCCCCCACGGGAGCATCCACAACGGCGGGCGGATCGCGTTCGGTCCCGACGGCTACCTGTGGGTCGCCACCGGGGACGCCGGCGACGGCCAGCGCAGCCAGGATCCCCGGGATCCCGCGGGGGCGATCCTGCGGCTCGAACCGGACGGGAGCGTGCCGTCTGACAACCCCACGTGGGATGGCGGCGAGCCCAGCCCGGTCTACGCCACCGGGATCCGCAACAGCCAGGGCCTCGACTGGGACGCCGAGGGTCGCCTGTGGGCCTCGGAGTTCGGTCCCGATGTCGACGACGAGGTGAACGTCATCACCGCCGGCGGCAACTACGGCTGGCCGGACGAGACCGGCGTCACCGGCGACCCCGAGCTCGAGGACCCGGTGTTCGTGCGCCAGCCCCCGGTCGCGTCGTGGTCGGGGCTGGAGGTGCTGGTCGACGGGGCGATCCCGCAGTGGGAGGGCGACGTGCTCGTGGCGGCACTGCGCGGCGAGCGGCTGTGGCGCCTCGAGGTCGACGGCGACGAGGTCACCGCCAGCGAGGAGCTGCTGACGAGCGAGCGCGGCCGGCTGCGCGAGGTCGTGACCGCGCCCGACGGGAGCCTGTGGGTCCTGACGAACAACACCGACGGGCGCGGCGACCCGCGGGCGGGCGACGACCGGATCATCCGCCTCGGCGCGGAGCCCGAGGCCACGACCCGTGCACTGAACGACGACGAGCGCGACGCGATGAACGGCACGAGCTGGGAGCAGGGCTGTCCGGTCGATCCGCCCGATCTCGCGATCGTCGAGACCCCCCACTGGGACTTCGCGCACCAGTTGCGGACGGGCGAGCTCGTCGTCGCTGACGACATCGCGGGGGAGGTCGCCGACATCATGAGCGACCTCGCCGCCGCGCGCTTCCCGATCGAGCGGATGGAACCGATCGCCGCCTACGGCGGCGACGACGACGCCTCGATGGAGGCGAACAATTCGTCGGCCTTCAACTGCCGTCCGATCACCGGCAGCAACACGTGGTCGGAGCACAGCTTCGGCACGGCGATCGACCTCAATCCCGTGCAGAACCCGTATCGGCGTGACGGCGAGGTGCTCCCGCCCGCCGGTGAGGCGTATCTGGACCGCGGCAACGAGCGGCCGGGGATGATCGTGGAGGGCGACGCGGTCGTGGAGGCGTTCGATGCCCGCGGCTGGGAGTGGGGGGGCCGCTGGCGCAGCCTCGACGACTGGATGCACTTCGAGCGACCGTAGGTGCGGGACCGTCGGGAGCGATGCCCGCAGGCCTGCTGTCAGACGACGCGCTCGGCCTCAAGCAGCTCGTCCGCCTCGCGCAGCTCGGCGAACGTGGTCGCGCCGAGCTGGTCGAGCAGGGCTTGCTGCGCACGCGCCCACGGCTCGTGGACCGCGCAGCGGTCCTCCCACCGGCACGGTCCCCCGCGGAGCACGCAGTCGGTGGAGCGCACCTCGCCCTCGACGGCGGTCACGACGTCGAGCATCGACACCCGCTCGGGCTCGGTGGCGAGCGCGTAGCCCCCGTCCGGTCCGGCCACGCTCGTGACGAGCTCGGCGCGCACGAGCGCGGCGAGGATCTGCGGCAGGAACGTCTCGGGGACGTGCATCGCCTCGGCGATCTCACGAGCCTTCGCGCGCTCGCCGTGGCGCCGCGCGATGTGCAGCACGGCGCGGATGGCGTAGTCGGCCCGACGGCCCAGCCGGATCTGCATTGAGGAACCTTCCGATCTCGTCGCGATCCTAGTGCACGCACCACCCCCCCTCGGCCGCTCGCAACCCGGCCCGATGACCAGCGCACCCTCGGCCACCAACCCACCTGACCGATCGGCCGTCCCCATCCCGGGAAGCAGGCGGACCGCCGGCACCGCGTCGGGGTAGCCTGCCTGGCTGGCGGCGAGTGCGGGACCATTTGCCGCCCGACGCACCCCCACTGCGTCCAGCCCGCCGACGGGAGCCGACGAGGTGTCGACCTCATGACCCGTACGATCGCGTTGCACATCGACGAGGAACTCGCCTTCGAGATCGTCGACCGCGATCTCGCCCTCATGCTGATCGAGGCGCAGGCGGAGGCCCTCGCTGAGGATCTCGCCGCGAACGACGACGACCGCATGGCCTGGATGCGCGCGATCGCGAGCGCCCACCTCGAGCGCCGCCGTCTGCAGCGCTCGATCGCGCGCACGACCGGCGGCACCACCACGGCCGCCGACGTCGACCGTGCCGTGCGCCTCGCCCTGGTGCGCCGGGGGCTGGCCGGAGACCTGCTCGACGTCCCCGATGCCGAACCTCACCACCACCCCGAGGCGCCCGCCGCCTAGTCCTGGCGTGACGCAGACGGTCACCGCGTCGATCACGATCCCGAGACCGCCCGCGGTGGTGTTCACGATCGCCACCGACCCGGCGCGCATGGCCCGGTGGCAGGAGGGGCGTTCACGAGGTCCGGGCCCCGGACGGGCACGCCCACGCCGGCGGCGAGGGCTCCCTTGGCGCCACCCCGGGTGTGGGCAGCCGCCTCACCGGCACTCGCACCTACGCGGGCGTGACCTTGCCGTGGACCGTGGAGATCACCGCCTGGGAGCCCCCTCACCGTTACGCGTTCGCCTTGATCAACGGTCGGCTCCGGCTGGCGGGCGAGCAACGCTTCGAGCCGGCCGGCGACGGGTGTCGCGTCGAGGCGCGGCTGGACATCGGCGTTCCGTGGCTGCGGCTCGGCCGGCTCGGCGGTCGCATCGGCAGCGCGGTGCTGCAGCGGGTGGAGGTGGCGTTGGCCGAGGACCTCGACGCCCTGCACGACCTCGTCGTCGCCGAGACCTGAGCGTCGCCCTCGTCAGGCACCGGCCCGCGCGCGTCCGTAGGTGAGGCGGCGCCACAGCCGCTCGACCGGCCCCATGTCGAAGCGCGACATCCACAGGGTGCACCCGGCCACGACGATCACCCAGACGGCGACGACGACGAGCAGGGCCGCCGCCGGCGACAGGCGATCGTAGAACCCCAGCCACACGAAGAACGCGGTGCACAGCAGGCTCTGCGACAGGTACGCGGTCAGGGCCATCCGCCCGGTTCGCCGCAGCGGGTCCAGGCGCGCGAGCACCTCCGGACGCTGGCACAGGAGGGCGATGACGGACAGGTAGCCCACCGCGAGCAGCGGGGACCCGACGAGATAGGCGGCCATGGTGCCGGCGGTCTGCGCGGCGTCGACCTCACCGCCGGTCCCGATCGCGGCCGCCCCCAGCGAGCCGGCGAATCCCGACGGGAGGTTGAGCACCAGCCCCACCGGCAGCGCGACCATCGCCGTGCGCCGCAACCAGGGCTCGTGAAGACGGCGGTGCAGCCCCGCTCGACCCGCTGCCAGGCCGAGCAGGAACAGCGTGAGGACCCAGGGCAGCAGGAACAGTTGGCCACTCTGCAGGAACAGCGCCTCGATGGATCGAGCGGCGACCTGCTCGCCCAGGCCCCCCGTGGTGAAGGCCTGCTCCGCGAAGGCGGCGCGGTCGGCGAAGAACGCCTCCATCTCCTGCATGACGGGATCGTCGGCGGCCGGTTCGGGAGCCGTCGCCGCCAGCGTGGTGAACCCGACCGCCAGGACCAGGTAGGCCACGCCGATGCCGACCGCCCACCAGCGGGCCGTCCGGGCCCGCACCCCGAGGAACAGGAGCAGCACGAACCCCGCCAGCGCGTACTGGAAGAGGATGTCGCCGGCGAACAGCAGCGTCATGTGCAGGATCCCGAGGACCGCGAGGACCACGTAGCGTCGAGCGAGCAACCCGCGTGCTGGGCGTCCGGCAACACCGGCCCGCTCCGACATCATCGCGGCACCCAGTCCGAACAGCAGGGCGAAGCTGGAGAGGAACTTGCCGTACGCCAACCACCCGACGCCGAACTGCACGGCTCCGTCGACCCCGTCGTAGTCGGGGATCTCCCCCATCACGACCTGGTAGAAGTCCGATCCGCGGAACAGTTCGATGTTGACGATCAGGATCCCGAGGATCGCGACCCCGCGGAGCACGTCGAGCGTGGCGACCCGCTCGCGCGTGGCCGTCGGACGGACCGGCTCGGGCACCTCGGACTCCTGCACCACGATCCACCTCCGAGACGCCACGACGTGTCCCGCCGAACGGCAGACTACTCGAGACGCTCCGACGCACGGGGACCGTTCAACTGACGACACGGGGGCCCGTGGGTGTGGATGGCCGTGGGCGGGGTGCCGCGCTGGGCGGGTCTCCGGTCCGTCAGCCGCTGAGCGGCTGGAACCGGGCCTGGAAGAACCGCAGCTCGCCGGGCTCGTAGGTGAACTCGAGCCCGGGGATCTGCTCGGCCTCGTCCGTGACGTGGGCGATGGACTCGGCGGTGACGTCCATGTGCGCCTGCGTGTAGACCCGACGCGGGAGGGTGAGCCGCACGAGCTCGAGCTTCGGGGTGTGGTGCTCGCCCGTCTGGGGGTCGCGGCCGGCGGAGACGATGCCGCGCTCCATGCCCCGCACCCCGGAGTCGCGGTAGATCGCGGCCGCGAGCGCCTGCGCGGGCAGGTGTTCGTGCGCCAGGTGCGAGCAGATGCGGCGGGCGTCCAGGAACACCCCGTGCCCGCCGACCGGTCGCACGATCGGCACCCCGGCCTTCACGAGCAGGTCTCCGAGATACTCCACCTGCCCGACGCGCGCCCCGACGTGGTCGTCGGTCTCGACCATCTCGTGGATGCCGCGGGCCAGGGCCTCCATGTCGCGCCCGGCCATGCCGCCGTAGGTCTGCAGGCCTTCGAACGCCACGAGCAGTGTGCGGGCGCGGCGGGCGATCTCCGGGTCCCGGACCGCGAGGAAGCCGCCGATGTTGACGAGGTTGTCCTTCTTCGAGGAGACCGTCGCCCCCTCGGAGTGGTCGCAGACCTCCCGCAGGATCTCCGCCACGCTGCGGTCGGCATAGCCGCCCTCGCGCTGCTGGATGAACCAGGCGTTCTCGAGCGCGCGCGTGGCGTCGAGCATGACCGGGATGCCGTAGTGCCGGCACCGTTCGTGGACCGCCTTGATGTTGGCCATGGACGCCGGCTGTCCCCCGGCCATGTTCACGTTCGTCTCGAACGAGACATAAGGGACGCGATCGGCCCCGTGCGTGTCGATCACGGCCTGCAGCTTGTCGAGGTCGATGTTGCCCTTGAACGGGTGCAGGCTCTCGGGATCGTGCGCCTCGTCGATGATGACGTCGACGAACCGCCCCCCGGCGTACTCCTGATGGAACCGTGTGGTGGTGAAGTACATGTTCCCGGGAACCACGTCACCCGGTGAGATGAGGACCTGGCTGAGCAGGTGCTCGGCGCCGCGGCCCTGATGGGTGGGCACGAGCTCCTCGTACCCGTAGACCAGACGGACCGCCTCCTCCAGGCGGTAGTAGCTCCGACTGCCCGCGTAGGCCTCGTCGCCGACCATCATGGCCGCCCACTGCTGGTCGGACATCGCGGCCGTCCCCGAGTCCGTGAGCAGGTCGATGTACACGTCCTCGCTGCGCAGCAGGAACGTGTTGTAGCCGGCTTCTGCGATGCGCTCCTCGCGTTCGGCCCGCGTGGTCATCCTGATCGGCTCGACGACCTTCACGCGGTACGGCTCGGCCCAGCTGCGACGCTCCACGGCATCCTCCCCGTCACATCGAGCACGGCAGCCGCGAACGAGCGCTCCCCGGCGCATCGGAGGCCCGGCCTCCCGAGCCGGCTCGCGGTGCGTGCGTCGCGTTCGCCCCGGCAGCCTAGCGGCTGACATCCTCGACGGGGGTGCCGCGGGTGACCCCGAGGGCCGCCACCGCCCCGACGAGCGGGAACACGCTCAGGGCCACGAGCGCCCCTCGGAGGCCCAGCATCCCCGCGAGCCCGCCGGCGAGCGCCGCGCCGACCGCGCCGCCGGTGAACATCGCGAGGTTGAACAGCCCGATCGCCCCGCCGCGCAGCCCCTCGGGCACCAGATCGGGCACCGCGTCGAGCAGCACCACATGGGCCCCGCCGAAGCAGGCGGCGACGAGGGCGAGGCCGAGTACGAGCGGCGCCGGCTCGCCACCCGCGGCGCCGCCGATCGCGAGCCCGACCGCACCGATCACCAGGAGGCCGGCGGCGATGCGACCGCGGTCCCGCTGCCGACGACGGGTCGAGACCGCCCGGGATGCGAGCGCGCCGATCGCCGCCCCGGGCACCATAGCGACGCCGATCCGCCACGGCTCCCAACCCTGGACGCCGGCCAACAGTTCGGGCACGGCCAACAGCATCGCGAGCCACGACGTCAGGGTCGCGAACCCGGCGAGGCAGGCTCGCCGCAGGCCCACGTCACCGAGCAGGCGCCGCGGCAGGAACCCGCGGGGGCGTCGCCGGACGTGCACCACGAGCGTGGCGGTGGAGACGGCCGCGACCACCGCCACGCCACCCATGGCAAGAGGGGCGAGTGTCCCGCCGACCGCCTGCAGGAGGACCATCCCGCTGCCCACGCTCGTACCGGTCAGGAGGGCTCCGGGCAGATCGAGCCCGACGCCGCGGTCGTCCCCGGAGGTGGTTGCCAGCCGGGCCACCGGGAGCACGAGCAACAGCACCAGCACCGGCAGACCCACGACGGCGCGCCAACTGAGCGCGTGCTCGATCGCGCCGCCGATCAGCGGCCCCGAGCCGGACACGATGCTGACGATCACGCCGATCACACCGAGCATGCGGGCTCGCTCGGCACCCGAGAAGCGGGCGGTGACCAGGCCGGTAACCACGACCGGCACCGCCCCGCCGCCCGCACCCTGCACGAGCCTGCCGGCGATCAGCACCTCGAACGACCCGGCGGTCGCCGCGGTCATCGATCCTGCGGCCACCAGCGCGACGCCGACGAGCAACGGCCGGCGCAGACCGACCAGGTCCGCCCATCGCCCGAAGACGGCGGTGGCCACCGCCAGCGTCAGCCCGAACGACGCGAGCACCCACGACGTCGCGGCCACGTCGAGCCCGAGATCGGCCGACAGCGTCGGCAGGGCCACCGCCACCCCGGAGGAGCCGATGATCATCAACGCGACCATGCTGCCGAGCGGGAGCGCGAGCCAGGTCCTCGACACGTGGGGCCTCGTTGACAGCGGCGATGGCGCGGATCGTCCGAAGAGTGCCACGCCGTACTCTGCGACCTCGGCCGCCACCGGGCAAAGCCCCTGGCGGGGCACTGTTCGTCGCCGCCACCACGGCCAGCGAGGACCTGCGCGACGTCCCCGGCGTCGCGAAGGTCTCGGCACGCCCACCCTGGTTCGCCTTCGGCCACGACGGCTGACACACTTTCCGCCGCGTGTCCGACATGGGGCAGGCAGGCGGTCGGGGACGGGCAACCGGCACACCTGACGCCACCCACGCCGGTCGGCCAGGCCGGTCGCCCCAGGCCGGTGGCGCCATGCCGGTCGCCGGATACCGGTCGCCGGATACCGGTCGCCGGAGCCTCAAGGGGACGAATGTGCTCAGTCGCATGGTGCTGAACCCGTGGGTCGCGAGCGTGTCCGCGACGGTGATCGCGGCCTTCGTGGTGCTCGGCGCGACCGCCCCGGAGCTGCTCGGGACCCTCTTCGATCGCGCGCAGGCCGGCATCGCCGCGAGCCTCGGCTGGTACTACATCCTCGTCGTGGGTGGGCTGCTCGTCCTCCTCGTGTGGCTCGGCGCCAGCCGGTTCGGGCGCATCCGCCTCGGCCCGCCCGACAGCCGGCCCGACTACGGGTATCCGACCTGGTTCGCGATGCTCTTCACCGCGGGGATGGGCATCGGCCTCGTCTTTTGGTCGGTCGCCGAGCCGCTGAGCCACCTGACCGACCCGCCGCAGGCCGAGGCCGGGACCGTGGCGGCGCGGCAGGAGGCGATGCAGTTCACGTTCTTCCACTGGGGCTTGCACGCATGGGGCGTCTACGCGGTGGTGGGCCTCGCCCTCGCCTACTTCGCGTACCGCCACGAACTGCCGCTGTCGATGCGCTCGGCCCTCTACCCCCTGCTCGGCGACCGGATCCACGGGGGCGTCGGCAACACCGTCGACGTGTTCGCGGTGTTCGGCACCATGTTCGGCGTCGCGACCTCCCTGGGGTTCGGGATCCTGCAGGTGAACGCCGGCCTCTCCAGCCTCGGGCTGCTGCCGCAGAACCAGGCGGTGCAGCTGCTCATCCTGGTCGCGGTCACCGCCGGCGCGGTCACCTCCCTGCTGCTCGGCATCGACAAGGGCATCCTGCGGCTCTCGATCACGAACCTGTGCGTGGCTGTGACCCTGCTGGTCTTCGTGCTGTTCGCCGGCCCGACCGAGTTCGTGCTGTCGAGCTTCGTGGAGCAGGTGGGTCGCTACGTCCAGACGCTGCCGGAGACGACGTTCTGGACCGACGCGGGCGGCGACGGTCGCTGGCAGGCCGAGTGGACGATCTTCTACTGGGGCTGGTGGCTGTCGTGGTCGCCGTTCGTCGGCCTGTTCATCGCGCGTGTGTCCCGCGGACGCACGATCCGCGAGTTCGCCTTCGGCGTGTTGTTGGTGCCGGCGGGGCTCACGTTCCTGTGGATGGCGGTGTTCGGGAACACGGCCTTCACCATGGACGAGGCGACCGGCGGAGAGCTGTCCGCCGCGGTCGCCGAGGATCCCGCGATCGCACTGTTCGAGCTGCTCGGGGCGTTGCCGCTCACCGAGATCATGACCGTGCTCGCGATCCTCCTCGTCGCGATCTACTTCGTGACGAGCTCGGACTCGGCGTCGCTGGTCATCGATCAGCTCACGAGCGGGGGGTCGACCGAGACGCCACGTTTCCAGCGCGCGTTCTGGGCGATCGGTGAGGGCGCCGTCGCCGGTGCGCTGCTGCTCGCCGGGGCCGGGGGGTTGGAAGCCCTGCAGACCGCCGCGATCACGACGGCCCTGCCCTTCAGCGTCGTGCTCCTGCTGACGTGCTGGGGCCTCGTACGGGCGCTCTACGCCGACGATCTCGGCACGCCCATCGAACGGGTCGTGCTGTCCCAGCCGGACCATGAGCGCGTCCCGCCCGGGAGCGCGGGCCGCAGCCCGTTCAAGGACGGGATCTCCGGCTCACCCTGACCGGAGGGACGAGTGACAGGCGCTCCGCGGGATGGTGGGGCATCATGGTGGTCGATGCCATTGCTCACCGTGCTCCGCCACGCGAAGTCCTCGTGGAACGACTCCTCGCTCGCCGACCACGATCGCCCGTTGAACGAGCGTGGGCGCGTCGATGCCCCGCACATGGCCCAGCGCCTGCTGGGAACGGCCCCGCCCCCCGACCTCGTGCGCTGCTCGACGGCCCGGCGCGCGCAGGAGACCCTCGCCCTGCTCGAGGCCTGGGTCGGTAACGCGCCGGTGTCGAGCGAACCGGAGCTCTACGGCGCCAGCGCCGCGGAACTCCGGGACCGGCTGCGCGACTCCGAGGCCACCGCGGGCCACGTCCTGCTGATCGGCCACAACCCCGGCATCGGGGAGTTCGCGGCCGCTCTGGCCTCCAGCCCGGAACACGCCGCCGACCGCCTCGGCAAGTTCCCGACCTGCGCGGTGGCGATGCTCGACGTCGAGGTCCCCTGGGAGGCGCTCGACTGGCGCACGGGGCGGCTGAGCCGCGTTCTGACCCCCAAGGACGCCGCCGGAACGGACGGGGGACGCTAGTGCTCATCGTGCTGTCCGGCCGACCGGGGGTCGGCAAGACGACCGTGGCGCAGGCGGTCGCGAGAGAGCTCTCGGCCGCAGGGGTCCCCGTCGGGGGATTCGTGACCGAGGAGGTGCGCACCGGACCGGAGGCCGCGGGGAGCCGCGGGGCCTCTCCGAGCCGTCGCGGCTTCGCCGTCGAGGACCTGCAGAGCGGACAGCGGGCGACGCTCGCCGACGTCTCGCTCCCCGGGCCACCGCGCATCGGGCGCTACGGGGTCGACGTCGAGGCGTTCGAACGCGTCGCGCTGCCGGCGCTCCGGCGTCCTGCCGGCGGTGTGCTCGTCGTCGACGAGGTCGGGCCGATGGAGCTCGAGAGTACGGCGTTCCGCGACCGGATCGCGAGGCTCGCCGACGATCCCGAGCCGGCGGTCGTGACGGTCCCCGCCCGCACCCACCCACTCCTGGAGCGGCTGCGCGCCGCCGGGGACGAGGACGCCGTCACGACCGAGACGCGCGACGGGCTTCCGGCCAGCATCGTCGCCCGTCTACGGCGGTCGTTGCGGGACGAGGAGGCCGCGTGACGATGTCGGCTGGCTGTCAGGCCTCGCCGCCGCCACTCTCGTCGGGCACGAGCGGCACGAAGCGCGCCGCGGTCAACTCTCGGTCGCGGACGAGCGCGTTGTCCCGGCGGACGTACCGGACAACGACCTGGTGGCCCTGCGCCCCGACGGGTGCGACCAGCCGTCCCCCGTCGGCGAGCTGGGCCTCGAGTGCCTCGGGCACCGACGGGGTCGCCGCCGAGACGATCACCGCGTCGTAGGGCGCGTGCGCCGGCACGCCCCGAAACCCGTCGCCCACGACGACGCGGACGTGCGGGAAGCCGGCGAGCCGTTCCGCGGCCTCTTCCGCGAGGGACGCGTGCCGCTCGATCGAGACGACCTCGGAGGCGAGCTGGGCGAGCAGCGCGGTCTGCCAGCCGAACCCGGTGCCGACCTCCAGCACGCGGTCCGAGGGGTCGACCTCGAGCGCCTCGACCATGAGGGCGATGAGCGAGGGCTGGCTCGTCGTCTGGCCCTCGCCGATCGGCAGGGGCTCGTCGGCGTCGGCATCGCCGACGAGCGAGGCAGGAACGTAGGCCGATCGGGGCGTGGCCTCGACCGCCTCGAGCACTCGCGCGTCCCGCACGCCCGCTCGACGAGCCGCGCTCACGAGGACGCGCTCGGCGCGGCGGCGCCGACGCCAGCCACCGCGACGTTGCGTGGAGCCGCCCGATTCGTTCGACATGACCCCTGCACCCTTCCCGGTATGGGGCACGCCGCAACCCGGACGCCCCCACCGACCCCGATCCGGCGCGGACGAGCCCGGAGTCGATCGGGGTGATCCCCCGCAGCGGGAACCCCCCGCGGACGCTTCATTGGGGGTTGCACCGCACGATCCGCAACGCACGGCCGAGGAGACGTCCCCATGACCGCGACACCCGATCCCGCGACGGGCACGACCGGGGCTCGGGCCCCCGACAGCGCTCCGGACCCCGACAGCGCTCCGGCCGCCGACAGCGCTCCGGCCCCCGACAGCGCTCCGGCCCCCGACAGCGCCGGCCTCGATTCGCAGAGCCGAACGTTGGCGAGCCTCGCGCACCTGTCGGCGCTGGTGACGCTGCTGGGCCTGCCCGGTGTGCTCGGACCGCTCGTCGTGCTGTTGGCCGCCCGCGACGACCCCTTCGTGCACAGCGAGGCGAAGGAGGCGCTCAACTTCAACCTGTCGGTGCTGATCTACGCCATCGCCGCGGCGGCCCTTGCGGTGCCGGGGATCGTGCTCACGCTCGGGCTGGCCGCGCTCGCCCTGCTCCCGCTCGCGCTCGCCGCCGCCGTGGCGTGGCTCGTCCTTGCGATCGTCGGTGGTGTCCGCGCCTCGCAGGGCCAGGGCTTCCGCTACCCGTTGACGATCCGGTTCCTGGCGTAGGCCTCGCGCACGGAAGGAGCCGCCGCGGCGACGACCGCGGCGGCTCGATGCCCGGGCCGGCGGCTAGTCCTTGCGTGTGACGAGGACCGGGCACCGCGCGTGACGGACCACCTGCTCGGACACGGAGCCGAGACGCAGTCCCTTGAAGCCCCCGTGCCCGCGCGAGCCGACCACGAGCAGATCGCAGTTCTCGGAACGCTCGATCATGGCGCGCGACGGCCGCTTGTCGGGCACGACCGTCCAGCGAACATCGAGATCGTCGAGATTCACGTCGATCTTCTCGAGCCACTCCCCCAGGTCCTTGTCGGCCTGCTCCTTCGCGCGCTCGGTGTCCACCCGGTCCCTGCCCTTGTCGGGCATGGCCGGGAAGGCCGCGGCCTTCTCGGGGGGCTCGAAGGCGTAGACGACTTCGAGCGACGCACCGTGCCGACGTGCTTCGTCGGCGGCATACCGGACCGCCTCCTCGGCGTTCGGGGAGGCATCGACGCCCACCAGGATTCGTTGCATGCTCCTACCCCTTTAGTTCGAGCAAGTTGCGGCTGGGACGTAGCTGACGTGGGGCTGCCGGGGCCGCCCGCCTCGGACGGCCAGCGACCCCGACACCGATTCGGTCAGGCACCGATCCGGCTAGGCCGGCCCACGCTCGTCACCCGAGTCGGTCGCCTCACTGGCTGCGGCGTCGTTCATGCCGTCTTCGATCGGCTTGGGGCGCTCCTCGGGGTCGGCACCGGCCGCGATCTGCGACAGGGAGTAGTAGCTGCGCTCGGTGCGCAGCCCCTTGATCAACCCCACCACGACGACGAGCAGCACGATCGTGAACGGCAATCCGGTCGCGACCGCGCCCGCCTGCAGGGCGTCGAGGGCGAACTCCCCGCCGGCCCACAGCAGGACCGCCGCGACGAGCCCCTCGCTGACCGCCCAGAAGATCCGGGTGGGCACGGGCGGGTCGGGATTGCCGCCGCTGGTCAGGATGTCGATGACGAACGAACCGGAGTCCGAGCTCGTCACGAAGAAGAAGATCACCACGAGCATCGCCACGATCGCGGTGAGCAGCGACAGCGGGAACGCGTCGAGCATCGCGAACATCGCGACCTCGTCGCCTCCCTCCTCCATCGCGCCGAAGATGTCGACGACCCCCCGGTCCATCAGGTCGAGCGAGGTGTTGCCCATCACCGTGAACCAGAGGAACGACACGAGGGTCGGGACGAGCAGCACGCCCAGGATGAACTGCCGGATCGTGCGGCCACGCGAGATGCGGGCGATGAACATCCCGACGAACGGTGCCCAGGAGATCCACCACGCCCAGTAGAACAGCGTCCAGTCACTGAGGAACGCCGGCAGCGCGTACTCGGCGTCGACGGTCTCGTACGCCCCGCTCGCGGTCAGCACCTGGACGAAGTTCTGGACGTAGTTGCCGAGATTGTCGAAGTAGGCGGTGAGGATCAGGATCGTCGGGCCGACGAGCGCCACGAACAGCAGCAACGCCCCCGCGAGCACCAGGTTCGTCTGCGACAGGATCCGGATGCCCTTGTCCAGCCCGGTGACGACCGAGGCCACGGCAGCCGCGGTGATGACGGCGATGATGATCAGTTGGATCGTGATGTCGACCTGCACGCCGAACACGAACTCGAGGCCGGCGTTCACCTGCATCGCCCCGAGCCCCAGCGAGACGGCGACGCCGACGAGCGTCCCGAGCACCGCGAGGATGTCGACGATGTTGCCGATCGGGCCGTAGATCCGGTCCCCGATCAGGGGGTAGAGCGCCGCACGGACCGTCAACGGGAGCTTGTGGCGGAACCCGAAGTACGCGAGCGACAGACCCAGAACCGCGTACACCGCCCACGGGCCGAGCCCCCAGTGGTGGTAGGTCCAGAGCATCGCCTGCTCGGCCGCCTGCTCGCTCTCCGGCTCGGCGAACGTGTCGGACACGTAGTGCCAGACCGGCTCGGCGACGCCGTAGAAGAGCAGCCCGATGCCCATGCCGGCGCTGAACAGCATCGCGAACCAGGTCGCGTAGCTGTAGTCCGGTCGCGAGTCATCCGGTCCGAGCCGGATCTTGCCGTAGGGGCTGATGACGAGATAGATGCAGAAGACCAGGAACACCGCGACCGCGGCGATGAACAGCCATCCGAAGTTGTCGGTGACACCGGCCAGGATGTTCTCGTTCAGGACCTCGAACGCCGCCTCCGGCCAGATCGCACCCCAGATCACCAGGGCGATGGCGAGGCCCGCCGCCGTGAAGAACACGGGCTTGTGGATCTCCAGCCTCATGCCACCGGAGCTTTGTTGCTCCTCCTGCTGCATGCGTCGCTCCTTCGTCAGTCTGCGGCCCCGCCGAGTTGCGGGCCGGGAACGTCCTCGTCGCGACCGCCACCGAATCCCGGCGATGAACGGGCACTCGAACCACCCGGAGCCGGACCTCTCACCTTCTGCTCGGTACGGACACTACCGATCACAGCACGACACACAAGTGAAACAACGCTACGTCTCGCCCGCCTGATCGCGGGGGACCGTCGATGTCGGCAACCCGGATCGTTCCGCGCGGCGCAGCAGGCTAGCGTGCACACCCGGGCAGCGGAAGCCCCGACCGCCGCGGGTGCCCCGACCGGCGCGGGTGCCCCGACGGTCGCCGGCGCCCGGACCGTCGCGGGAGCCCGGACCGTCGCGGGTGTCCAGACCGTCGCGGAGCCCGGACCGTCGCGGACGCCCGCCCGCGCGCGAAGAGTTCGACCCGAGGGGCACAGGAGGGGTCCGTTGGCACGACCTGACGCATCAGACGCCCCACCCGGCTCGATCGTGCTGATCGGGGGCGGCCTGGCAGCCGCCAGCACGGCCCAGGGTTTACGCGATCGCGGTTTCGACGGCTCCGTCGTGATCATCGGTGACGAGCCGAACCCCCCGTACGAGCGCCCGCCGCTGTCCAAGACCTACCTTTCCGAGCACGCTGCGGCGGATGAGCTGACCCTGCTCGACGCCGACCGCGCCGCCGAGCTCGAGCTCACGATCCGCACCGGCGAGCGCGCCGATGCCCTCGACCGAGGAGCGGGGGAGGTCGTGCTCGAGTCGGGCCATCGCATCGCGGCCGACGCGGTCCTGCTCGCGACGGGCGGCACCGCGCGCACCCTCCCCCGCCTGTCGGGTGAGCACGTGCACACGCTCCGCACCCGCGCCGACGCCGAACGCTTGCGCGCGACCCTGGGGTCCGCGGAGCGGCTGCTGCTCGTGGGGTTCGGGTTCGTCGGCGCCGAGGTCGCGGCGACCGCGCGGGCCTTCGGCGTCGAGGTGACCGCGGTGGAGGTCGATGGCCACCCGTTCGCGCGGGTTCTCGGGGGCGAGGTCGCGGAGGCGTTGCTCAGCCGTCACCGCGAGGCGGGGGTCGACCTGCGCACCCGCACGACCGTCGAGGCCTGCGACCCCACCAGGGAGGGCGTCCTGGCGGAGCTCTCCGACGGGTCACGGGTCGAGGCGACGGCGGTGCTCGTGGGCGTCGGCATGGCTCCGTCCACCGGGCTGGCCGCCGACGCCGGGCTCGACGTCGACGATGGGGTGGTCTGCGATGCCTCCGGGCGCTCGAGCCTGCCCGGTGTCTGGGCGGCCGGCGACGTGGCCCGCTGGGAGCACCCGTTGCACGGGGCGGTCCGGGTCGAGCACTACGACACGGCCCTGCGTCACGGGGAGGTGGTGGCCGCGTCGATCCTCGGGGGGTCGGAGACGTACGAGGAGCCGCACTGGTTCTGGACCGATCAGCACGAGCAGCGGCTCCAGGTCGCGGGCGTCACTGCCGACGCCGACGACGTCGTCGTGCACGGCCCGGATCATGAGGGCCGGCTCCTCGCCTTCTACCGGTCCGGCGAGGTGGTGTGCGCGGTCGCCGGGATCGACCGCACCCGGGACGTACGCGGCGGTCGACGGCTCGTGACCGCTCGCGCCACGCCGAGCCGCTCGGAGCTCGCCGACCCCGACGTCGACCTTCGTGCGCTCGCGCGCGCCCACCGCTGATCTCTGGTCGGCGTTGACCCTGCTCGGTGGCCGCTGCCCGTTGGCCGGGACCACTGTCCGTTGGCCGCGACCACCGCCCACTCACCGGGACCACTGCCCGTTGGCCGCGACCACCGCTCACTCACCGCAACGATCGGGTTGCCGCGCGTGATCGGGCGGTTCGATTCGTGGTGCGGTTACCCGCGCCGGCGATCACGGCCCGATTCGTGGTGCGGTTACCCGCGCCGGCGCGGGTAACCGTACGGCGGTTCGGATCAACGCCCAGGATCCGCGCCCGCGTCGACGCGCATCGGCGACGGCCAGCGCCCGTACGTTCCCGCCCGCCACAGCGCCTCGACCGGGCCGAACCGGAAACGCCGCACCCACCAGGTGGCGGCGGCGAGGTTGACCGCCCACATGACCGGGACGAACCCGAGCGCAGCCACGAGCGGAAGCTGTGCGTACAGCGCGAAGCCGTAGAACACCCCGGTCGCGACGAGGCTCTGGAGCAAGTAGCTGGACAGCGCGGTGCGTCCGACGGCCTCCATCGCTCGCACCGGGCCACTCCCCGGCCTCGCGAGCCCCACGCGGGCGGCGATGGACGCGTACCCCAGTGCCAGGAACGGCGCACCGGCGGTCATCAGAGCGAACGCAGCGATGCCGCTCGCGGTGCTGATCGCGGGATCGGTGGCCACGAGCGCTCCGGCGAGCAGGTTCACCGGCAGACCGATCGCGAGCCCCCGCCGCGTCCAGCGACGGAGGAGGTGCCCGTGATGGGCGAGGTGTGCGACGACGCCGCCGTTGACGGCCGCGATCCCCAGCTGGGCCATGGCGAGCGTCATGGGCACCAGGGAGAGGTGGCTCGCGGCGAAGAGCGGGAGCTCGGTGCCGACGCGGAACGCGAGGATCTCCGCGTAGTTCCGGGATGTGTACGCGGCCTCCGCCTCAGCGGCGAGTTCGGCCACCTCGGCCTCGGCGGCCTCGAGCTCCGCGGCGACCTCGGGATCCTGGCCCGCCACCTCCTCGCCGACCATGAACAAGCCCCCGGCGATCAGGAAGACGACCGCGCTCGCGCTGATCAGGACGGTGGCCCACGTCACGAGGGTCCTCGGCGCGCGGTCGAGGAACGGGATGAGGAGCAGCCCGAGCACCGCGTAGAAGAGCAGGATGTCGCCGGACCAGATCAGCGTCGCGTGTAGCCCCCCGATCACCGCCAGGACCACCAGGCGCCGGAGCAGGACCGCGTAGCCTCGGGAGCGCTGCAGGGCGAGTCCGAGCCCGAAGAGCAGGGCGAACTGGGTGACGAACTTCGTCTCGAAGAAGGCGCCGACGACGCCGCGAGCGACCTGGTCGACGAGGGTCTCGGGGGCCAGGTAGGCGCCGACACCCGCGAACAGCAGGATGTTGACCGCGAAGATGCCGAGGATCGCGACGCCGCGGGCGACGTCGATGGCGGCCACCCGCGACCCTGGGGAGGTGGGCCCGGCAGACGAGCCTGGGGAGGTGGGCCCGGCAGACGAGCCTGGGGAGGTGGGCCCGGCAGACGAGCCTGGGGAGGTGGGCCCGGCAGACGAGCCTGGGGAGGTGGGCCCGGCAGACGAGCCTGGGGAGGTGGGCCCGGCAGACGAGCCCGGGGAGGTGGGCCCGGCAGACGAGCCCGGGGAGGTGGACCCGGCAGACGAGCCCGGGGAGGTGGACCCGGGGGGACGTGGCTCGGTGGGCCGCGGGGCCTCGTCGGGATCGGTCATGGCGTTCCCTCGGACTCGTACCGGGTCGATGGAGCGTCGGACGTGCGCACCGCCAGCGTGGCGGGCCTGCGAGCCTACGACGTGGAGGCCGGCTGCTTGCAGCGATTCCCACGAGCCGCTACACCCACGGGCAGCCGCGGCGCGATGGGAGCGGGAATGGCAAGCAGCGAGGCGTCCGGGCGCGATCTTCCCCCGAGCGGGCCGGAGGTGACCCATGAGCCGGCGGGCGCCCAGCCGCCGGGGGACCAGGCGGGCGCAGGGGATCCCGCCGCTTCCGGTGGCCCGTCAGCGCCCGCCGAGGAGGAAGCCCCGGCCGACACGGCTCGCGCGCTCGGGGCCGAGGCTCCGCAGGCCCCGTCCGACGCCACCCAGCGTCGAGAGGGGGCGGACCCCGCCCCGGCGCCGATTCCCGGCCAGCCGGCGTGGCTCGCCGCGCGTCTGGTCGCCGCCGCGATCGACCTCGCGCTGGTCGCTCTCGTCGCGGCACTGCCCGGCGCGGGCCTGTTCGCGCTGCTCGTCGAGGCTCGCGGACCCTGGGGCGTCGACGCGCTGTCGGCCGTCGGCATCGCTGTGGCGACGCTCGGGCTCGTGACCTTGCCCCTGGTCGTGCTGGTCGGCATGGAAGCGTGGGGTCGCAGCCCGGGCCGTTGGCTCGTGGGCATCGCGGTGGTTCTCGGCAACGGCCATCGACCGGGACCCCGGCGCGGGGCGGCTCGCGCGTTCGCTCGCGTGGGGGGACTGGCGTTGTGGCCCTTCGGTCCTTGGGTCGCCGTGGGGGTGCTGGTGCTCGTGCACGGCGCTGTGCTCCTGCATCCACAGGGCCGTGGGCTGCACGACCGCCTAGCCGGCACGATCGTGGTGCGCCGGTGAGGGGCGAGAGCGACGTGCCGGCACGCGACGCGACCGACCGCGACGCGACCGGCCCCGTCCCGCGCCGGCGGTTCCTGGCGGGGGCCGCCGCAGTCGCCGGATCCGCCCTCACCGCCGGTGCGACCCCCCTCGTCGACCCCGAGCGGAACCGCGCTCGACTGTCCGATCCCGCCGCAGCGCGCGTTCGCGCCGAGGCCCCGACCGTGCTGGACGAGCTCGCCCGACTGGCAGGGCAGGCCGGCGAGGGCGAGCCCTGCTGCCTGATCGACCTCGGTGGCGTGGAGCACAACCTCGATGCGCTGCTGCGGTTCGCCGAGACCCACGGCTGGACGTTGCGTCCGCGCCTCGACGTCCTCGGTGGCCCGCAACCCGCCGCTCGTGTGCTCGACGCGCTGCCCGAGCCGCGCGGCCTGGTCCGCCGTTTGCGGGACGTCGCCCCCACGCTGGAAGCGGCGCCCGAGGAGGCCGACCTGATCGTCGCCGAGGCACCGACGGACCGTGAACTCGCGCGCTACCTGACCACGCCACCGACGCGCGCCAACCAGCGGGTACGGCTCTCGGTCGGCGACCTCGCGACCCTCGACACGACCATCGACCTCGCCCACGAGGCCGGCACCGACGAACCCGTCGAGCTGTGCCTGGAGCTCGACTCCGGAGCCGGGAGAGGGGGGTTCCGCGAGCCCCAATCGGTCGTCGCCGCCGCCGGGAGACTGCGCGATGCCGGTGAGGTGGTCCGCTGCACCGCGTTGCGCGCTCGCGACACCCACGCCCGGGTCACCGCCGCGAGCCCGGTGCGGACCGGTATCGCCCGCGACGCCCGGGCGCGTCTGCGCGAGCTCCGGAGGCTCCTGGTGGAGGCCGCCGGTGGCGCCATCGACCCCGACGAGCTCGTGGTCGGAGGCCCCGGCTCGGCGAACTACCGCAACTGGGCCGAGGGCGACGAGCTCGACGAGATCCATCCCGGCTCGGCGGTCGTCTACTCCCGGTGGTTGCGCGAGGGGTTCGACGACGACGAGCTGGTGGTCGCGCTCGTCGTCGCGGCGCCGGTCCTCGGGGTGGTGGGCGCGAGCCCGCGCGTGCCGCTGACGGACTTCTCCATGCCCGGCAGCGACCGCGAGCAACTCACCCTGCGCGGCGGCAGCTGGCCGGACGCCCGCGGCGAACAGCCCGAGCTGCTCTGGCCCGAAGGCCTCGACGACGACCGCCTGCACGGAGGTCGCGGGGAGCACACGAGCGCGATCACCGCACCCGCCGGGCGACTGGAACGCGGTGACTACGTTCTGATGTGGCCCGAGGACACCGACGCCGCGGTGGGACGGTTCGGGTCGGTGATCGGCGTCCGTGAGGGCACCGTCGAGGACATCTGGCCGACGTTCACTCGCTGGGGGGCACCGTGGTCCGAATGAGCCGACGAGACCAGCGACGCAGGCGGTTGGCGACCCGAGGGGCGCTGGTGGCGGCGGGTGCCACCGCCGGCGCCGCATGGCTCGCCAGGCCCACCCCGGTCGTGCCGCCCCGGACCCTGGTCACCCAACGCCCCACCCGCATCGCGCACCGCGGTGCGAGCGCGGCGCGGCCCGAGAACACGCTCGCCGCCTTCACCCACGCGCTGGACCTGGGAGTGGACGGACTCGAACTGGACCTGCGGTTGACCGCCGACGGGCACGTCGTCGTCCACCACGATCCCTCGGTCGATCGCACGACGGATGGCACGGGGCCCGTCGACTCCCGAACGCTGGCCGAGTTGCGACGGCTCGACGCCGGCGCGGGCTTCGTCGCACCCGACGGCAGCCGTCCCTTCGCGGGCCAAGGGATCGCGATCCCCACACTCGGGGAGGTCCTCACAGCCACCGACACCTTCTGGGTCCTGGAACTCAAGGCCGGCGGTGAGCGGCTCGCGGCCGCTGTGGCGGACAGCGTCCACACGCACGGGGCCGCCCACCGCGTCATCGCGGCCTCGTTCTCGGACCAGCTGCTCGCGACACTGCGGCGCCTCGCTCCGGAGCTTCCCACCAGCCTCTCCCCCCGCGAGATGCGCGCCCTCTGGCACCTGTCGCGCCTCGGTCTCGGGCGGTGGACACCGACGCGCGGGGTGGCCGCCCAGGTGCCCGAACACGCGAGTGGGCGCTACGTGCCGACCCCGCGCTTCCTCACGGCGGCGCACGCGCTCGGAATGCACGTCCACGTGTGGCCGATCAACGACGAGGGCAGCATGCACCGGCTGCTCGACGAGGGCGCCGACGGCATCATCACCGACGTGCCGGACGTCCTGAACGCGGTCCTGTCCGAGCGTGGCGACCCGCGTCTGCACCAGGGACTCCTCCAGCCCTGAGCGAGGGACTCCACCAGCCCTGAGCGAGGGACTCCGCGCGACGCCTGCTCAGTCGAGGTCCGCGCGACGCCTGCTCAGTCGAGGTCGGTCCGCAGGCTGCCCGGGGCGGGCAGCACGATCTGCGGGACACCGTCGCGCTCGTCGAGCTCGCCGACCGCGCAGATGCGCTCGCCCGGCAGCGCCTGCTCGGGGTCGAAGCCGAGGCCTTCGCGCTCGGACTCGTACACGACCACGTCGAATCGCGGCTCGTCGGGGTAGGCGTTGCCGAGGTTCAGGAACGTGGGCGCGCCCCCGAGGTCGGGTTCGGTGCTGGCCGCCTCGACCGGGCCTTCGACCGCGACCTCCGTGCCGACCTCGTGGCCGTCGACCGCGTCCCAGGCGACCGGGTCGTCGCAGCTGGCCCGCGGATCGGTATCACCGCCGATCGGTAGCGTCCCCCCGATCCGCCCGAAGCCGACGCCGATGACGAGCACCACGCCGAGCGCGATCCCCGCGATGTTGCCCCACCGGCGGCGCGAGCCTTCCTCGTTGCGACCCATCGGTGCCACCGTACGCGCGGACCACCGCTCCAGCCCCGCGCCACGGCCGGTGTGAGCCGGCACGGGCGGGCGAGGCGCGACGGTGGCGGGCGAGGCGCGACGGTGGCGGGCGAGGCGCGACGGTGGCGGGCGAGGCGCGACGGTGGCGGGTGAGGCGCGACGGTGGCGGGCAGGCTCGCCGCGCGGAGAGCACCATCGGAGCACCCGTCCCAAGGAGCGGCTTTGACGAACGACCTTCGCTCGGCCGAGCCCGTGGCCCGCAGCGGCGTGTTCGAACTGGCCGGTGAGCAGCCGGTCCGCCGCCTCGGCTTCGGCGCCATGCGCCTCACCGGGAAGGGCATCTGGGGCGAACCCGGCGACCCGGAGCAGGCGCGGCAGGTGTTGCGACGCGCCGTGGAGCTCGGCGTCACCCTCATCGACACCGCCGACAGCTACGGCCCCGAGGTGAGCGAGCGACTGATCGCCGAGGCGTTGCACCCCTATCCCGAGGAGCTCGTGATCGCCACCAAGGCGGGGCTGTGTCGCACGGGACCGGACCAGTGGGTGCCCAACGGGCGTCCTGCCTATCTCGTCCAGCAGTGCGAGCTCAGCCTGCGCCGCCTCGGGGTCGACACGATCGACCTCTTCCAGCTGCACCGGATCGACCGCGACGTGCCGATGGCCGAGCAGCTCGGGGCACTGCACCAGCTCCGGGAGGCGGGCAAGATTCGCCACATCGGCCTCTCGGAGGTCGACGCCGAGCAGCTCGCGGCCGCCCGCGAACACGTCGACGTCGCCAGCGTGCAGAACCGCTACAACCTCGCCGACCGTGAGCACGAGCCGGTGCTCGAGGTGTGCGAGGCCGCGGGGATCGGCTTCATCCCGTGGTTCCCGGTCGCCACCGGCGACCTCGCGCAGCCGGGGGGTGCGCTGGACGAGGTCGCCCGGCGCCACGACGCCACTCCGGCACAAGTCGCGCTCTCGTGGCTGCTGCACCACAGCCCGGTGGTGTTGCCGATCCCGGGCACGAGTCAGGTGGCGCACCTCGAGGAGAACTGTGCCGCCGCGACGATCGAGTTGTCCGAGCGGGAGGTCGCCGAACTCGCGGTCGCCGGCGAGCAGGTCCGGCCCGGCTACCTGCAGCGGGGGTGACCCGAGGAGATGCGTTCGGTCGGCCGCCTCAGAGGTAGAGCGGACTCGGCGGATCGATCAACCGGCGCAGTCGCCAGGCGGCCTGCGTGGACTGCGCGAGCGCACGGGTGGAGCCCTGCGGGAGCCGCGCCAGCGACCCGCCGTCGAGCTGCTCCTCGACGAGTTCGGCCAGGTCGGCGGCCAGCTTCTCCAGCGCCTCGGCGGTGCGCCGGACGCGCTCGCCGGCCGCGCTCCACGGGTCGAGCGGGGACACGTTCTGTTCGGCGGAGGCGAGCGTCACCTCGAGCCGCGTGGTCGCGTCGGGGAACAGCTCGTCCTCGAGCTCCCCCGCGGCCCGCACGACCTGTTCGGTGGCCTGGACGTGGATCGGCAGCGGATCCTCCGGCTCGGCGCCCGCACGGTAGGCCGCGACGACGTCGGCGAGCACGAGCGGCTCCGGGGTTCCGTCGGGTGGGAAGGCGAGCCACTGACCGCCGAACTCGGGCTCGGCCTCCTCGACCCACACGAAGCGGCGCACGACATCCTCGTTCATCGCGGGCAGCCTAGTGGATCCGGCGCCCGATGGATGCCAGGTGCGGTCGTCGGCTACGGAAGCTTCCAATCGACGGGCTCTGCGCCCTGCTCGGCGAGCAATGCGTTCGCGCGGCTGAAGGGCCGCGAGCCGAAGAAGCCGTGGTGGGCGGCCATGGGGCTGGGATGCGGCGACTCCACCACGGGGGTCCTGCCGAGCAGTGGCTTCAGGCTCCGCGCGTCCTTGCCCCAGAGGATCGCCACGAGCGGCTGATCGCGCGCGGCCAGCGAGCGGATCGCCTGCTCGGTGACCTCCTCCCAGCCCTTCCCGCGGTGGCTGGCGGGCTTGTGCGCCTGCACCGTCAGCACCCGGTTGAGCAGCAGCACGCCCTCCTCGACCCACGGCGTCAGGTCGCCGTTCGCGGGCATCGGATGGCCGAGGTCCTCGCTGTACTCGCGGTAGATGTTCTGCAGGCTCTTGGGCAACGGCCGCACGTCGGAGGCGACCGAGAAGCACAGCCCGATCGGGTGTCCGGGCGTGGGGTACGGGTCCTGGCCCACGAGCAGCACCCGCACCGCCTCGAGGGGCTGTTGCAGCGCGGCGAAGATCCGATCGCCACGCGGGAGGAACGGTCGACCCGCGGCCTGCTCCGCCCGCAGGAAGTCGCCGAGGCCGGCGACGCGGTCGCGCACCGGCTCGAGCGCCTCCGGCCAGCCGGGGCCCACGACGTTCGACAGGTCCCGCTCGCCCATCACGCACCTCGTCCGCGGATCGCGCCGTTCCGACCGTCCCGGGACACGTCCCGACCGCGGTGGCGGCGGGGTGCCCGCAAGGCGGCCGATGCTCGATCGGACCGGCGCGACGCGCAAGTCCGCCTGCTGGACCACCGTGCGACCAGGCGCGGTGGTCCGCGGCGGCGGCGCCACGCGGGTGATCCCGTCGCGGCCGAATCCTGCTGCGTCGGCCCGCGGAGGGCAGGATCAGGAGCATGACCCGGGACCGCGCCCTCGTCGTGCTCGGAACCTCGAGCCGCACTCCCACCCGCGAGCGCAACCACAACGGCTACCTCCTGCGGTGGGACGGCCACGCGATCCTGTTCGACCCCGGCGAGGGAGCCCAGCGCCAGCTGATCCGCGCCGGTGAGTCCCCCGCCGCGGTCGACCGGGTCTGCATCACCCACCTGCACGGCGACCACTGTCTGGGGTTGCCCGGCGTTGTCATGAACCGTTCCCAGCACAACGCGAGCGTGCCCCTCGAGACCCACGCGCCCGCCGAGGACGCGTGGCGGGTGGGGCGACTGATCGAGCTGACGGGCGAGTCCGCGGCGGGCACGAGGGTGCGTCCCGCCGAGCCCGGCGACCTGGTGGCGCCACCGCCCTACCGGCTGTGGGCGGCGCGGCTCGACCACGACATCCCGACCCTCGGCTACCGACTCGAGGAGCCCGACGGACGCAGCATGGATCCCGAGGCGCTCGCCGCTCGGGGGATCCACGGGCCGGCGGTCGGCCGGCTGCAGGAGGCCGGTCAGCTCACCGTGGGCGGGCGCACGGTCACCGTCGACGAGGTCAGCCGCCCACGCCCCGGTCAGCGCGTCGCGTTCGTGATGGACACGCGACCCTGCGAGGAGGCGGTCGCGCTCGCGCGCGACGTCGACCTGCTCGTGATCGAGGCCACCTTCCTCGACGAGCACGCCCACCTCGCGGAGCGCTACGGCCACCTGACCGCGCGCCGGGCCGCCGAGGTCGCCCGCGAGGCGGGCGCCCGAAACGTCGTGCTGACCCACTTCTCCCCCCGCTATCGCGATCCCGAGCGGATCCGGGCGCAGGCCGAGGAGGTGGTCCCGAACGTCCACGTCGCGGCCGATCTCGACCGCATCCCCGTCTGACGCCCACTGGAGGGGTCGGCGGTCGCGGCCGGGCTATCGGGCCAGCCGGATGCGGGAACACTCCGGGCCGACACGTCGTTCGGATCCGTACGAACCCCACGCACCTCCTGCCGACCCGGAAGCGAGCCCAACGATGACGCACACGGACACCGCGACTCCCACCGCCCTGCACCTCGCCCCCGAGGACTACCACGTGATCCGGGCCGAGGACTTCAACGCACCGGGCCTGCAGGCCCGCGAGGCGATCGGCCCGTTCGTGCGGGTTCAGGCGCTCGGCAACCTCCTGACCGTGCACGACTCGTCGTTCGAGGCCGAGCGGGGCATCGGCCACCACCCCCACCAGCGCATGGAGCGCCTGTTCTACATCGTGGACGGCACGGTCGACCACGACGACGTGCTGAACCACATCACCGGACACATGGGCACCGGCGATCTCGGCATCCTCACCGAGGGGATGCGCGGGATGATCCACTCCGAGTGGAACAACTCCCCCGGCCCGGCCCGTGCCTACATCTTCGTCTACCCGAACCAGCCGCTGCACGACAGCGCCTCGTTCGGCGCGATCCGCGACCACGAGGCACCGCGCGTGACCGAGCGGGACGGCGTGGTCGCCAAGCAGGTCGTCCGGCGCGGTGAGGAGCGCATCAACGGCGACTTCCGCCGGTTCGACGACGTCGCGGTCGCGGCCGGCGCGGCCACCGAATGGGAGCTCGACGAGGGGGAGGCCGGCCTGCTCTTCGTGCTCGACGGCTCGGCGGACGTGACCGTGGACGGCGAGCCGGTCGCCCCGGCCGGGTTCGAGCACACCGTGGCCCTGCCCCCGGGTCCCGAGGTGCGCCGTGTGCAGGCCACCGCACGCGAGGACAGCCGCCTGCTGCGCGCGATCACCGGGCCCGGCTTCGGGCTGCGGCTGCAGGAGTAGGGCGCCCGACCACGGGCAGGCCCACCGCCCCCGTCGGCGGCGACGCCTACCGCGGGGCCGAAGCCGCGACCGCGATCCGGTCGGCGAGCTCCGGCACCGCCTGGCTGGCCGGAGCCCGGATGGCCGCCCCCCGCTCGACCCGCCGCGCGAGATCACCGAACGGGTTGTCCTCCGGATTCACGTCGAGCAGCGCGCCGCCGCTGCGCACCACCTGCTGGACGACGAGGTTGGGCAGGTTCGTCGCTCCGCTCGTGCCGACCGTGACGACGAGGCTCGCCCGACCGGCCGCGTCCAGGCTCGAGTCGAGGCGGAACCAGGCCTCGTCGTAGGCCTCGTCGAACCAGAGCACGTGGGGCCGCGTCCACGCCCCGCAGCGCGGACAGGTGAGCAACTGCCGCTCGTGGTCGGTCAGCGCCTCGTCCCGATCCTTCGCGGGGATCTCGTCGGGCAGCGGCAGGAGCTCGCGCTGACACGGCTCGCTGCAGCGCATCCGGCCGAGCGACCCGTGGATCTCGTAGGTCCGTCCGGGGGTCGAGCCCGCCCGTTGGTGCAACCCGTCCACGTTCTGGGTGATGAGCACGAACCGGTCGGAGAGGGTCGCGTCGAGCTCCGCGATCGCGCGATGGGCCGCGTTCGGCTCGGCCTCACGGACCACGCCGAGGCGGAACAGGTACCAGCCCCAGACGGCCTCCGGCGCGCGGGCGAACATCGCAGCCGTCGCGATCTCCTGGGGTGTGTGGACGGCGCTGCCGACGGTCCAGTAACCCTCGGGTCCGCGGAACGTCGGGATGCCGCTCTCGGCGGATACCCCCGCGCCCGTCAGCACCACCACGAGCCCGTCCTCGGCGACCGACCGGTCGACCAGTCCGGCGATCTCGCGGTCGATCACCTCGCTGCCCCACATCGCACACCTCGACGTCCTCGCCGGCATCGGCCTCCTCCGGCCACATCGCCCGATCCTCGCACGCCCCGGCCCGGCAACGCACCCATGGACCGGGGCCTCAGGGGGTCGCGAGGCCGCGCACCGTCTCGATCGTGTCGGCCTCGTCCGGGCTCTTGTCGTCGCGATAGCGCAGAACGCGCGCGAACCGCAGCGCGAGCCCCGCGGGGTAGCGCGGACTCCGCACGAGCCCGTCGATCGCGACCTCGACGACCTGTTCGGGGCGAACGTGCACCACCCCGGGCTCGCGGTGGGTCTCGAGACCGAGGAACCGCTGCGTCTGCCACGCGAGCCGCTCGTCGGTGAGCCCCTTGAAGGTCTTCCCGAGCATCACGAACCCGCCGTCGGGGTCGGGGGCCCCGAGGTGGAGGTTGGACAGCCACCCGGTCCGCCGCCCCGAACCCCATTCCACCGCGAGCACGACGAGGTCGAGGCTGTGCGCGGGCTTGACCTTGCGCCACGCGCGCCCACGTCGCCCCGCCTCGTAGGGACTGTCGAGCGCCTTGACGACGACGCCCTCGTGACCGGCGTCGAGCGCCGCGTGATAGGCCGCCTCCGCGTCGTCGCCGGAGCGGACGGGGGTGTGGGTCACCCGATGTGGATCGGGGACGACGTCGCAGAGCTCGGCGCGCCGCCGGACGAGTGGCACGTCGAGCAGGCTGCGTCCGTCCCGGTGGAGGAGGTCGAAGAAGAAGACCGCGAGCGCCGTGTCCTCGTCGCCGAGGGCCCGCATCGTGTCCTGCAACGGCCGCGGCCGTCCGTCGGGGTCGAGGGCGAGCACCTCTCCGTCGAGCACCAACGAGGTCGCCGGCAGCTCCCGCACCAGATCGACGATCCGCCCCGCCCCGGTCGTCAGCTGCTTGAGCGTGCGCGACCACACCCCCACGCGGTGCCCGTCCCGGTGCACTTGCAGCCGTACCCCGTCGAGCTTGGCCTCCACGGCTGCGCCCCCCACCTCCTCGAGGGCGGTGACGACGTCGTCGGAGGTCTTGGCGAGCATCGGCTGCACCGGGCGGAACAGCTCGAGCTCGAAGGCGCGGACCGCGGCCTCGCCCCCGGTGGCCGCCGCCTGCGCCACCACGCCGAGGTCACCCGCGAGCATCAGCGCTCGGCGCACATCGGCCTCGCGCAGCTCCCAGGCCCGTGCGAGGGCCTGGGCCACCATCCCCTCGAGCGCTCCCTGGCGCAGCTCGCCGAGGACGAGGCCGCGCAGGAAAGCCTGCTCGGCGTCGGTCGCTGCGCCGAACAGCCCCGCCAGCAGCTCCGCGCGCCGGCCGGTCGAGCCGGGACCGGAGGCGGACGCGATCTCCCCGAGGACTCGGTCGACCTCGACGAGCCCCAGCCGGGGGTGGGGTGCCGGCTCGACCTCCACCGTTCGCAGCGTCCGCCACCCCACCGACACCTTGCCCTGGCGGGGGTGCCCGGCCAGGAGGCTCGCGGCGACCGGCAGTTCACGGGGCTCGGCATCGCGCAGCAGGTCCGCGAGCGCGGCCACCTTCTCGCGGCGCGAGCTCGTGGCGCGCACCGCGTCGCTCACCGCGACGACGTCCGCCAGCCTCATGGGCTCCTCCTTCCCCGGGCAACCCTCATGAAGGCCACGGCGCGGCCGACCTTGCTCGCATGCACGACTCTCCCGGCCGGCCATCGAGGATGCCCGCTTGGCATCCTCGCGGCCTTTCCGGCAGCATGCCGCGGGGCGACACTCGCCGGCGCGTCGCACCGCCCGCGCGAGCGGCCCGCGAGCCGTCGCCCGACCCCACGATCGACCACCCGCCGCATCCCGCGACGAGCCTCGGAGCGTGCCGGATGAAGACCCGTGAGCCCGAACCGCTGCCCGAGCACATCTTCCCTGTCGACCCCTGGCGACTCGTCGAGCGCCGCTTCGACCGGAACCTGCTCGACCGGACCGAGACGCTGTTCGCCGTCGCCAACGGCTACCTCGGCATGCGGGGCAATCCCGAGGAGGGGCGACCGGTCCACGACCACGGGACGTTCGTGAACGGCTTCCACGAGACCTGGGAGATCGTGCACGCCGAGGAAGCGTACGGGCTCGCGAAGACCGGCCAGACGATCATCGACGCACCCGACGCGAAGATCATCAAGCTCTACGTCGACGACGAGCCGCTGCACCTGCACACCGCGACGCTGCGCGACTACGAGCGGGCGCTCGACATGCGGACCGGGGTGCTGCGCCGGACGCTGTTGTGGGAGACGCCGTCGGGCAAGGAGGTGCGGGTCACGTCGACACGGCTCGCCTCGACGCGACACCGCCACCTGTGCGCGACGCGCTACGAGGTGCAGGTCACGAACGCGGACGCGCCCGTCGTGATCAGCTCGCAGCTGCTCAACCGACAGGACACCAAAGCGCCCGACGACCCCAATCGCCAGCAGTTCGACCCGCGGACCACGCGCACGTTCGACCACCACGTACTGGAGCGGCAGTCCGCGCGCGAGGGGGAGCTTCGCGTCATCGCCGGCTACCGGACGGCGAACAGCCGGATGACCCTCGGCGTCGGCATGGACCACGTGATCGATACCAACTGCGAGTGGCAGGCCACCCGGGAGACCAGCGAGAATCTCGGCAAGGTGATCTTCACGATCCCCGCACGCCAGGGCTGCACGATCCGCATCGACAAGTTCGCGAGCTACCACACGAGCCAGAACGTGCCGTCGAACGAACTCTGCGACCGCGTGGACCGGGTGCTCGACCGCGCGGTGGACCAGGGTTTCGAGGCGCTCGAGGCCGATCAGGCGGAGGACCTCGCCGCGTTCTGGGAGACCGCGGACGTCGAGGTCGACACCGACGACCCGCGCATCCAGCAGGCGGTCCGCTGGAACCTGTTCCAGCTCTTCCAGGCGAGCTCGCGCGCGGAGCACACCGGCATCCCGGCGAAGGGCCTCACCGGTCACGGCTACGAGGGGCACTACTTCTGGGACGTCGAGATCTTCGTCATGCCGTTTCTCGCCTTCACCACGCCACGTGTGGCGAAGAACCTGCTGCGCTTCCGGTACGGCATGCTGGACGCGGCCCGGGAGCGGGCACGCGAGCTCGACCTCGACGGCGCCCTCTACCCGTGGCGGACGATCACCGGCCCGGAGGCGAGCGCCTACTTCCAGGCCGGCACCGCGCAGTACCACCTGAACGCCGACATCGCGCACGCCCTCAAGGTGTACGTCGACGTGACCGGCGACACGGAGGCGCTCGGCGAGTTCGGCTCCGAGATCCTGGTCGAGACGGCGCGACTGTTCGGCGACCTGGGCTTCCACTCGAAGGACGACGACGCCTTCCACCTGCACGGGGTGACGGGGCCGGACGAGTACACGACGGTCGTGAACGACAACGCGTTCACCAACCTGATGGCCAAGCAGCACCTCGAGTACGCCGGCCACGTGCTGCGGATCCTCCGGGCGACCGACCCGGAGTGCTACGAGATCCTCTGGAACGAGCTCGAGATGACCGACGACGAGCTCGCCGCCTGGCGTCGCGCCGCCGCCACGATGCACATCCCCTACGACGAGCGACGCGGGATCCATCCCCAGGACGAGCACTTCCTCCAGCAGGAGGTGTGGGACTTCGCCGCCACCCCGGCGGACAAGTACCCGCTGCTCCTGAACTACCACCCGCTCATGATCTACCGCTACCAGGTGATCAAGCAGGCCGACGTCGTGCTCGCGATGTTCCTGCTCGGCGACCACTTCTCGCTCGAGCAGAAGCGCCGGAACTACCGCTACTACGACGCGCTGACGACGAGCGACTCATCCCTGTCACCGCCGGTGCACGCGATCGTCGCGAGCGAGATCGGCGAGGAGGACGACGCGCTCGAGTACTTCCGCCTCTCGCTCTTCATGGATCTGCTCGACGTCGCCGGCAACGCCGACCAGGGGGTGCACGTCGCCTCGACGGGCGGTGTGTGGATGGCGCTGGTGCACGGGTTCGCGGGGATGCGCTCCTACCACGGGCACATCACGTTCGACCCGCGCCTGCCGTCCGAGTGGCAAGGGCTGCGCTTCCCCCTGCAGGTGCGCGGCCGGAGCCTGCGCGTCGAGCTCACCCACCACCACCTCGGGTTGGAGCTGCGGTCCGGCAACCCCCTGACCGTCGGCGTCCGCGGCACCGAGGTCGAGGTCACGCCGGGCGAGCCGGTCCAGGTGGCGCTGAACGAGCTCGCGCCGATCGACTGAGGTCAGCCGCCTTTGCCCTTGCGGCGATTGCGCTTCTTCTTCGATCGCCGCGCGGCCAACTGACGGTTCGCGGCCTCCGCGCGCGCGGAGCGGCGGGCGAAGAACACCGCCAGCAGGATCACCACGAGCGTGACGAACAGGACGTTCACGAGCACGGCCTCGAGACCCTGCGGGATCGTGGCGAGCGCGACGACGACCGGCCCGATCGCCCAGCCCCAGCGCCAGAAGCGACGCTGGTTCGCGGCCAGCGCCGCCGCGACCAGCGCCTCGCGCGGGTCTCCCGATTCGACCTCGCGGCCGCGGTTGGCCGCCCGCCGGACACGGCGGCGACCGTCGCGGTCGAGCCGCGCCCATTGCGAGCGCATCTCCTCTCGGCTGGGAAGTGGAGCCTCGGAAGCCATGCCGCAGATGCTAGCCCCCAGCCGCCCCCGACGCGCCACGGTGTGCGCCCGCGCGGAGGCGTCGCGAGCCGCCTGCAGCCCCTACCCTGCGATGGTGGGCGGTGGTCCAGCGGCGGACCGTGGACGGTGCCGGGCTTGCGCCGGGATCGGGAGGACCGATGGCGACACCGACGGGCGACGCCCCCGTCGAGCGCAGCATGCCGATGCTCGAGCGGCTGGGGCTGCACCGCCGCGAGCTGCGCGCGTGGGCGTTCTACGAGTGGGCGACGACCGGTGTCTACGCCGTCATCGTGACGGCGGTCTTCCCCGTATACTACGAGACGGTCGCGGCCGACGGACTGTCCGCGGCGACCGCGAACCAACGGTTCGCGATCACGACCACCCTCGCCATCGTCTCGGTCGCCGTCATCGCCCCGGTCATCGGCGCCTACACCGACCAGGTCCCCCGCAAGAAGCGGTTCCTCGCCGCGTTCCTTGCCGTCGGCGTCGTGGGTACGGCCGGCCTCACGGCGGTCGGCACGGGCGACTGGCTGCTCGCCCTGGGATTGTTCCTGCTCGTGAACGTCGGGTTGAACGGGACCAGCGTGTTCTACGACGCGTTGCTGCCCCACATCGCGCGGCCCGGAGAGGTCGATCGGGTCTCCTCCGGCGCGTTCGCGCTCGGCTACCTCGGGGCGGGACTGTTGCTCACGGTCTGTCTGGTCGTCATCGAGGTTCCGGGACGGTTCGGCCTGCCCGAGCGCACGCTGCCCGCCCGGGTGGCGTTCGCGTTGGTGGCGGCGTACTGGCTCGCGTTCTCGTTCCCGCTCTTTCGGCGCGTACCGGAGCCCGCCCCCAGGATCGACCCGCGCGACCGCCCCGGCGACGGACCGGTCGTCGCCGCAGTGCGACGGCTCGCGTCGACCCTGCGGGAGCTCAGGCGCTTCCGCGAGGCCTTCCTGCTCCTCGTCGCCTACCTCGTCTACGGCGACGGGATCGGCACGATCATCCGCCTGGCCGGGACGTACGCATCGGGCCTCGGGATCGACCAAGCCACGATCATCGGCGCGGTCATCGCGGTGCAGTTCGTCGGCGTGCCGTGCGCGTTCCTGTTCGGCGTCCTCGCCGGACGCATCGGCACCAAGCGGGCGATCCTCCTCGGCCTCGTCGTCTACATGGGCGTCGCCGTCTTCGCCTTCTTCATGGAGACGGCGCTGCACTTCTGGGCGCTGGCGATCGCGGTCGGCACGGTGCAGGGCGGGACGCAGGCCCTGTCGCGCTCGCTGTTCGCCAGCATGATCCCGGCGCACAAGTCCGGGGAGTTCTTCGGGCTGTACGGCGTGATGGACCGGTTCGCCGGGATGATGGGCCCCGCCCTGTTCGCCGCGGTCATCGCGATCACCGGCGTCGCGCGGACCGGGATCGTCTCGGTGATCGTCTTCTTCGTGGTCGGCGGGGCGCTGCTGTTGCTCGTCGACGAGCGGCGCGGGAGGGACGTCGCCCGCGCGGAGGAACGAGCGGCGGTGCGGGCCTCCTCCACGGGGCAGGCCTGATCCGGCCGTCCGACGGCGTGACGGCCGTGTCGACCCGCCTGGCGTGACGGCGTGGCTGCCACAAGGTGTCAGTTGCGTCCGGGGTCCTCGGGGATGGTGGTGAAGACGCCGCCCTGACGCTGCAGCACCGTGCGCCAGAGCCGCTCCGGCTCCGGGGAGACGGCGTCGTCGGGCTCCGCGTCGACGATGAACCACCCGCCGTCGGCGCGCTCCTGCTCCAACTGCCCGGCATCCCAGCCCGCGTAGCCGGCGAACACCCGGGCTCGCTCCGTCACGCCCGCCGGACCCTGCGCGAGGTCCACGACCGCGAGTCCCGGGATGATCTCCTCGGGATCCGCGGTCCCGTGGGGTACGCGGCCGAGGCCGATGGTGACCTCCTCGGTCTGGACCGGCCCGCCCACGAACACTTGCCCCGGCGGGGCGACGACCTCGCCCCACTCCGGTAGGACGTCGGCGACCTCGACGGCGCTGGGACGGTTCAGCACGACCCCGAGAACGCCCTCGTCGTGCTGGTCGAGCACGAGGACGACCGTGTGGGCGAAGTTCGGGTCGCTGAGATCCGGGGCGGCGACCACGAGCCGCCCGGTCAGGGGGCGCGCGTCGGCGTCGGGGGCAGGCATCGGCGTGTGGTCCAGTTCCGGCTCCGGCGAGGGGACCCGGGAAGCCTAAAGGAGCGGCCGGCCGGCAGCGACCCGATCAGCGGCGGCGCCGCGGCTTCGGCGCACCGCGCACCGGAGGCCGTACCATGCGCGCGGACCGAGCGAGACGCGCGATCGAGCGAGACGCGCGATCGAGCGAGACGCGCGGACCGAACGAGCCATGGGGACGAGCGGCGATGGGTGAACTGGCGGACGACGACACCACGCACGAGGGCGGCTCGAGCGACGATCCCCGTCTCGAGCAGGTAGAGGAGCGGTTCGCTCTCCCCGTGATCCTCGCGGCGATCGTCTCCGTGCCGGCGGTCTTCATGACCATGCTCGACGGGACGACCGCGCTGGTCGGCCAGGTGCTCAACACGATGTCGCTCATCGTGCTGACCGGCGAGACGGTCGTGTTGTTCGTGCTGGCCCGGGACCGACGCCAATGGGTGCGCGAGCACAAGTTCATCATCGGCGTCACCGCCGTCACCGTGCCGGCCGTGATCTTCGCGGTCGGGCCGGTGCAGCTGCTGCGGCTCGTCCGTTTCGTCGGCGCGCTGCGGGTGATCCGTGTCGGTCGGATCCTCAAGGCGGGCCGGATCCTGTCCGAGCGTGCCGGCCTGACCCGCTGGTGGCAGAACGCCATCGCCTTCGGGGTCAGTGCCCTCGTGGCGGCGTTCGTAGCGATCATCCTCGCCGACGAGACGAGCACCAGCCGCGAGCTCGCCGACGCCATGCTCGGGCGGGTCGGGATCGATCCGGGACCGGGCCTCGCCGTGCTGGCGGGCGTGTTCCTCGCGATCGCGACCTTCGTCGTGCTGCGCTACGGGTCGTCGCGGGGGTCAAGCGAGGACGGGTCCGAGTCGAGGGCGGAGGCGACGCAGCCCAGCGGTACCCCTCGGGATCGTCAGCACGCGGACGAACGGCCAAGGCCCGACGTCTAGCTCGCCCGTAAGGGTCTACCACCGTCGTGCGTCTCTGGAGAGAGACGCACGACGGGCAGAGCCACCCCCTGGGTATCTGCGGAATGGCCGTGGGTCCCGTTTTGCCCTGTCCACTGCGTTTCGCGGTCGCCGGGACGGCGGCCGAAGTGCCGTGTTCGCGCCGTGCGGGCGCCGAGGACTTCGCTCTCGGGACGGCGCGACTCGGTGCGCCACCAGCAAACGCTGGCACGCCCACGAGCGTGAAGGAGGGCGTGCCGGCCGCTTGGGCGGCGCTGTCGGCAGCCGACAGCGTCACCGCGAGCAGCAGCAACGAAACCTTCGCGCGCAAACGAGCGACGAGGAGGCAGGTTTGCCCCGCGGGAGCGTGCAACGCCGGGACGTGCTGGCCGGCATGGCCGCAGGCGCGGCTCTGGTCGGCCTGCGGCCGCGGATCGCCCTGGCCGACAACGGCACGCGTCACGAGGTGATGACGCCGAGCGCCGTCGCCGCGAGAGCCAGACGCGACCTCGGCCCGGGCACGGTGCACACCGACTCGCCGTTCCGCGTCGTCGGGTTCCGCCTCCCCCGCGGTGCGAAGCACGTCCGCGTGCGCACGAGCAGCGACGGCGAGACCTGGACCGACTGGCGGACGCTGCGACCGGCGGGCGACGCCGGCGAGGCGCCGGACCGCGAGGCAGGCGAGGACACCCCCGAGACGGCGCGGGTCACCGAGCCGCTCAGCGTCCCCCGTTCGGAATGGATCGAGGTCCGCGACGTCGAACTCGAGGACCTGGAGATCCATCTCGTCGACGACACGGGCGAGGACGTGCCCGTCCGCCCACGCGCGGCGGGCGACGAGCCCAGCATCATCAGCCGCAGTCAGTGGGGGGCGCCGAGTTCGACGAGCCCCGCCAGCCGCCTGACCCGCGCGCGGTCGGTGATCGTGCACCACACCGCGACCAACGGTGACTACAGCCCCAGCGAGGTCAACGCCATCGTCCGCAGCTTCCATCGCTACCACACCCAGTCGTTGGGATGGAGCGACATCGGCTACCAATACCTCGTCGACAAGTTCGGCAACATCTACGAGGGCCGTGGTGGCCACGCCGCGGGCGCCCACGTGCGCGGCTTCAACAGCGAGACCGTCGGTATCTCGCTGATCGGCGACTTCAACGGCCGCAGCGCGACCGAGGACTCGTGGCGTGCGCTCGCCGAGGCCGCGGGCTGGCAGTGTGCCGTTCACCGCATCGACCCGCGCGGCGACCTCGCGCTCCTGTCCCGCGGCGGCGACCGTTTCGTGTCGGGTGCACAAGCGCCCGGCCCCGCCGTGCGCGGGCACACCGACCTCGGCTCCACGTCGTGCCCGGGCAGCCAGGTCCACAGCCGGCTGGACGACCTGCGCGAGCGGGTCATCGAGGACGCCGAGTCGCGCGCCTCCGCAGCGCAGCTGGGCCAAGCCGCGCGCCCGAGCAACGAGCTCGACTCGACGGTCGAGCGGATCGACAGCCGGGCCCCGACCGCCGTGGGGCTCGCGGCGGCCGCCCACGCGTGGGCTCACACCCCCACGTTGGTCATCGCGAGCGGCGACGACTTCGCCGACGCGCTGTGCGGTGGCGCCCTGGCCGCCGCCGAGGACGCGCCGTTGCTGCTCGTGCCAGAGGGCGGTCCGTCGAACTGGCTCAAGGGCGAGATCCTCGGCCTCGGGGCCGAACGGGTCTTGGTGCTGGGGGGATCTGCCGCGATCGACGAGGGCGCCGACGCCGACTTCGGCGAGCACGGCGCGACGGTCGAACGCATCTACGGCGCGGACCGCTTCGAGACCGCCGTGGAGATCGCCCGCAGGATCGGGGCGCCCACGGGGGAGGTCGCCATCTGCCTCGGCCGTCACGAGGAGTTCGACCGGGCCTGGCCGGATGCCCTGTCGGCCGCCGCTCTGGCCGCCGCGCCACGGCCCGTGCCGACGCTGCTCGCCCGGGAGGACCGGGTCCCCGACGCGACCCTGGACGCGCTGGAGGAGCTCGACGTCTCCACCGCGATCCTCATCGGCGGCGAGGCGGCGCTGCAGGCCTCGGTCGAGGAGGAGCTCGCCGGGGCAGGAGTCTCGACCACCCGGTTGGCCGGCGAGGACCGCTACGGCACGAGCCGAGCGGTCCTGCTGGAGGCCCTCTCGCGGTTCGACGGCGGGGACGGCTCCGTCGTGGCCGCACCCGGCCGCTCCTACCCCGAGGCGGTCGTCGCGGGCGCGCTCGCCGCGCACGAGGGCGCCGGCGTGCTGCTCGTGCCGAGCCACGACCTCGAGGACGAGTCCTCCGAGGTGCTCGGAGACGTCGACCGAGGCTTCCTCGTCGCGGATCCGAGCGAGGTCAGCGAGCAGGTCCGCGAGCAACTGGTCGAGTTCATCGAGTAGCCGATCACGCCACCCGGGCGGGATCCTGTGCACACCAGCACATCACCCCGCCCGGACGGTGGAGGACGATCCTCGCCTCGTTCGGCGCCGGTGGTCAGCGGAGATCAGCGACCGCGAGGCTCCGTAGACGGTTGAGCGCAGCGGCCACCTCGAACCGCCGCGGCCGGGCGAGATCGACGGGCGCATCACCGGCGAGCCCGTGCACGCCGACCTCGGCCAGGTGCGCGTCGAGCGCGTCGAGCCGCGCGGCCAGGGGCCGATCGTCACCGCCACGATCGTCCGCGAGCCAACGCAGCGCCCGACCCACGGCCGCGGTCTGGCTGGGGTCGACGAGCTGCTCGACGGCGTCGAGGTCGATCGTCGCCTCCCCGTAGCGCAACGCGTCGACGCCGCGCGCGGACACCTTCGGCTTGCCCGGGGGCGTGAGGCTGTTCGAGCGGGGCACGCGACCGCGGCGTGTGGGAAAGACCGCCGGCTCCCCCGGCTTCGGGGCGTCCTCGGCGATGGCGTGAGCCCGATCGGTCACGTCGTGCGGGGCGAAGGCGTCCATGTGCACGACCGTGTCAGCGACCCCGAAGTAGTCCCCGGAGCCACCGAGCACGAGCACGGTGGCCACCTCCCGGTCGCGCGCGAGCGAGCGCACCAGGTCGACGAACGGCGTGAGCGGTTCGCGGTCACCGACGACCAGCTCACGCATCGCCGCGTCGCGGATCATGAGGTTCGTCGCACTGGTGTCCTCGTCGATGAGCAGGCTGCCCGCACCGGCCTCGATCGCCTCGACGATCGCGGCGGCCTGCGACGTCGACCCGCTCGCGTTCTCGGTGGAGAAGTCGCGGGTGTCGTCCCCCGTGGGGAGTTCACCCACGAACGCGCTCACGTCGCAGCGGGTGACCGCCCGCCCGTCCTCGGCCCGGATCTTGACCGCGTCGTCGCGCGTCACGACCCGTTCCCGGCCGTCACCGGGCACGTGGTCGTACACGCCGCGTTCCAGGGCGCGCAGCAACGTAGACTTGCCGTGGAACCCGCCCCCGACGACGAGGGTGACGCCGTCGCGGATGCCGAGCCCTCGCACGAGCCCCGCGTGGGGAGCCTCGAGCTCGACGGCCAGCGTCTCGGGCGCCTCCAGGGGCACGCCCCCTTCGAGGGGGCGGTCGTCCACGCCGCTGGCCCGGGGCAGGACGCTGCCGTCGGCGACGAAGGCCACGAGCCCGCGTGCGGCGAGTTGCGCGCGCAGCGCGACGGCGTCCTCCACCGTGTCCGCGGTGGCGACGGCGGCGGAGGCGTCGATGGCCTCCCAGCGCAAGCTACGTGTGGCGGCCTGCGGGAGCTCCTCGGTCAGCAGGGCCGCGGCCGCGCGACCCTTGATCTTGCGGCCCGCGGCGGGAAGCGAGGCACCGAGCCGCACGGTCACGTTCCCGTCGGCGTCGAGGTGCACGGCAGAGCGCTCGAGCACCTCCTGCCGTCCGGCGTCCACGTGCAGGTCGCGGCCGACCTGGCCGTCGAGCAGCCGCAGGAGGTGGTCGGCGACCGCTCGGCGACGAGGTTCGTTGGCCCGCTCGCTCCCTGGGACCTTCGCGGTGGAGGCCGGGACGTGCAGCGTGAGGCGACTGGGTGGGGCGAACGGGTCGGCCTGGACGCGCTCGACACGCAGCTCCGCGCCGGGAAGGCCGGCCTCGTCGAGGGCGGCGCGCTCATCGCGTAGCGACTTGTAAGCGCCGTAGCCCTTGCCGTCGAGCTCCTGGACGTGTCCCCGCAGGGCGCTCAGGGTCGTGGGTGCTGCCATCGATCTTGCTCCGGTTGCGGTTGGGTCAGAGCCGGCGTAGCCATTGTTGGGCCCGGTCCGCGCGCCGCTCGAGCTCGTCGAGGGTCGCTTCGGTGACCCGTCGTACCCCGGCCAGGCGGTTCAATTCGGCGTTGACCTCCTTGTGGGACTTCCCCGTCAGCCGGGCGAGCTCACGGGCACGCTGCGCGTTGCGATCGCGCAGGGTCTTCTTCCGGGCCTCGCGGGTCGTGCCCTCCGCACCGCCCGCCTCGTCGATCCCACCGCCGCCCGACACGTCGTCCCCGCCGACGACGGGCGGCGGGGTGAGCTCGACGAACAGCTCGTCGTCCTCGTCCGCCCCGCCGAGCGGGGAGGCCGCGGGCGGGGCCTCCACCGAGGCGCCCACGGGCCGCGTCCCCGCTCCGACCGGAGGGTCGGCGACCTGGGGGTCACCGAGCGTTCGGGCGCTGATCGCCTCGAACAGCGACAGCTGCGCGTCCTCGCTGTCGACGGGCTCGACCGGGGGCTCGTCGAACTCGTCGTCGTCGCCCTCGGTCTCGTCCTCCTCCCGCCGGCGGAGCACGTGACGTCGTTCCTCGCCGATCTGTGCGGCGAACGCCCGCAGCCGCACGTCGTCGGGGATGAAGAGGTGCGCGGGATGCGTCCCCGTGTCGGCACGCACGCGGACCAGGCGGCCGACCGCCTGGCGGAAGAAGAGCTCGGTGACGACGTTCGTCGCGAAGACACCGACCCGAAGCCGGGGGATGTCGACGCCCTCGCTGACCATGCGGACGGCGACGATCCACGGCTCGTCCGACTGGGCGAACCGGGCGATGCGGCGCCCAGCGTCGGGATCCTCGCTCACGGCGACGACCGGCGAGATACCGACCCGCTCACGCATGAGCGACGCGATCGCCCGCGCGTGCGCCTGGTCCATCGCGATGACGAGGCCACCGGCGTCGGACTCGTGGCGCCGGGTCCCGAGCAGTTGCCCGTGCGCTCGCTCGAGGACCGCGGGCAGCCATTCGCCTTCCGCGCTGAGCGCGGTCCGCAGGCGCTGACCCGCACGGACCCGATCGAGCGGGTCGTCGAAGGTGTGGGCGTGGCGTTCGCCGTCCGGCGCGGTCCACTCCATCTCCCCGTCCACCCGGGGGAACCGCACCGAGCGGACGACCCCGCCCTCGGCGAGCGCGTCGGCGTATCCGTACACGAAGTCGGGCTCCGCCTCGTCGCCGTCGTACCGCACGAACGGGATCGCCTGGGTGTCGGAGCGGAACGGGGTGCCGGACAGCGCCAACCGTCGCCCCGCCCGTTCGAAGGCGTGCGCGAGCGCGGCCCCCCAGGCCCGCTCCTCGCCGGCGTGGTGGAGCTCGTCGAAGATCGCGAAGGCACCGTCGGCGACGCGGCGGACGGCATCGGGGTCCGCGGCGACCTGCTGGTAGGTGACGACCGCCCCGTGCAGGTCACGGGGCAGCACGCCGTCACGGCCGCTCCAGTCGGCTGCGAGGTGCAGGCCCAGCGCGGCGGCCGCCCCGGCCCACTGCGACTTCAGATGGGCGGTGGGTGCGACGACGACGACCCGGCGACCGGATCGGCTCGACCCATCGGGCCCATCGGGTCGACCGTGTTCGCCCGCGAGGTCGCGGATGGCGGCCGTGAGCGCGAAGGTCGTCTTCCCGGCGCCGGGCGTGGCGACCGCGAGGAAGTCGGCGCGACCCGCCTGGTCGAAGGCGGTGAGCGCCCGCTTCTGCCAGGGTCGCAAGCGGACAGATCTCGGCATGACCTCCGGATGCTGCCACCAGCGGGCGACGGTCGCAGATCGCCTGGCGAGCCGCTCGACTGGAATGGTTGACGACGCGACAGCTATTATGGAACGCTCCAATAGCTGTCCGCCCCGACGGGAGGTCCTCGTTGCCCGCTGGATACGCGGTGGCAGGGGCGCCCTGCAACCTCGGCGTCGGATCCCCGGACGCCGCCTCGTCCGACCCTGCAGCGTTCTTGGGCCGGCTGGCCGGGGACGGCTTCGACGGCACCGACCTCGGCCCTCCCGAGTACCTGGCATCGGCGGACGGCCTCGTCGCGAGCCTCTCCCACCACGGGCTCGGCCTGGCTGGCGGCTGGGTGAGCCTGGGCGAGGACTCGAGCGAGCGGGAGCTCGAGCACGTCCTCGACGCATGCGACATCGGGGCGTCCGCCCGACCGGACCTGCCCACGCCTCGGCCGACGTTCGGCGCACCACGCACCCGGTCCGGCCGGGTCGGCACGGGCGAGCACGAGACCGACGCGCGTGAATGGGCACGGCTCGTGACGCTGGTGGAGGACGCTCGGCGGCGCTGCGAGGACCGCGGCCATCCCGCCGTGTTCCACCCGCACGCCGGGACGCTCGTCGAGACCGCCGTGCAGACCGAGCGACTGTTGGCCGAAACCAGCGTCGAGTTGTGCTTCGACACCGGCCACGTGCGCTTGGGCGGCGACGATCCCCTGGCGACCCTGCAGGCGTGGCGCGACCGGGTCACGCACCTGCACGTCAAGGACGTCGACGCCGCGACCGCCGACCGCCTGCGGCAGGGGCGTTCACCGGTGGACGACGTCTGGGACAGCGGCGTGTTCGCGGAGCTGGGCACCGGCGACCTTCCCCTCGGCGAGGTGCTCGGGCAACTGCTCGACTGGCAGGGCTGGGTCGTGATCGAGCAGGACGCCAGCCCCCGGACCCCCGAGGCGGTGAGCCGCGCCCTCGAGGCCCACGGACGGAATCGGCGTTTCCTGGCGGAGCTGGGATGGTGATGGGGACACCGCAGGAACCGGTGCGGCTCGCGGTGGTCGGGCTCGGCACGGTCGCGCAGCTGGTCTACCTTCCCCTGCTGGCCCGACGCCGGGACCTCTTCCGGCTCGTGGCGGTGTGCGACCGTTCGCCCCGGGCCGTGGCAACGATCGGGGACCAGTGGTCCGTACCCCACCATCGACGCCTGGAGACGGTCGAGGAGGTCGCCGCCTGCGAAGAGATCGATGCGGTCCTGCTGCTCACCTCGGGCTCGCACGGTCAGGCCGCCCGGGTGCTCACCGAGGCCGGGATCGCGGTCCTGTGCGAGAAGCCCCTGGCGTTCACGCGCGAGGAGGCCGAGCAGCTCAAGGGCTCCGACAGGCTGCACTTGGGGTACATGAAACAACTCGACCCGGCCGTGGAGACGGCGGCCGTCGATCTGCGGGAGGTCGGCAGCCTGCGCAGCGTGGAGATCACGGTCCTGCACCCGAGTCTGGAGCGGCAGCTGACCCACCTCGGTCGCTCCCCCCAGACGTGGCCTCCCCCGGCGACCGTCGCGAACACCGACGCGGAGCTCCGAACGATCGCCCTGGGCCCGGCGGGCGCCACCACGCTGGGTTCGATCTACACCGACGTGCTGCTCGGCAGCGTGATCCACGAACTGTCGGTGCTGCGCGCGACCGTGGGCCCGCTGGCGACCGTCGACGCCGTCAGCGAGTGGGCGGGCGACGTCGGCCGCTCCCTCGTGCTGACCGGCCAGCTCCCCGGGGACGCCCGGGTCGACATCGGGTGGCACCTCATGCCCGACTACCCCGCCTATCGCGAGCAGGTCCGGGTGCACGGCGAGCGCGGCTCCATCGAGTTCGAGTTCCCCTCGCCGTACCTCCTCCACGCCCCGACCACCTATCAGCTCACTACCGCCGAGGGCGAGGGCCACCGCCAGCTGCACCGGACCTCGCACCGCGAGGCCTTCGAGCGACAGCTCGAGCGTTTCCACGCCGTCGCCCTGGGGCTGTCCGCGCCACCCAGCGGCGCCGTCGAGGGCCTCGAGGACATCATCACCTGTCAGAGCGCCATGGCCGTGCTGGCCGCCCAGCAGGGCGTCACGATCGGTGGAGAGGCCGCCCTATGAGCGCGACCCGGGTCCACGTGATCCCGCACACCCACTGGGATCGTGAGTGGTACGAGCCGTTCCAGACCTTCCGTTTGCGCCTGCTGGGGACCGTGGAGACCGTGCTCGCGATGCTCGAGGACGACCCACGCTTCGTCTTCACCTTCGACGGGCAGACCGCGGCGATCGAGGACTACCTGGAGCTGCGGCCCGAGGAGGAGCCGCGCGTGCGGGCGCTGGTGCGCGAGGGCCGCCTCCTCATCGGGCCCTGGCGGATCCTCGCCGACGAGTTCCTCCCGTCGGGCGAGACCCTGGTCCGAAACTTCGAGACCGGCTGGGCCGTCGCGGAGCGCCTGGGCGGGGCGATGCCGGTCGGGTATCTCCCCGACATGTTCGGTCACGTCGCCCAGATGCCGCAGATCCTCGCGCGCGCGGGCCTCTCGGATGCGGTCGTGTGGCGGGGGGTGCCTCGCGCCATCGAGCACCACGCGTTCCGCTGGAGCGCCCCGGACGGGTCGTCCGTGCGCGCCGAGTACCTGGTCGACGGTTACGGGCACGCCGCCCACCTGCTCCGGGTCGAGGACCGTCTGGCGGTGGACGTCCAACGCTTCCAGGAGCGGCGCGCGGGCTTCATGCCCGAGGGCCACCTCCTGATGCTGCACGGTGCCGACCACACCGCACCACCGACCGACCTCCCGCAGCGGATTCGCAAGGCCGACGCGCAGCTCGACGACGTCACCGTCGAATGCTCGACGCTGCCTGCCTACCTGCAGGCGGTGCGCGATCAGGGGCCACTGCCCACCTGGCACGGCGAACTGCGCTCCGGGGCCCGGGCGAACGTCCTGATGGGCGTGACCTCCACCAGGGTCGACATCAAGGTGCTCGCAGGGCGGGCCGAGCGCGCCCTGGAGCGCTACGCCGAGCCGCTCGCAACGGTGCTGGGCGACACGTGGCCGGGCGAGGAGCTGGCGTCCGCGTGGGCACGCCTCATCGAGAACGCCGCGCACGACTCGTCTGCGCGTGCTCGCACGACGAAACCGTGGCCCAGGTGGGTGTGCGGTACGCGGAGGCGGCGCAGATCGGTGAGGAGCTCGCCGCGCAGCGGCTGGCCGGACCCGCCGCCTCGGCCCCGATCGACGGCGCGGTGGCGTGGAACCCGTCGCCCGCGGCCCGCTCCGACGAGGTCCGGCTCGACGTGCCCGCGGACCGGATGCGTGCCGGCTCACTCGCCACCGGCGACGGCACGGTGGTCGGCGTGCAGGTGGTCACCGACCACCCGACGGTGCTGCTCGACCGGGAAACCACCGCCGAGGAGGCGCTGAACGTCTTCGAGCTACGCCACGCGCGAGAGCTCTACGGCCAGTTGATCAGCGGCTACGACGTCGACGCCGAGGCACGACCGCCGACGCTGACGATCACCGTCGACCGGCTGCCCGAGCCCCCCGAGGTCGACGTCGACGGGCTCGTCGCGAGCGCCCGCCGCGAGGTCGAGGCCGTCGGCAGGGACGACTGGAGGGTCGTGGTGTCGGCGCGCGCCTCGCAGCACGTTCGCGCGCGCGTCCCCGTCCCGCCCCTGGGCTGGACGACCGTCGCGCCGACCGATGACGCCCCCACCTGGACTCCGCTCGCGCCCGCCCGCCGCGAGGGGACGCGCCTCTCGAACGGCCTGATCGACGTGGGGGTCGCCGACGACGGCACGCTGTCGGTGAGCGGCGACGGGGTCCGGCTCGACGGGGTCGGTCGGCTCGTCGACGGCGGCGACGCCGGAGACACCTACAACTACGGCCCTCCCCCGCAGGACGAACTGGTCGACACCCCCGAACGCGTCGAGGTGCGGCCCGTGCACGACGGGCCGCTGGCCGCCGCCGTGGAGATCCTGCGCACCTTCGCGTGGCCCACCGGGCTCACCGAGGACCGACGGGCCCGGGCGGGGACGCGAGCGATCACCACGGTGCGCACCGCCGTCGAGGTGCGTGCCGACGAGCCGTTCGTCCGCCTGCGCATCGGCTTCGACAACGCCGCCAGGGACCACCGCCTGCGTTGGCACGCCCCCCTGCCCGAGCCCGACCAGCGAACGCGGGCCGAGGGCCAGTTCGCCGTCGTCGCGCGCGGCCTCCACTGCGAAGGCGGCCACGGTGAGCACCCGCTGCCCACGGCCCCGGCCCACGGGTTCGTCGCGACCGGTGGCCTCGCGTTGCTGCTGGACCACGTCAGCGAGTACGAGCTCGTCGACGGGGAGGAGCTCGCCCTCACGTTGCTGCGGGCCACGAGCCACGTCAGCGTGAACGACCACCCCTACCGGGCCGAGCCGGCCGGTCCGCAGCTGCCGACCCCGATGAACCAGTGCCAGGGGCCCTGGGAGGTGGGATTCGCCGTGCGCCCCACCGCGGATCCCGACGACGTCGGGGCGATCGCAGCGGACGCGGAGCGCTACCGCCTCCCGTTCCTCCAGCGCCCGGGCACCGCCCCGGGCGCGGGCACGCACACCGCAGGGGCGGGCGGGCTCGACCTCGCGGGCGAGGGGGTCGCGCTGAGCGCCCTCCGGCGCCGCGACGGCGGCCGGGAGGCCCGACTGGTCAACCTCGCCGCCGAGGCCCGCACGGCCACGCTGACCGGTCCGTTCGAGCGGTCGCGGACGCTCTCGCTGCTCGGCTCCCCCCTCGACGAGCCCACCACCGTCGCGGACGGCCGCCTCACCCTGCGGCTCGAGCCCCACGAGATCCGAACGGTCTGGCTCGGCGACTGAGCCGTTCCGCGGGATCGAGACGCGTGGGTCAGGGTGTGAGGGCGCGCACCCGCCCCGAACCGTCGAGGAGCACGTGCCATCCGGCGGCGGGTCCCAGGTCGGCGGGATCATCGGTCACGCCACGTCCCGGCGCGTCCGGCCCCTTCGCGAGCAGCGCCTCCCCGGTCACGCACCGCGTACCGCCGGCGTTCACCGCGACCAACCGCTCCTCGCAGCGAACGAGCAGCGGCGCGCTCGACGCCGCGCTGAGGGCGACGTGTCCCGCGGCGATCGCCGAGAGCACGTCGGGCTGCTCGGCCGAGGTGCACACCCACGTCGTCGGATGCCCGGGCAGGTCGCCGCGGGCGGCGTCGTGCACGTCGGTACCTCCGATCGGCACGCCGCCCACCTGCCGCCACCAGTCGAGCGGCCGGGGATCAAGTCCGTCCCACAGCCCGTGCCAGGCCTCGACGTGCGTGACCTCCCCGGGCAGCGGCTCGCGCCACGCGCAGTCGCCGGCGATGGGGTGGTTGATGCTGAAGAGGCCGCCCGACGCGCGGGCCAGCCGCGCCCAGACGGCCGAGGGCTCGCGGAAGTCGATCCAGCCCACGTCGCCGAACACGTTCGCGTGTCCGGTGTCGGCGGTGACCTCCTGTCCCGGCAAGAGCGTCACGTCCGCACGAGCACCGGCGGCCGCGAGGTGCGGGTGGTGGCTCACGGTGTTGTGGTCGGTCACCGCCAGGAACTCGAGGCCGAGACCCCGCGCCTGCACGGCGAGCTGATCGATCGTCTGCGTGCCGTCGGAGTGCAGCGTGTGGGCGTGCAGGTCCCCCGGCGTCCACCGCGCCCCGCCGGGGGCGGGCGGACGGGTCAGCTGCGGCCTCGCGCCGGGCCGCGGTGGGGGCGGGAGCGGGTCCGGCCGCGCGGGCTCGGTCGAGACGCGGACCTCCCACGGGAGGCCGCCGTCCGCCACGCGGTGCAACCGCAGGAAGACGTGCCACTCCCCCGCCGGCAGGGGCCCCGGAACGTACCCGGGGGTCGCCTGGTCCTCGGTGATCACGAACCGGTCCCTCGCCCCGCCCGAGTAGCCACGGAACTCGCCGGAGGGGTCGAACACCCCGAGGTCGAGAACGCCGGCGGAACGGTCATGGTCCAGCGTGACCGACAGGGCCGCCGCGTCGGCCTCCACGGGGACGGTCACGTAGCGGTGCGGCTGGGCGCGGCGGTCGGCGGGGGTGAACGTCCCCGTGCGAACCGTGACACCCACCGGGTCAGCCCTCGCGGTGGGCGCTGTCCACGCGCTCGGCGGACCCGTCGACCGGTCGGGATGCGAGCAACTGCTCGCTGTCCGGGTCGTACAGCAGCGACTGCTCCGGCGCGAATACGACACTCACACGATCATCCAGCGCGACCGCCTCCTTGGTGACGACCTGCACCGACAGCCCGTCGGCCTCGACGGTCACCAGATGCTGGGTGCCGAGGAACTCCGAGACGGCGATCCGCCCGGTGATCGCCTGGGGTGTCTCCGGCGCGGCGAGGCTCCCGTACTCCGGACGAACGCCGAGCACGACCCCGTCGTTCGGGCCCACCGACCCGGCGAAGGCCGGCGGCACCGGTACCCGTTGGCCCCGCAGCTCGACGTGGTCACCGTCCTCGCTGATCCGCCCCTCCATGAGGTTCATCGGCACCGAGCCGATGAAGCTCGCGACGAAGAGTTCGACGGGCCGGTCGAAGACCTCCTTGGGCGCGCCGAGCTGGCGGACCTGGCCGTCCTTCATGACCGCCATCCGGTCGCTGAGCGCGAGCGCCTCCGACTGGTCGTGGGTGACGTAGATCGTGCTCACGCCCAGATCTGCCTGCAGGCGCTTCAGGAACGTCCGGGCCTCCAGCCGCAGCCGGGCATCGAGGTTCGAGAGCGGCTCGTCGAACAGGAAGACGCTCGGCTCGTAGGCGATCGCGCGGGCCACGGCCGCGCGCTGCTGCTGTCCTCCGGAGAGCTCCGAGGGCCGGCGCTCCAGGTACTCCCCGAGCTGCAGGCTGCTGGCGGCCTCCGCGGCGCGTTGGCGGCGCTCCCGCTTGTCGAGCTTGCGCACCTTGAGGGGGTAGGCGATGTTGTCCACCACCTGCATGTGGGGGTAGAGCGCGTAGTCCTGGAACACCATCGCGACGTCACGTTCGCCGGGTGGGAGCCGGGTGACGTCCTGCCCGCCGATCGAGATCCTGCCGCCGGACGCCCGCTCGAGGCCGGCGGTCATCCGCAGCAGCGTGGTCTTCCCGCACCCCGAGGGTCCCAGCAGGGAGAAGAACTCGCCGTCGGCGATGTGCAGATCGAGGTCGTCGACGGCGACCACGCCCCCGGGGAACCGCTTGGTGACGTTCTCGAGCTCGATGTCGGCCATGTCAGCTCTTGATCCCTCCGTAGAAGCGGAACCCGTATCGCCGCTGGACGAACAGGTAGAGGGCCACGACCGGGATGGTGTAGATCAGGGAGAACGCGGAGAGCAGGCTGAGGTCCGCGATGCCGCCCTCGGTGTAGAAGTTGTACATCACCACCGCGGCCGGGTTGAGATCGGAGCTGCGCAGCAGGATGAACGGCACCAGGAAGTTCCCCCACACCTGCACCAGCGCCCAGACGCCGATCACCGCCAGCCCGGGCCGGACGACGGGGGCCACGATGTCGCGCAGGATCTGCAGGCTCGAGGCACCGGCGACGAGCGCGGACTCCTCGTAGCTGCGGGGGACGGTGTCCATGAAGTCCTTCAGGATGAACACCCCTGCGGGCAGGAGACCGCCGGCCATCACCAGGATGACCGCGGTGTGGGTGTCCATGAGCCCGATCTCGAACACCAGCCGGAAGAGCGGGACCATCGCCGCGGTCCCGGTCACGACTGCGGAGAACAGCAGCAGGACGTACAGCAGCACGTCCCGCCCGGGCAGCCGAACCCGGCTGAGCGCGTACGCCGACAGCGACGCGGAGGCCACGACCAGCAGCGTCGTCACGATCGCGAGGATCAACGAGTTGAGCAACGAGCGGAGCGCGAAGGGGTTCTCCATCACCTCGCGGAAGTTCTGCAGGGTGAGTTCCGGGACGGCCACCGACAGCCCGGGGGTCTCGTCGAACGGCGCCACCACCAGCCAGAGCACCGGCAGGGCGAAGAACAGCCCCACGAGGACGACGAACAGGTAGAAGCCGATGCGGGCCAGGACCATCCGGACCAGGTGCCGGGCGGGCGGGCGCGCGGGTGTGGCCGTGGTCATGAGGTGCGCTCCCGCAGGACGTGGATGTAGAAGAGCGCGATGACCAGGTTGATCAGGATCATGATCGCGGAGATGGCGGCCCCGTACCCGAGGCGTCCGTGGCTGAACGCCTCGCGGAAGACGTAGATCGGCAGCACCTCGGTCTCGAAGTTCGGCCCGCCCTGGGTCAGCAGGTACGGCGTGAAGAGGTTGAACGTCCAGAGGCTGACGAGCAGCAGGGCGGTGAGGATGTGGCCGCGGATGGTCGGCAGCACGACGTCGCGCAGCTGCTGGACCGCCGAGGCGCCGGCCAGCCTCGCCGTCTCGAGGTGCGACGGCGGGACCGCGTTCAGCGCGGCGCCGAACAACAGCATGGCGAAGGCCGTACCGCGCCACACGTTGAACACGATGATGGCGGGCAGGGCGTGCTCCAGGAGCCACTCGGTCTCGCCGACGAACGGCAGCAGTTGGTTCAGGGTGCCGCTGTCGCCGTCCAGGTAGGCGATCCACAGGAAGGCCACCACCGAGTCGGGCATGATCCAGGCGAGGATCACCAGGACCTCGAGTCCGCGGCGGACCGGGCTCTGCCAGCCCCGCAGGGCCCAGGCGAGGAGGAAGCCGAGGACGGTCTGGCCGATGACGGCCGAGCCCAGGACGAACAGCAGGGTGACGATCAGGGCGTTGTAGAACAGCGAGTCCGACAACGCGGTGAGGTAGTTCTCGATCCCGACGAACTGCGGGTCGGCCGCGGCCACCCCCGTGAGCCGGACGTCGGTCAGCCCGAGGTACAGCGTCCACAGGGCCGGGAAGATCAGGAAGACCCCCATGAGGCCCGCGGCGGGGGCAACGAAGCTGGAGGCGGTGATCCGCCCCAGCACCGTCGCCCCGCCGACGGTCTCGTCAGGCGCCTCGGGGGACTCCGCGGCACCGTCGGACGGGGTCGCCGTCTCCCCGCCCGGCTGCTGCTCCTCCCGCTGCTCGCCAGTCACGTCGCCTCATCGGATGTCGTCGGGGTCCACGATCCCCTCGAGCTGGATCTCGTAGCGCTCGACCGCCTCGTCCACGGACTCACGCCCCGAGACGACGTTCTCCGTCGCCAGCTGCAGGGTCTCCGACACCTGCGGGTACTCCTCGAAGCCGGGACGGTACGCGGTGATGTCGAGGATCTCCTCCGCCACGAAGGTGAGCATGGGATCGTCCTCGACGGCCTGTGCGTTGACGTCCTCGCGGGCGGTGATCCGCGGCTGGCGCTCGACGAACGCGAGCTGCGCCTCCTCCGAGCCGAGGTAGGCCAGGAACTCCCACGCCTCCTCGGGATGCTCGGTGTGGGGATTCAGCACCCGACCCGTTCCGCCCGAGACGCTCACGTGGTCCTGGCCACGGATGCCAGCGCCGGGCTCCTGGGCGGGGAACTTCGTGTAGCCGACGATCTCCTCGCGGTCCTCGATCGGGAACTGACCGTCGTCCGGCTCGACCACGTCGCGCCAGAACCAGTCGCTCTCGCCCAGTATCGCGATCTCGCCCTCGGAGAAGGCCTCGAAGGACGCCTCGCGGGCATCGGTGCCCAGCTGCAGGTCGGCGTCGCCGAGCTCCTCCTCGCGGTAAATGGTCTCGTAGAAGCCGAGGGCCTCGCGCAGCTCCTCGCTTTCGCCGAGCCAGCCGCCGTCGTAGAGCTCCGCGCCCGTGCCCAGCAGGACCGGCAGGAAGCCCTGCATGGTCGTGGCCTCCCCCATCGGGGTGCCGGCGTTGATCTGCAGCGGGCGCATGTCCGGATCGTCACCCTGGAGCTCGCGGGCCGCATCCAGGATGTCCTCCCAGCTCTCCGGCTCCCAGTCGGGGTCCAGACCGGCCTCGTCGAACAGGTCGCGCCGGTAGAAGAGCACGCGCCCGTCGGTCCCGGCGGGGACCCCGAATCGCTGGTCGTCGACTTCGAGGCTGCCCGCGACGGCCTCGGGGATCTGGTCCCAGCCCTCCCACTCGTCGACCTCGGGGCCGACGACCTCGTCCAGGGGCTCGAGGTACTCCGCAGCGTAGAACTCGCTGACCCAGAACTGGTCGAAGCCCATGATGTCCGCGCCCTCACCGACCGAAAGGTCCAGCGCGAGTTGGGTCTTGTAGTCCTCGTCGTCGACGCCCGTCTCCTCGAGCTCGACCTGCACCGGGCGCCCCTCCTCGGCCATCTGCTCCTCGAACGCGGGGATCGCGTCCTCGATGAGCCACTCGGCGGTCTCGGAGTTCTGCCCTCCCCGGACGGCGTTCTCGATGATCGTCAGCTGCGCGGCGTCCTCGGCCGCCGCGGCCTCGTCCGGGTCGTCGTCCTCCTCGTCCTCGTCCTCGTCCTCGGGAGGGTCCTCGTCGGGCTCCTCCTCGTCAGCCGGCGTGTCCTCCGGCTCGTCGTCGGCAACGTCGTCAACGGGGTCCCCGTCCTCGGCGCAGGCAGCAGCGAGCAGCCCCAACGACACCATGAGGGCGAGGAGAACGAGCGGGTAGCGGCGTGGTTCCAGCATGGACGTCCCCCAAGCCGGTGCGACAGCCCGATCCCGGGCAGTTGCCGCAATCTTGCGTGCGGTTGGAACGTAACAACGCCGTCAGAGAGGGTCAATGGAACGCTCCAAAGATTCATGCGCCGTTCGCGGCGCCGTCACGGGAACCGCGACACGAGACCGTGGCCAGGCGTCTGCCCCGAGGGCGTGTCGCCGGCCCTTCCGGCCCTGCTCGGCACGGGTGTCGCCCTCTACCCCGCCTCCGGCGGCGGGGCCGCAACGGTGGAACGCTCGACCAGGGTGGGAGGCAGCACCTCGTGCTTGGCCCGCTGGGACCCCCCGTCGATCCGCCCCAGGAGCGCGGCGAAGGCACGCTGGCCCATCTCGAAGCGCGGCTGATGCACGCTCGTCAGGCCGAGGGGGCGAAGGCTGGCGAGCTGGCTGTTGTCGTAGCCGACGAGGGAGATGTCCTCGGGCACGCGCAGCCCGCGGTCCTCGATGGCCGCCAGAGCACCGATCGCCGCGGGGTCGTTGACCGCGAGGATCGCCGTGGGTCGCGGATCGTTGCTCAGCAGCTCCTCCGCGCCCGAGTAGCCCCCCTCCTCGGTCGTGTAGGCGCCCGCCGCGATGAGCACGTGGTCGTCGAGGCCGAAGGCGCTCATGGCCCGCCGATATCCCTTCCCGCGGGGGTCGTCCGATTGCACCCGTCCGGCGATGTAGCCGATCCGGCGATGCCCGTGCTCGACGAGGTGGGCCACGGCCGCGTGGGTGCCTGCCACCTCGTCGCTGGTCACGGTGTCGATGCGGCTGACCTTGATGTCCTGCCGGCCGACGACGACGACCGGAACGGTGTCGCGGGCGACCCGCAGGATGGCGGGCCCGACGGTGGGGGTCACCAGCAGCAGCGCCTCGGTGCGGAGCTCGAGCATGGCCTCGATGACCTGCTCCTCCTGCAGCGAGCGGCGATTACCGGAGCCGAGCAGCGCTTGGTAACCATGCTCCTGCGCCGCTTCCTGGATCCCCTCGACCACGTCGGCGAAGAAGGGGTTGTGCAGGTCGGAAACGAGCACGCCGAACACCCGCGTGCGCCGCGTGACGAGGCTGCGCGCGACGGCGTTGGGTCGGTACCCGAGCGCGTCGATGGCCTCGAGCACCGCGGTGCGTCGGTGCTCGCTGACGTGCGGCGAGTCCCGCAGCACCAGAGACACGAGTGACTTCGAGACACCGGCCCGCTCGGCCACATCGACGATCGTGGGCTGATCGTTGCGTCGCCGTTCCCGCCGCTCTGCTCGCGACACCTCAACCGTCCTCTGCCATCACGTCCGGGCTCCGCCCGTCGAGTGTAGGGTGCCCGCCTCGCCCGACGACTTGGATCGGTTCCACCTCCGCCACGCGGGCGGGGACTTGTGCACCTGTGCACCCGCGCCCGCCCAGGCAGCGTTCCACCGAGCAGGTCGGCGGGAGCGCTCAGTTCAGAGTCGCGCCGGGGTCGGCCGCCTCGTCGTCGACGACCAGGCCGAGTCGCCGCTCCCCCTCCGGGGCGAGGTAGAGATCATGGCCGAGCGTGGCGCAGCGCGCCGCTTGTGCTCGTACGTCCTCGGGCGATGCTGACACCGAGCCCTCCGCGAGAGCGACGAGCGCGTTGGGCAGGTCGCCCACGACGCTCTGTCCCGGCGGGCCCTCCTCGACGAACGGCTCTCCCCACGACACCGAACCCGGGCCCACCTCGACGGGCCAGAGCACGCTGCGCTGATGGGTCTCGTCACGGGACGCGTCCACCCGGTACACCGTCACCGCCCGCTGGCGCAGGTCCCCGACGCCGGGCACGACCGGGGGCATCGGGTCGTCGAGCGACCATGCCCGCGCCCCGATCGACAGGGCGATGCGGTTCGCCCCGAGCGGTACCGCCAGTGCGGCCACCTCGACCACCGCGTCGAGGTGCGCGCCCCGCTCGAACGGTCGCAGGAAGGCCAGTAACAACGGCTCCTCGCCGGTGAAAGCAGCCACCGCCGGCCCGACCTCCCCCGCCTCCTGCAGGTCAGCGTCGGCCTCCCCCAACAGCAACTCCTCCACGTGCTCCCACTGCATGCCCGCTCCCCTCGCCGCGTGCCGTGTGCGCACGAGAACGTGCCCGCGCACAACCCGGTGGCGGGCGGATCACCGACCCACGCCTGTGGACACGTCCGCGGACGGGCACGGCCCGTTCCCTCCGTCGACGCCCGTGGCCCACGCTTGCCGGGGGAGGGAGTTGCAAGCAGGCCGTCGTCGGGTAGGCCCTTGTGGAACGCAGCCCCCGGAACGAAAGGAGTGGCCTTGGGTCTGAACATCGCCGACCTCGCGATCACGAGCCCGGCCTTCAAGTTCGGCGAGCGCATCCCGACCCGCCACACCGGTGAAGGCGAGGACGTCTCCCCCGAGCTCCAGTTCCACGGCGTTCCCTCGGGCACGCGCCAGCTCGCCGTGATCTGCCACGACCCCGACGCCCCGCTACCGCACGGCTTCACGCACTGGGTGGTCGCCGGCATCCCGCCGGACGCGGGCGGCATCCCCGAGGGCGGCGGCGGCCGGTACGTGCAGGGCGCGACCGACTTCGGCAAGAACGAGTACGGCGGGCCGTTCCCCCCGGACGGTCACGGGACGCACTTCTACTACTTCTTCCTCTACGCGCTCGACGCGGAGCTGGATGTGCGCGAGGGCATCACGCGCCTCGAGCTCCTCGACAAGATCCAGCCGCACATGATCGAGATGAACCGGCTGGTCGGAACGTACGAGCGGTAGCCAGCCAGCAACCCTCGACGCCCGACGTCGACCCCCCGGGCGGACGCTCCCGCCCGGGCAGGGCCCACCCACTCACCCGGGCAGGGCCCACCCACTCACCCGGGCAGGGCCCACCCACTCACCCGGCAAGCGGGAGCACGAGGTCGTCGATGACCTCGGCGCCCGGCAGGGCCCGCAGACCGTCGGGGCCCACGACGACCTTCAGTCGACGGCTGCCGCCGCCGACCACGATCCGCGCGTGCTCCAACAGCCCCGCGTCCAGGTAGACCGGCCAGCCCTCCGGGAGACCAAACGGGGTCACCCCGTCGGGGGCCATCCCCGTGCGCGCACGCGTGTCGTCGGCCGCAGCGAACGAGGCCTTGCGCGTCCCGAGCAGCCGTTTCACGCGGCGGTTGACGTCGAGGCGTCGCGTCGCACGCACGACGCACGCGCCGTAGACCGGCTCCGCGGCCTTGCCGATCACGGCGATGCAGTTGCCGGCCGCGTCGGGGTCCTCCCCGTACTCGCGGCAGAAGTCGGCCGTAGCCGCATGCGTCGGATCGATCCACAGGAGCTCGTGGTCCACGCCCAGCTGCTCCAAACGGTCGCGCACGCGCTGCTCGGTCTCCTCGTCGGTCATGCCCATCGGTCCTCTCGCCGCGATGTCGTCCTCGGCCGCTCGGGCACCGCAGCGTAGTCGCCCGCGAGGCACACACGACTAGGATCCGGTGCCTCGCGCGAGGTGCCGGCGGGCACGGTCGCGCCCGTCGGATTCGCAGAGGAGCTCATGCCCGCCTCGAGCGCGCGCCCATCGGTGGTGTGGATCTTCGCCGTGACCGCCACCGCGGTCTCGACGAACACGCTGATCGCGCCGTCGCTCCCGGAGATCACCGCCGCGCTCGACGCACCGCGCTCCGCCGCGGGGCTGCTGATCGGCGCGGGGACGCTCCCGGGCATCGCGCTCGCCCCGATCATCGGCGTGCTCGCGGACCGTCGAGGCCGCCGGCGGGTCCTCGTGCCGTGCCTGGTGATCTTCGGGGTGACCGGGGGTCTGGGCGCGCTCGCACCGGATTTCCCGACCCTGGTGGGTCTGCGGCTGCTGCAGGGCATCGGCTCGGCGGGACTCATGAACCTCGCCATCGTGCTGATCGGCGACCACTGGGAGGGACCCTCCCGGTCGCGGATGATCGGCCGCAACGCCGCGGTGCTCACCGTCTGCCTCTCGATCTTCCCGCTGATCGGCGGGACACTGGCCGAGGTGTTCTCGTGGCAGGCGCCGTTCCTGCTCTACCCGGTGGGCCTGCTGACCGCCGCCGCCATCCGGCTGCGCCTGCCCGCTGACCAGCCGCAGACCGACGCGAACCTCGGCCGGCAGCTGCGCGGCGTCAAGCCGTTGCTCACCGCGGGGCCACTGGTCACCATCCTCGCCAGCGGGGGCGTGCTGTTCGCCGTGATCTTCGGGCTACTCGTCACCGTGCTGCCGCTCTACCTCGAGAGTGCGTTCGGGGTCGGGGAGACGCTCCGCGGCGTCGTCCTGGGAATCCCGGCGATCGCGAACATGGCGACGTCGCTGTCACTGGGACGGCTGCGAGCCCGGTTCGCCCCCCGGGCCCTGTTCGTCGCCGGCAGCGCGTTGCTCACCATCGGCCTGGGGAGCGTGCCGCTGATGCCGACCTGGGTCGGCGTGATCGGCGCGATCAGCGTGTTCGGCCTCGGGGAGGGGATCCTGCTCCCCCTGTTGCAGGACCTGGCGACCTCCCTGGGGGAGGCCGCGCAACGCGGCACGATCGTCGCGCTGTTCGTGAGCATCGCCCGCCTGGGCCAGACGGTCGGACCGGTCGCCAGCGGCGCGGTGGTCACCGGAGTCGGCGAACCCGCGGCGTTCGCCGGTGGCGCGGTGGTCACGCTGATCCTGGGGACCTCGCTGGCCGTGATCGGTCGGCGTCTGTAGTCACTCGAAGTCGAAGAACGCCGCATCGACCTGACCCGTGAGCCGGCGGTGCAGCCGCGCTGCCTGGGCGTCGGTCATTGCACCGACGTGGTCGGCGATCGTGCGCAGCACCTCGACGTCGCCCTGCGTGTCGCCACGATCGAGCGCCTCCCGCACCGACCGTTGGAGGTCGCGCGGGAACATCCCCAACTCGCGCCGCGGACCGCAGGCCGCCTCGGCGTAGATCCGGAACAGCTCGGCCACGATGCGCCGCTGACCCCGCTGGTAGGTGGCGGTGCGTGGATGATCGATCACGTAGATCCACGTCATCTCGCGCAGCACATCGTTGCGCAGGCGCAGCTCACGGGGGATCTGCAGGTCGTTCCGGTGGCGCCGCGGCGGGGCGGTGGGATCGGCGGGCGCGACGCCGCGGGTGAACAGCTCGAACAGCCGTTTGCGCATGACCCGCAGCGCGTGCTGGCCCGCCGCCGAGCCGTCGAACTCCCCCGCGAGCGTCGCGAACGCCGCGAACGGCCCGCCGCCCTCCCCGAACAGACCGTGGACGGTGCGGTCGAGCTCGTCCGCGGTCGGCCGGCCCTCCGGGTCCTCGCCGGCTCCCTCCTCGACCGGGGCGGAGGGGGACGCCGCCTCGTCCGGTTTCCCGTCCGCGAGCTTGCCGCGGCGGGCCAACCGCTGGGTCAGCTGCTCGGCGAAGCGTTCGCGCGCCACCGCCGACTGGGTGAGCATCTCGAGCGGGACGAGTCCGGCGACGTACCAGTCCTCGATGTCGTGGACGGCGTAGGCGACGTCGTCGGCCCAGTCCATGACCTGGGCCTCGAAGCTCTTCGCGTACCGTCGCTCCGGCGGCACCGGCGAACGCACGCGGTCGGCCTCGGCCGCCTCCGTCGGGTAGAAGCACCACTTCGCGCGCTCGAACTCGTCGCGGTACCACGGATACTTGATGCTCGCGTCCAGCGTGCCGCGCGTGAGGTTGATCCCGGGGAACGCACCGCTGCCGGACAGCACCCGGGTGACGAGGCGAAAGTTCTGGGCGTTGCCCTCGTAGCCGCCGACGTGGTCCGGCTCGAGTCCCCACGCCCGCGCGGTCTCGTCGACCGCCTCGCTGAGCGCTTCCTCGCCGATGTGCCCGAAGGGGGGATGTCCGAAGTCGTGCAGGATCGCCGCCGCCTCGCAGCAGTCGGGATGGGCGCCGAGTCGTTCGGCGAGCCGGCGGGCCAGTTGGGCCACCTCGATCGTGTGGGTGAGGCGAGTGCGCAGGAACTCGGCCTCCCCCGGGGCGACGACCTGGGTCTTGCCCTGCAGCTTGCGGAACGCGGTGGTGTGCACCAGCCGGTCGTAGTCGCGGGCGAACGGCTGGCGATAGTCGTCGGGGTCGTCGTAGGCGGGGTGGCGAGCGAGATCGTCGGGCTCGTAGCCGAGGTCGAGCGCACGCGTCATCGGGTCCCCTGTATCGGGCTCAGCATTGGCCGGGCAGTGTAGGCGCTGACGCTCCCGGCTCCGCGGGTGGGGACCCGGCGGCTGGCGAGCCCGGCCGGTGGCAACCCCGCGGGTGGCGACCCCGCGGGTGGCGACCCGGCGGGTGGCAACCCCGGCGGCTGGCGACCCCGCGGCTGGCGACCCGGCGGCTGGCGACCCCGGCGGGCGCCGAGCCCGGCCACAGAGCAAGTCGCCCGTCCCACGCACACTCGATCCCACGGTGCGGACACGACCGGTTCCCGCTGGTCGCGCAAACGACCACAGCGTGGCAATCGTGCATCGAACGCACGCCTCTTTCGCCCGAGTGTGGACACAACTGGCGCCTCCATCCGGCGGATCCGTCCACACCGGCCACAACGGTCGACGAGCAGTGCGCACCGCGGACACTGAACACCCACATGAGTGCTGAACCGTCCACACCGCCGTCCCGACCGTCGCTACAGGTCGAGCAGCACCTGCCCGCGCCATCCATGCCGATCAGGCTCCAGCGCCGTGCCATGCCAGGTCGCGGCCTTGGGCGGGGCGCCCCGCAACGACAGGCCGTGGAGCGGTACCACGACGAACGTGCCCGCCAGCTCGACGTCTCGGGCACCGGCTCCCGCCGACCCGTCCGCTGCCTCGACGGCGCAAGCGAGCTCGCCGTCGACGTCGAGCCGCGCGATGACCTCGTCGACGAGCTCGACGAGCAGAGCCGGCGGGTCCGCCCCCACGAGTCGGAACGGCCGACGCTCCGCTGCCCCGGCCGCTTGCCGATCCGCAACGTGCTCCGCGACTGCGCGGACGACCGCGTCGGCGCAGGAGGCGAGGTCAGGTCCGCGCACGTGCAGTCGAAGGTCCGAGCCGTAGGGCTCGGTCCAGGCACTGGCGCCGTCCCGCCCGGTCACCCTCGCCATGCCGCTATCGTCGACCATCGGGAGCAAGCCTCACCGCATGCGCGGGCGGGTACGCCTCCTGCCGGTATGAACGCCGACGCGGCCGCCGCACCGCCGACGCGAACAGTCAACCGCCGCACACGCCGACGCGGGCGCCGAAGTCGCCCGCCGCACCGGCCGACGCGAACAGTCGACCGCCGCACCGGCCGACGCGACCCGCCGAAGTCACGCCACCGAGCCGGCAGGCAGCCGGTGCCGAGTGCACGATGAGGAGGAGGCCGCGATGCCCCAGCCAGCCGCCACCGAGCCCATCGTCGAGCTGCCCGCCTCCGAGGGCATGCACGTATCCGGCATCGTGTTCGCCAGCCGCGAGCTGCTCGGCGACGAGCCCGGCGACGTCTTCGACCAAGTCCGCGCGGTGGCGACGTTGCCGGGGATCGTCGAGGCGTCGTACGCGATGCCGGACGCGCACGTCGGTTACGGCTTCCCCATCGGGGGGGTCGCCGCGACCGACATCACCGAGGGCGGGGTCGTTTCGCCGGGCGGGGTGGGGTTCGACATCTCGTGCGGCGTCCGCCTGATGGCCGCACCGGTGGCTCTGGGCGAGCTGCACGGGGACCAGCTCGGACGGCTGCTCGACGCCCTGGCCGCCCTGGTGCCCCACGGCACGGGACCGGGCGGTCTGTGGAAGCTGCAGCGGCGCGACCTGAAGCGCCTGCTCGTCGAGGGCGCGGAGCTGACGGTGGCCGAGGGCCACGGCACCGAGGCCGATCTGGCCCGCATCGAGGACGGCGGGCGCCTGGAGGGAGCGCGAGCCGACGTCGTCGGCAAGCGCGCGCTCGAACGAGGCCAGTCGCAGCTCGGCAGCCTCGGCGGCGGCAACCACTTCCTCGAGGTGCAGGTCGTCGACGAGGTGATCGACCCCGAGCGGGCCGCGGCGTTCGGCCTGGGGGAGGACCAGGTGGTGGCCACGGTGCACTGCGGCTCCCGCGGCCTCGGCCACCAGGTCTGCAGCGACGCGATCAAGCAGCTGCAGCCGGCCATGGATCGCGCGGGTATCACGGTCCCCGACCCCCAGCTCGCGTGCGCCCCGGTCGACAGTCCGGAGGGCCGCGACTACCTCGCCGGGATGGCCGCCGCGGCGAACTTCGCGCGCGCGAACCGCCAGTTGATCGGCGAGGCGATCCGCGACGCGTTCGAGGACGTGCTGGGGACCCGCGACGTCCGGCTCGTGTACGACGTCAACCACAACATGGCGGCCCGTGAGCGGCACACGGTGGACGGGCGCGACCGCGAGCTGTGCGTGCACCGCAAGGGCGCGACCCTCGCCCTGCCGGCCGACAGCCCGCAGTTGCCGGACGACCTGCGCCCGCACGGGCAACCGGTGATCGTGCCCGGCTCGATGGGGACGAGTTCGTGGGTGCTCGCGGGCGACACCGGCCGTGCGTTCGCCTCGACCTGCCACGGCGCGGGGCGTCAGCGCAGCCGCGCGCAGGCCCGCAAGCGCATCCACGGCAACACGCTGCGCGATCAGCTGACCGGACAGGGTCTCGAGGTCAGGGCCAAGAGCGCCGCCGGCCTGGCCGAGGAGGCCCCCGACGCGTACAAGGACGTGGACGAGGTCGTGCGGGTCTGCGAACAGGTGGGGCTCTCGCGGCGGGTCGCCAGGCTGCGCCCCCTCGGCGTGGTCAAGGGCTAGGCGCCGGGCGAGCCCCGTGGCCGCGCGCCCACCTGACGCCCCGACGCCCCTGGATATCACCGAACGGGTGTCGAGCCTCGACGCGCTCCGCGGGCTCGCGGTCGCGGGCATGCTGCTGGTCAACGTCGTCTACATGACCGCCCCCGTGAATCGGCTCCTTCTGGCGGGCGAACCCCTGCCGGGGGGCGAGGCCGACCGGGCCCTGGTGGCGGTGGTCCGCGTGGTGGCGGAGCACAAGTTCCTCCCGCTGTTCGCGGTGCTCTTCGGGGTCGGGCTCAGTCTCGTCGCCACACGGCTGCGCGCCCGCGGGATCGATCCGGGCGAGGTGCTGGCCCGCCGCCTGCTCGTTCTGTTCGGCATCGGCCTCGCCCACGCCGTGCTGCTGTGGAGCGGCGACATCCTGGCCGCCTACGGGGTGCTCGGCATCGTGGTGGTGGGGTTCGTCGGCCGCTCGCCGCGACTCGTCGCGGGCGTGGGGGTGGTCGCCCTCGTGGTCGCACCCGCGGTGCGATGGGCGTTCACCGACGGCGGGACAGGCGCCGGGAGGACCGAGGCCGCACGGCAGCTCGCCGCCGAGGCGGATGCCTCGTTCACGAGCGGCTCGTTCGGGGCCATGACCGCCCAACGGATCGACGAGTTCGCGATCACCGCCTTCGGCCACGCGGCCGATGGTCCGCACCTGCTCGGGCTCATGCTGCTGGGACTCGCGCTCGCGCGTTGGGGGGTCCCGGCGCGCCCGTGGCCGTCCGTTCCGCCGTGGGCCGGGGCAGTCGGGATCGCCGCGGCGCTGGTCGTGGGGCTCGCCGCATCGATGTACGCCGTCGGGGCGGGCTCCGACACGTTCGCCGGCATGATCGCTCGCGACGCGGGGGGAGTGCTTCTCGGCGGGACCTACGCGGTGGGGCTGCTGTGCTGGCTGCGGCGCCGACCCGACGGGCGACTGGCCCGCGTGCTGTGCCCGCTGGGACGCGCGGCGCTCACGGCTTACGTCCTGCAGAGTGTCCTGGTCGCCAACGTCGTGTACTGGAGCGGCGGGTTCGGCCAGGTCCCGGTCTGGCAGGTCTATCCGCTGGTGTTCGCGGTCCTGGCCGTCCAGGTCGCGGGGTCGCGCTGGTGGTTGCGCCGCCACGCCCACGGCCCGCTCGAGGGGGTGTGGCGTCGTCTCACCTACGCGCGTGCCACGGCCGCCAGGTGACCCGACGGCGTCAGCGCCTCCGCCGGGCCGACGGCTCGTCGTCGGGCGGGCGCATGCCGAGGTAGAGGACCGTGCCCGCGACCGGCAGCACCAGCTGCACGACGAGACCAGCGATCCAGAGACGCACCGGCGCGCCCGCCCGCACGGCGTGCCGCAGGCGTCCCACGTTGTCGAGCACGCCGCGCACCACGAAGGAGGCCGCCATCACGACCACGAAGAACAGGGCCACCGAGGCCAGCGTCGGCTCGCCCGTGAACGGCCACATCCGGCTTCCTTGTCGACGACGCGCCGTGCGGTCCGGTCGTCCGATCGGCGTCACGCGCCCGGGTCACTCGCCATCTCGAGGGCTGCGCAGCGCATCCCGGACACCCTCGAACACGCGCCGGCCCTCCCCCACGACCTCCTCGACGTTGGCTCTCGCCACGTCACCGGGGGAGGCCGCGCGCTTGTCGGGCGTGGGCAGCACGACCCACAGGATGACGTAGGCGAGCAAGCCCCCGCCGCCGAGCAGGAGCGTCGCGAGGAACACGAGCCGTGCGACGATCGGCTCCAGCCCGAAGGCGCGCGCAAGCCCCGCGGCGACGCCGCCGATCAGCCGCTCGTCCGGGCGGCGCTCGAGCCGCCGCTCGGTACCGCCGGTGCCCCCTGCTCGATCAGCCACGGTCGAGGATCATACCCGCGCCGACGGTCGAGTCGGTCTGTTCGTCGACGAGCACGAAGCTGCCCGTGGAGCGGTTGCGGTCGTAGGGGTCGACGCACAGCGGCGTGGTGGTGCGCAGCCGGACCCGGCCGAGATCGTTGGCGGCGAGCCGGTCGGCCTCCGGGTCGCGGTGCAGCGTGTCGACGTCGAGGCGGTAGACGACGTCGGTGATCATGGCCCGCGCATCCCGGGTCGTGTGCTTCAACGCGTACATGCCGCGGGCCGCGAGCGGACGGTCGCTCATCCAGCACACCATCGCGTCGAGCTCCTGGGTCACCTCGGGTCGGTTGCGGGGGCGGGCGAGCATGTCGCCCCGGCCGACGTCGAGATCGTCGGCGAGCCGCACCGTCACCGCCATTGGTGGGAACGCCTCGTCCACCTCGCCCTCCAGGGTGTCGATCGCCTCGACCGTGCTCTCGAAGCCGCTCGGCAGCACGACCACGTCCTCCCCCGGACGCAGGATCCCCGCGGCCATCGTCCCCGCATAGCCGCGGTACTCGGGGTTGCGACGCCGTGTGACCCGCTGCACGGGGAAGCGCGTGTCGACCAGGTTGCGATCGCTGGCGATGTGCACGGTCTCGAGGTGGTAGAGCAGGGACGGCCCCTGGTACCAGGGCATCGCGTCGCTGCGAGTGACGACGTTGTCGCCGTGCAGGGCCGAGATGGGGATGAAGGTGACGTCGGTGGTCTCGAGCTTCGCGGCGAACGCGGTGAAGTCGTGGACGATCCGCTCGAAGGCGTCCTCGCGGTAGCCGACGAGGTCCATCTTGTTCACCGCGACCACGACGTGGGGGATGCCGAGCAGGCTCGCGATCGACGCGTGCCGCCGCGACTGCTGCGTCATCCCCTGCTGGGCGTCGACGAGCACGACCGCGAGGTTCGACGTCGACGCGCCGGTCACCATGTTGCGCGTGTACTGCTCGTGGCCGGGCGTGTCGGCGATGATGAACTTCCGCCGCGGCGTCGCGAAGTAGCGGTACGCGACGTCGATGGTGATGCCCTGCTCGCGTTCGGCGCGCAGCCCGTCGGTGAGCAGCGCGAGGTTCACGCCGTCGTCGCCGAGCGCCGCGCTCGCGGCCTCCACCTGCTCGAGCTGGTCGGCGAACACCTGCTTCGAGTCGTACAGCAGTCGCCCGATCAGCGTCGACTTGCCGTCGTCGACGCTGCCGGCGGTCGTGAACCGCAGCAGGTCCATGCCCGTGCGCGAGACGTCGTCGGGCAGCGCGGTCACGGGATCGCCCATCTAGAAGTAGCCCTCCCGCTTGCGGTCCTCCATCGCGGCCTCGCTCACCCGGTCGTCGGCGCGGGTCGCCCCGCGCTCGGTCACCCGCGTGGCCGCGGTCTCGGCGATCACGTCGGCGATGGTCTGCGCACTCGACTCGATCGCCCCCGTGCAGCTCATGTCCCCGATCGTGCGGAACCGCACCTTCGCACGGAACGGCTCCTCGCCCTCGAGGGAGGGCCGCATGTGCTCGCCGACGGCGTACAGCATCCCGTCGCGTCGGAACACCTCGCGCTCGTGGGCGAAGTACAGGCTGGGCACCGGCATCGCCTCGGCCGCCAGGTACTGCCACACGTCGAGCTCGGTCCAGTTCGACAGGGGGAACACCCGCACGTGCTCGCCGCGGCCGACCCGCGCGTTGTAGAGGCTCCACAGTTCCGGCCGCTGCTGGCGCGGGTCCCACTGGCCGAACTCGTCGCGGTGGCTGACCACCCGCTCCTTCGCGCGGCTGCGCTCCTCGTCGCGGCGCGCACCCCCGAACGCGGCGTCGAAGCCGTGTTCGGCGATCGCGTCGAGCAGCGTCACCGTCTGCAGCCGGTTGCGGCTCGCGCGCGGGCCCGTCTCCTCGACCACCCGGCCCGCGTCGAGCGAGTCCTGCACGTGGGCGACCACCAGCCGCTCCCCCAACGCGTCCATCACGTGGTCGCGGAACGCGATGGTCTCGGGGAAGTTGTGCCCGGTGTCCACGTGCATGACGGGGAACGGGAACCCCCCGGGGCGGAACGCCTTCTCCGCCAGCCGCAGGAGCACCAGCGAGTCCTTGCCGCCGCTGAACAGCAGCACGGGCCGCTCGCGCTGGGCGGCCACCTCGCGCATGATGTGCACCGCCTCGGCCTCGAGCGCGCGCAGGTGACTCAGGACGTAGTGGCTCATCGCGGCGAGGTTATCGCGTCGCGACACCGACCGGCCGCGCCGCCCGACGGCGCAGCCCCCCGTGCCGGGCATCGGCCCCCGACGAAGCAGCCCCGGCGCCGGGCATCGTCCGGATGCCGGACATCGGGATCGCTTTCCTCGACACTGTCGACCATGGACGAGGACCGGTTCGTCGTCGCGCACAACCCCGAGCCGGGCAGCAAGCTGCCGTACCTGTTGTGGCTGCCGCTCGAGGGGGGCGTGACCCTCAAGGCGAAGGACGTGTGGCCGCGGACGGGCCGCGTGTTCTGCTTGGAGGTCGACGAGTGGCCCGAGGAGGTGGAGACGGTCGACACGCAGCCGGTCCGCTCGATCCGCCGTCGCGGCGTCGCGGTCGACCTCATCCTGGAGCGCGGACGGGAGAGCCGCAGCCAGTTCGTGTTCACCCGGCTCAAGGACGGTCGTCCGGCGGTCTTCTGGCAGACGGCGAAGGCGGCTCGCGCGGCACGACCGGGGCAGCGCGTACCGAGCCGTCGCGCGCAGGGGATCGACGAGTTGGTGATCGCCCGCGACCGTCGGGAGCGCTACGGCTACCGGTTCGCGACCCAGAAGGCGAGCGTGCGCGACGCGACCCTGCGGGCGGGCGACTACGCGGTCCTCGACGTCGACGAGGCCCCGTGTGCCGCCGTCGAACGCAAGTCGGTCGACGACCTCGTGGGCGGGCTCGTCGACGGCTCGCTCGCGTTCCAGCTTGCCGAACTCGACCGCGCCGCGGTGGTCGTGGAGGCCGTTACCCGCAGCTGCAGCAGGTCGAGCACACCCAACCGGGCTTCGTGCTCGACCTCCTGGCGCGCCTGCAGGTCCGGTATCCGACCGTGCCGATCGTCTTCGCCGACTCGCGCAAGATGGCCGAGGAGTGGACCTACCGGTTCCTCGCCGCCGCCCATGCGGAGCTGTCGGAGTGACGACCTCGGGCCCCTCGCACACCCCGCGCAGTGGGGGCGCGCACGCTCCCGGAGCGCGGTGCCCGCTCGCTCTCCCGGGCGTTGCCCGCTCAGCCCTCCGGAGCGGTGCCCGATCCCGCGTCCGCCGTGTCGTCCTGCGAGGGGGCGAACCCCTCGACGAAGCGCCGCAGGGCCTCGGCGTTGGCCTCGGCGGGCTCGGCGGCGTCGAGCACGAGCGTCGGCACCTCCGCGCGCCGGATCCGCTCGACGGCACGCCGCCACGAGTCGAGGCTACGCCGGGTTCGTTCCACGACCTGCTGCTCGGACAGCCCGCGGTGCGAGCGGGCCCGCTTGCTCCGCTCGACGATCCGCGGCTGGATCAGGTCGGCCTCGGCGTCCACGTGCACGTAGGCCGCGCCCATCTCCGGGCGCTGCAACGTCTCCCGCAGGGTCTCGCCGCTGTGGCGATGGTTCAGCAGCGGCGGGGCGCCGGCCTTCACGAAGGCCTCGTCGACGATGAGCACCTGGTCGGGGCGTAGCCGTTCGGCCGCGTGCTCGAACTTGGCGAAGACGTGGTTCAACGCCTGGGTGCGCTCGAACATCCGCGCTGCCGCCGGCTCGTCACGGTCGAGCGCGGCGCGCCCGAGTGCCCGGAACAGGAACGCGGCGAACTCGGGATGGTCACGGACGAACCGTCCACGCGGCTTGAGGCCCCGGACACCGTCCCACGGACCCCCGCTCGCGTACTCGGGGTCGAGGGCCCAAGGGCCGTCGGGCCGCCGAGCCCCGGCGCAAGCATGCAGGATCGTGGTCTTGCCCACCCCGGGTGCCCCGAGCACCTCGACGTAACGTGGCAGCGGCAGCGACATCACCCCTTCGACTCGGACCGCGCCGTCCAGCCCTCGCGGACCCGGCAGCGCGACTAGATCGTGGGCCGGCCGACCCCCTGGGCCTCGTCCTCCGCGACGCGCTCACGGTCCTCGAGGGCGGCGCGGTCCTCGGCGTCAGCGTCGGCCTCGTCGCCACCGTCGGCGTCGGCCCAGACCTCGGCGTCGGCGTCGGCCTCGGCGTCAGCGTCGGCCTCGGACCCGGCCGCGGCCCCGTCGTCGACGCGCTGCTCGACCTCGGTCGGGAAGTCCTCGTCCCGCAGACCGAAGAGGGGCAGGGCCTGCTCGACCACGCGCAGCGCCCGCTTGGGCTCGCCGGCCTGGGCCAGCGTCTCGACCTGGTACAGCGTGCTGGCAGCCACGAGCGCGCCCAGGGCTCCCTCGGCCGGGATCCGATCGACCCGCTGCAACCGCACCGCGGACCGCGACAGCCACGCCAGGCCGTCAGCGTCGAGATCGAAGCCGGCACCGACCGGCTCCAGAGTCCACGAGCGCCAGTCGATCAACCGCGGCTCGCCCTCGTGGTCGCGGACGATGTTGTTCTTGCCGATCTTCGCGTTGATGAGCGCGAGTGGGAGGCTCGCCGCCTGCTCCCGTAAGCCCGGCAGCGCGTCACGAAACCCGTTGTACGCCGCCTCCGCCCACGGCTCGTCGGTGGCGAGGTCGAGCGCGGCCAGGCCCTCCTCGTCGAACCGGTCGGCCAGCAACGGCCGCGCGCGCGAGTACGCGCGCACGAAGTTGTGGGGAACCTCGAGCGCCCACAGGTGGCGCAGCAGGTCCCGCCGGGCCTGCTGCTGCGCAGAGCGCCGCTCGAACGGGGCCGCGCCGCGCCACTCGACGATCCGCGCCTGGAAGCCACGTTCGACGTATTCGGCCACCCGGGGCAGGCACCGCAGCTCGTCGGGCCCGAACCGGGCGAGCAGGTAGTCCTGATACCCGAGGCCCTTCGCGCCCTTGGTGGTGTAGACGTACTCGCGGAACGCGGGCTCGCCCTCGGCGGCATCGGGATCGACGTACAAGTCGAACGTGGCGTGGTTGCGGTTGCCGCTATCGGTGAACCGGGAGTCGACGACGGCCGCCAGCCCCGGCGCGGTGCCCTGCGCGGCGAGCGCGTGCACGCGCTCGAGCCGCCGGGAGCGGGCGAAGTGCTGACGCAGCTCGGGCCCCTGGCTGTTGTCGCGGGGGCGCAGCTGCGCGTTGTGGTAGACGAGCGCGCTGATCTCTTCGCGATTGCGGGCGAGGTCGAGGGCGCCGGCGGCGAACTCGCCGAACCCGTTGAACATCTGGCGACTCAGGATGATCGACACGATCCCGATCAGGATGTTCAGGTCGTCGGCGAGCAGGAACGCCCCGACCAGGAACAGGAACACGAGCATGAAGTTGACGGCCCGCAGCTTCTTGACCAGGGCCTTGGTCTCGCCCGCCACGTAGGCCCCGGCGCGACCCAACGATCCGAGGTCGGTGCCCCGGCGCAACAGGACCGCGCAGGCGAGGAACTCGAGGATCATGACCGCGGCGGCGAAGCCGAACAGCGCCGGGAACAGCACAAGGCCGCCCAGCAGCGCGACGCACCCGAACCCGAGCTTGGCGACGCTCCCGGTCACCAAACGGTAGTGGCCGCCGGCCCAGTTCTCCTCGTTGTCCGACAGCGGGACCTGGCCGATGCTCGTGCGCAGGCGCTCCACCCCGCGGGTCGCTGCGCGCTCGGACAACGACTCCAGGTTCACCGACAGGACGTACAGCACGAGCGTGCCGATGGCGAGCACGCTGATCCACGGAGTGCGCGTCTCCTCGCTGATCCAGAAGAAGTAGCGGGGGATGCCGTCGCTGCCGACGAGGAGCACGACCTTGAGCGGCAGCATGAAGGCGATGACGCCCGCGATGTGCGACAGGACGCTCGTCACGATCGTGCCCACGGTCGCGGGCCGGTCGATCCGCATGAGCTGACGGACAACGCCTCCGAGCCAGTGGAACAACTCGAGGGTCACGGCGGGCAAGGACATCGGCTCGGAGCTCCGGTCGGCATCGTGGTCCTCGCGCGGCCGGTGAGCCGCTGCGCACCGTGTCGCGCTCGGACCTCGGACTGTGCCGTCTCCAGCGTAGCCCCCGCCACCCCCACCACCCGGCGAGCCCGGATCGGCCGACGGCCCACGCCCGGTCCGCGACGCCCACGAGCCCGCGCACGAGCCCCACGATCGCCCGACGGCCCACGCCCCTCACTCCCCGGCCCTCGGCCCAACCTCCTTGGCGCAACACTGCCGGAAAAACGATTGCAACAACCCATTGACAGCGTCGCAATCGTTTGCTGCGATCAGCGCCCTCAGGATCGAGGCGGATCAACGACAACGGTGGGTCGGTCAGTACCTCGGTCCCGGTGCAGACAGGCGACACCGCGACGAAGCGCGTTGATCGAGAAGCGGCGCTCTCTGGGAGGGTTGGACATGACGGCAACCACAGGCTGGTTCAGACGCTGCCTCGTGCTCGTGGCACTGCTCGCCCTCGTGGCGGCGGCGTGCGGGGAGGACAACGGCGAGGACGACGGCGAGGACGCCGCCGAGGCCGATGCGGACGAGGCCGAGGGTGATGCGGACGAGCCCGAGGGCGATCCGATCGAGATCGGGGGGTCGCTCGCGCTCACGGGCGGCTTGGCGCCGACGGCGGTGATCCACGAACTCGTGGCCGATGAGTACGTCGAGTGGCTCAACGAGGAGCAGGGGGGCCTGCTGGGGCGGCCGGTCGAGTGGTCCGTCATCGACGACGAGTCGGAGCCCGAGCAGTCGGCCTCGGCCTACGAGCGCCTCATCACCGAGGACACCGTCGATCTCGTCATGGGGCCCTACGGCACCGCGAACATCACCGCCGCGATGGCGGTCGCCGAGCGGCACGGGTACGTGTTCCCGCACCACACCGCGAGCCTCACGTACGCCTACACCTACGACAAGCACTTCCCCACCTGGTTCGTCGGGCTCGACACCCACTACACGACCCCCGAGAAGGTGTTCGAGGCGTACGAGACGACCGATGATCCCCCCGAGACCGTCGGCTTCGTCGTGAACCGCTTCCCGGGTACCGACTTCCTCGCCTACGGCGTCGACGAGGACGAGATTCCCGAGGGCTCCGTGATCGAGCCCGGCGGCGGGGCCGCCCAGGTCGCCGAGGAGATGGGGCTCGAGGTCGTGCTCGACGTCAGCTTCGACATCGGCACCACGGACTTCATGCCGATCGCCTCGCGCATCGAGGAGGCGGACCCCGACCTCCTCTACGTGGGCGCGCTCGGCGAGGACGGCCCCAATCTGCTGGCGGCCATGGAGCAGATCGACTACCAGCCGCGCAACCACTTCTACCAGTGGCCGTCCCCGGGCCCGATGGTCGACGCCGGGGAACTCGGTGACGGCGCCACGAGCGTGACGATCTTCGAGGACGCCGAGGCCTACCTCGATAACGAGGGCGGCGACGTGCTCGTCGAGCGCTTCACCGAGGCGGCCGAGGAGGAGGGGCTCGGGTACACGGCGCCCGAGACCCAGGCCGGTGCGTCATGGGCGGCATGGCAGATCCTCACCGCGGGTGTCGAGGGCTGCGAGTGCCTCGACCACGACGAGATCGGCGAGTGGATCCGCAACAACGAGGTCGAGACCGTCCAGGGCACCCTCACCTTCGACGAGGACCGCCAGAACTACGGCGACGACATCCAGACGATCAAGCAGATCCAGGACGGCACCTGGAACGTCGTCTGGCCCGACGACATGGCCGAGGAGGGCGCCGACCTCGAGGGGCCGCTCCGCTGATGTCTCGGCGCAGCGCCGGGACGCTGCGATCCACGAAGGGTCCCCCGGTCGTCGTGCCGGCCGGGGGACCTCGAGAAGGAGAGGAGCGGCCAACGTGCTGACGATCCTCACCCAGACGCTCGTCACCGGCATTCTCCTGGCCGGGCTCTACGCCATATTCGGCCTCGGCCTCAGCCTGGGATGGGGCCTCTTGCACACGATAAACTTCGGGCACTTCGCGAACGCGTTCCTGGCCGCCTACGTGACGTTCGAGCTGACCCGCACCATCGGCTGGGACCCCCTCGTGTCGTTGGTGGTGACCATCCCGCTGGGCGTGCTGCTCGGCATGGCCCTGCAGGTGTTCGTCACGGTCACCAAGATCGACGTGTTCGGGACCCTGATCGTCACGTTCGGCTTCTTCCTGATCATCGAAGCCGCCATGACGATGATCTGGACCGCGGACCTCGTCCGGATCCCGCTCGAGGCGAACCCGTACTTCACCATGGCGTTCCGGGCGGGACCGCTCGTGATGCCGGCGATCGGCCTGTTCGCCGTCCTCGCCGCCACGGTCGCGTGTGGCGGGGTCTATTGGCTGCTCAACCGGACCTACGCGGGCAAGGGGATCCGCGCGTTCGTCCAGGATCCGGAGATGGCGGGCCTGTTCGGGGTCAACTACCGGAGCCTGTCGATGCTGGTGGCAGCGATCGCCGGTGGCACGGTCGGGGCGACGGGCACGCTCATCGCCCTGCTGTTCGTACTGACGCCGTCCGCGGCCGAGCTGTGGGTGGCGGTCATCTTCGCGGTCGTCCTGCTCGGCGGTCTCGCCAATCCGGTGGGCATCGCCGGCGCCGCGCTGATCATCGGGCTCGTGGAGTCGCTGACCCGCCAGTTCGCCGACCCGGCCATGGCGCGGCTCACCGCCCTGGTGGTCCTCATCATCGCGCTGATCTTCAAGCCCGAGGGCCTGTTCAAGCCCGTGGTCGAAAGGGCGCACGAATGACGGGTACCTCGCCGTTCCGGCCACGGACGATCCTCGCGTGGGTGGCGGTGGCCGCGGTCCTGTTCGCCGTCCCCACGATCCAGGACAGCCTCGGCACACCGCTGTACCACATCATCTTCCTCTACTCGGTGTTCTTCTGGATCACCCAGGCGACGAGCTGGAACATCTTCAGCGGGTACTCCGGCTACTTTAGCTTCGGGCAGGGGGCGTTCTACGGTGCCGGGGTCTATTGCACCGCGATCCTCGTGACCCGGCACGACTTCACCCTCCTGCCGTCGCTGCCGGTCGGCGCCATCGTCGGCGCGCTCATCGCGCTGGCCAGCGGCGTGCTCGTGTTCCGGCTGCGCCGGCTCACCGGTGAGATCTTCGCCCTCTTCTCGCTCGCCATCGCCCTGGGGCTGGGGGCGCTCGCCAACAACTGGGGGGCCATCGACGGGGGCCGCGGCATCACGCTCGGCAGCGTGGACTACCCCGAGTTCCTCGGCGACACCAACCAGATGCTCTACTACGTGGCCCTCGTGCTGATGCTGGGGGCGGTGTTCCTGGCCTTCTCGATCCAGCACTCCAGGTTCGGTTTCGGGTTGTTCGCGATCCGGGACGACGAGCGGGTCGCCAGCGGGCTCGGCGTGCCGGCACTCCGCTACAAGCTCCTGATCTTCTCCCTGAACGGGGCGATCGCGGGGATCTCCGGCGCGCTGCACGCGGTGCAGATCAACTTCGTGAGCCCGGCGAGCGCGTTCGGGATCCGCATCCCCCTGTTCGTGATCGTCATGAGCGTCGTCGGCGGCCGTCGGCACTGGCTGGGACCCGTGGTCGGTGCCGTGCTCATCTACACGGTCAACGACCGGCTCGTGGGAGCGGGGCTCGCCGAGGTCGCGCAGATGCTGCTCGCGGTCGTGCTGATCCTCGCGACGGTCTTCCTCAAGGGCGGGATCATCGTGCGGTTGCGGGAGCGCCCGTGGCTCGCGCTCGGGGCCGGTGCGGTCGTCCTGGCGGTGCAGATCGTCGTGCTCGACAGCTCGATCATCACCGACGCCGCCGTCGCCATGATGGTCGCGCTGGCAACGCTGTTCCTGCCCGAGCGCGTCTACGAGCTGATCCCCGGCGTCCGCACGCCGTCCGAGCGCTCGGACGACAGCGGACCGGAGGAAGAGGCGGTGGAAGGGGAGGACGATGACCGCGTCACCCATACTTAGCTGCCGGGACGTCACCAAGACGTTCGGGGGCCTGACCGCGGTGGACGGGGTTGACCTCGATCTCTACGAGGGCGAGATCCGCGGCCTCGTGGGGCCGAACGGGTCCGGGAAGTCGACCCTGATCAACGTCCTCACGGGCTTCCTGTCGCTCGACTCGGGCAGCGTCACGGTGGACGGGACGAGGGTCGAACGGCTGCCCGCGCATCGCGTCAGCGAGCTGGGCGTGGCCCGCACGTACCAGATACCCCGCCCGTTCGCGACCCTCTCGGTGATCGAGAACGTGCAGGCCGCCTCCTACTTCGGCAACGCCAAGCAGCGCCCCACGGACGTCCGCGAGGAGGCCGCCCGGTGGGTCGCCTTCGCCGGGATGCAGGACCTGGCGCACGAGGCACCGGACGCGCTCACCTTGCACCAGCGCAAGCTGCTGGAGCTGACCCGCGCCCTGGCGACCCGTCCGCGGGTGCTGTTCCTCGATGAGGTCCTCACCGGCCTGAACCAGCAGGAGCTGGCCGAGGGGATCGCGCTGGTGAAGCGCATCAAGGAGGTCGGTATCAGCATCATCGTGGTCGAGCACATCATGCGGGTGATCCTCGACCTCTGCGATCACCTCACCGTGCTCAACTTCGGCAAGGTCATCGCCCGGGGGGCGCCCCGTGAATGCCTGGAGGACGAGGACGTGATCGCCGCGTACCTGGGGAAGTCACATGCTTGAGATCAGCGGCCTGCACGCAGCCTACGGGGACGCCCGCGTCCTCTCCGACATCTCCCTGTCGGTCGGGGAGGGCGAGATCGTGGCACTGCTCGGACCCAACGGCGCCGGCAAGACCACGCTCGTGAAGAGCGCCTCGGGCACCCTGCCGCCCACCGCGGGCACCGTGCGCCTCGGCGACGCCGAGCTCACACGGCTGAGGCTGCACCACGTGGCCGCCGCGGGGCTCGCCGTGGTCCCCGAGGGGCGGCGATTGTTCACGCGGCTCACGGTGCTCGACAACCTCGAGGTCGGCGCCTACACGCGAGAGGCTCGCGCACACCTCGATGAGACCCTCGCTCGCGTCTACGAGCTCTTCCCGGTGCTGCGGGACCGCACGCAGCAGCAGTCCGGCACCTTGAGCGGTGGCGAGCAGCAGATGCTCGCGATCGGCCGAGCGCTGATGGCCCGCCCCCGGTTCCTGTTGATGGACGAACCGTCGCTCGGGCTCTCGCCGTTGCTCGTCGGGCAGATGTTCGCCCTGATCCAGCAGGTGGCCGAGCTGGGCCTCGGCGTCCTGCTCGTCGAGCAGAACGTGGCGCAGGCGCTCGAGGTGAGCCAGCGCGGCTACGTGCTCGAGGAGGGCTCGATCGTCGAGGAGGGCACGCGCGAGCAGCTGCTCGCCAGCCCCCGGGTCCGCGAGGCTTACCTCGCCCTCTGAACTCCCGCCCGGGCGGGAACGGATGCACCAGTGAACGAAAGCCCGCCCAGGCGGCGGCGAGGCGAACCCGCCCGGGCGGGAACGGGTGCACCAGTGAGGTAAACCCCGCCCGGGCGGCGGTGAGCCGACGGGTGGACGCGGCTCAGACCCCGGCGAGCACCGGCCAGGAAGGCTTCTCCGGCACCTGATTCGCCAGCCGGTCCCGGGCCGCCTCGAGCTCGTGGCGCACCGGGGTGAAGTCGTCGACCAGCCGGAAGTCCCGCTTGCGAAACTCCCCGGCGACCAGCACCGACTCGACCGTCCCGACGTCCGCGGAGAGCACCACGGTCGCGACCGGGTCGATCATCGGGGCCGTGGCCGGGCCGGTCCCGTCGATGAGCACGAGGTCGGCCTGCTTGCCCGGCGTGATCGAGCCGGTCCGGTCGCTCAGCCCGGCGACGCGGGCGCCGTCGATCGTCGCGAGGCGGAGCATGTCCCGAGCGGTCGGGGCCGTCTCGGGCAACGGGACGTCCTGCTGCCAGCAGTCGGCGTTCACCTGCACGCGCTCGGTGCCGAACGCCGCCCGCATCTGCGTGAACATGTCGCCGGGGTTGGTGGTCACCACGTCGATCGACAGGCTCGCGGGCACGCCGTGTCGACTGCACGGGCCGGTCGGCGGCCACCCGTGGCCCATCTGCGCCTCGATCTGCGCGGCGATCGACACGTTGCCGCCGGTGTCGGCGACGAGTTGCCACTCCTCGTCGTCGAGGTAGCAGGCGTGCACGTACGTCGTGTCGGGGCCGAGGAGGCCGAGGCGGTTGAGGTTGTGCACCATCGCGAAGCGGCCCGCCAGGCGCCCCATCGCGACGTGCACGGTGATCGGCAGGTCGAGCTCGCGCGCGAGACCCCACTCGGCGACGACCACGTCGTCGACGCAGAACCCGGGTCCACGGGTGGCCAGCGCCATGGTGAGCAACCCGTCATCGGATGCGAAGTAGGTGTCGCGCACGCGCCGCACGTCGTCGGCCGGCATCGCGATCGTCGACTGGTTCCAGTAGTCGTTCAGCGAGGTGTTCGCGCTGCCGTAGGCGTACTGCGCGCGGATCCCCGACTTGCGCAGCCCGTCGATCGCGGCGTCGGGATGCTCGGGGGTGTTGTTGATGTGCGACCAGTCGACCAGCGTGGTGATCCCCGCGTTGAGGCATTCGAGGGCCCCGGCGTGGTTGCTCACCCGCACGTCCTGTGGCGAGTAGACGGGAGCGAAGTTGTCGAGCACCTCGACGAAGTAGTCGTCGAGGGTCGAATTGGGAGCGCAGCCGCGCAGCGCCGTCTCCCACGTGTGCCGGTGGGTGTCCACGAAGCCCGGAATCACGATCCGGCCGGTGGCGTCGATCTCCTCGGCGTCAGTCACCGCGAGGTCAGGGCCCACCTCCCTGATCGCGTCGTCCTCGATCAGGACGTCCGCGCGCGGCAGGTCCCCGATCTGATCGTCCATCGTGAGTACGAAGCCATTGCGCAACACGCGTCGACGCGCCATGTTCCCACCTTTCCTCGCAACACCCCGGGACCCTCGGCCCGAGGCGATCTAAGACGGACCGTAGAGGACAAGCGCACGGACGTGCAATGGTTTGCGGCCGCAGATTCGATTCACCAGCCGACGGCCACGTACTTCGTCTCGCAGAACTCGAGCAGCCCGTCGTGCCCGCCCTCGCGGCCGATGCCGCTCTGCTTGACGCCGCCGAACGGCGCGGCCGGGTCCGAGATGAAGCCCCGATTCAACCCGACCATCCCGGACTCGAGGGCCTCGGACAGCGCGAGCCCGCGGCCGAGGTCACCGGTGAACACGTAGCTCGCGAGGCCGTGCTCGGTGTCGTTGGCCGCCTTGATCGCCTCGTCGTCGCTCGTGAACGTCCGGATCGGCGCCACCGGCCCGAAGACCTCCTCGTGGAGCAACACGTTGTCGGGTGCCACGTCGCTCAACACCGTCGGCGGGAAGAACGCGCCGGGCCGCTGGGGCGGCGCGCCTCCGACCTGCACGACGGCACCCTGTTCGACGCCCCGGGCCACGAGGTCGGCCACCTTGTCGCGCTCGGCGTCGGAGACCATCGCACCGACATCGTGCGACTCGTCGAGTCCCGGGCCCATGGCGAGGCCGCCCATCGCTGACGTGAGGCGGTCGCGGAACTCCGCCGCCACCCGCTCCTGAACGAGGAAGCGGTTCGCCGCGATGCACGACGCGCCGCCGTTGCGCATCTTCGCGATCATCGCGCCCTCGATCGCCGCGTCGAGGTCCGCGTCCTCGGTCACGATGAACGGGGCGTTGCCCCCGAGTTCCAACGAGCAGTTCACGATCCGCTCGGCCGCCTGCTGGAGCAGCGTCCGGCCCACCTCGGTGGAGCCGGTGAACGACAGCTTGCGCACCCGCGGATCGGCGAGCGCGGGCCCGACCAGCGACGACGACCGGCTGCCCACGACCACGTTCACGGTGCCGGCGGGCGCGCCCGCCCGGTGCAGGGCGTCGGCGATCGCGAGCGACGTCAGCGGCGCGGCCGAGGCCGGCTTGAGCACCACCGAGCAGCCCGCGGCCAGTGCCGGGCCGATCTTGCGAGTACCCATCGCCGCCGGGAAGTTCCACGGGGTCACCAGCAGCGCGACACCGACGGGCTGGCGCAGCGACATGATCCAGTTCCCGCCGCTGGGGGATCGCAGCAGGTCGCCGTCGAGCCGCACCGCCTCCTCCGCGTACCAGCGGAAGAACTCCGCGGCGTAGCGCGCCTCCCCGCGGGCGTCGGCCAGGCCCTTGCCGTTCTCCATGACGATCAGCCGCGCGACCCGCTCCTGCTCGTCGGCCAGCAGCTCGTAGGCCCGGCGCAGGACCTCCCCGCGGGTACGGGGGGCGGTCGCGGCCCACGCTGGCTGCGCCTCGTGGGCCGCGCTCACCGCAGCCTGGACCTCGGGCTCGCCGCCGTCGGCCACCTCGACGAGCACGTCGCCGGTGGCCGGGTCGAACACGGGGAAGCGGTTCCCGCCGTCGGCGGGCTGCCAGCGGCCACCGATCCACTGGTCGGCCGGGACATCGGGGTACTCGGGCAGGCTCACGCCAGCGCCCTCCTGACCGCGTCCACGACGCGTTCCGCCGTCGGCAACGTCACGTCCTCGAGTTCGTCCGCGCTCGGCAGGGGGACGTGCGGGCTCGTGACCCGCACGATCGGACCATCGAGGTGCCAGAACCCCTCCTCGGCCACGAGCGAGACGATCTCGGCGCCCCATCCGCACAGGCGCGGGTTCTCCTCGACGGTCACGAGGCGCGCGGTCTTACCCACCGAAGCCAGGATCGTCGAGGCGTCGAGCGGGACGAGCGAGCGCACGTCGACCACCTCGGCCGACACGCCCTCCTCGGCGAGCTGCTCGGCGGCCGTCAACGCCCGGGGCACCATCGCCGCGAGCGCGACGATCGTCACGTCCGAGCCCTCGCGCACCACGGTCGCCTTGCCGAGCTCGTCGAGGTGCTCGCCGTCGGGCACCTCGCCCTTGGACGGGTAGAGCGACTTCTGCTCGAGGAAGATGACCGGGTCGGGATCACGGATCGACGCCGCGAGCAGGCCGATGACGTCCCGCGGCGTCGAGGGGGCGACGACCTTGAGCCCGGGGATCGCCATCGCCCAGTTCTCGACCGCCTGCGAGTGCTGCGCGCCGAAGCGCAGGCCCCCACCGTTGGCCCCGCGCAGGACCAATGGCAGGCTCGTCTGACCGTCGGTCATGTAGCGGGTCTTGGCCATCTGGTTCGCGACGATGTCCCAGCAGGTGGCGTAGAAGTCGCTGAACATGATCTCGGCGACGGGCCGCAGTCCCGTCATCGCCGCGCCCATCACCGCGCCGGTGATGGCCTCCTCGCTGATCGGCGTGTCGCGGACCCTGCGGTCCCCGAACTCGTCCTGCAGCCCCGGCGTGGTCTTGAACACGCCGCCCGCGGCGGCGACGTCCTCACCGATGAAGTAGACGCGGTCGTCGCGGCGCATCTCCTGCGCCATCCCCATCGTGACCGCCTCGCGGTAGGTCACTTCCGCCATGAGGAGCCTCCGTCAGCCCAGACGTTGGTCAGGATCACGCTCGGGTCGGGCACCGGCGAGTCGGTGGCGGCGTTGGTGGCGTGATCGACCTCGGCCTCGGCCTCGGCGACGATCGCCTCCAGCGTGGCCGGGTCCACGCCGTCGTCGCGCAACCGCTCGGGATACCGCACGTAGGGGTCGCGGGAGATCCACTCCTCGACCTCCTCGCTCGGCCGGTACGTGCCGGGGTCCGCCCGCGAGTGACCCCCGTGCCGGTAGGTCTTCGCCTCCACGAGCGACGGGCCGCCCCCGTCGCGCGCCCGGCCGACCGTGTCGGTCGCGACCTCGTACACGGCGTCGGGGTCGTTGCCGTCGACGACGAGGCCCTCGAGCCCGTAGCTGGCGGCTCGGTCCGCGGCGGGATGCTCCGTGGCGGTCACCTCCCCGATCGGGGTGTACTCCATGTAGAGGTTGTTCTCGCAGACGAACACCACGGGCAGCTCCCAGACCGCCGCCATGTTCAGCGCCTCGTGGAACGCCCCGATGTTCGTGGCCCCGTCACCGAAGAAGCAGACCGCGACCTGCCCGGTGCCCCGCGCCTGCGCCGACCACGCCGCGCCCACCGCGATCGGCAGGTGCGCGCCGACGATCGCGTACGACCCGAGCGCGCCGTGCCGCACGCTCGTGAGGTGCATCGACCCGCCCTTGCCGCCGCAGATGCCCGACGCGCGGCCGAGCAGCTCGGCCATGAGCGCGTCCATCGGCGCGCCCCGCAGGAGGGTGTGCACGTGGCCGCGGTAGGTGCAGAGCACGTAGTCGTCGGAGCGCATCGCGGCCGCGTACCCCGCCGCGACCGCCTCCTGGCCGGTCGCCAGGTGCGAGGTGCCCTTGACCAGGCCCTTCATGAACAGGTCGTACGCGCGCTGCTCGAACAGCCGGGCACGCGCGATGTCGCGGAACATCGCCACGCGCGTGGCCTCGTCGATCGCGTGCGGATCCGCGGTGGTCGCCATGCTCTTGCTCTCCTGTGTCCGGAGCGCGCCGCCCGCCCCGCGTCCGGGCCGGGCGTGCGCCGCTCACGTTCGATCAGCACGTTCGGTCTAGCACTCGGATCAGTACTCGTTGGCGACGAACAGCTCCTCGGCGGGGAACAGGGTGATCACGTCCGCGCCGTCCCTGGTCACGACGACCTCCTCCTCGATGCGCGCCGCCGAGCCACCGTCCCCGGCGGGGCAGTACGTCTCGAGCGCGAACACCATCCCCTCCTGGATCTCCGCGGGGTGGTCCAGCGAGTTCAGACGGCTGATGATCGGGCGCTCGTGCAGCGCCATGCCGAGACCGTGGCCGAACTGCAACCCGAAGGCCTCCATCTCGCTGGAGAACCCGAACTCGTCGGCCCGCGGCCACAGGCGCGCGATCTCGTCCGTGCCCACCCCCGGTTTCACGGTCTCGATGGCGGCGTCGATCCACTCCCGCGCCTTCTTGTACGCGTCGCGCTGCTTCTGCGTCGCCCGCCCGACGTTGAACGTGCGGTAGTAGCACGTCCGATACCCGTTGAACGAGTGGATGATGTCGAAGAAGGCCTGGTCGCCCGGGCGGATCAGCCGGTCCGCGAAGTGGTGCGGGTGCGGGCTGCAGCGCTCACCGGACACGGCGTTGATGCACTCGACGTCATCGGAGCCGAGGTCGTACAGCATCTTGTTCGCGTGCCCGACGATCTCGTTCTCGCGGATTCCGGGCTTCAGGTGCTCGGTGATCATCTGGTAGGTGCCGTCGACCATCGCCGCGGCGGTCGACAGCAGCAGGATCTCGTCGTGCGACTTGATCTCCCGGGCGTCGAGCATGACCTGCTGGCCGTCGCGCACGTCGATGCCCTCGGCCTGCAGCGCGTGCAGCATCGGCAGCTCGACGAGGTCCATGCCCACCGGCATGTCGGCCACCCCGGCCTCGACGAGGCACTCCTTGATCTCCCGGGCCGCGCGCGTGAACAACCCCGCCTCGGGCGGCACGGCGCCGCGCATGCCGACCATGCCCGCGCGAGAGTTCTCCGGGCTCATCCACGGCGCGTAGAGCCGGTGGACCTTCGCCGCGGACCCGAAGTCCCACAGCACCGGCTCGGCGTTGCCGGGCAACAGGGCGAACCGGGTCATCTTGTCGCGGGCCCACTCACCGATGATCGTGCTCGTGAGGTACCGCACGTTGTTGGGGTCGAAGACGAGCACCGCCCCGAGCTCCGATGTCGACAGTGCCTCGCGGGCACGCCGCAGCCGATACTCGCGCAGGCGCCCGTAGTCGATGCGCTCCTCGTAGTCCACCCCCATGGTCCCGGGTGACGGGACCGTGGACACCGGGAAGTCCTCGCTCATTGCTCTCCCTCCGCATCGTTGTCTCGTAGGCCGTCGGACACCTCGACGTTCTCGGGTTCGAGCTCCATGCCCGCCCCCCGCGCGGCCAGCTCCAGCAGCGCCGCGAAGTCGCTGTCGCCGTGGCCCTCCCCGATCAGGCGCAGGAGCAACTGGTGGGTCTCGGACACGAGCGGCATCGGGACGTCGGCCTCGCGGGCGGCGTCGAGCCCGAGCTCCAGATCCTTGCGCAGCAGATGCGAGGTGAAGGTGGGCGCCCAGTCGAGGTTGACGAGCTGGGGAGTCTTGTAGCGGGTGAACATCGACCCCAGCGCGCTCGAGTTGATGAACGCGAGGAACTCGTGGCGCGACATCCCACCGCGCTCGGCGAGCACCGTGATCTCCGCCATCGATTGCGAGATCACCCCGAGCAGCAGGTTGTGGCAGATCTTGGCGAGCCGGGCCTGTTCCGCGTCGCCGACGTAGGTCACGCTCTGGCCGTACTCGGCGAGCACCGGTTCGGCGCGCTCGAACGCCGACGGGTCCCCCGACACCACGACCCCGAGGCGGCCCGCGGCAACGACCTTGGGGCTGCCGCTCACCGGCGCGGCCAGCACCTCGACCGGCCGATCGGCGACCGCGGCCTTGACCCGTTCCGCCGCGGCGATCGCGATCGTGGACGAGTCGCAGACCACCTCGGGCGCGCGGTCGGGATCGGTCAGCAAGCCCCCGTCGCCGGTCATCGCGCTCTCGAACGCGGCGGAGTCGGCCAACATGGAGCAGACCACGTCGCGGCCGGCGAGCTCCACGGGACGGTCGACGACTTTCGCCCCCTGCGCGGCGAGCGGCTCGGCCTTCTCCCTGGTGCGGTTCCAGACCGCGACGTCGAAGCCCGCCGCGAGCAGCCGCTCCACCAGCAGCGCGCCCATCCGCCCGGTGCCCATCCAGCCCACCGTCGGCGCCGCCCGATCGGTCTCGCCCATACCGTTTCCTGCCTCTCGCTCGCCGTCGGTCCTTGCGGCCCCGTGCGCTCGCTCAGTCCGGTGCCACGGCGATGGCCTGGACCTCGAGGCGCAGCCGCGGGTCGGTCGCGAGGCGCGAGACCTCGACCGTGGTGCTGGTCGGCAGGTGGTCGCCCAGGTACTCGCCCTGCCGCCGGTTGATGTCGTCCTGGTCGCCGTCGACGTCGACGAGGAACCGCGTCAGGCACACCACATTGGAGGGCCCGCACCCCGCAGCCCGCAGCGCCTCGTCGAGGTGGCGGAAGGTGAGCTCGGCCTGCGCGTCCGCGTCGAGCGGAATGGTGTCGAAGTCCTCGGGGCGGTGGGGGTGGTCGTGGTACGTGGGCGCCGCCGTGAAGCCCGAGAGGAACACGAGGCTCCCGCCGTGCACCTTGATCGCGGGAAGGAATAGCGAGTTGATCGCGGGGTCGTAGCCGTCGTGGTGGACGGCCTCGAGATGGGGTCCCATGACGTTCGCGGCTCCTCCGTCTCCTGCCTCTGCACCCTGCCTGCCGTCGCCCCCCCGGGGCGCTCCTGCCGGGAGCGCTCCGGCCGGCCCGCCCGCTGCCACCCGCAGCGTCGCAAACGATTGCTAGCAGGTCAATCCCCGTCCGACAAACCGCCCGCTCACGCCGGCCATCCGGCCCGCACCACGAGGCTCGCCGCGAGGAGCACGAGCACGCCGAGCACCGCCCGGTCGAACCCTCGGTGTCCGAGCCGGGCGCCGAGCCACATCCCGACCGGCAGCGCGAGCAGGGTCGGCACGAGCGCGAGACCGGCGGCGAGCAGCCGCTCGGACGTGTAGAGGCCGCCGGCCGCAATCGCGAGCACGTGCGCCACGCCGAACAGCTGGAACAGGACCGCGACGGTGAACACGTAGCCGTCGCGCGACAGCCCCAGCCAGTGAGCGTACGTGGCCACCACCGGTGCCGAGATCCCGGTCGCGCCCTGCAACAGACCCGAGCCAGCCCCGACGAACGGGGACAGGACGCGGTTGGCCTCCGCCGACAGACGCAGGTCGGGACGCCGCCAGCGCAGCGCGAGGTACGCGATGACGAGCGCGGCCAGGACCAGCGACAGGCCACGCTCGGGCACCGTCGTCAGCGCGACGGTGCCGACCGCCACACCCGCCAGCCCGGCGAGGATCAGGAGGCCCAGGGCGGACACCTCGGCGCGGCCTCGCCAGTGGTGCACCAGCAGCCACGTGTTCGTCGCGAGGTTGGGGAGCGCGATGACGACCACGGCCTCCTCGACCCCGACGAACAGCGCGAGGGCCGGGGTGGCCAGCAGCGGGAGCCCGACGCCGGTGGCGCCCTTGATGGCGGAGCCGACGGCGATGGCGGCGAGGACGAGGAGCAGCTCGGCAGCGGTCACGCCGAGGGGTCCGCGAGGTGCGCGAACGCGCCCTCCGCGTGCAGCGCGCGGCCGTCGACGACGGTGAGCTCGGCGCGCAGCTCGCGGATGCGGGCCTCGGGCACGGTGAAGTAGTCGTCGTCGAGGACCGCCAGGTCCGCCCGAGCACCGGGTCGCAGCGTGCCGCGTTCGTGCTCCTCGAACGAGAACCACGCGCTGCCCGCCGTGTAGCAGTGCAGCGCCTCCTCCCGCGTCAAGCGTTCGCCGGGATCCCGCGGGGGGCTGCCGTCGAGCGTGCCCCCGGTCACCAGCCACCACAGCGAGACCCAGGGATTCGGCGACGCGACCCGGGTCGCATCGGTGCCCGCGCCGACGGGGATCCCCGCGTCCCTCATCCGACGCAACGGCGGTGCGGTGGCGGCCACCTCCGCACCCCAGGCGGCCGCCGAGTCGCCGCCCCGGTAGACCAGCCGATCCTGCACGCCGATCCCCGCGCCGAGCGCCTCGAGCCGCCCGAGGTTGCGCGACGAGATCGCGTCGGCGTGGGCCAGCGACCAGCGCAGCCCGGCCAGCGGGGTGTGCGCGTCGATGCGCTCCCACACGTCGAGCACGGCATCGATCGTCTCGTCGCGGATCGCGTGCAGGTGCAGCGGCCAGCCGCGCGCGGCGATCCGCTCGCCCACGCGCTCGAGCACCGCGGCGCTCTCGGGCGTCACCTCGTGCGGGGCGAGCCCCTCCATGTCGTGGCAGCCGAAGGCCGCGATCTCGCCGATGCCGGTGAGGCGCAGCCACGGGTCCCCGAACCCGCTGGCCTGGTGCCGCAACCAGCCATCGACATCGGCCTCCTCCTGCCCGGGCGCGGTCGGACACACGTACAAGCGGGTGCGCAGCGGCAGGGCGTGGCCGCGCCAGAGCTCGAACAGCGGCGCGTACGTGTCCGCGTCCATGCCGAACCCGCCGGGATCGACGACGCCGGTGAGCCCGAACGCGAGGAGGTGCTCGGCCAGCTGCCGGGTCGAGGCGACGGCGGCTGCCCGGTCGGGCGCCGGGACGGCGGACAGGACCGCGTTGAACGCCGGGACGCCGGTCACCACGCCGGTCGGTGCGCCCTGCTCGTCGCGCAGGAACCGCCCACCGGCGGGATCGGGCGTCCCGGCGTCGAGCCCGCAGGCCCGCATGGCCGCCCGGTTGAGCAGGGCGCGCTCGTAGAGCAGCTGGACGTAGACGGGGTGGTCCGGCGCGACCTCCTCGAGTTCCGCGAGCGTCGGCTCGCGGTGCTCGACGAACTGGCCCGGGTGCCACCCGCCCACGACCGCCAGCCACTCCCCTCGCGGGCGCTGCCGGGCCGCGCGTGCGATTACGTCGAGGCCCTCCCGCAACGACGGGACCTCGTCCCAGCGCAGCTCCCACGACCAGGTGAGGCCCGCCCGCACGACGTGAACGTGCGAGTCGATCAGCCCGGGCACCACCGTGCGGCCCTGCAGGTCCACCACGACGGTGCCGGGACCGGCCGTCGACCGGCACTGCTCGTCGCTGCCGACGGCCAGCACCCGGCCGTCGGCGATGGCCACGGCACGCTCGCGGCCCAGCCCCAGGCCGACGAACACCTCGCCGCCGGTCAGAACCAACTCCGCCGAGCGGGTCGCCCGGCCGCCGACGCGCTCGGCCAGCGGTGGCATCGCCGTTTCCATCACGCCTCCTCCCTCGCCGGGGCGGTGCCCGTACCCGCGATCCACACCGAAGCGGTGGCCTCGGGGGTGCCCGCGACCGGGATCATGCGGATCGTCGCCGACGAGCACAACCGTTTGCACCCTCGAGGGCGTCCGGCACCCCTTCGGGGTTGCAACCCTTTGCTGCAGGGGCCGGGGCACCTATGGTGCACGCAGACCGACGCCACGCGGGCACCGCTCCGGGCCGCCGAGAACCCGATACGACCCCGACACGGAAGGTGGACACCGATGGCCGACATCGCCCTCATCGGCACCGGCAGGATGGGCGCCGCCATGGCCGGCACGCTCGCGCGCAGCGGGACCGACGTCGTCCTGTTCAACCGGACGCGCGCGACGGCGGAGGCGGTCGCGGAACAAACCGGTGCGGCCGTGGCCCGGACCGCCGCCGAGGCCGCCGCCAGCGCCCCCGTGGTCCTCACCAGCCTCTCCGACGACAACGCCGTTCGGGCCGCCTTCCGCGGGCCCGAGGGCGTGCTCGCCGGCGCCACGCGGGGCGCCCTGGTGTTGGAGACGAGCACGATCGACCCGCAGACGGTCCTCGAGCTGGGCCCCGAGGCCGACGCGGCGGGGGTGCGGCTGCTCGACGCGCCGGTCTCGGGCAGCGTGCCGGTCGTGGAGCGCGGCGAGCTCGTGTTCATGATCGGTGGCGAGGCCGACGCCGTCGACCGGGCCCGTGACGCGATCGCCCCGCTCGCACGCAAGGTCGTCCACGTCGGCGACCGCGGCGCCGGCGCGACGATGAAGCTCGCGGTCAACGGCATCGTCCACGCCCTCAACATGGCGCTGTCCGAGGCTCTGGTGCTCGCCGAGCGGGCGGGGGTCGACCGGGGCGCCGCCTACGAGGTCATCGCGTCGAGCGCGGTCGCCGCCCCGTTCGTCGAGTACAAGCGACAGGCGTTCGAGCACCCGGAGGAGGCGAGCGTGGCGTTCAGCCTCGACCTCGTCGACAAGGACCTCGACCTCATCCTCCAGCTCGCCGAACGCGTCGACCTCACGATGCAGCAGGCGGCCGCCAATCGCGGGATGGCGGAGCGGGCGGTCACTGCCGGCCTCGGCTCGCAAGACATGAGCGCGGTCGCAGGGCTCCTGCGCGGCGAGCTGGGCTCCTGACGTTTCCGACCGGCCCGACCGGCCCGGGCGTTCCGACCGGCCCGGGCGTTCCGACCGCCCGGCCTCCCCGGGCGTTGCATCCGGCGAAAGGCGCGTCATGCACCGCGAGATCGAGTTCCCCAGCGAGCACCCCGACGAGCGCATCCGCGCGGACCTCTACACGCCGGATCACGGGCAGGGCCCGTGGCCGGTGGTGGTGATGGGCGGCGGGTGGTGCTACGTCAAAGAGCTGATCATGCCCGAGTACGCGCAGTACTTCCTCGATGCGGGCTGCGCCGCGCTCATCTTCGACTACCGCCACATGGGGGCCAGCGATGGCGAGCCCCGCCAGCACATCGACCCGTGGAAGCAGATCGCGGACTACCGCAGCGCGATCGACGCGGTCAGCTACCTCGACGAGTTCGCCGGCGAGTTGGACCCCGAGCGCATCGGCATCTGGGGGATCTCCTACAGCGGGGGCCACGTGCTCGCGGTGGGCGCGCTGGACTGGCGCGTCGAGTGCATCGTGTCGCAGATCCCGGTCATCGAGGGCTGGTACAACTCGATGCGGGCGCACGGCTCGGTCGGGTTCCGGGAACTCACCGAGCTCGTGCACGAGGAGCGGCGGCGGCGCTACCTCACCGGCGAGCACCGCACCCTCCCCCACTCCGGTGATCCCAAGTCCGAGGTCGTCACCTGGCCGCATCCCGAGACGCGTCCGGTCTTCATGCGGATCAAGGAGGAGTCCGCGCCGCGCCACGAGCACTACAGCACGATCGCCTCGGTGGAGGGCGTCTGGCAGTACGACATGAACCCGTACCTGCCGCGGATCCTCGACACGCCCACACTCATGATCGTCGCCCACGGGGACGATCTGACGATGTGGGAGCGCGAGATCCCCGCCTTCCAGCGCATCGCCACGGACAAGAAGAAGCTGTTCGTCCAGCGCGACAGCACGCACATGACGATGTACTCGAACCTCTCGCACCTCGAGGTGGCCGCACGGCAGGCGGCCGACTGGTACCGACAGTGGCTCGTCGCCCCCCGTTCCGAGGTGCCGTCGTGAGAGCGGCGGTGCTGAAGGAGTTCGGTGCGGCGCCGGTCGTCGAGGAGGTCGCCGAGCCGCCGTGCGGGCCGTCCGACGTGCTGGTGCGCACGAGCGCCGCCGGCGTCTGCCAGACCGACGTCAAGATCGTGGACGGGCTGGTGCCCACCGTCGAGCTGCCCCGGGTGCCCGGCCACGAGATCGCGGGCGAGGTCGCCGAGCTCGGCCGCGACGTGACCGGCTTCTCCGAGGGCGAGCGGGTGCTCGTGAGCCTCGATGTCTCGTGCGAGTCGTGCCGGTACTGCCTGATCGGCAAGTTCGACTACTGCGAGGCCTTGCGGCGGGTGGGCTTCGAGCAGGACGGGGGTTGGGCCGACCTCGTTCGGGTGCCGGCGCGGAACCTGTTGGCGGTGCCCGACGGGGTCACGCTGGCCGAGGCCGCGACGATCCCCGACGCGGTGGGGTCGCCGTACCACGCCGTCGTCGGGCGCGCCGGGGTCCGCGTGGGCGACGTCGTGGCGGTCTACGGTCTGGGCGGCCTCGGGCTCGCGGCGGTCCAGATCGCCCGTGTGGCGGGGGCCCGGGTGATCGCGATCGCCCGGACCCCCGAGCGGCGCGAGCTGGCCGAACAGCTCGGGGCGAGCTGGTCGATCGATCCACGCGACGGGCCGGTCGGCGAGCAGGTCCGCGAGCTCACCGACGGGCTCGGCGTCGACGCGTTCTTCGACGTCGTCGGCGCCGAGGGCACGGTCGAGCAGGGCGTGCTCGCCTGCCGCAAGGGCGGCCAGGTCGTGATCGTCGGCTACGTCGTGCCCGAGGTCTCGGCACCGACGGTGGGGCTCGTCTACGGCGAGGTGTCGATCCGCGGGTCTCGCAGCTCGACCCGTGACGAGCTGGAGCGCGCCACACGCCTCGTCGCCGAGCGCCGGGTCACCCCCGTGATCGGCCGCGAGCTCGGGCTCGACGAGGTCGGCCGCGCGCTCGAGGAGCTCCGCTCGGGCACCGTCATCGGACGGCCAGTCCTCACCCTCCCCTGAGGTCGGGGCAACCGGGTCGACGGCGCGCCCGCCCGGCGCGCTGGGCGACCACCCTGGGATCGAGACGAACGCTGCTAACCTTTGCGGGCGGCTCCGCCCACGACGTGCAGGCAGCATCGCGTCACGCAACGCGCCGGCGGAACGGCTGCCCGCACGGATACGGCACCGGTTGCGCCCGATCGTCGATCCACTCGGCCGACGATCGTGGTCCACGAACCCTTGAAGCCCGGAAGGCGCTGGCATGGACGGCAGCGAGGCGACGCATCGTGACAACGTCCCCGTCACGCTGCACGACGTCGCGCGCGAGGCCCAGGTCCACGTGTCGACCGTCTCGCGCGCCCTGGACCCGAGCAAGTCCTCGCTGGTGAGCGACCGTACGCGGGAGCGGGTCGCCGCCGCCGCGGAGTCGCTCGGCTACCGGCGGCACCTCGTGGCCTCCGGACTCCGACGCGGCCGGACCTTCACGGTCGGCGTGGTCGTTCCGGACATCGCGAACCCCATCTACGCCCCGGTCGTCCGCGGCATCGCCCACACGCTCGACGACGAGGGCTACATGCCGGTCGTCGCCGACACCGAGGACGACGACGAGCGGTTCGCCCAGGTGATCAACCACCTGCTGAGCCGCCGGATCGACGCGCTCATCACCACCGCGGCCCGCGAGCGCGACGAACCACGCCTGCGGTCGCTGTGGGCCAGCGGGACCCCGGTCATCCTCGCGGTGCGGACCCTGTCCGGCAGCGGACTACCGTCGGTGGACTCGAACGATGAGGCCGGCGCGGCGATGGCCGCGCGCCACCTCTGGGATCGGGGGCACCGGGTCGTCGCCCAACTGCGCGGACCGCACGACGTCGAGCCGTTCTCAGCACGCGGGCGGGGCTTCGTCGAGGAGGCCGAGCGGCTCGGGTTCGAGCTGCGCACGATCGACGAGGAGGCCGCGCGACCCACGATCGAGGACGGCGAGCACGTGGCCGATCGGCTCCTGACCGCTCACCCGGACGTGACGGCGGTGTTCGCCCAGAACGACCTGCTCGCGCTCGGGCTCCTGATGAGCCTGCGTCGCCTCGGCCGGAACTGTCCCGACGACCTCGCGATCGTCGGCTACAACGACGCCATGTTCGCCGCCCATTCCGATCCGCCCCTCACCACGGTGCGCCTGCCGACCTACGAGGTGGGCCGGCACGCCGGGGCCACCGCCGTCGCGTGCATCGACCGCCCCCACACCCCTCCCCCGCGCAGGTCCGTGACCCCGGAGCTCATCGTGCGAGCCTCGACCGGCTGACGGCCACCCACCGGTCGCGGTCGTCGAGGACGCCGGGCGGCCCGGATCCCGCGTCCCACGACGACCACCTTCCGTCAGCGATCCACCTCCCAGGCGGACGGGAACCTCCTCCCGACCGCCTCGAGCCGCAAACCATTGCATTCCCACGCGACGCTCCTCTACGGTGCCTGACGGCACGGTCGGCCAGGGTGGTCACGAGAGGAGAGTCGAACCTATGGCCCCACTCCACGTCGTACAGCGGGCCGACGAGGCGGTCTACGAGACCCCGGAGGAGTTCGCCGGTCGGAGCAGCGGGTTCCGCCGCTGGCAGCCGGTGGACGAGGCCGGGCCCTCGGTGCACATGGGCTTCGGGGTCTGCGAGCTCGACCCCGGCGGGTACGTCCCCTGGCACGTCCACGCCTACGAGGAGAGCTTCTACGTCCTCGAGGGCGAGGTCGTGTGCGAGACGAGCGCGGGCGCCGTGCTCCTCACCCCCGGGGACTACGGCCTCATCCCCTTCGGTGGCTCGCACCGATGGCACAACCCCGGTGACGCGCGCGTGCGCTGGGCCGAGATGCTCGCCCCGCAGCCCCGCGCCGAGCTCGACGACCTCTTCCTCGTGGATCCGCCGTTGCGGGACCCGGGGGAGCCGATCCGGCTCGACGTTCGCGATCCGCGGACCCGCTCCTTCGGGCACATCGAGCCGAGCAACATGGAGGTGGACAAGCAGAGCCAGGACCAACTCGCCGTCTCGGCGAGCATGCGCACCGCGCTGCTGGTCTACAGCGGGATCACCGTCAAGATGATGGTCGACAGCGACCTCGGCGCGGACCTGTCGACCATGTTCATGGTCCAGTACGTCCCGCACGGCGTCGCCGGAGCCCACGACCACCCCTTCGAGGAGGCGTACCTGATCCTCGAGGGCGAGGTCGAGGCGACGCTCGACGGGCGGACCCACCGGCTCGGCCCCGGGGACATCGCCTTCGCCGGCGTCGGGTCCCGCCACGCGTTCAAGAACCTCGGCGACGGTCCCGTCCGCTGGCTGGAGACGCAGGCGCCCCAGCCTCCCGGTCGGGACTCCTACCGCTTCGCCCGCGACTGGCAGTACCTGCGCGACCTCGGGTGAGTCGGCCGGTACGGGCGACGACGCGCACGAGAAGCGACCGCGAGAAGAGGAGCTGATTCCCATGGCAACCGATGGCTGCATCGTCGTGGTCGGCGGGACCGCCGGCCTGGGACGCGAGCTCGCGCAGCACTACGCCGACGCGGGCCACGAGGTCGTGCTCACCGGTCGTGACGCCGAACGGGCGGCGCAGGTCGCCAAGGAGGTCGGCGGGCGCACGAGCGGCCTCGGCTTCGACCTGGCCGAACCCGAGGGCATCGCGGACGCCACCGCCGGGATCGGCCCGGTCTCGCGCCTCGCACTGGTCGGGATCGAGCGCGACAACAACACGGTGCGCGAGTTCAACATCGCCGCCGCTCGACACCTGGCCGCCCTGAAGCTCGTCGGCTACACCGAGGTCGTCCACGCACTGGCCGACCGCTTGTCCACCGAAAGCTCGATCGTGCTGTTCGGCGGGCTCGCGAAGGACCGTCCCTACCCCGGGTCGATCACGGTGTCCACGGTCAATGGTGGCGTCACCGGGATGGTGACCGCCATGGCGACCGAGCTCGCCCCCATCCGGGTGAACGCGCTCCACCCGGGGATCGTCGCGGACAGCCCGTTCTGGGCGGACAAGCCGGAGTCGGTGCTGGAGGGCTTCCGCTCGCGCACCCCCACCGGCCAGCTCGCGACCATGGCCGACGTCGTCTACGCGGCGGAGTTCCTGCTGGAGAACCCCTCGATGAACGCGGCGAACCTGCACGTCGAGGGTGGCGCGCTGATCATGTGAGATCCATGGCCGAGGACGGGGACGGGGCGCTCGCACCGGGCACGTCGGTCACCCTGCGCGACATCGCCAAGGCCGCCGGGGTGGACGTGTCCACCGTCTCGCGCGCGCTGGACCCGCACAAGGAGTCGCTGGTCAACGCCGGCACGCGCGCGAGGATCCGGGCGGCCGCCGAGAACCTCGGCTACACGCCGCACCTGATCGCCTCCGCGTTGCGACGTGGCCGTAGCCTGTCGGTGGGCGTCATCGTTCCCGATCTCGGCAACACCGTGTACGCACCCGTCGTCCGCGGGGTGGCGCACTCGCTCGACCGTGGCGGCTACATCCCCGTGGTGGCGGACACCGAGGACGACAGCGGGCGGCTGGCCACCATCGTGAACCACTTCCTCGGCCGGCGGGTCGACGCGCTCGTCGTGACCGCCGCGCGACGGAGCGACACGGCCTCCCTGGTGCGCTGCCACGCCACCGGCACGCCCGTCGTGCTGGCGGTCCGCACCCTGCCCGACAGCGGGTTGCCCGCGGTGCTGCACGACGACGAGGGCGGGGGCGCGCTGGCGGCGCGCCACCTCGTCGAGCAGGGTCACCGAGTGCTGGCCCAGATCCGCGGGGCGAACGACGTGCAGCCGTTCGTCGACCGGTCGCAGGGGTTCGAGAAGACGGCCACGGCCCTCGGCGCGCGCGTCGAGGACCTCGGCGAGGCGGCGTACGCGCCCACGATCGACGAGGGACGCCGACTGGCCGAGCGGCTCCTGCGCGAGCATCCGTCCTGCACGGCGATCTTCGCGCACAACGACATGCTGGCGCTCGGCGTGCTGGCCGCGGTCAGGGCCAGCGGGCGGCGATGCCCGAACGACGTCTCGATCGTCGGCTACAACGACGAGTTCTTCGCCGAACACCTCGATCCCGCGCTGACGACGGTGCACAACCCGTCGTACGAGCTCGGCCGCCGGTCGGGGGACCTCGCAATCGCGCACATCGAGCGACCCGACGACGAGCCGCCCCCCGACTCGCCCGACTCGATCGCCGCGGAGCTCACGGTGCGCGCCTCGACCGCCGCGCCGCCCGCCACCGCGAACACGCACTGAACGGGGGACGGGAGGTCACGCCTGCCGTGTCGGGAGCGCGGCCCAATCGTCGGGGAAGAAGAACGCCTCCCGCGGCGGGGGCATCGGTGCCTGCACCTCCAGCCACCGCAGCGGTTCGGTGCCGGTGCTCACGAACCCGTGCGTCGCCCCGACGCCGGTCCAGATGACGTCGCCCGCCGCGATCCGCACCTCCTCGCCGTCGACGAGGCCCCACGCCTCGCCCGAGACGAGGTAGTAGCCCTCCTCGAAGGCGTGGTAGTGCTCGCGCGCGCTGAGCTCGCGCGAAGGACGCGGATCGAACTGCACGACGAACAGCGTGTGATGGGCGGCCCCGAGGATGTCATCGACCATCATGCGGATCGCGATGTCGGTGATGTTGTGACCGTGGTAGCCGGGCATCGAGACGGGGCCCGGTGCGCCGAGATCGGAGTCGTCGAAGTGCCCGACCCACCGTGACCGCGGGTCCTGCTCGTCGGGACGCGCGCCGTCGGCGGGGAGGGCGGGCTCCTCGGCGGGATGCGTGGTGACCTCCGGCCCGCCGCGAGGCTGCGGTGCGCGCACGCGCAGCCAGCGCGCCGGGCGGTCGCCGGGGTTGAACCAGGCGTGTGGACACGGGACGGGCGCGAAGCCGAAGTCCTGCGCCGCGAGCCGGTACCGGTCGAGTCCCAGCGCCACCTCGACTTCGCCGGCGAGAACGAAGAAGGACTCCTCGAAGGGGTGCCGGTGCGCGTCGACAGCGGCGCCCGGCGCGAGCTCCACGAGCGCGACCTCCATGTGAACCGAGCCCATCGCCCCGGTGATGAGCGGCGCCACCCGGTAGCCGGGCCAGGGTCCGTCGTGCCACCGCTGCTCGCGCTCTCGGAGGATCCCGTACGTCATGCGGCTGCCTTTCGTGTCGTCGGCGTCGCGCCGAACGCGCGGCGCTCACGCGCCCAGGGATCGATGAGGGTCTTGATCCGCTGCGCCCGCCCACTGGCCAGGGGCTCGAGGCCGTCCTCGACCAGCTCGTCGAGTCCGAGCACGACCGGGGCGACGCGGTCCCAGGCGAGATCGGGCTGGGCCAGGAGGTCGAGCGCAGCTGGCAGGTCGACCTCGCGCACGAGCGCGTTGGTCCCGAGCAGCTCCTGTTCGCGCAGGGAGATCGGACGGAACGCCACGGCCGCCTGTCCGTCGTGCAGCCCGACCACGACGATCCGAACGCCGGGGACGGCTGCGCGCAGGATCGCGTCGAGTACGGGGCCGACGCCGGTGATCTCGAACACGGCGTCGGGTGTGGCCGGCAGCTCACGGATCCGCTCCCCGATGTCGTCGTTCGCGCGGACCTCGAGCAACTCGTGCGCGCCCAGTTCATCGGCGATCGCGAGGCGTTCGCGGTCCCGGTCGAACACGCTCACCCGAGCGCCGGCCCGCACGAGGGCGGGGACGAGGAACGCCCCAATGCCACCGACACCCACGACCGCGACGTGCTCACCCGGGTCGACCCGGCCACGGCGCAGAGCGTGCATCGCGATCGCGGCCGGCTGCCCGAGCGCGGCGAAGTCGGCGGGCAGGTCGAACGTGCTCGCGTCTTCGCACGCGATGCCTGGCACCGCGGCGTACTGGGCCAATCCACCGTGGCGGTGCAACCCGACGGCTGCGTAGTCCGCGCAGAGGTTCGGGCGTCGCTCGCGGCAATAGCGGCAAGCCTCGCATCCGTAGCCGCCTCCGACCGCGACGTCGCACCCCATCCAGGCCGGGTCGCCCCCGTCTCCGACGCCCACGACCCGTCCAGCGAACTCGTGGCCAGGGATCAGCGGACCACGGTGACCGGTGACGGGGTGTTCGCGGTCGATCGGGAACATCACCGGCCCGGCTGCGTACTCGTGCGCATCGGTGCCGCAGATGCCGGCGACCCCGACCTCGACGAGCAGCTCACCCGAACCGGGGCTCGGCGCCGGGACATCCTCGATGCGGATATCGCGGGGTCCGTGGTAGATCGCCGCGCGCATCGTGGCGGAGGCGTTCTCGGCCATGATCTGACCCCAATCCCTCTTCGATCAGCTGTGCACCGCAGCGTGACCCGTCAGTTGTTGCCGGCGCCGACGCGCTAGACGCCGAACCGGCTCCCCTTCTCGCGCTGCACGAGACCGACGATCCCGCGCTTTGCGTACAGCGCAGCCAGAAGGAGCAAGAGCCCCAGCACCATGCGGCTCGACTCCCGAGGAATCTGTTCCCCGAACACTTCCACGCCGACGACGCGGGTGCGCAAGAACTCGGACAGCATCACGATCAGGGGGGCGCCGATCACGGGTCCGATCCAGGACCCCGCTCCACCAATGACCGCCATCAGGACCACGTCGATCGAGATGTTGAGGTCGAAGACGCCTCCTGGCTCGATGTAGCCGAGTCGATAGGAGTTCAGCCCACCCACGAACCCGGCGATGACCGATCCCACGACCAGCGCCTGGATCTTCACCCGGGTCGTGGCCACGCCGAGCACCTCGGCCGCGTCCTCGTCCTCCTTGATGGCGCGCAGGGCATACACGAAGGCGGTCCGTTCGAGCCACCACACCAGCAGCACGACGATCATCGCCCCCGCCAGGAACAGGAAGAAGAAGAACTGCTCGACCGATAACGGACCAGCAGCGGGTGCGTCGAGGAACAGGCCCATGGCCCCGCGCGTGAAATCCGCGTTGTACACGACGATCATCACGAGAAAGCTCAGGATGAGCGTGATGATCGTGAAGTAGGGGCCTCGAAGCCGCAGGGTGGGACCACCCACGATCAGCGCGAACAGAGCGCCGACGACCATCGCAGCCGGCAATGCGATCAGAATGGAGAACCCGTAGGACCCGGACAGGATGCCGGTCGTGTAGGCGCCCACGCCGAAGAAGGCGGCCATCCCGAGGTTCAGGTAGCCGCCGTAGCCTCCGAGCAGGTTCCACGCCTGCGCCAGGAGCAGATACATCAGCGCGGTGGTCACGACACTCACCGTCGCGACCTCACCGAATAGCCCCAACCACACGAGGCTCGCGATCACGGCAATCGCAACGGCCCAGCCGAGCCTCGGTAGCCACGGCATGTTCCGGCTACCGGCGGGGGCCTCGGTCGGTGGTTCGGCCGGGGCCGCGTCCTGCTCCACGGTGCTGGAATCCGGGTTGGTTGACACTCAGATCGTCCTCGCTTTCGAGCCGAAGAGACCTTCGCTTCGGAACAGGAGTGCCGCGGCCAGCAGCCCGTAGACGAGAATGTACGTGTAGTGGAATGGCAGCAGGACGCCGGCGAACGATTCCACGAGCCCGAGGAGGAGCGCTGCGGCCGCGGTGTTCCGCACGTTCCCCAGGCCTCCGACGACGACCACGAGGAACGCCCAGGCCAACCACACGACGTGCATCTGGGGCGTCAGGGAGAAAACGATCGCGAGCGCCACCCCACCGACCGCCGCCAAGGCGGTGCCAATCGCGAACACGAGCGCGTCGAGGCGGTCTACCCGTATTCCTACCAGAGCCGCGGCGTCGCGATTCTGCGCCATGGCCCGGATGCTCCGCCCCGTCATGGTTCTCTGGAGGAACAAGTAGAGCGCCACGACCGCCACGGCCGCGATGGCTGCTCCCGCGAGTCGCGTCAACGGCACGCTGACCCCGAAGCCCCGGAGGGCGGCGTCCAGGTAGCCAGTCGCCATGGACCGCGTGTCCGTCGTCCAGATCACGATCGCGAGGCTCTCGAGGAAGACCATGACCCCGAACAACGCCAACAGGCCGGTTGTCGCCGGCTCCCGAGCAATCCGCCGAATGGTCGTTGAACCGACGAGATAACCAGCAACCGCGAAGATCGGCACGATCAGCGCTCCCGCGAGGAACGGATCGAGCCCCCAGTTGTTTACCAAGGTGATCGTGAGAAAGGCAGCGAAGATGAGAAAGGCGCTATGGCTCACGTTGACGATCCTCAGGACACCCATCGTGAGGCTGAGGCCGACGCCCACGGCGGTGTACACGAGTCCCAGGAGGATGCCGGAGATGGTGGTTTGCACGAAGACTGTCAACGCCACCGTGCGACCTCCTTCACGCCGTTAACTGCCCTCGGACCGCTCAGATGCGCAACCATGACCGGATCACATCCCCGAGTTGGCCCTCGAAGGCCTCGGTGTCCCCGTGCACGTCGTTCTTGCCGTATGCCAGCGTGTAGATGTAGTCCGCGAGATGCGCCGCGGCCTGCACGTTCTGATCGACCAACAGGATCGTTCGGCCGTCGTCCTTCAGCGCCTCAAGGTCCTGATACACCTCGTTCACCAGCACGGGCGCGAGGCCGACGGACGGTTCGTCGATCAGGAGTACCGATGGGTCGAGAATGAGCGTGCGGGCGATCTCGAGGATCCGTTGCTGTCCCCCGCTCAAGCTCCCCGCATGCCGCTTGCGCAGGTCGGCGAGCTTCGGGTACCGCTCGAAGGTGTCCTCGACCGCCCTCCGCAGCCGAGCGCGGTCGTGGCGCCAGAGCCACCCACCGAGTTCGAGGTTCTCCTCCACCGTCATCTCGGGGAAGGTCGACCGGCCTTGCGGGAGTAGGGAGATGCCGAGTTCCAAGCGCTCCTGGGGACTCGTCTCCGTGATGTCGGAGCCGTCCAGCAGGATGCGGCCCTCGCGTGGGGACAGGAAGCCGTAGAGCACCCGCAGCGAGGTCGACTTGCCCGAACCGTTGGGACCAAGAACCGCGGTCACCTTGCCGGGAGCCGCCTCCAACGTGACATGGTTGAGGACGAGGTCCGAGTCGGAGTAGCCCGCAACGACGTCCTGCATCTGCAACAGCGGGGCCGAATCGCTCACTGGTCGTCTCCTGCGCCGACGGGCTGGCCGAGGTAGGCCGTCACGACCTGGTCGTCCTGCTGAACGTCGGTGGGCAGTCCCTCCGAGATCGCGCTCCCCTGGTCCATGCAGACGAGCCACTCCGACATGGCGATCAGGTCCGGGACTTCGTGGCTGACGATGATGAAACCCGTGCCTTCCTCGTTGGCTGCGAGGATCCGCCCTTGGAGGACCTCTTTGATCGTGGGATGCACCCCCGCGAATGGCTCATCCATAAGGACGACGTGTGGATCGGTGACCAGGGCCCGCGCGAACTCCAAGAGCTTCTGCTGACCCCCCGAGAGCTCGCTGGCCGCCTGATCCCGCTTGTCGATCAGGTTCACCAGTTCGAGGAGTTGGTTCGCGCGATCAACGAAGCCGGCACGCCTACCGTGGAGATGCAGCGTCGGCGTCAGCATGTTCTCCATGACGGTGACGCTCTTGAAGACGCGCGGTGTCTGAAAGGTGCGGCTGACCCCTGCGGCCGCGAGCTGGTGTGGGCTGCGGCCGGTGACGTCCACATCACCCAGCAGGACCCGCCCCTCATCGGGCTTGTACACACCGTTCAGCACGTTCAGCAACGTGGTCTTACCGGAGCCGTTCGGCCCGATGAGCCCGACGATCGATGACGGCTCGGGCCTCAGCGTGACGCCGTCGACCGCCCAGAGACCACCGAACCGTTTCCGAATCCCTTCGGCTGCTAATGCGCTGCGCATGGACGCTCCCGTTCCAAGCCGGATCAGGTCGTGAGGCTGACTGGTGGGACACCCGGGGCCTCGCACCGGTATGTCCCACCAGATGAGTGAACAGCCTCAGCCCGCGAACGTCACGGGGTCGGCATCGGGATCTCGGGCTCGGCCGTCGCCCGGTCCTCGGGCCAGACCAACTCGTTCTGACCGTCGACGAACTGCACCACCGCCGCGTAGTAGGCGGGCATCCGATTCTCGTCCAGGTCGAGCGGCCCCGTGGCCGTCTCGAACGAGTTGTTCGTCACGTGCTCGCGTAGCTCCTCCTGATCTAGTGAGCCGACCTCCTCCACCGATTGCTCGAGCGTCTGCAGGATCGCCAGGGCGCCCGACGCGTAGGTGGGCATCTCCTCCCAGCCGAACTCCTCCTGCAGCACCTCGTGGAGTTCGTCCAGCTCGGGGAAGTCGTCCGCCGGCGGCCACGACATGGTTGTGGCCATGACACCCTCGCCGGCGTCGCCCAGGTCCTTCCAGTAGGGCACCGTCGTGACCTGCGACCCGCAGGAGCAATAGATGTCCGGCTGGAACCCGAGCTCGTTCGCGGTCCTCGCGAGCAGCGATGCACCATCCGGGAGCGACAATGCGAAGAAGAGGTCCACGTCCTCGGCCATGGCGTTCTGGATGATCCCGCTCACGTCGGTGGCGTCCGGCGAGTACTCCTCCTCCACGACCACCTCGATGCCCAGGTCGTCCGCCCGCTCAAGCACACCGGGGTACTCCTCGAACCCGTCCCGCACCACGAGCGTGAACGGGTTCTGCTCCGTCGCGATCCCGATTCGCTCGGGCCGCTCGTTCTCCGGCATGGCCTCGACCATCTCGAAGATCCCCCGCGCGTACTCGGGATCCTGATAGGTGAACGACCCCACGAGCCAGTCGGAGCTCTGGAACAGCTCCACACCCACGAAGCCCCCGTTCCAGAGCAGCATCTCGTTCCGCTCGGCGATCGGGATCACGGCCCCACCGACCGCAGTCGTGTAGGGGGCCAGCAGGAGGTCGACCTCGTCTTCGTTGATCAGACGCTGGTAGAGATCCTGCGCGACGTCCGGTGTGCTCTCGTCGTCGTAAATCTGGAGCTCAACCGGTCGTCCGAGGAGGCCGCCCTCCTCGTTGATCCGCTCCTCCCAGTACTCGTACGCGGCCAGGTAGCCGGCCGAGGGCTCGGCGAACCCACCCGTGAGACCGAGGCTTCCCCCGATCACGATCGGGTCCCCGTCCGGCTCTCCCTCGACCGCTTCGTCCTCGTCATCCGCGTCGTCGGGCTCATCCGTCTCGTCGTCGGGCTCGTCGGCCTCGTCGTCGGACTCGTCCGCCTCATCGTCGGGCTCGTCGGCCGCATCGTCGGGGGCATCCTCCCCCTCTGCCTCCTCGGGGTCCTCGATCTCACATGCCGCGGTCAAGAGGGCCAGCGCCGCCAGGACCGCACAGACCGTGGCGCCGCGTTTCCACTTCGATCGCATCAGCCTTCCTCCTCCTCGCTGAACGCCGAACCTGCGCGCTTACGCCCCCCGGTTTGTGTGGTTGGCTCGTTTCCCTCCGACTGCAAACGGTTGTCTTGCAAACGGTTGAATGCAACAACGCCGTTGTCCTGCTGTCAACCCCCGAATCGATGGGCGCACCGACCGAGCTCGATCTGCGCGCGAGCAGGCGCTCGCAAGGGGCTATGGCGCGGCGCGCACCGAGGACCGCAGGGCCCTCACGAACCCACAACGACCCGTCCGTGGCCTCCTGGCGGGGCACAGTCCAGCTCGCCTTCGATCGTGACCCCTCGCCCACTTGGCCGAGAACGGGTGGACCGTCGTGGCTCCGCAACAGGGACTCGTGCCACTGCTCCCCACGACCCCGGGACAACCTCCGGGTCCTGACGGCTGGTGGCCATCTCCAGCACGACGCCACTGGGTTGCTCGAACGAACTCTTCTTATGAGTTCGTTCGAACAACGCTCTTGTTCGCCCGGTCAGTGCAGCCGCTCACCGCGTTGATCACGAGGCGCCCTTGCCCCCTTCGCCAGGTCAACCGTCCTTCGGTTCGTCCTCGGTGTCCGCCGCACCTCGTACGCTTGACCGCATGTCAGAGGCCCCCTTCCCGGAGATCGAGATCCGGGACTCCGAGCAGCTGCCGTTGATGAGCCGGGTCGAAGGCGTCTACCTCGACCGGTTCGGCGACGCGTGGGACTACCAGGCCGACGCGTGGAAGCGACTCAGCCGCGTCTTCGAGCGCCTCGACAGCGGGGGGGACATCCTCGACGTGGGCGCTGGCTCGGGGCAGTTCGCCAACTGTCTCGCGTGGTCGGAGCAGTTCGCCTCGGTCACCACGATCGATGCGACCCGCTTCGGCAAGTACATCGAGCTCGACGACTCGATCCAGTACCACGAGATGAGCGTTGGCGAGATGGCCTTCGAGGACGACGCCTTCGACGTCGTGACCTGCATGGAGGTGCTCGAGCACGTCCCCGAGGAGATCTTCGAGCCCGCCATCGCCGAGCTGCGGCGCGTCTGCCGTGGCCAGCTGGTCATCACCGTGCCCTACCGCGAGCCCGAACCGATCTCCGAGACCCACGTGCGTCGGTTCGAGGACGAGGACTTCCTGCGCCTGTTCCCGAACGCCGAGTTCGCGATCCTGCGCCGCCCACGCAAGCCCTGGATGATGATCCAGGAGCGCTTCGACGGGCAGCCCAACCAGATTCCCCTGGAGGTGGGGCGGGAGGGCCGGCTGCGGCAGGCCGAACGCGAGCGGGATGCCGCGCAGCTGCGCGAACGCGACAGCGCCGCGCGGCTCCGCGAGCGGATCGCGGCTCTGGAGCGGGAGGTCAACGCGCTCCGTGGGCGCAAGGTGGTGCGAGCGGCCAACGCGGCCGGCCGCGGGCTCCGACGCATCCGGTCGACCGCGCGCCGCCGGTAACAGAGGGGCGATCAGCCCATGGCCTCCCGCGGTGGGCTTCTGCGGACCCAGATGCCGGAGTCCTGAGCCTCCGTCGCGGCAAGGTCGCCGGTGCGCTGGCGCGCCATCCACTCCTCGACGGTCCAGACCACCGCCTCGACACCGTCGGGCGACGGGGAGCCCACCGCCTGTTGCCGGGCGGCGGCGCCGTCTGGCAAACGCTCGGCGAGCACGACCACGTCGATGTCGCTCTCGTCGTGGAAGTCGCCGCGCGCTGTCGAGCCGATGACCGCGACGCCCCGCACGTCGAGTTCTGCGGGCAACCTCGCGGCGAACGCTCGGGCGACCTCCACCCGCTCTTCCTGCGAGCGCCGACGCGCTCGGACCACCTCGTCCGGGCTGGGGCTCATGATGGCTCTTCCTCGCTGGCCTCCCGAAGACGCTCCGCGTGCTCGACGACCTCCGCGATGGTCTGTCGCGCCGTCTCGATCGCACGGTGCGCTGCTTGGGGACCGTAGTGGTCCGCTGGAGTGCCGTCGGCCAGCGCATCGGGGTAGCGGGTCGGTTGGTATTGGGCCGCGAGCTCGCCAAGACGCTCCCGGAGGCCGGCGTCCAGCTGCAGTCCCCCACGCGCGTAAGCACCCTCGGCGAGCCGTGGGAGCGCATGGCTGCGCGAGTCTGAACGCGCCCCCACGGCGTGCCGCAAGGCTTTCAGCGCGCACTGCGCGGCCTGTTCGGCGTGGAGGACCGCGGCATCGTGGAATCCCCCGCCAGAGCTGTGCTCCGCGACCGCGAGCTGGTGCCGGGCCGTGGCGATCCACCGTGTGAGGTCGTGCTCGTCCAACATGCCGACACGATACGCCTGCAATCGGCGAACGGACCGGGCGAAGTGCTTACTCCGGCCGCTCAGGGGCCGATGGAACCACTAGAGCCGGCCGCCTACGAGGTGGGGGGTTCCTGTCAGGCGAAGCCCCGACCTCGGGAGAAGGGGTCGGGGCTTACGCTTGCCCGCCGGGAGGATCATCAGGCTCCACGCGGCTGCCGACCGAGACGGGCGGCTGACCCGGGAGTCCGGGGACGCACCCTTGACTTCCACTCGATCCCGAAGGTAGTTTCAGATTAATGTAATGACATTACATCATAGTCGTTCTGTTACTCGCGCGCGCACCGCGAGACTGGCCCTCGCGCCGAACACCACAGGGAGGTGGCGGCCCTGACAGAAGCACTTCGGGACGTGAGACTCGACCACGCGAGCCCCGTGCCCCTGTACCACCAAGCGGCGACATGCATCGAGGAGATGATCGCGAGCGGGGCGATCGGACTCGGCGAGAAGCTGGAGGGCGAGGTCGAGCTCGCTGAACGGTTGGGGGTCAGCCGTCCAACGATCCGTGCCGCGCTCACGGTGCTCGTCGACAAAGGACTCCTGGTCCGCCGCCGCGGTTACGGCACCGTTGTCGCGGCGATGCCCATCACCAGGCCCTTGGCACTCACCAGCTTGCACGACGACCTGATCGAGGCCGGCAGGACACCCCGCACGGAAGTGCTCGAGGTCAGCACCCAACCGTGTCCCGAGGAAGCGCGCGGGGCCCTGCAGCTCACTGCCACGAGCGAGACGTACGTTCTGCGCCGGCTACGGTTCGCCGACGAGGAGCCCATCGCGCTCATGCGCAACACGGTCCGAGCCGAAGGCTTGACGCTGAGTCGGTCAGCGCTTCAGGACCGCAGCCTCTACCACCTGCTCGGCCAACAGGGGATCCGCCTCTACGGGGCCCACCAGCGCATCGGCGCGACAAGCGCCGACCCCGAGCAGAGCCGGCACCTGCAGGTGGAGCAGGGTGCGGCGTTGGTGCAGGTCGTTCGGACGAGCTACGACGCGGCGGGAACCCCGATTGAGTACGCCCACCTGCTGTATCCAGCACATTCCTACTCGGTCGAGATGACCCTCATGGAGCGCTGACATTGCGGCTGGTGGTCCTGGGCACGGGTCGAATGGCAGGGCAACGGGCGCTGACAGGGGGCTCCCACCCCGACGTGAGCGACCTGCTGATCGCCGGCCGGGACGTCGACAGAGCTCAGCAGGTCGCCAACCGAAGCGGGGGGCGCGCCGTCCATATTGAGGATGCGTTCTCGAATGCGCCCGACGTCGCGATCGTCGCCACCGCCACCGCAGCACATCCGGAGTTGATACGGCAAGCCATCTCCCACGGGGTGCCGATCCTGTGCGAGAAGCCCATCTCGGAGTCCCTACCAGAGAGTCGTGAACTCGTATCCGCGGCCGAGCAGACCGGCATCCCGGTACACGTCGGCTTCCAACGGCGCTTCGATCCCGGTATGCGAGCGGTCCGACGCGCCGTCACCGAGGGCACCCTCGGTCGCCTCTATCACTTGCGAATCGCGGCCCACGATGCGGAACCGGGCGACGAGCACTACATCGCCAGCAGCGGCAGCATGTTTCGCGATATGCACGTGCACGACTTCGACCTCGTGCGATGGCTCACCGGCGAGGAAGTCGTCGAAGTCGACGCGGTGGGCACCGTGCGGGGACACGAGCGGTACGCCCGGCACGGGGACGTGGACGTTACCGCGCTCCGCCTCACCACCGATTCGGGATTGCCGGTGCTGGTTACCGGGTCGCGTCACAACCCGGCCGGCTACGAGGTGCGGCTCGAAGCGCTCGGGTCCGGCGCGTCGCTGGGTGCGGGCAACGCCACCGCGGTCGCCCCCAAACCCCTCGATCCGGGAGCCGAACACCACTCGCATCCGCGCTTCGAGGGGTTCTTGGACCGCTTCGCCACCGCGTTCGAGCTCGAGACGCACGCGTTCCTCGACGCCCTCGCGCGAGGAGACGCGCCGCCCACACCGGCCGAAGCTTCGCTGGCCGCCCTGCAGGTGGCGGTCGCGGCGGAGCGATCCTGGCAAGACGGGACTCGAGCGCTCGTCGCCGACAGGGAGGCGTGAATCCCCTCACCGAAGCCCGCTCGCACGACGATTGGGACGAGCGCATCTATGTTGTGCTTACAAATAAAAGTATTGACATTAGAACGCCCGCCGTCCTAGCCTCCCCGACCATCCTTGAGGTGTGGGTGAAGGAGTGTGGTCGGGCATGCCGGAGCGTTCCGCGACCGTGGACGCGGATAAGGGTCGCCTCCAGCACGACCTGGCCGCCGTTGTCATCGACATCGACGGCACGCTGGTCGACACCTCGACCGAGGTCTCGGTGGACGACCGCGCAGCCGCCGGAGAGCTCCTGGCGAGTGACCGGGCACTCCACCTCGCCACCGGTCGCAACGAGACGTCCGCCGCCCGGATCGCCGCGCAACTGCCGACCACCCCACCCGCGATCCTCTACAACGGCGCCCGGCTGGTCGATCTGTCCACCGGTGAGGTTCACTGGGAAGCTCGCCTCCCTGCGGACGAGCACGAGGCCCTCATCAGGCTCCTCTCGAGCGGCGATCTCCCCGCCGAGCCGGTCGTGTACAGCGACGACGGTGTGCTCGTCCGACGGCGCGAGAGCCCGGTTCGGGAACTGCTGGAACGCGACGGCACGCCCGCGGAGCTGATCCCCGACCTGAGCGCCACGAGTGGGCGCCCGGCCATCAAGTGGCTGCTGATCACGGACCCCTCCGAGGTGTCCACCCTCGAGGCGCGCCTCAGCGAGGCAGTGCCACGATTGACCACCACGCGCTCCGAACCTGGCTATGTGGAAGTGCTCCCCCCTGATGTCGACAAGGGAGCGGCCCTGCTGCGCCTTTGCGAGCTGCAGGGATACGAGCCCGCGCACGTGGCCGTTGCCGGTGACAACCCCAACGATGGCCCCATGCTCGAGCACGCCGGACTGCCACTCGCGGTCCAGAGCGCAGACGAGCGTCTTCGAGACCTCGCCTTGGCCGTCTTACCCGATCCGCCGAACGGGTCACTCCGAACGATCGTCACGTGGATTCTCGACGACGAGCGGGGCGCGTCCGGGGGGCGCGGAGGTCGAGCGAGCGCGCACGAGCAGGGGGCTTCATGACGCTGCTCGGTCGAACCCGCACCGCCGTCTCCATCGCGCGCAGCGCCGCCGACGCGATCCGTCGGGCGGACACCCCCCGCCTGCCCCGGTTGAAGCGGAACGTTGCTGACCTGCAGACCGCGACCGACCGCGCCGTTGAGGAACTCATCCGTCGACAGCTCAGCACCGCCTTTCCGGGCGAGGCCATCATCGGCGAGGAAACCGTCGGTCCCAGCGAGCACGACTGGACCACGCCCGCCTGGCTGGTCGATCCCATCGACGGCACCACCAACTACTTCCGCGGACTGCCCGCCTACGCCGTCAACCTCGCGTTCTGGGACGGCACCCGGGTGGCCCTCGGGGTCATCGCGGACGTGCCCCGACGCCGGATCTATGCCGCGGAGCGGGGCCGGGGGGCATGGCGCGGTCGCCGGCGTCTCCGCGTTGCGTCCACGTCCAGCTTGGAGCGCGCCTGCTTGAGTACCGGTTTCCCCCCGGACATGTCGGACCCGGAGCGCAACAACCTCGAGCCGTTCGTCCGTGTGGTGCCGTTGGTCCGAAGTATGCGACGACTCGGCTGCGCGGGCTTGGACATGGCTGCCGTTGCGACCGGAACGACAGACGGCTACTGGGAGCTGAGCGCCGGCCCGTGGGATTGGGCCGCCGGGGCCGTGCTCGTTGAGGAGGCCGGCGGTCGAGTCACCGCTCGTGACGGAACGCCGTGGCATCCCGCCGACGGCGAGGCTGTCGCCACGAACGCACGGATCCACGAGGAGCTCCTCACCTGCCTGAGGGCTCGTGCGACGGCTGGTTGAGGACCCAGGGCTACTGCCCCGAGCGCAGGAGGATGGAAATGAGCCGACGTTTGGTGATTCTCGCGTCCCTGCTGGTGGTCGCGTTGTTCGCTGCCGCCTGCGAGACGGAAGAGACCGCCGACCCGGGCGCTGATCCGGTGGACGATCCCGACGGGGACGAGGAGGCGGTGGACGACGATGTCGAGGAAGTCGAGGAGGAGGAACTCACTGACGTCCCTGACGACGCCGAACTCGTGATCTATGGCGCGCTCCACGAGGAGGAGATCGACCGGATCGCCTCCGCATTCGAGGATGCGACGGGGGTCCCAACGGAGACGATCCGAGCCAGTGCCGGCGAGATGACCGCACGCATCGAGGCGGAGGGGGACAACCCTGACGGCGACGTGTTCCTCGGTGGCCCGAGCGAGACCCACGAGCCGCTCGTCCCCGACTTCCTTCGGGCCTACGAGTCTCCGGTCGCGGTCGAGGACTATGACGAGGACCATTACCACTCAGAGCACTACTGGCACGGCTTCTACATCGGCGCGCTCGGTGTCGCGATCAACACGGAGCGCTGGGAGGACGAGTTCGGGGACGATCCCTATCCCGAGACGTGGGACGACCTTCTCGACGAGCAGTACGAGGGAGCCCTCGCCATCGCCGAACCCGCGTCGTCCGGCACGTCGTACAACATGCTCGTCACACAGGTATTCCGACTGGGTGAGGACGAGGCGTTCGACTGGTACGAGGAGTTCGACCGGACGGTGGGCCAGTACACGTCGAGCGGTGCGGCCCCAGCTCGCATGGCGGGCGCCGGCGAGTTCACGCTCGCGGTCACCTTCGGCCACGACATCCTGACGCCTATCCAGGCCGGCTTCCCACTGGAGCTGGTGTACCCGGAGGATACCGGCTTCGAGATCGGAGCCGTGTCGATCATCGACGACGGCCCGAACCCGGAGGCCGCCGAGGTGTTCGTCGACTGGATGCTTGGCCCGGAGGCCAACCAGTTGCACACCGATCTGAGCCTGCGGGTGCCGCTCCGGGATGATGTTGAGCTCCCGGGAGCCGCGGATCCCGTCGACGAGCTCGACCTCGTCGACGGCTTCGACGCGGAATGGGCCGGCGAACAACGCGACCATCTCCTCGACGAGTGGGAGGAGCGGGTCGGTGGTTGAGTAGTGGCTGGGCGGGGCGCGGCGAGCTCCGAGCTGTTGCGCCCCGCTTGGTGCGAGTCCGACGACCGCTCACGAGGAGACGATGGCCACGCAGACCGCTCCGCGGAGATCCGCCACCTCGGGCTTGTTGCGACAGGTCCAGCAGGACCCTTCGTCCTACGTGGTCGCGGCGGTCATGGCGATCGTCCTGTTGATCTTCGTCCTGTGGCCGACGGTGGCCCTGCTGTTCGAGCCTCGCGGTGGGGATTGGCTGGACTACCTCACGAGCGAGCGCCTTCGGGGCATCACTCGCAACACGGCGGTAATGGTCGTGCTCTCCACCGTCACCGCGACGGTTACCGGTTTCCTCTTCGCGTTCGCACTCACCCGCGACGACATACCCGGGAAGCGGTTCTTTCGGTTCATCTCGCTACTGCCGCTGGTATCGCCCCCCTTCGCGCTGGGCCTGGCCTTGCTGTTGCTGTTCGGTCGCCGTGGCCTGCTCACCTACGAATTGCTCGGGCTCGAGGTCGACGCGTACGGCCTCAGCGGCATCTGGATCGTGCAGACGTTCTCCCTGTACCCGGTCGCCGTCCTCTCGCTCGCGTCGGTGTTGCGCAACCAGAGCCCGGCGCTGGAGTGGGCGGCGCGGGATCTGGGCCGCAGCTGGTTCGGCGTCATCCGCACGGTCACGCTGCCGCTGGCGATGCCCGGGTTACTCAGCGCCGCGCTCCTCGTCGCGATGTTCGTGCTGGCGGACTTCGGCAACCCACTGCTCGTCGGTGGTGACTACCGTGTGCTGGCCGTTGAGGCCTTCATGCAGGTCACCGGGAGATTCGACCTCGGTGTCGCGGCCGTGCTCTCCGCGGTGCTCCTGCTGCCGGCGCTGCTCTTCTTCCTGATCCAGCGCCGCATCCTGAGTCACCGCTCCTACGTCACGGTCACGGGCAAGGAGAGCTCGCTGTCGCCGATCCCCACGCCCCCCGCCGTGCGCTGGGGGCTCGCCGTGTTCATGGGCGTGGTGACCGCCTTCCTGCTGATCACCTACGCGAGCATCTTCGCGGGCGCCATCACCACCACGTGGGGCATCGACTGGTCACTGACGGCCGACCACCTCGACTACGTGCTGTTCCGCACCGGCGATCTGCAGAACAGCGCCGTGTACGCCGCGATTGCCGCGTTCGTCTGCGCGTTCTTCGCCGCGGCGGCCGGCTTCTTCCTCCACCGACGATGGGTACCTGGTCGCGGGGCCCTCGATGCCCTTTGCGTACTGCCCGCCGCGCTCCCCGGAACAATGCTGGGGATCGCCTACGTGATCACGTTCAACACTGAGCCCCTCGTGCTCACCGGGACCGCCTTCATCATCATCATGTCGATGATCATCAGGAACCTTCCCGTCGGTTATCGCAGCGGGGTGTCCGCCTTGCATCAGATCGGCTCCTCGATCGACGAGAGCGCGGCCGACCTCGGGGCCAGCGGCTTACGCACGTTCCGAACGATCATGCTCCCGCTCATGAAAGGCGCGTTCACGGCCGCGTTCGTCTACGCGTTCGTGAAGTCGATCAACACCCTCAGCGCCGTGATCTTTCTGACCAGTCCCGGCAACCAGCTGGCTTCGGTGTCCATCATGGGCCTGGCGGAGCACGGTTACTGGGGCGAGGCCGCCGCCATGTCCTCGGCGCTGATGCTCATCACCTTTGCGGCGCTCGCCGTCTTCCGCGTGGCGACCCGCGGTCGCGTCCGCCTCTTCGAACTGTGAGGACTCGCCCATGGCCGACGCACACTTGCAGCTGGTGAACCTCCGGAAGACGTTCGGGGAGGATGTGGCCGTCGACCACGTCGACATGGCGATCGAGCGTGGCAGTTTCACGTGCCTACTCGGCCCGAGTGGGTGCGGGAAGACCACGACCCTGCGGATGATCGCCGGATTCGTCGATCCCGACGACGGGGACGTCCTCATCGGCGGGGTCTCACAGATCGGACGATCGGCGCACCGGCGGCCAACGTCCATCGTGTTCCAGGACTATGCCCTCTTCCCGCACATGACCGTCGAGGACAACGTGGCGTACGGCCTGCGTACCGCGAAGATCGACAAGGAGACGGTCGAGCGGCGCACCCGGGAGACCCTGGAGCTCATGGGGCTGGAGGGCCTGGCCAAGCGCTATCCGCGGCAGCTGTCCGGGGGACAGCAGCAGCGCACGGCCCTCGCACGATCGGTCGTGACCGAGCCCGAGGTGTTGCTCATGGACGAGCCCCTCTCCAACCTCGACGCGAAGCTCAGAGCGCGGCTGCGGACCGATCTCCGCGCGTTGCAGCAGCGGCTCGGCATCACCACGCTCTATGTCACTCACGACCAAGAAGAGGCCTTGGCAATGGGTGACGCCGTCGCGGTGATGTTCGACGGACGAATCGAGCAGTCCGGCACGCCCCACGAGCTCTACTACGAGCCCGAGACCCCTTTCGTTGCGGACTTCATCGGGATGAACAATTTCATCCCTTGCGAGATGCGCAAGTTCGCCGAGGGACAGATCGTCGTCGAGCTAGCGGACCATCAGCGACTCGAGTTCGACGGCGCGCGCATCTCGGGCGGCGACGTGAGCGAAGGGGAGGAAACCGCCCTCGTGATCCGACCGGAGGCGCTCTCCGTCGATGTCGACGGCTCCGCGACTGCGGGAGCCGAGATCCAGGGATCGCTCATCGGGAGCCAGTTCCTCGGGCCTCTCCGGCGCCATTGGGTCAAGGTGGCCGGAACGGAAGTAGTCATCGACGAGTACGACCCGGACCTGGAGCCCATCGCCGAGCCGGATGATCCCGTTCGGGTCCGACTCCCCACCAACTCCATCACCATCATGAAGGGTGGAGCCGAGAAGGCCACGAGGGGCGATCCCGCCCTGCGAACCTAGGTACCTGTCGTCACCCCAGTGGCAACCGCGACTACGCCCACCGCCACCGTCACGTGCACGGTGCCCACGGCGAGCCGAGGTCAGGTCGCTGCATCGGCCACCGGCTCGAGGACCTGCTGGGCTCGGCGCCCGCGCTCGTCGTCGATCTCGGCGTCGGCGATCCACTCCTCGAGGTCGTTGATCAGCTCCCCGGCGTCATCGGCGCGGTCCTCGGCCTCCTCCGCCTCGAGCAGGTCCTCGAGATCGCTCAACAAGTCCTCGCCCTTCTCGCCCCAGGCGCGTCGATCGATCGCGACCTCGGCGAAGAGCGCGCTGACCTCAGCGAGCTCCGGGGCATCGGGACGGCCGACCGGCTCGAGCGCCTCGACGGCCTCGCGACCGACCTCCGCCTCGAGCTCGTCGTCGGCGATCCAGTCCGCGACCTCCTCGATGGCGTCGCGGGCCTCCTCGGCGCGTTCGGCCCCCTCGTCCTCCTCGCGGACGTTCATCAGTTCTTGGAGGAGGTCCTCACCGCGCTCGCCCGCCGCCCCCGGATCGCGCGCGAGGTCGCCGATCAGCTCATCGAGGTCCCGGGCGTCCGCCTCTCCCTCATCGGCCTCTTCGGCGTCAGCACCCTGGTCAGGCTCGGAGGTGCCGGGGTCGACCTCCGGCCCCTCGGGCTCGGCGCCGGGTGCCGCCTCGTCCGTGGGTCCGAGGGGGTCGTCGGGCGCATCCTCGCCCAGCAGCAGGCTCGCGAGCGCGATGACGGCCAGCACACCCCCGGTGAGCAACGCGGCCAGCTGCCAGCGACGCGATCCCGCAGGACCGGACGGAGGCGCATCCTCGGGTCGCAGCGCCGCGGTTTCCCCCGGCGTCGGCGTGGGCTCGCTGGCCGCGACGGTCTCGCCGTCGGCTCGAAGGTGGGCGCGCATCTCGGCGGCATCCACGAAGCGGTCGGCCGGGTCCTTGGCCAGCGCGCGCTCCACCGTCGTCACGAGCGCCGGGGCGACGTGCGGTGCATGGTCACGCAGTGGTGGCAGCGGGTCCTGCTGGTGGGCGAGCGCCACCGCCACCGGGTTCGACCGCTCGAAGGGCGGGTGGCCGGCCAGGCACTCGTAGAGCACCACCCCCAGCGAGTAGAGGTCGCTGGCCGCCGATGGCTCGCGCCCCGCGGCCTGCTCGGGCGCGAGGTAGCGAGGGCTGCCGACCACCTGGCCAGTGCCGGTCACCCCGCCGGTGGCGGTGTCGAGGGCCTTCGCGATGCCGAAGTCGGCCAACTTCACGCCGCCCCGCGTGGGCAGCAGCACGTTGGAGGGCTTCACGTCGCGGTGCACCAACCCGCGGGCGTGCGCGGCCTCCAGCGCGTCGAGAACCGCCCGCCCGATCGCGACCGCCTCGTCGGCGGGGATCCGGCCACGCGCCCGGAGCCGGTCCGCGAGGGTGGCGCCCTCGACCAGCTCCATGACGACGAAGGGACGCCCGTCGTCCTCGCCCACGTCGTGCACCGCGACGGTGTTGGGATGGTCGAGTCGCGCCGCCGACCGGGCCTCGCGCAACAGGCGCTGCCGGCTGTTCGGATCCGCGTCGAGCAACTCGTCGTGCACGAGCTTGACCGCGACACGGCGATCGAGACGGCGGTCGTAGGCGGCGTGCACGCGCGCCATCCCACCCGAGCCCAGCAGCTCGGCGAGTTCGTAGCGGTCCGCCAGGACGGTCACGCGCGAGGGCTCCGAGGGCAGGCTGGCCGGGGCGTCCTCAGGGTAGCGATCGGCCCGATCGAGGATTCCCCGGTCAGCGCCCACGGGCGAGAGGGCGATCAAGCGCGGGGCCCTGGGGACTGCGGTCAGCGCGGCAGTGCCACGCAGCGGCGCTCAGCTCGGCAGCACGTCGCTGAGGGCTCCGGTCCCCTCGGCTGTCAACGCGCCGGGATGCAGCGGACCTGGCGCCGGCTTCGCGAAGAAGAAGCCCTGCCCCATCGTGCAACCAGACCCGGACAGCGCGGCGAGTTGCTCCGGCGTCTCGATGCCCTCGGCCACGGTCTGCAGGTGGAGCGTGTCGCCGAGCTCGAGCAGACCGCGGATCATCGCCGGTAGCTTCGCTGGGTCGTTGATCGTGTCGATGAAGGAACGGTCGATCTTCAGGATGTCGGCGGGGAACTGCCGCAGGTAGCTGAGGGACGAGTACCCGACGCCGAAGTCGTCGATGGCCAGCTGGACGCCCAGAGCCTTGAGCTCGTGGAGGCGTTCGGCGGTCCGCGCTGGCTCACCGACGAGCACCGACTCGGTGAGCTCCAGGGTCAGGCGCTCGGGTGGTAGCCCGCTCGCGGCCAGCGCATCGACGACGTGCCCGGACAGCCCGGGGTCGCTGAGCTGGCGTCCGGAGAGGTTCACGCTCAGCGTGAGCGGAGCGCCGTCCTCGGGCGCCTCCCACGAGGCGGCGTCACGGCAGGCCTCCCGCAGCACCCAGGCGCCGAGCGCCACGATCGCGCCCGTCTGCTCGGCGACGGGAATGAACTCGTTCGGGTAGAGCAGCCCGCGGGTGGGATGCTGCCAGCGGACCAGCGCTTCGTAACCCACCACGCGATGCCCATCGAGCTGCACGATCGGCTGGTAGTGCACTACGAGCTCGTCGCGCTCGATCACCGAGCGGAGGTCGGCCTCGAGGGCGAGGCGTCGCTGCGCGGTCTCGCGCATGCCCTCCTCGTAGCACATTACGGCGTCGCGACCCGCCTCCTTCGCCCGGTACATGGCGATGTCCGCGTCGCGCAGCAGTCCGTCGGCAGTGGCCTGCTCGTCGGGGCCCACCGCCACGACCCCGACGCTGGCGGTGACGATGACCTCCCGGCCGGCGACGAGGAACGGGTCCGCGGCGACGGCGCGGACACGCTGACCGGCGGCGACGGCCTCCTCCAGGTCACTCTCGCCCTCCAGCAGCACGGCGAACTCGTCGCCGCCCATACGAGCGACCGTGTCGGACTCGCGGACGACACCATCCAGCCGGCGGGCCATCGCGTCCAGAAGCTCGTCGCCGGCCGCGTGGCCGAGGGAGTCGTTGATGACCTTGAAGCCGTCGAGGTCGCAGAACAGGACCGCGACCCCCTGGCCGTTCCGCGCGCGCCGAGTGAGGGCCTGGCCGATCCGGTCCTCGAGCAGCACTCGGTTCGCCAGCCCGGTCAGGGGGTCGTGCAATGCCTGATGGGCGAGTTCCTGCTCCACCTGCTTGCGCGCCGTCGCGTCGTGGATGTTGACGACGATTCCGCACACGGCCGGCTCGCTGAGCAGGTTCGTGCACCGCACCGCGGTCCACACCACGGGGCCGTCCCCCGAGGCCAGGCGCAGCTCGCCGCACGCGGTGTCGCCGGGCGCGCGGGCAGCCCTCGCCAGCAGCATGTCGGCGAGCTCGTGGTCCTCCTCATGGACCAGCGACCGCAGCGGAGCGCCGACGAGCGTTGACGGGGCGGTTCCCGCCAGACCCTCGAGCGCACGTGAGGCGTCACGGACCGTCCCGTCGGCGGCGACGACCAGGAACACGTCGCTCGCGTGGGTCGCGACGGAGCGGTAGTAGGCCTCGCGGGCCGCGACCTCGTCGTGCGCCTCCTGGAGGTCGCGCCGCAAACGCGCGAAGCGCCAGAGCACCAGCGGGACGACCATCGCGGTCGCCAGGGCGATGCTCCAGGCGTTCGGTTCGTGCCCGAGCTCGTGTGCGAACGCGTAGACGCCGGGCACCGCGACCAGTGCCGCGCCGGCCACGACCAGGCGGCCGGCGCCGAACGCCGCGCCCGACGGCTGCGACGGGCGGCCGAGCTCGCGCATGCTCGGATGCAGTGCCGCGAGCGCGAACAGCGCGTACTGCGCCAGCCACGCCGCCTCGACCACCGGCACCGCGTCTGTCGCGAACGCCGCGGTCTGTTGCAGCACGGCGTAGACGATGTCGGCGACGAACGTCATGGCCATGCCCACGCCCAGCAGGGCGGCGGCAGGACCCCGCGTCGTCGGCTCGAGCAGGAGCTGGGCGACGAGCACCAGCAGCACGGCCCCGAGCACGGGGTACAGGGCCACGGTGAACCGCTCGAGGGTGGAGGCGCCGGGTTCGCCGAGCGCCGGCTCGATGACGAGCACCCACACCGAGAGCAGCGCCGCGACCCCCACCAGGGCCGCCTCGATGAGGCTGTCGGCGCCCTTGCGACGCGCGCCCGCGCGCAGGAAGTAGACGACTAGACCGACGATCGCCAAGTAACCGGGCACGTACAGCGCGTCCGCCAACGACAGGGCGGGCTCGGTGGTCAGCGTGTCGTAGCGGATGTCCCCGAGCGCCCAGGCCGCGGTCACGGCGACCAGCAGGCCCCACGGCCACCGCGGCTCGGGGCGCTGCCGCGCCACCGCGACGACGAGGACGAACATGCTCACCGCGACGGTGAGGTAGTACGGGTTCAGGATCGTCCCCCCGCCGAGCCACGGCCAGCCGGGCACCACGGCGTACGCCGCGACGAGCGCGATCAGGACGGCGTGGGCGAGCACTCGAAACGTCATTACAGGACCTGTCGGCCGGGCGCGGGCAGGGCTTAGCGAGCGTGTTGGGCGCGCCCGGCCGCTGCGGGGTCACTCCTCCGCGGTCTCAGCCCACCCGCGGTCTCAGCCCCCCGCGGTCTCAGCCCACCCGCGGTGTCAGCCCTCCGCGCCAACGGCCTCGAGCGCATGCCCCTGCACGTCGTTCCAAGCGGGGGTGATCGCCGGGTAGATGTCGATCGGGTGCAGGTCCCAGGGGCGCTCGGTGCCCCGGTGCTGGCGGTTGGTCAGCAGCACGACGACGAGGTCGTGCTCGGGATCGAACGCGAACTCCGTGCCGGTGAAGCCGCCGTGGCCGTAACCGCCGCCCGACAGCTCGCCGGTCTGGAACCCGTGCGCCTGCCCCGCATCGAACGGGGTGTCGAGGAACGCCTCGACGGTGTCCGGCCCCGCGAGGGTCGCATCGCCGTAGCCGCCCTCGTTCAGCATCGTCTGGCCGAACCGGGCGAGGTCGCGGGCGGTGGCGAACAGACCGGCGTGCCCCGCGACGCCTTCCCAGCCGTACCAGGCGTTGCCGTCGTTGACCTCCCCGGCCAGCGTGTACTCGCGCCACCCGTCGAAATCACCGGGGTCGACGTCGCCGATGATCGCGTACGGCCATTCGTGTTCCACCATGCCGTGCTCGTACGGGTTGCCGTGGCTGGTGGCCGCGAACGGGCCCCCGTCCTCGGCCGGCAGGTACCGGGTGTCGGCCATGCCGAGCGGTTCGTGGACCCGCTCGCGCACGTGCTCGTCGAACGGGATGTCGGTCGCCGACTCGACCACCGCCGCGAGCAGCATGAACCCGAGGTCGGAGTAGGCGTAGCTCTCGCCCGGGGCGGCCTGGGGGTCGAGGTCGGCGAGGTAGTCGAGCACCTCGTCGGCCCCCGTGCCGTGCATCCACGTGGGCTGCCACGGCCGCAGCCCCGAGCGATGCGTGAGCATCTGGCGCAACGTGATGTCGCCCTTGGCGCCGTCGAAGCGGTCGAGGTGCGCGGAGAGCGGGTCGTCGAGGTCGAGCACGCCCTCCTCCACCAGCTGCATCACTGCCGCGGTGGTGGCTGCGACCTTCGTGATCGAGGCCTGGTCGAACACCGTGTCGGTGGTCATCGCGCGAGACTCGTCGATCGGCTCGACCACGTCCTCTCCGCGAGCGAACGCCTCGGCGTCGCCCACGGCGCTCTCGTGCACGACCTGTCCCTCGTGGGCGACGAGGGCGACCGCGCCCGCGAACAACGAGTCCTCCTCCCTGCCGGCGTATTCGGCCAGCGTGTCGTCGATCGCGGCGAGCGCGTCCGGATCGACGCCGGCCTCGGCCGGCTCGGCGTCGACTAGCACGGGGTGATCGACCGAGACGTCGGCGCGGCCGCGGACGAGGCGGACCTCCAGCTCGTTCGTGCCGGCCTCCACCGCGTCCGAGAGGTCGACCTCCCCCTCGCCGCGGGCGAGCGCGGCGGTGGCGGCACCGACGGTCCGTCCGTTCACGCGGATCTGCCCGCGCGCGTCGGCGTTCGCGTCGAGCCGCAAGGTGGCGGCCCCGTTCGGCGCCTCGAAGCTCGCGCCCGCCTCGTCGTGCCGGCCCGGCTGGGCCTCGAGGCGAAGGACGGCCTGCCCCTCCAGCGCGGATCCGTGCGCGAACGCCGAGGTGGCGTCCAACGACTCGGACGGGTCAGAGGTGCCGGACGGGTCAGATGTGCCGGACGGGTCAGATGTGCCGGACGGCTCGGCGCCCTGCGCGGTCACCGCTGGCGCGGCCAGGCCGACGAGCAGCGCCCCGGCCGCGAACAGCACGACCACGCGGGCGCCGAGCCCGGCGGGATTCGTGCGTGGGTCGCGATCACCCGTGATCGTGTGCATGGAAGACTCCTCGCGGGTCACGAACGGCCGCCGGTCAGTGCCCGGGGACGTCACGCTCGACGGTGAGGTCGGCGACCACGGGCAGATGGTCCGAGGCCTGCGTATCGACGACCTGGGCGTCGCGCACCTCGATGTCGGGCGTGGCCAGGACGTAGTCGATCCGCGCGTCCGGGTCCTCGGCCGGGAACGTGAACCCGTCACCCTCGCCGGCCACCGCCCAGGCGTCGTCCATCACCTCGAACAGCGGGGCGAGCTCGGGGGCCTCCGGCGGAGCGTTGAGGTCGCCCAGCAGCACGGCCGGGGCCGGCTCGTCGCCGAGGATCTCGAGGGTGTCATCCACCTGCAGTTCGCGAACGGTGGGGTCGCCGCGGTAGTCCAGGTGGGTGTTGTAGAGGTCGACGGTCACGCCCTTCACGTTCGCGGTCACCTGGGGGAAGCCGGGCATGGGCTCGGGCTCGGGATCCTCGCCCTGGGTCGACAGGCGCGTGAGGTCGTGGTTGATGGTCTCGTGCAACGGATAGTCGCTCAGGAAGGCCAGGCCGTACTCGCGGTCGGGGTCGCCCTCCTCGAACGGCTCGAACGTGTAGATCGGCGCGAAGAAGACCTCCATGTCGAGCATCTCGGCCAGCCGCGCGGCCTGGTCCTCGAAGTCGCTACGCGCGCCCCAGTGCACGTCGACCTCTTGCAGGCCGACGATGTCGGCATCGAGGTCCTCGATGGCGTCCGCGGTCGCCGACAGGTCGCCCATGCCGGCGGCCATGTTGAAACTCGCGACCCGCAGATCGACCTCCAGGCCGGGCGCTCGGTCGTGACCGGGGGGCTCGGCCGCCACGGGGGAGGCCGCGACCGCGAGGGCCAGGGCAGCGACGAGGGCGAGTAGCGCGAGGGACACGCGACGGACGGGACGAGGGTATAGACCTGCCATGACGCACCTCCATGCGTGGGGAGAGACTGCCGCGGACCTACTGGTTTAGGTCTAGACCACTACGGCGCGGGGGAGCCTAGAAGGGCGAGTTGCAGCGCGTCAATGGCCGATCGCTGGGGGTAGTCGGTCGAAGCCCGCCAGCACCTGCGCGCAAGGCGTGGCTCCGCGTGCGGGGACCTGTGTTGACCCGCCGTCGCATGCGGTCGCCCAGTCAACGCACCCGTCGGCCCCCATCGCCGCGCTCACGGACCTGCGTTGACCGGCCGTCGTGTAGGGTCGCCCAGTCAACGCAGCCGTCGGACCCCCGTCGCCCACACGGGTCTGCGTTGACCAGCCGTCATGTGGAGTCGCGCAGTCAACACAGCCGTCGGACCCCCATCGCCGGGCAGACCCGGTGCGAGACTGGACGCTCGTGCGTGTCGTGCAGCTGATCGCCCGGCTGAACGTCGGCGGCCCCGCCGCGGTCGTCGACATGCTCGCGCGCTCGGCCGACCACGAACGGCTGGACCTCGAGATCTGGACCGGCCGACCCGGCCGCGGCGAGGCCGATCACCGCGACCTGCACGGCCCCCTGGCCGGGGTGGTGCGCGACGTGCCCGGCCTCTCCCCCGCGCTGCGTCCCGACCAGGACGCCCGCGCGGCCTTCTGGCTGGCCCGCCGCAGCCGTGCCGACCGCCCCGACGTGGTCCACAGCCACACGGCCAAAGCGGGACTGCTCGCCCGCACCCCCGGCCTGCTGCCGCGCGGCACCGCCCGGGTGCACACCTTCCACGGCCACGTGCTGCACGGCTACTTCTCCGACCGCGCCGTGCGCGCCATCCGCGCCGCCGAGCGCCGCCTCGCCCGCCGCAGTCATGCGCTGGTCGCGGTCAGCGAGCACGTCCGCGACGACTTGCTCGACGCGCGGATCGGCGAACCCGACCAGTACCGCGTGATCCCGCCGGGTGTCGAGCCACCCGCCGCACCGCCGCAGGAGCAGGCTCGCCGGGAGCTCGGCCTCGACCCCGACCAACCGGTCGTGGCCTACGTCGGACGGTTGACCGGCATCAAGCGCCCCGACCGGCTGATCGCGCTCGCCGAACGGCTCGGCCGCTCCCACCCCGACGCCACCCTGCTCGTCGCCGGCGGCGGGGACCGTCTGGACGAGGTCGAGGCCGCCGCCCGCCGGCTGCCGAGCGGGACCCTGCGTCCGTTGGGCTGGCGCGACGACGTCCCCACCGTGCTCGGCGCCGCCGACGCCGTCGTGCTCACCAGCGACAACGAAGGGGCGCCGCTCAGCCTGGTGGAGGCGCAGCTCTGTGAGCGCGTCGTCATCGCGACCCCCGTCGGGGGCGTGCCCGACCTCGTCCTCGACGGTGAGACCGGCCTGCTCGCCAGCGAGCCCACCGCGTTCCACGAGGCCGTCGCCGCCGTGCTCGACGACCCCGCGCTGCGCGGCCGCCTGGCCCGCGCCGGCCGCGGCCGCGCCGCCTCCCGCCACGACCCGCGGCGAACCGCCGCCGAGACCGCCGCGCTGTACCGCGCCCTCGCCGGGTAGGCGACAACCTCAGGTCCCCCGATGCCTCTTGCGAGCCCCGCGGCGCGGTCGACGGGAGGCCCGCGGGCCCGCGGGCCCGCGCGCACGAGGCCGACGCCAGCGCTGCCCGCGTGGGCGGCCCGCGAGGGCCCGCGGGCCCGCGCGCACGAGGCCGACGGACGCCGCGCGGCGTCCGCGGTCTTGTCGCACCCCTGCGGCACACTGTCCTGGATGAGCAACCGCACCGCGCCGGCCCACCGTGAGGTGTTCAAGCACGTCACCACCGAGCACGTCGACCGCTACCGCGCGATGATGGGGTGCTTCGCGGCCGCGAAGCAGCGTTTCGTCGTGCACCTGCGCCCCGAGGACGTGCAAGCCGCGCTCGCGGAGGCCGACGGCGGGGCCCCTAGCATCGAGGACGTCGGCGCGGCCCTCGAGCAGCTGCGCGAGTGGGGCAACCTACGCGCCGACCCCGACACCGCGCGGGTCACGAGCGTCGAGGACTTCAACCGGGCCCGCTACCTCTACCAGCTCACCCACGCCGGGGAGGCCGCCGAGGAGGCGCTCGCCGCCTACGACGCGGCGCTCGGGCGCCGTGGGGCGCTGCAGGCAGTCGCGCTCGCCGACATCCGCGAGCGACTGGAGGAGCTCGCACGCCAGAGCCGCGCGCACCAGCCCGATGCCGGCCTGACGCGGCAGGCGCTGCGGGACCTCGCCGCGGTGTTCGACGGGCTCGCCGACAACGCGCAGGCGTTCATGGCGAGCCTGCAGCGCACGATCGACCTGCACGAGGCGGAGGTGGAGGCGTTCCTCGCCTACAAGGAGCAGCTCGTCGCCTACGTCGAGCGGTTCGTCGGCGAGCTCGTGACCGCGTCGGCGGCGATCGCGACCACGCTCGACGAGCTCGACGCGGCGGGGGTCGACCGGCTGCTGGTCGTCGCCGCGGAGGCGGAAGCCGCGGACGCGAGCCCCGACGAGGCCGACCCCGTGGGCGCGCGGCTCGCCGCGTGGCGCGACCGCTGGCAGGGGCTGCGCCAGTGGTTCGTCGGCACCGATGCCGCGCCGGCGCAGTCGCAACTGCTCCGGCGCCGCGCGCGGCAGGCGATCACCGCACTGCTTGGCGTGGTGACCGAACTCGCCGAACGCTCGAGCGGCCGCAGCGACCGGGCGGCGGACTTCCGCGAGCTCGCGCGCTGGTTCGCGCAGGCCCCGACCGAGGCCGATTGCCACCGGCTGTGGCGCACCGCGTTCGGGCTCGCCCCCGCGCGCCACCTCACCGTCGATGCCGACACGCTCGCCGAACGGGACGAGGCGCCGGTCGGCAACGCGACCCCCTGGGCGGACGCGCCGCCGGTGCGGGTGAGCCCCCGGCTACGCACGACCGGGCGCTACGAGCGGCGCGGCAAGCCCGAGCGGGTCGCCGACCGCAGCGCCGAGCGCCGGGCCCTGGCCGAGCGGCTCGCCGAGCAGTCGGCCCAGGCCGAGGCCGCGCGGGCGCGGTTGGCCACCGAGGGCACCGTGCGGCTCTCCGAGCTCGGCCACCTCGACCGCGCGGCATTCGGACTGCTGCTTGATCTGCTGGGCGAGGCCCTGACGCGGCCGTTGGTTCCCGGACACCCGAACGAGGCCTCCACCGCAGACGGTCTGCTCGCGATCCGCCTCACACCCGCCGACGACGGGCGCGTCGCCGCGATCCCGACCGAGGACGGCGAGCTGCGCGGGCCCGACTGCCATGTGGCGATCCAACGCGTCGCGCCCGGGCGCCTATCGACGACCGGGCTGGACGGCGCCAATGCCGTCGCGACCGAGAGCGCCTCCCGGGCGGTGGCCTCCGGGGCCTCCTCCCCACCGACCGCGTCGCCGTCGGCCCACGCCCCACGGGAGGTCGCGGAGTGAGCTTCGACCCGATGAGCGGGGGGCTCGAGGACACGACGGCCCCGACCGCGGGGCCGCGATCCTCCGCCGGCGCGCTCGATGACGCGCGCAGCCAGGCCCGCGCCGCGGAGCTCGCCCGGGCACGTCGCGCGCTGCTGCGTCACCCGTTGCTCACCGAAGCGGGGCCCGATCCGGCCGCGCTCACGCTCGTCCGACGCCATGCGAGCGAGCTCCGCGCCTGGTTCGCCGAGGAGACCGGGTGGCAGCTCCTCGTGGGCCCGGAGTCCGCGCGCCTACGCAAGACTCCCGCCGATCTCGCCGACGCGAGCCGACCGGCGCGTTCCGGCCGCGGGCACCCGGCGTTCAGCCGCCGACGCTACGTGCTGTTGTGCCTCGCGCTCACCGCCCTCGAGCGGCTCGAGCAGCAGACCACCCTCGGCCTGCTCGCCGATCAGGTGCTCGGCGCAGCGAGCGACCCGGCCCTCGCCGAGGCCGGGATCAGCTTCACCATGGAGCGCCGCGACGAGCGCAGCGACCTCGTGGCGGTCGTGCGGCTGCTCCTCGCGCACGGGGTGCTCGCGAAGGTCGCCGGCGACGAGCAGGCCTACCTCGACGAGCGCGGCGACGCCCTCTACGATGTCGACCGGCGGGTGCTGGCCACGGTCCTCGCCTCCCCACGCGGCCCGTCCACGATCGCGGCGACCGACCACGAGGCGCGGCTGGCCGCGGTCACCGGCCAGGGGGAAGGCGACACGGAGCCGGCTGGGCCGGCCACGATCCGCCGCCGCCTCGCCCGACGCCTGCTCGACGACCCCGTCGTCTACACCGCGGACCTCGAGCCCGACGAGCAGGCCTACCTCACGACCCAGCGGCCCCAGCTCGCCCGCCGCCTCGCCGAGCCGTGCGGCCTCGTGCCCGAGCTACGCGCCGAGGGCACGGCGCTGCTCGACCCCACGGGCGAGGCGACCGACGCCGGCCTGCCCGAGGAGGGCACCGACGGGCACGCGACGCTGCTGCTCGCCGAGCGCCTCGCCGCCGAGCCCGACCGCTGGCACGGGGTCGACGAGCTCGAGGCCCACACCGCCGCGCTCGCCGCGGAGCACGCCACGCACTGGCGCAAGGCCGCGCAGACCCCCGAGGGCGCGCGCGACCTCTGTCGCGGGGCGCTCGACCGGCTCGCCGGACTGCGCCTCGCCGAGCGCAACGGGGACGCGGTCCGCGCGCTGCCGGCCCTGTGCCGCTACGCCGCCGACGAGCCGACGGTGACCCAGCCCCGCCAGCAGGGCCTGTTGGAGAGCCACGACGAGGTGTAGGATTGGTGTATGGTGAGGACGCGAACGAACATCGAGCTCGAGGACGACGACGTGGCGCGCGTCATGGAGCGCTACCGGCTGCGCACCAAGACCGAGGCCGTCGCCCTGGCGCTGCGCCACCTCGCCGGGCAGCCCATGACGCGCGACGAGGCGCTCGGGATGCGAGGCGCACACGCCATCGATCCCATCCCCGAGGACGACCTCGACCTCCTCGATCCGCCCATCGAGGGCGAGCGCGTCGAGCCGGAGTGATCCTGGTCGACACCTCGGCCTGGATCGAGCACGACCGGGCCACGGGAAGCCCGTGCGACCTCCGCATGCAGGACCTCCTCGCCCGCGATGATCCCTCGATCGCGGTGACCGAGCCCGTCACCGCAGAGGTCCTCGCTGGTGCACGTACCGACGCTCGCGAGCGGCAGCTGCCACGACTCCTCGATCGGTGCGCCCTGCTGCCGTTCGAGACGCCTACCGACTTCGACGGCGCGGTGCGCATCTACCGAGCATGCCGACAACGAGGCACCACCTTCCGCAGCCTCCACGACTGTCTCATCGCGGCCGTGGCCCTCCGGCACGGAGCCCCGGTCCTCGCCCACGACACCGACTTCGCGCGGATGGCAAGCGTAGTGCCGCTTGCCCTCGACCTCGCCACTCAGGGGACTAAACCCGCATGAGTCACGACCCGAGGCACGCGGCCGGCGACGGGCAACTCGTCGCGCACACACCCGAGCCGCCGGCCGAGCTGCCCGCACCCACCCGGACGCGCTGGCAGCCGCTGCGACTCGGCCTCGTCGACGTCTTCCACTACGACCACCAGGAGCTCTGGTTCCGCGACGGGCGGCTGCTGCTCCGCGGCAACAACGGCACCGGCAAGTCGAAGGTGCTCGCGCTCACGCTGCCGTTCCTACTCGACGGGGAAGTCGCCCCGCACCGCGTCGAGCCGGACGGCGACCCGGGCAAGCGCATGGAGTGGAACCTGCTGCTCGACGGCGCGTACGCCGAGCGCACCGGCTACGTCTGGCTCGAGTTCGGCCGCATTCCCGACGAGCCGGGCGGCGAGCCCGAGACGCTCACGCTCGGCTGCGGGCTGAAGGCCACCCACGGGAAGGGCGCGCCGGCCCGCTGGTTCTTCGCCACTCGCCAGCGCGTCGGACGCGACCTCTGGCTCGTCTCGAGCGCACGGACGGCGAAGACCAAGGAGCGCCTCGCCGAGTCGCTGGACGGAACCGGCCGGCTACTCGAACAGCCCGGCGCGTGGCGGCGGCTGGTCGACGAGACGCTCTTCGGCCTCGGTCCGGAGCGCTACGAGGCGCTGTTACGCTTGCTCATCCAGCTGCGCCAGCCTCAGCTGTCGCGCCGGCCCGACGAGGAAGCCCTGTCGGCCGCGCTCACCGAGGCGCTCGCCCCGCCCGACCAGGACCTCGTCCACGACGTCGCCGAGGCGTTCCGCAGCCTCGAGACCGATCGCGCCGACCTCGCGGCGCTCGCCGAAGCCCGTGACGAGGTCGCCGAGTTCGCGCAGGTCTACTCCGCGACCGCCGGCATCGCCGCTCGCCGGGCCGCTGGCGCGGTGACGAGCACGAACGCCACGTACGAGCGGCTCAGCGGCGAGCGCTCGACCGCAGAGCGCGAGCGGGCGGAGGCCGAGCGGGCCGAGCAGGCCGCCGCGGCCGAGGTCGCGCAGGCCGACACCGCCCTCGCCGAGACCCGAGCCGAGCAACAGGCGCTGCGCGACTCGCGGACGATGGACGATGCCCGCGCGCTCGAGCGCGAGGACGAGCTCGCCGACCAGGCCCAGCGCCGCGCCGACGAGGCCGCCGACCGCGCGGCGCAGACCGCCAGCGATCGCGACGAGGCTGCCGAGGCGCTCGCGAGCGCCGAGACGACCCGTGAGCAGGCGCGCGCCGAGCTCGACGCAGCACTCGCCGAAGCCGACGAGGCCGCGGACGTCGCCGGGGTCGACGCGGCGCACCGCTCGCTGCTGGCCGAGCACCCGGACGACGACGGCGCGGCACGACAAGCCGCCGACGCGCTCGCCGCGCGCCGGCGCGAGCAGGTCGCGCACGTCCGCGGCCTCGCCGACACGGCGGTCGCCCGCGACCGCGACGCCGCCGAGGCCCGCCGCCGACGCGACGAGGGGGCCCGCGACCGCGACCGCGCCGCCGAGGACGAGCAGGAGGCCACCGACGCCCTCGCCCGCGTCGGTGGGGAACTTGCTGCCGCGGTGCGCGCCTGGAGCGCCGGGCTCGCCGAACTCGTCGCCGACGGGGAGGCGCTCGAGGCCGACGTGGCCGCCTGGGCCGAGAGCGGGACCGGCGACGACCCCCTCGGCCCCACGATCGCGGCCGCGCACCGGACCGCCGACACGCGGCTCGCCGAGGAGGACGCGCACCTCGCCGCCCGCGACGCCGAGCTCGGCGCGCGACGCGACGAGCTCGCCTCTGAGCGCGAAGGGCTCGTCGTGGGCGCCGCCCCCACCCCGCCGGTGCCGCACACCCGCGACGAGGCCGCCCGCGAGCACCGGCCGGGCGCACCGCTGTGGCAGCTCGTCGACTTCGCCGATGGGATGGCCGACGACGAGCGCGCCGGCCTCGAGGCCGCGCTCGAGGCCGGCGGGCTGCTCGACGCGTGGCTCACCCCCGACGGCGCGCTGCTCGATCCCGACCTGCTTGACGTCGTTCTCGCCCCCAGCGAGGCGACGGACCCGCCCTCGGACGCCGACGCCAACCGCGCCCTCGTTCCCGCCGCGACCTCGCCCGACGGCAGCGAGCCGGCCGTGCCCGCAGCCACCGTCCACCGCGCGCTGTCGGCGATCGGGCTCGGCCCCGCGACCGCGCCGACGTGGGTCGCCACCGACGGTCGCTACCGCGTCGGTCCGCTCGAGGGGCGCTGGGCCAAGCCCTCCGCGGCCTACGTCGGCCACGCCGCGCGCGAGGCCTCCCGCCGAGCCCGTCTCGTCGAGCTCGACGATGGCCTGGCGACGCTCGACGCCGAGCGGGACGAGCTCGGCGGACAGCGCGAGCACCTGGCGATCCGCCGCGAGCAGCTCGACGCGGAGGCGAGCGCGGCGCCCTCGCCCCGGCCGGTCTTCGACGCGCACACCCAGCTCGCCGAGCGCACGGCCGCCCGCGCCCGGCTCGACCGTCGCGTGGACGAGCTCGACCGCGCGGTCGCCGACGCCGACGAGCGCGCGCGGCAGGCGCGGGCCGACCGCGACGAGGCAGCCGCCGACCTCAGCCTCCCGGGCGAGCCCGGCGAGCTCGACGCCGCGCGGCAGCACGTCGATGCCTACGCGCTCGCGGCCCGCTCGCTGTGGCCGGCGCGCGCCGCGCACCGCGGGGCGGCCGCCACTCGCGAGCGGGAGTTCGCGCGCCACGAGCGCCTCGCCGCGACCGCCACGACGCGGTTCGACGAGGCCGCGGCCGCCCGACGGGAAGCCGACGCCGCCCGCCGCCGCGCCGACACGCTCCGCGCGCAGGTCGGCGCGGCGGTCACCGAACTCACGGAGCGACTCGACGAGGTCGCCCGACGCATCGAGGAACTCGAGGCCCAGCGACAGCAGGCCGACGCGCAGCGCAGTGCCCACCACGACGAGACCACGCGCCTCGCCGAGCGGGTGCGCGGCCTCGGCGATCAGGTCGAGGCCGCCGAGGAGGACCGACGCGGCGCGGTCGACGCGTTCCAGCAGTTCGCCGCGACCGGCCTGCTCACGGCCGCGACCCCCGACCTCGACGCGCCCGACCCGAACGCCGAGGCGTGGGCCGCCGACCCGGCGGTGCGCCTCGCGCGGCGGGTCAACGCCGCGCTCGAGGAGGTCGACGCCGGCGACGAGGCGTGGCAGCGCGCCGACACGCGGCTCCTCGAGCGGTTCGGGCAACTGCAGGAGGCGCTCGGCGCGCACGACTACCGCCCCGAGCTGCGCCGCGAAGCCGGCGCACCGGTGATCGACATCGCCGCCCGCAGCGAGCGGCTCAGCCCAGCCACCCTCGCCGAGCGACTCCGCGCGCAGATCGCCGAGCGCGAGCAGCTGCTCACCAGCCGCGAGCGGGAGCTGCTCGAGACCCACCTCATCGACCAGGCCGGAGAGCACCTCGCCGCGCGCGTGCACGCGGCCGATCAGCAGGTCGCCGCGATCAACGAGCAGCTCGCCCAGCGGCCGACCTCGACCGGCATGACGCTGCGGCTCGAGTGGGCACCCCGTGCCGATGCGCCCGCCGGCCTGAAGGAGGCGCGCCAGCGACTGCTGCGCCAGCGGGTCGAGGCGTGGTCGGACGAGGGCCGCGCCGCGGTGGGGGGGTTCCTGCAGGACCAGATCGCCGCGGTACGGGCCGCCCGCGAGGGCGGGCGCTGGGAGGAGCATCTCGCCGAGGCGCTCGACTACCGCCGCTGGCACGCGTTCGCGATCCAGCGCAAGACCCCCACCGGGTGGCGGCGCGCGACCGGCCCGGCCTCCGGAGGCGAGCGGGCACTCGCGGCCACCGTGCCGATGCTCGCCGCTGCCGCGAGCTTCTACGGCACCGCGGGCCGCGACGACGCGCCGCGGCCGATCATGCTCGACGAGGTCTTCGCGGGCATCGACGACGACGCCCGGGCGAAGTGCCTGGGGCTGCTGGCCGAGTTCGACCTCGACGTCGTCGCTACGAGCGAGCGCGAGTGGGGGTGCTACCCGACCGTGCCGGGCCTCGCGATCGCCCAGCTCGCGCGCGTCGACGGCATCGACGCGGTGCACGTCTCGCACTGGGAGTGGGACGGGGCCGCGCTCGCTGCCGCCGAGCGCCCGACCCCGCCGCTCGCCGAGCCCGCCGAGCCCGCCGAGCCGGAGGCGTAGCCGCGCATGGGCGGCGGGGCCGAGGTCGACCAGGCGCGCCTCGAAGCGCTGCTTGGCGACCCGGCGCTGTCGTGGCTCGTCGAGCGGTGCGCCCGCCGGCTCGCTCGCGGGCAGACGCTCACCGGCACGATGACTCTCGCCGAGGCCTCCCGGGCGCAGCGGGAGGCCGCCGCCCGACTGCTCGGCCGCCACCCGGGCCGCGGCTCGTCGCTGTCGGTGCCGCTCGCCCGGGTTGCGGAGGTCCTGGCCGAGGCCGGGATCGCCGGGGACCTCGCGACGGCTGTGCAAGCACTGGCCGGCCCCGTCGACGACGAGCACGCGGCGGCCCTCGCGCACGAGGCGCGCTGGCAGCAGCTGTGGCAGTGGGCCCGCGCGAGGGTGTTGGCGGACGACGACGTGCCCGAGGACCACGGGCCCCGAGCCCGCTGGGTCGCGCAGCTGCGGGCCGACGGGCTGCTGCGGCGCCTGTCGGCCAGCGACCCGGACCGGGCCTGGCATCTGCTCGAGGCCGCGGCGGCGGTAATCGACGAACTACCTGCCGCCGGCGAGAGCCGCAGCGTGCTGGCGGCACGGGTCATCGGCGATGGGCATGCGCTCGACGACGACCGGCCGGTCACCACGCTCGTGCTCCGGGCGATCGACGAGCTCGCCCCCGGGCAGCCCGCGGGCGACCGCCGGGAGCGCTGGGCAGCGGCCGGCGTGACGGTCGATCCGCTGACCTCGCGGGTCGTCGTGCTCGGCCTGCCCGGAGACGAAGCGTCGGTGAGCGGCCGGACGTTGTCGCTGCACGCCGATGCCGGCGAGCCCGCCACTCTCACCCTGCGCGAGCTCGTACGCGCACCTCCCGACCTCGCCGCGAGCGCGGTCCAGCCGGTGTTCGTCTGCGAGAACCCGAGCATCGTCGCCGCGGCGGCCGACCGACTCGGCGCGTCGAGCGCCCCGCTGGTCTGCACCCACGGGCAGCCGACCGTGGCCGCGTGGCTGCTGCTCGACCGCCTCGCTGCGGCCGGCGCCCGCCTGCATGTGCAGGCCGACCTCGACTGGGCCGGGATGCGGATCGCCAGCGCGGTCATGCGACGCACAGGGGCATCGCCGTGGCGCCTGTGCGTCGCGGACTACGAGGCTGCCGCCGAGCGCTCGAGCAAGCGCCTCACCGGCCCCGCCGCCGAGGCCCCCTGGGATCCCGCCCTCCCGACCGCGATGCACGCGCGGGGGATCGCGGTGGAGGAAGAGCTGATGCTCGAGGAACTCCTCTCCGACCTCGCGATCGATCCCCGTAGCGACCCCAGGCGCTGAGTCGACGCGGAGCACAACCAGTCGGGCACACAGTCGGGTCCACGAGGGCGAGGGAGCCGAGGCCGCCCCACGCATCCGGGGGAGGCCGCAACCGGGTCTTGACAGCTTCGTGACCTGCCGGCATCTTTTGGCTAACTGGCTCAGCCAGTCATCCACGATCGGTGCCGTGACGGGCGGCGACGAGCATCCGCTCGCACCGCACGGCCGGAGCGCACCGCACGACCGAGGCGCACCGCACGACCGAGGCGCACCGCACGACCGAGGCGCACCGCACGACCGAGGCGCACCGCACGACCGAGGCGCACCGCACGACCGAGGTGCACCGCACGACCGAGGTGCACCGCACGACCGGGGTGCACCGCACGACCGGGGTGCACCGCACGGCCGGAGCGCACCACACGAGTGAAGGGGCCCTGCGAATGCCCACTTCGTCCGACTTCGAGCACGGCGGGGAACGTTCTGCCGCCGACGGCCGGGATCCCGCCGCGCAGCTCGCGACGCGGATCCGCCAACGAGCGCTGGAGATGATCGGCCTCCACGGCTTCGGCTACCTCGGCCAGGCGATGTCCTCGGCCGAGCTGCTGGCCACGCTGTTCTCGGGCCCGTACCGACCCGACACGGACGATCTCGTGCTCTCGCCCGGGCACTACGTCGTCGCGGCGTACGCCGCCGGCGCGGAGCTCGGCCTGATCGACGAGGCGGAGCTGGCGACCTACGGCCGCGACGCCTCGCGCCTTCCGGCCATCGGCAGTGAGGAGTCGCCGATCGTCGACCTCACCTGCGGGTCGCTGGGACAGGGCCTGTCGGGAGCGCTCGGGTTCGCGATCGCGAACCGCCTCGCCGGTCGCCCCGCCTGGACGTACGCCTTCCTGAGCGACGGCGAGCTGCAGGAGGGACAGGTGTGGGAGGCCGCGATGGCCGCGCCGCACCACGACGTCCGCACGCTGATCGTGCTGCTGGACTGCAACGGGTCCCAGGTCGACGGCCAGGTGAGCGACGTCATGTCGATCGAGCCCGTCCCCGAGAAGTGGGCCGCCTTCGGGTGGGACGTGTTCGAGCTCGACGGCCACGACACCGTGGACATCGCCAGCGCCCTCGCGGAGGCGCAGCGATCGCCGGCGCCGGCGGTCCTCGTCGCGCGGACCTCCCCCACCCGAGGCCTCGAGGAGCTCGAGCACACGGTGGACGCGCACTTCATCAAGATCTCGCCGGAGGACTCCGCCCGGGTCCACGAGAGTCTGGAGGCACGCCTTGCACCGTGAGCCGCCGTTCTCGATCGAGCAGAAGCCGTACGGCACGGCGCTGGTCGAACTGGCCACGACCGTCGAGGAGGTCGTCTGCCTCAGCGGGGACCTCACCCGTCAGTGCGAGGTCGACGGCTTCGCCGAGGCCCTCCCTGATCGCTTCCTCAGCATGGGCATGGCGGAGGCGAACATGATGGGCGTCGCGGGCGGGCTGGCGCGCAAGGGCTTCGCGCCGTTCGTGCACACGTTCGGCGTGTTCGCGACCAGGCGCGCCTACGACCAGGTGGCGATGGCGATCGCCTATCCCCGCCTGCCGGTCACGATCGTCGGGTTCATGCCCGGCCTGTCGAGCCCGGGTGGGCCGAGCCACCAGGCGATCGACGACCTCGCGCTCATGCGCGCGCTGCCCAACATGACCGTCATCGATCTCGCGGACGCGGCCACGATCAAACAGACCGTGCCCGACGTCCTCGACCGCGACGGGCCCGTGTACCTGCGGCTCAAGCGCGGCGACATCCCGGTGGTGTTCGAGGAGGGCAAGCGGCTGCCCGCCGAGGGCGCCGAGCTGCTGCGGCACGGGACCGACCTCGCGGTCGTCGCCGCCGGCACCCCCCTGACGACGGCGATCCAGGCGACCGGACTGCTCGAGGAGGCCGGCGTGTCGACCAGCCTCCTCCACGCCCCGGTCGTCAAGCCGCTCGCCGCCGACCTCGTCCGCGACACGGCGGCCAGCGTCGACGCCGTCCTCGTCCTCGAGGACCATCCCGCCCTCGGAGGCTTGGCCTCGGCGGTGTCCGAGGCGCTCAGCCAGGTCGGCTGCCCGACGCCGCTGCACAAGGTCGGGCGCACGGACACCTTCGCCGAGCCGGCCCAGGACCGCGCGTTCCTCTACCGAACCTACGGCCTCACCACCCAGGACGTCATCGACACCGCGTGGGACGCGCTCGAACGGCCCGGCGAGCCCCCGATCACCACCCCCGAGCCGGCTTCCTCGCCCGATGTGTACGCCCCGGTCTAACCCCGGCTGATCGCCGGGCCCCGGCCCAGGAGCGGGTGGCACCACGCCGGGACGGCCCCGTCAGGCCCCGCCTCTCGACAACGGAGGACCACGATGCAGCAACACGGACTCGGCATCTCGTCACCGGGAGCCATGCACGCAGTGGAGTGGGAGTCCCGAGTCGACATGAATCGGCTCCGGACCGATCGCATCGAGCGGATGCGCGACGAGCTCCGACGGTCGGAGCTCGGAGCCCTCCTGCTGTTCGACCAGAACAACATCCGCTACGCCACCGGCACGCACATCGGGAACTGGGCGCGCGACAAGTTCTTCCGCTGCGTGCTCGTCATGCAGGACCACGACCCGATCCTGTGGGACATCGGATCCGCGGCGAAGAAGCACCGGCTCTTCGCCCCCTGGTTCGACGAGGACAGCTGGCGGGCGGGCATCTCGAGCTGGCGTGGCTCGATCCCCGAGGACGTCGGGGTGGAGCGCACCAACGCCGCGCGCGTCGCGGGCATCCTCCACGACGCGGGGCTGGCCGGCGAACCCGTGGGCATCGACATCGTTGAGCTGCCGGTGCTGTTCGCCCTGCAGGGCGAGGGGCTCGAGGTGCGGGACGCCCAGGGCCTGATGCAGCGCGCCCGGCGGATCAAGACCGCCGACGAGATCGCGCTGCTCGACCAGGCGGCCGGGCTCGTCGACGGGGTCTACGAGGAGCTCTTCCGGTACATGCGGGCCGGCGTGCGCGAGAACGACTGCGTCGCGCTCGTGAACCGCCTGCTGTACGAGCGCGGCTCCGAGGAGGTCGAGAACGTCAACGCGATCTCCGGCGAGCGGTGCAGCCCGCATCCCCACGTGTTCTCGGACCGCTCGCTGCGGCAGTGGGACACGGCCTACTTCGACATCATGCACTCCCTCAACGGCTACCGGACCTGCTACTACCGCACGTTCAACGTCGGTGGGGCCACGCAAGCCCAGGTGGACGCCTACAAGCGGGCGCGCGAGTTCATCGACCGCGCGATCGCGGAGGTCAAGCCCGGAGCCACGTCGGCGGACGTCATCCAGCACTTCCCCGCGGCCCACGAGTTCGGCTTCGAGGACGAGGAGGAGGCCTTCGGGCTCCAGTACTGCCACGGGATCGGGCTGTCGGCGTGGGAGCAGCCCCTGATGAGCCGGTACCACTCCCACGAGTACCCGGTCGAGATCGAGGAGGGCATGGTCTTCGCCCTCGAGACCTACTGGCCCACCGAGGACGGCTCGGCCGCCGCGCGGATCGAGGAGGAGGTGGTCGTCACCGCCGACGGGGCGCGGATCATCACGCGCTTCCCGGCCGACGAGCTCCTCGTCACCGGGATCCAGTACTGGCGGGGCGCGGATCTGGCGGTGCCCGCGTCCCTCGAAGGGGTGGGCTTCTCGCAGGCGACGATGCCGGTCCCGAGCGGCAACGGTGCCCAAACGACCCAGACGGCCGGGGCGACGCGTTGAGCGACCGCTGGGCACGGGCCGCTGAACCAACGTCGGACGACACGAGTTGGTGGCAGCTCCGAGGTTCCCGGAGCACGAGGCAGGGAGGAGACTGGATGCACGGCAGACGGAAGCTCGTGCCGGGGGCGCTCATCGCGCTCGCGGCGATGCTCGCGCTGCTCGCGGGCTGTGAGGCCGACGACGAGGTCGTGGCCGAGGACGACGAACCCGAGGCGGACGAGCCCGACGAGGATGCCCCCGACGACGAGCCCACGGACGAGCCCGACGATGATCCCGACGACGACACCGACGACGAGCCGACCGACGACGAGCCGATCCGCATCGGGGGGACGTTGGGCCTCACCGGGGCGTTCGCGCAGCCTTCGTCGCAGTTCCAGGTGGCCTACGAGTACTGGGAGGATCGCGTCAACGAGGACGGGGGCATCCTCGGCCGCCCCGTCGAGATGGTGATCTACGACGACGAGAGCGAGGTGGAGACCGCACAGGACCTCTACCAGCGTCTCATGTTCGAGGACGAGGTGGACCTGCTGCTGGGCCCGTTCGCGACCGGCCCCGGCGGCGCGGTCATCACAGCCGTGGCGGGCAACGACCGTGTGCTGTGGAATGACGGCTTCATCGGCCTCGAGCTCTACATCGAGCACGAGGACAACATGATCAACTTCCTCACCTATAACGAGCTCGACTACATCCAGCCGCTGTTCGACATGCTTGAGTCGCTGCCCGAGGACGAGCGGCCGGAGCGGCTCGGCCTGGCCACCGTCCAGGAGCCGTTCCAGCTCATGGTCCGCGACGGGCTCGAGGGCGAGGGCGGCGGCGTCATCGAGATGGCCGAGGAGCTCGGTATCGAGCTGGTGATGGACGAGGAGTACCCGTCCGGGCCGGCGGACGTCGGTCCGATGATCTCGGAGGCGCAGTCCGCCGACGTCGAGGTGTTCCTGAACATCGGCTTCCCCGACGACGGGACCCTCTTCGCGTCGACCGCGCACGAGGAGGGCTTCGAGCCCGACGTCTTCTGCGTGTGCGGCTCGCAGGTCACCGTCCTGCCGGTCTGGGACGACCTGGGGGAGGCGGGCGAGCACGTCATGGGTCCGACCACCGGCTGGCCGGAGTCCGACGACTTCGCCGAGCTCGACGAGCTGTACGACGTGGTCCAGGAGGAACTGGGGACCGAGTCCATCGCCTCCACCTCCATCCAGGGCCTCACGGTGCTGCAGGTGCTCGAGCAGGCCATCGAGGAGACCGGCACCGTCGACGAGTGGGAGCTGTACGACCACGTGCTCGACAACACCTTCGAGACCGCTTCGGGCACGCTCGAGTTCCCCGACCGGACCTGGCCCGAGGACATGTCGATGCTGCTGCAGTGGCAGGACGGCAGGAACGAGGCGGTGTGGCCGGAGGAGCGCGCAACCACCGAGCCGATCATCCCCATGGATCGGTAGCCGTCCGACCCGACCGAGACCGCAGATGGCCGGGAGCCGGGAGACGCCGCGCGTGTCCCGGCTCCCGGCCCGGAACACGCCCCGCCGAGGGTCGTGCTGGGGAGAGTCGGCCATGAGCATTCTGGACGTCGAGGGCGTCTCGAAACGCTTCGGTGGGCTGTGGGCGCTGCACGACGTCCACGTCCGCGTCGAACCGGGGACCGTCGTGGGTCTGATCGGCCCGAACGGCTCAGGAAAGACCACCCTGTTGAACGTCTGCAACGGGGTGTACGCCCCGAGCGAGGGCGAGGTCCGCCTCGACGGAACACCGATCCGGAGCGGCCGCCCCCATCGGGTCGCGGCCGCCGGGGTCATGCGGACGTTCCAGGACAGCCGCGTGTTCCGGACGCTCACCGCGATGCAGAACATGCGCGTGCCGCTGCTGCACTCGCGGGTGTCGGAAGGCGAGGTCCGTCGCCGCGCGTGGGAGCTCCTCGAGTTCGTGCACCTCACCGATCATGGGAACACCGCCGCGAGCGAGCTCTCCGGCGGACAGCGCAAGTTGCTCGAGTTCGCGCGAGCGCTCATGCCCCGGCCGCGGCTCATCCTCATGGACGAGCCACTCGCGGGTGTTCACCCCGAGATCAAACAGTTGCTCACCGAGCGCATCAGGGCGGCCTGCGACGACGGCGTGAGCGTGGTGGTGGTCAGCCACGAGCTCCCCGCCCTGCTCGGGGTTACCGACCACGTCGCCTGCCTGGTCGAGGGCCGGGTCCTGTTGACGGGCGAGCCCGCCGAGGTCACTGGTGACTCACGGGTCGTGGAGGCCTATCTCGGCACGGAGCTGGGCGAGGAGCTGTCCGGCGGCGGCGTCGCCGGCAGCGAGGAGGGAGTCTCGTGAACGGCCTCGCGCTGAGCGACGTCACCGCCGGCTACCACGCCGAGGACCTCGTGCTGAACGGCGTGTCGCTGGGGGTTCCCAAGGGGCGCACCACCGTGCTCATCGGGCCGAACGGCTCCGGCAAGTCGACGGCGCTGCGGGTCCTCTGCGGGTTGCTGTCGGCGCGCGAGGGACGCGTCGAGCTCGACGGCGAGGACGTCAACGCCACCCCGCCGCACGAGCGCGTGCGCCTCGGTCTCGGCGTGTTGCCGCAGGGCCGGTCGGTCTTCCCGTCGCTCACCGTCCGGCAGAACATCGAGCTCGGGGCCTGGACGTTTCGTCGTGACCGGCGGGGTCGCCGACGACGGGTCGAGGAGCTCCTCGATCGCTACCCCGTGCTGGCCGAGCGCAGCGAGGTCCTCGCCGGCCGTCTCAGCGGGGGCCAACAACGCCTCACCGAGATCGCGCGCATGATGATGAGCGATCCTGATTACGTCCTTATCGACGAGCCGGGCGCCGGGCTCGCGCCCGTCTTCGTCCAGGACGTCTACGAGGAGATCCGTGCCCTCGCCGACGAGGGCAAAGGGGTCCTGCTCGTGGACCAGAACGTGCGCAAGGCCATGACGCTCGCGGACTACGTCTACGTCCTCGAGCTGGGACGGAAACGACAGGAGGGGTCCCCGGAGCGGTTCACCGAGGACCTCACTGGCGTCGTCCGCGAATGGCTGCGCATCGAGTAGCCCGCCAACCCGTCTTCCGCCGTCACTTGAAGCGTCCCGCAACCCAGCACCCTCCAGCCTTCGAACCCCGGGAGCGCAGTCATGTTGGAGCTCGTCGCCCAGGTCGTGATCAGCGGTGTCCTCCTCGGCGCCGTCTACACGCTCATGGCCGTGGGCCTGAGTATCGCGCTCGGGGTCATGCGCATCATCAACGTGGCGCACACGACCTTCATCATCCTCGGCACCTACGTGGGGTGGCAGGTGTGGCGGATCTGGGAGGTCAATCCGATGTTGACCCTCCTCGTGCTAGCGCCGCTGTTCTTCGGCCTCGGCTACGCGATCGCGAGGTGGATCGTCCAGCCGCTGGCCCGCATGGACCCGACCATGACGGTGGTCGCCCTGTTCGGCGTCCTGCTCGTGATCGAGACCGTCATCGCGATCGTCTGGACTGCGGACACGCGGGCGGTGACCGTCGGCTACGCGGGTATGCAGATCGACCTGGGAGTCGCCAGCGTGTCGACGCGCCGCGTGGTCGCCGGCGCCGTCTGCCTGGTCGTGGTGGCGGGGCTGCACGTGTTCTTCCAGCACACGATTGCCGGGCGTTCCATCCGGGCGATGAGCGAGAACCGCGACGCCGCCCGGGTGCTCGGGATGAACGTGACCGCGCTCGGCGCCACGGCGTTCGGGCTCGCGACCGCGACCGCGGCCTTCAGCGGCGCGGCGCTGTCCACGCTGCTCGCCTTCGAACCCCAAACCCACTACGTGTGGCTCGCGTGGGCGTTCCTGGTCGTCGTCGTGGGAGGGTTCGGCTCGGTCCTCAACACGCTGGTGGCGGGCATGGCGCTCGGTCTCGTCGAGACCGTGCTCAACCTGTTCCTCGGCTTCGAGTGGGCCTACCTCGCCATCTACGCCCTCCTCGGAATCGCGCTGTTGCTGACCGGCGAGGGTCTGCTCGGAAAGGCCACGGCGACCCGTCGGATCTAGGCCACGAGAAGGAGTGTCCGTTGCAGCTGCCCACGATGCACAAGGGTGCCGATACCGCCGGTGAGCAGCCCGAGACCGGCCAGCCTCGGCGCTCGCTCCGCACGGGCGCGATGGCCGCGTTGACCGCGGGCGCGCTGCTCGCGGTCATCGCCTTTGGCCTGTGGAGCCCCCGGCAGGGCTGGATCAGCCTCGCGGCGACGATCTTCATGTACATGGCGATGGTCCAGGCCTGGAACGTGCTCTCCGGCTACGCGAAGTACCTCAACCTCGGCACCGCCGCGTTCTTCGGCGTGGGCGTCTACACCAGCACGATCCTCGCCGAGACGGTGCCGCTGCACCACGTGGCGACGCCACTGATCGGCGGGCTCGTCGCCGCTGCGGCCGCGACCGTCATCGGGTTCGCGGCGCTGAGCCTGCGCGGCGCGTCGTTCGTGATCTTCACGCTAGCGCTCAGCTTCTTCGTCCAGACCCTGGCCCGCAACGTCGAGTTCACGCGCGGAGGCCTCGGCATGTTCGCCCCGGTGCTCCCGTTCGACGGCGTCACAACCGCGCGGGCGTGGTACTTCATCTTCTTCGGCGTCGCCCTCGTCGTCACCGTCGCGGTGTTCGCCTTGGAGCGAACACGCTTCGGCGATGCGCTGCGGGCGATCGGCGAGGACGAGGACGGCGCGGTGGTCCTGGGCGTCCGCGCGACGCGGATCAAGCTCGCGGCGTTCGCGGCCGGGGCGTTCATCGCCGCGGTGATCGGAGGGCTACACGCCTACCGCGTCGGCTACATCGAGCCGGTCGGCGCGTTCGAGCTGATCATCTCCGTCAACGTCGTCGTCATGGGGGTGATCGGAGGGCTCGGACGCTGGCAGGGACCGCTGATCGGCGCGCCGCTAGTCCTCATCCTCGCCGAGATCATGCGCGCAGGCGTGCTGCGTCTGCAGCTGCTCGGGACGAACCTTCCGGTCGAGAGCTACAAGCTCATGCTCGGGGTCCTGGTCGTGCTGATCGCCCTGTATGCGCGGGACGGCATCGCCGGGCTTTTCAGCGAGCGGCGGCAGAGCCGGCTGGGCGTGTAGCGGATCGCTGCCTGGGCGCGTCGCGGATCGCGGTTCACCCCGTCGCGGATCCCGGTTCGCCGTGTCGCGGGATCGCGACGAGGGGCCACCGCGACGAAGGCCGCCGAGGTCGTCGGCGCGCCGGCGGGGCGCTACCGCGCGGCCCGCTGGTGCAGATGCGCGTGCACGGACTCGTGGTGCTGGCGCAACGCGTGCTGCAGCTCCACGGCGTCGCCGTCCTTCACCGCCTGCAGGATCGGACGGTGCAGCTCGACCTGTTGTCCGCGCGCGTCGTCCCGCAGCCACGCCGGGACGACGTCCCGCTCGACCCACTCCTTGTAAAGCTCGGTGACCATCGCCGAGTGGACCGCCTCGTAGACCTGGTTGAGGTAGAGATTCCCGGACGCCCGCACGAGCGTCGCGTGGAAGATCGTGTCGGCGGCCATCCACTCGCTGACGTTGCCGTCGTTGGCCTCGAGCCGAGCGAACGCGGATTCGAGGTCGCTCGCGACCTCCGCTTCCGCGGACTTCATGGCCTTCGACGCGCCGACCTCCTCCAGCCAGAACCGCAAGTCCGCGATCTCCGACAACGAGCCGCCCTGGGACCGGATCAGCATCTCCATGGCGGTCGTGAACATCGTGCCGGGGTTCCGGGTCACGTAGGCGCCGGATCCGGGACGAACCTCGACGAACCCCATCAACGAAAGGGTCCGCAGCGCCTGGGTGATGATCGCCCGGCTCGTGCCGAGCCGCTCGGCGAGGTCGCGTTCGGAGGGAAGCCGCTCCCCCGGATCCAAACCCTTCGAGAGGATGAGCTCCTGGAGCTGGCTGGTGACGCTGTCAGCGAGGCCGGTCGGTCGCAACGGCCGCAGCGACTGCAGGAGATCGTCGTACTCGCTCACCGGCCAACTCCCTCGGCCACGGTCCGTTCACCCGAATGCGTGGAAGGTGGGTCCTGCGTGATCCACCTCCACCACACCCGAACCCGCTTCCGACAACGATAACCATAACAAGGCGACCGCGCGACCCTCATCGCACTTCATCGCGCGAGCCTTCGTCGCCTCCCATTATGGGAACCCCGTCCTCCCGGCGCGACTCGGTCAGCGCGCACCCCGGCCGCACCGACGCTGGATCAGCTCCCGTCCGAGCTCGTGCGCGTCGTCGAGCTCGAGGACGAGTCGGTCGTCACGCTCGGCGCACCACGCCTCGGCCGCCGACGAGTCGACCAGGAAGTGCACCGCGCCGCAGAAGCTCGCGCGCAGATCGTCGGGGTCGATCCGCTCGGGCGACAGGAACGAGAGGACCACCTCGGGCGGATCGCGGTCGAGGATGCCGGTGGGCGCGATGCGCAGCGTCACCGGCTCGGCGGTCACCGGGCACCGCGAGGCGACCGTGACCTCGCGATCGATCGCCGCCGGCAGGAAGAGGGTGTCCCAGGCACACCAGGCGTAGCGGGTCGCCCCCTCGATCGTGATCTCGTGACCGGTCGGCCGCAGGGTGAGCCCGCCGAACCCGATCACCGCGCCCGTCGCGTCGCGCTCGACGTTCGGCAGGCGCGCGAGCAGCTCGTGTGCGCGGGCCTCGTCCCACTCCACCGTGGTCGCCAGCCGCGGCACGGTGACCGGCTCGCCGTCACGCAGGCTCGCGTAGACCGCGCGAATCGCTGCGCGCTCCTCCGTCGAGGGCGTAGCGGTCCCACAGACCGCGTCGAATAGTCGGTTCGTCGCGTCGGGATCGAGAGCGCTGCCCATCGGTCCTCTACCAGTCCTCCGCGGCGATCGCTCGGAGACGCGCGCGGTCACGAGGGTCGGCGTGTACCTGGAAATCGTGGAACAACCGGGCGATCTGACTCTCGTAGCGCACGCGGGCCGGCTCATCGGCGGAGTACAGCACGATGCGCTCGCGTCGGATCCGACCTGCCAACGGCAGCGGTGCCTCGTTCAGGACCACCAACGCCTCGACCGGACCCACCCCAGCTACCGCCTCGAGCTCGCCGGCCAGTCGCAGCGACCGTTGGAGGAACTCGGTCGGTGACACCACTCCCGTGAGCATCACCGCCACGTCCACGTCGCTGCGCGCTCGGGCACGCCCGGTCGCCTGAGAGCCGAACAAGTACGCGAATGCGACCGGCTCCCCAGCGAACGCCGACGCAGCGCCGGCAGTGAGCCTTGCGACGACCTCGCTCATCCGTTGCCTCCCGCCCGCAGGCTACCGGCCGGGCCCCGCGGTCGGCACGTGCCTCGTGACCGATCAGCGGCCGTTCCTCTCGGGGGAGGAGTCCAGCTCGCCGGCGTCGGTGAGACCGGGCATCCCGACGACGCGGTCGCGCCCCTCGCGCTTGGCGGTATAGAGGGCGAGGTCGGCGCGGCGCAGGATCGAGCGGGCGTCGTCGTCGCCGGTCAGGGTGGCGACCCCGAAGCTCACGGTGAGGTGCCCGACCCCGGGGAAGGGCGTGCGGGCGATCCCCTCGCGGCATCGCTCGGCGAGGTCGAGCGCCGCATCGTGCTTGGCGTACGGCGCGAGGAGCAGGAACTCCTCCCCGCCCCACCGGCCGAGCAGGTCCCCCTGGCGCAGCAGGGCCGAGAGTCGGGTGACCACCTCGATCAACGCGCGATCCCCGACCTGATGACCCAGCTCGTCGTTCACGCGCTTGAAGTGATCGATGTCGACGAGCGCGACCGACAGGGGGCGACCGTAGCGCCGGGCGAGCGCCAACAGCCGGTCGAGCTCGTCGTCGAGCCGGCGACGGTTCGGCAGGCCGGTCAGCGGGTCCTCGTTCGCCTGGGCCGCGAGCAGGGCGGCCTCGGTGCGGGCGCGCGCTCGCGTTCGCCGCCGCCGGCCTCACCTGACCGGCGCACGCTGCGACGGCTCGAAGCCGACCTGGCATGGCCCGAGGAGCTGGTCGCAGTCCGCGATGACCCGTAGCTGGCGAGCGACGATCGGCTTCCTGGTGCCGCTGCGATGCCCGACGTCAGGTCGGCATGGCCATCGGCGACACCCGAGCGGCCCGCCGTACCGCGTCGTACCATGCCAGGTGTGCGAATCGATGACGTACTCGCGGTCCTCAGTGCGTTGGAGCGCGAAGGCGTGGACTACGCCGTCATCGGAGCCATGGCGATGGCGGCCCATGGCCTCGATCGGGCCACCCGCGACCTCGACTTGTTCGTTCGCCCCAGCGAGGAGAACGTCGCGCGGCTCCGCCGTGCGCTGCGGTTCGTCTTCGACGACGCCGCCATCGATGAGATCACCGCGGGCGACCTCGGCGGCGATTATCCCGCCATCCGCTACGGACCCCCGGAGGTCGACTTCACCATCGACCTGGTAAGCCGCCTGGGCGACGCCTTCACCATCGATGATCTCCACATCGTCGAGACCCACGCCGGGTCCACGACCATCAGGGTCGCGAGTCCCGCGACGCTGTACCGCATGAAGCGTGACACGGTTCGCGGACGCGATCGCGACGACGCTGCGCGGCTGCGCGACGCATTCGACATCGAGGAGTAGCCGGTGCCAGTCCAGCGCTACCGCCATATCGGGGACATGCCGCCCCCACCACGTGCCACCTCGGCCCTGGCGGGGCTGCGTGCCGCCTGCGCGTCGACCGCGCTCGGGTCCCAACTCGCCGGGGACCGACGCCCTCCCTCCCCCGGCCCCCGCGGCGTCCAGCGGTTCCGGTCCATCGAGGACGCCGCCGCGGCACGGTTGCGGTGGGAGGCCGACGAACTGCGCGGCCACGACGGACAGCACCTGCAGGAGTGACCGCCGAGCAGTCGGTCACCGCCCTCTTCGCGCCCTACGCCTGAGCTTCCACAACCTCGACTCGCCGATGCGGACCTCGAGCAACCCGCTCGAGGACACTTCCGTGGGTTGCCGTCCAGGCCCACGGAGGGGATCATGCCGGAAGCAGACGCGAAACGACTGCGGTTGTTGCGAAAGCTCGAGTCGGTGCTGGGGGCCGAGGAGGCCGAGACCCTGATGACCTACCTGCCACCAGTGGACTGGTCGCAGCTGGCCACCAACGACCACGTCGACCAACGAATCGACGCGCTGCGTAGCGACCTCCGCGCCGAGCTCGCCGACACCCGCGCCGAACTCCGCGCCGAGATCACCGACACCCGATCGCAGATCCGCCTGGAGATCGCCCGCTGGGGGCGCTTGCACGTCTACACCACCCTCGGCGCCGTCGTCGCCACCGGGGCGCTCGCGTTCGCCGCCGCCGGCCTCAGCTGACCCGCCGCGTCGGCTCACCCGCGACCCCGGCGGCAGCGTCCTCCCGACGGTTCCACCACCTCCACCTTGCGCCGTAACCTTGTTAAAGTACTCTCGCAAGAGCACTCTTACCGCAGTCATTGTGGAGGTCGCCGCACGTGGTTTCGTCTCCCCCGGCTCCACCCCCCAGCACTCGGCAGGGGCCACGGTGGCCCGCCAGCGCCCTCCGCGTGCTCGGGGGCACCGTCCTCGGTGCCGCCGGCCTCGTGGGGGCGCTCTGGTGGCCGCTCGACTCCCGCGTCGGATGGGTCCTGGGCGCCTGGTTCGTGCTCGTCGGGGGAGCCCTCGCGGCGTCCGGCATCGTGCCCCGTTGGCGACGATGGCCATGGGGGCGCCCGCGTCGGCGCGCGATGCGATGGGGGATCGGGGCACTCACCGCAGTGCCGCTGCCGCTGCTGCTCGGCCTCGCCTGGCTGCTGGCGACCGCACCGGTCTCCAACGTCGGCGAGCAGGAGTTCCGAAACGAGCTCGCTATCCCGGAGCTCCTCGAACCACGCGTGGACGCGCACGGGCGGAAGGTCTTCGACCTCGAGGCCCGTCGCGGCCAGCGCTCGTTCCTGCCCGGCACCACCACCGACACCGAGGGCGTGAACGGCGACTACCTCGGGCCGACCCTCCGCGCCTCACGAGGCGACACGGTGCGCATCAACGTGGCCAACGGGCTCGACGAGCCGACCACGATGCACTGGCACGGCATGCACCTGCCGGCAGCGGCGGACGGGGGACCGCACCAGATCATCGCGCCAGGGGAAACCTGGCCGCCCGAGTGGACCATCGATCAGCCCGCCGGGACGTTGTGGTACCACCCGCACCTGCACGGAAAGACCGGCGCGCACGTCTATCAGGGCCTCGCCGGCATGTTCATCGTCGACGACGAGGATTCGGGACGCTCGACCTTCCCGCCGAGTACGGCGTCGACGACGTCCCCCTCATCGTGCAGGACCGCCTGTTCGACGCGGACGGCGCGTTCCGCAAGGCGCCGACGTTGTCGAGCTTGGGGGTGCTCGGCGACGAGATCCTGGTGAACGGCACCCACGACCCCCACCTTGAGATCGGCCACGAGCGCGTGCGGCTGCGCGTGCTCAACGCCGCGAACGACCGGATCTTCGCCTTCGGGTTCGACGACGAGCGCGCCTTCGACCAGGTCGCGACCGACGGTGGGCTGCTCGAGCAACCGCACCGCACCCGCCGCGTCCAGCTGTCCCCCGGCGAGCGCGCCGAGCTCGTCGTCGCGCTCGAGCCGGGCGACGACGTCGTCCTGCGCAGCTTCGCCCCCGAGACCGGCGCGTTCCTGGAGCGTCGCGTCGGCGGCGCGGACACCTTCGACATCCTGCGCATCGCGGCCGAGGACGAGCTCGAGGCCTCACCACCGCCGGCCGACGAGCTCGCCCCCATCCCTCCGCTCGCCGAGCCGGGGAGGTCGCCGGATCGGTCGATCGATCTCGGTGACGAGGTCATCGACGGGCGCGCGATGGACATGGAGCGGATCGATCACATCATCGCTGCGGGCACGACGGAGGTGTGGGAGGTGACCAACACCGACGGCGATCCCCACAACCTGCACCTCCACGACCGGCACGTGCAGGTGGTGGCCGTCGACGGCCGTTCACCGCCCCCCGAGCTCACCGGCTGGCACGACACAGTGCACGTGCCGGCGGGCTCGACCGTGCAGCTCGCGATCGAGTTCGGCAGCTACGTCGACCCGACCACGCCGTACATGTTCCACTGCCACGTGCTGACCCACGAGGACGCCGGGATGAGGGGGCAGTTCACGATCGTGGAGCCCGACGAGGTCGACACCGCCCCGCGGCGCATCGACGCGCCCGACGACTATGGCCACCACTGAGCCGGTGGGGACGCGGACCCGGCGGTTCCACGGCCGGGCACGTCATAGGCTGCGCGCATGAGCTCCGTCCGCCTGTTCCTGCTGGGCGCCCTGGCCCGGAAAGGCCCCATGCACGGCCACGAGATCCGGCGGAACGCCGAGCGGGACCGCACCGAGCGATGGACCGACATCACCGTCGGCTCGCTCTACGGCGCGTTGAAGCGCATGGCCAACGAGAGCCTCATCGAGGTCCACGCCACCGAGCAGCACGGCAACCTGCCGGCCCGCACCGTCTACGCGATCACCGACGAGGGACGCCAGGAGCTGGCCCGGCAACGCCAGCGGTTCCTGGAGGACACCCGGCCGCGCCCCGACCCGGTCGACCTCGCGCTCCAGTACAGCGACGACCTCTCACACGAGCAGCTGCGCGAGCTCGTCACCGAGCGGCAGCTCGCGCTCACCGCGCAGCTCGACTCCTGGCAGGACCTCGTCGAGTCCGCCACCCCCCACCTCCAGGGACTAGAGCCGGTGATCGTGCGGCACACGCTGCGACGGCTCGAAGCCGAGCTGGCCTGGCACGAGGAACTGCTTGCCTTCCTCGATGACCCCGAGGCTGGCTAGCGGCGATCGGACCCGAACCTTCGTCGAGCGGAGGTCGGGCGGAGGGGAACCGGGGGTATCGGCATTTCAGCGGTCGCGGACGACCGCCTCGGCCTCCACCTCGATGAGCACGTCCGGGTGAACCAGCGCGGCGACCTGCACGAGCGTCGCGGCGGGCGGGTTGCCGCCGAAGGCCTCCCGGTGGGGCTCGCTGAGCTCGCCCGCCAGCGTGATGTCGGTGACGTACATCCGGGTCGCGACGACGTGACCGGGCTCGGCCCCGACGTCCGCGAGCCCCTGCGTCAGGATCTCGAGGCATCGGCGGGTCTGTGCGGCCATGTCGCCCGGTGCGACGACGCTGCCGTCGTCGGCGAACGGTGCGGTTCCAGCGACCCAAGCGCGGTCGTCGACGCGCACCGCGCGGCAGTAGCCCGCGCGTTCCTCCCACGGCGATCCCGACCACGAGCGACGGGTGTCCATGGCGTGTGTCTCCTTTCGTGGCGCGCGTCCGCGCCGAGGGGTCAGAAGCTGTCCGGCTCGAAGAAGCTGGTTTCGCGGTCGAAGCAGTGCACGCCCATCGTCCAACGCTGAGGACTCGGCTATTGAGAATTCTGACGAGACCCTCGCAGGCTTGGCGATGCATCGGTCCGAGTCAAGTTCCTGCTGCGGGGACGCATCACCGCTGCGCTCGGCACCACCCGATCACCCTCGTGGCTGCTTCCCGGCAGCGCACACAGGGCAGCATCCACATCCACAGCACAGGGTGCTGTTCAACTTACCAAACCTCGACTCCACGTCAGAGGGGTGACGCAGAGTCAACGCAGAGGATGCGCAGGCGGCTGTCGGTCCGAGCGTTCGAGAAGAGGTGGGGGCGTTCGGCCGAGTAGTGCGCGCTGTCACCCGGGAACAGCGTCCTGACGTGTTGGCCGTTTACTTCGAGCCGGAGCACGCCCTCGAGAACGTGCACGAACTCCTCGCCTTGATGGCGTCCGGGCTCGGCCAGCGTCGCCCCCGGCTCGAAGACGAGCAGCATCGGCAACATGTCGCGGTCGACATCTGAGATCATGAGGTACGCATCGATGCCCTCAGCCGGGGAGTGCAGCAACTTCTGCTCGGAGGCACGGATGACGTCGGGCTCCTCGTGTCGCTCGTCCGGAAGCAGATCCAGCACGGACACGTCGTAGAACTGGACGAGCCGAGTGAGGCGTCCGACCGTGATGTCGTTCTTGCCGGTCTCCACGAGGGAGAGGAACGAGGGGGAGATCCCGGTCGCCTTGGCGACCTCCGCGAGAGACAGCCCACGTTCCTGCCGCAGGGCACGCAGCGCCTCACCCACCGAGGAGCCAGGTCCTTGGTGTGCTGCGCCTGGCGCCGGATCCGTGACCGCCATCGGCTCGTTCGCTCCCACGTTCGTCCTCGCACCGGTGTACGGCGACAGTGCGTGCCGCTCAGGCGCGCATCAGCTACTTTGCAGCGGAGAATAGCTCTCAGTGTTGAGTATGCCAATGGGCGTCGGCCATCACGCCCTGGATGGTCCTCACCCCGAACTCCCCGTCATGGTGTTGTCACCCCCTCGTCGCGGCTCAGATCCTCGCGCACCCGAGCGGTCGCGTCGGCGTCCAGGAATTCCCCGACCTCATCCACCACCACCCCGTAATGGAGCCGAGCCGCCGCGGATGTGACGTAGCCACGTTCGACGTCGAGCCGGACCTGCTCCGGGTCTCGGGCCAGCGGGGAGCCCCACCCGCCGCCACCGGGCGTTTGAACACTGACGACCTGGTCTGCACCCACCCGTACGCGACGCCCGTTCCCGTACTCGGCGGGCGCTGCGCCTTCGGCGTCCACCATCACTCGCGCAGGTGAGCCGCTTCCACCGCCCTGAAGACCCCACGGCGGACAGGTGCGCCGATCGATCACCGACGTCATCTCGGGGTTGTGACCGAGTACGCGGTAGTCGCGATAGGTACCCAGCCCTCCGCGATACATGCCTGGACCGCCGGTGTCAGGACGCAGGGCATGCCGCTCAACACGGAGCGGGAACCGCGCCTCGATGATCTCCGCCGGTAGGTTCTGCGTGTCGCCGTTCGCGATGGAGATCATCGCGCTCTCCCCATCCCCGTGGGGCCCCGCCCCCCACCCACCGTGCTCGGGTTCCTGGTGGATGTACAACTCCCCATCCGTGGGCTCGAAGCCGACGAAGAAGAATCCACAAAGGTGCCCGTAGTGCCCCGCCACTGCCATCCGCGGCGTTGCTCCGCTCAGCGCCCGGATCACGAGATCGGTCAGCGTGATCAGGTGGGTGGTGTACATGAACGTCGGAGCCGGGAACTGGGCGTTGAACATGCTGTCCTCGGGGCAGAGGACGCGTAACGCCTCGAAATCCCCGTCCGTTGTCGGGGTTCGCGGGTGCGTGAGAGCCTTCAGCGCGATCTTGCAGGCGGCCTCGGTCGCTGGGAGTCCGGCATTGACGGGACCCACGTTCTGTCCGTGCGAGCCCGCCAGATCGATAGTGAGGTCGCTGCCCTCCACGGTGGCCGTCACTTTGACGGGCAGCGGGCCGTTGCCGCGGCAATCGTCGTCCATACAGGTTTCGGCCTCGTAGACCCCATCCGGCATGAGTCGGATGGCGTCGCGTGTCCGCTGGTCACCCTGCTGGTGCATGGACGCGATGGCCTGCTCGACGACCGACGTTCCGTGACGAGCGAAGATCTCCCGAACCCGTTGAGCGCCCACGTGGGTTGCGGCGACTTGCGCGCGGAGGTCGCCGAGCATGTTGCGCGCGTAGCGGATGTTGTGCTCGATCATCCGGTACACCGCGGGGACCGGTTCGCCTGCCCGCTGTAGTAGTACCGAGCGGAACCACAGCCCCTCCTGCATTATCTCGGTCGCGTCCAGGCTCCCCGCAGGGTCCTTGCCCCCGATGTCGAGCCAGTGCGCACGTGTGCAGGCGAAGCCCAACAGCTCGTCCCCGTCCGAGAAGACCGGCGCGATGGTCGCGACGTCGTTGAGGTGGTTTCCCGCCTCGTACGGGTCGTTCATGAGGTACACGTCGCCCGGCCGAAGTCGGTCGACGCCCACGTCGGCCACCATGGTGCTCACCGTGGCCGTCAGGTTACCGAGGAAGATGGGCAGGCCGTCGGACTGCGCGACCATTCGGGTGTTGCGATCCAGCACCCCGCAGCTGAAATCGAGAACCTCGTAGATGATCGGGTTGTAGGCCGTGCGGCGGAGGTTGGTCTTCATCTCCTCCGCAGCAGCGATCAGCGCGTGGCGCACGACCTCGACGGTGATGGGGTCAACCATGTACCAGCCCTTCCTCCGCGACAGGCGCAACGAGCGGTGCGTCATCGATGGGTGTCACCCGGGGTGGCTGCGCGGCTTTGCTCGAGGAGGCGGGTAGGTCGTCCGGCTGTGCGCGACGCCGCCCACGACGAGGAGTTCGGTTAGCTTCAGCGCAGTGACGTTGGGATCGAGGACAGGGACACCAAGCCTCTCCTCCAGCCACTTCGGGGCGCCAACGTTGCCGAGTCCCCCGCAGCCCAGGATGAGGACGTCGGCGCCATCCTCCTCCACGAGCCGCCGGGCCGGAACGAGGGCTTGCTCCAGGAGCGTGTCTCGCCCTTCTCCCGGTGCGCTGCTGCCGAGGATCTCGGGGACCGACGCGCCCAGCGGACGGATACCCGCCAACCGATGCGCGTGGCCGTACGAACTAGCGAGGTCACGCATCAGGGGAATGCCGTTCTCCTCGACTGCGACGAGGCCGAAGGCACTCCCCAGCGTGGTGGCCACCGTCATCGACGCGAGCCCGGTCCCCATCACGGGGATGCGGACCGCCTCACGGCAGGCGCGCAGACCCGGGTCCCCGAAACACGCGTTCAATACAGCGTCGCAACCCTCACGCTCGGCGCGCTCCGCCTCCATCACCGCGTAGCCGGCAGCCAGCGCCTCGTCGTAGTGCTGCTCGACCGTCGATGGGCCGCCGGTAATCTTCGCGACCGAGAGCTCGGTGCTCTTCGCCCCGACCTGGGCGTACAGCTCGAGAAGTTCGTGCATCGGCTCGTCCCCGACACCCTCAAGGGTGAGAGGAACGAGCACCCGGATCCTCATAGATTCCACAGGACGACCCTTCCGCCGATGTCCGATGAACATGTCACGACGTCACGAACCCTTCGTGGCGTCGGCGTCGACCTGTTGCTCGACGTCCAGCGCCTTCCAGCAGCGCGCCCAGTGGGCCGGCGCGACCTGCACCAACTCCTGCGGCTCCTCGCACCGAGCCTCCGCGAAGGGGCACCGTGGAGCGAGACGGCAGCCCTCGCGTTCGGCGTGCTCGAGCGACAGCTCGCCATGCAAGCGCCCGAGGCCGACCGCGTGATCGGCTGCTCCCTCGGCGATCGCGGACCGGCGGGTGACCCCGATGAGGGCCCGCGTGTACGGATGCAGCGGTCGCTCGAACAACTCTTCCTTGGCACAGACCTCAACAAGCTGACCCAGGTACATCACACCGACCCGATCGGCCATGGCCTCGACGACGCGCAAGTCGTGGGTCACGAGGACGTAGCCGACCGACTGTGTCTCCTGCAGCTCGGACAGCAGGTTCACGATCTGACCACGGATCGAGACGTCCAGCGCGGAGGTGGGCTCGTCGAGAAACACCAGCTCCGGCTCCGGCGCTAGGGCCCGAGCGACGCCAACACGCTGGAGCTGGCCGCCGCTCAGCGCTCCGGGCCGACGTCGGGCGAGGTCCGAGTCCAAGCCCACGGACGCTAGGGCGCGAGCCACTTCGCTGTTCACGGCGCTCCGCGGCACCCCGCGTAGCCTGAGGAACTCGGCGAGGCTCTCCCGGATCGTCATCCGGGGATCGAACGCAGCCATTGGGTCTTGAAACAACATCTGGATGCGATGCCGGAAGCGGCGGGCCTGACGTTCGGAGAGCCTCCCGATTTCCTCACCGTCGAAGACGATCGAGCCCGCGGTCTGCTCGGTGAGGCGCAACAGGACCCGCCCCACCGTGGACTTCCCGGAGCCCGATTCGCCGACGAGCGCGAACGTCTCGCTGCGACCTACCGTGAACGACACTCCGTCCACTGCCCGAAGAGGACGACGCCGCAGGGAGGCGTCCGTGCGCACGTAGTCCTTAACGAGCCCATCCACCTGTAGGAGCGGGGAACCGTGGTCGTCCCTCGGGGACGGGGAGGTGGATGCTGCGATCTGCGTCTCAGACTCGATGACAGGCCACCTTTCTGCCGTCCATCTCGCGGAGCTGAGGGACCGATGAGTGGCACTCCGGCCCGACCGACGGGCAGCGGTCGGTGAAGGGACACCGCGTATGAGGGGTCGTGATGGTGGGGACCTGCCCCTCGATCGTGTGCAGCCGCTGCCCCGGTTGTCGGTCGAAGCAACGAAGGAGCTCGCGGGTGTACGGGTTCCTGGGATCCTTGAGAACCCGCTCCGCGGGCCCACTCTCCATCACCATTCCCGCGTAGAGGACGACCACGTCGTCGCAGATACGCGCTACAGCGCCGAGGTCATGGCTGATGAAGAGCAGGGACGCCCCTCGCGCGTCGATCTCGCTGGTCAGCAGCTCAAGGACCTGCTCCTCGACGGTCACGTCCAGTCCGGTTGTGGGCTCGTCCGCGATGAGCAGGTCGGGTGAGCACGCCATCGTGAGCGCGAGCGTGGCCCGCTGGGCCATCCCACCTGAGTACTGGTGCGCGTACTCGCGCGCACGTTCCTGCGGATTCGGGATGCCCATCTGACGCAGGAGGTCGACAGCCCCCTCGTGACTCTCTCGACGTGACAGTCCCTTGTGGATACGCAGTACCTCCGCGATCTGGCTCCCCACCGTGAGGACGGGGTTCAGCGACGCCTTCGCGTGCTGGAACACCACCGACAGTCGCGTTCCGCGGACCCGGCGCATCTGGCGCTCCGACGCGCGCACGAGGTCCAGTCCGTCGAGGTCGATGCGACCGCCGTCGACGACGGCTTGTGGGGGGAGCATGCCCATGATCGCGGCCGCGGTAAGGCTCTTCCCCGAGCCCGACTCACCCACCAGCCCGACGCGTCGTCTGGGCGCCACGTCGAAACTGACCCCCTGCAAGGCGTGGACGTCGTGCTCTTGGCCACGAAGGCGCACGCGCAGGTCGTCGACCGCGAGCAAGGGTCCATCCGCGTCGCACGCGCTTGCGGGCAGTCGGCCTGGCTCAGTCTCCATGCCGGATCCGTTCTGCGACCGCATTGAGCGTGAGGACGGTCACGAGAATCGCGAGACCCGGGAACATGGCCACCCACCATTCGCCGTACACCACGCGGTCAGCGCCACCGCGCACCATCGCCCCCCACTCCGCCGTCGGTAGCGCGACGCCTACACCGATGAAGCTCAAGCCGGCGAGGATCTGGATCGCCCAGGCGCAGTTCACCGAGAACTGCGCGGCGACGACGTTCGTGACGTTCGGGAGAATGTGCCGAGCGACGATCCTTGGCGTTCCGTGGCCGGCGCACCGCGCGGCGAGCACGAAATCGCTTTCCTTGAGGGGCACGACCGCACTGCGCGTCAGCCGCACGTACACCGGGATGTTGACGAGGGCGATGACGCCGATCAGATTCGGGATGCTCGATTCGAGCGCCGCGATGATCGCCATGCCGAGTAGCAGGACCGGAAAAGCCTGAAACGACTCCGAGATACGGAGGACGACGTTGTCGAGCCAGCCGCCTCGGTACGCGGCCAGCGCGCCAAGCGGCATCCCGATCGCAACCGCGATCGCGGAGGCGCTCACTGCGACGCCGAGATCCAGGCGCGCCGCATGCACGACCCGCGACATCATGTCCATGCCGAACTCGTTCGTGCCCATCGGATGAGCCAGCGACGGTCCTGCGAGGGTCGGCCCGGTCCCGACGGCCTCGGGATCTCCGACCAGGAACGGACCGACCAAGGCGATGAGCACGATGATGGTGAGGGCTACGTACGCCGGGCTCGCGAACCTTCGCAATCCCGCGATCGGGCGACGTGCTCCGTCCGGTGTGGCGCTCGGTGCGCTCATGCGCGAGACCTCGGGTCGAGGAAGAAGTGCATGATGTCCACAAGCATGTAGACCAGCAGGTAGCTCAGCGCGCTTACCAGCACGACCGCCATGACAGGGGCATAGTCACCAGCGTTGATCGAGTCCACGGCGTACTTCCCGAGTCCCGGCCAGGCGAAGACGTACTCGACCATGACGGTCCCCCCCAGCAGGTAGCCGAAGAGCATCGCCATCATCGTGGTGACCGGCAGCAAGGCGTTCGGCAACCCGTGTCGGAAGACCAGGGAGGCCCGGCCCACGCCCAACGCCCGCGCGGCTCGAATGTGCTGCGCCGACATCGCCTCACGCATGAAGGCGCGTGTGACCCGCAACAACGGGGCACCCAAGACGAAGGCAAGCGTCGCGGCCGGCAGCAGCAATTGTCGCAATGCGGCCCACAGGGCCGCCCACTGTCCGGCCATCAGGGCGTCGACCAAATAGAAGCCGGTGATCGTCGGGGGCGCGGACACCCCCGAGATGCGTCCCAGGGGGGGCGGCGCCCACCCGAGCGTCCCGAAGAAGACGAACAACAGGAGCACCCCGAGCCAGAACTCGGGCATCGACACCCCGAGCCCGGAGAGGGCGTTCGCGAACCGATCGGGGACGGAACCCGGGCGAGTCCCAGCCCAGATCCCGAGTGGCAATGCCCAGAGAAGGATGAGCACGAGGGCAAAGCCGGCGAGCTCGACGGTCGCAGGCCAACGCACCGCGAGGTCGGCCACCACGTCGTTGCCCGTGCGCCAGCTGGTGCCCAGGTCCCCCTGAAGCAGGGAGCCCAGGTACGTGAAGTACTGCTCGTGGAGGGGCCGGTCAAAGCCCAGGCTCGCGATGACCTCCTCGACCCGGGCATGGTCGGCGTACTCCCCGACGATCAACGCCGCCGGATTCCCCGGCACCACCCGCGTGACCACGAACGTGATGATGCTCACACCGAGCAAGGACACGAGCAGCAGTCCGAGACGCTTGGCAAGGTAGAGGGCGAGACGCATCCAGGGCCTCTCCGCCACGGTGTCGGGCGAGAACCCACCCCGCCCGAGACCGCGCTAGTCGTCGTCGCTGAGGGACAGGTCGTAGTAGCGGGGGAGCTCGTCGATGTAGTGGACGTAGCCCTCAACGTGGTCACGCATGGCGAGCTGGAAGTCGGGGTGGGCGATGAACACCCAGGGCGCCTCGTCGACGATCGTTCGCTGGGCCTCCCCGAACATCTCCTGCCGCACGTCCTCGTCCATCTCGGTCCAGCCTTCCTCGATGGCCGCATCGATGTCCTCGTTGCAGTACTCAACGTGGTTGATCAGGACGCCGCATTGGAAGTTCACCGAGAGGAAGTACGCCGGGTCGTCGATCCATGACAGCGATTCGTCAACGAAGAACTCGAGTGTCGTCTCGTTGCGCTGCTCAGCGAACACCGAGGGAGTCATCTGGTCGATCTCGACGTCCACGTCGATCGCTGCAAGGAAGGACTGGACGCGCACGGCGACCTCCTCGTGCTCAGCGACCGAGTTGTCGATCGACAGGGTGACCGGCGAGCCGTCGTAGCCGCTCTCCTCGAGCAACCGTTCCGCCTCGGCAAGGTCGGTCTCGTAACCGATCTCGTCGCCGAGCGAGTGGGGGGAGCCTGCAGGGCCCTCCGGGTACGGGCCGTGCAGGCGCTCCGCGTCACCTCCGTAGACCTCCTGGATCAGCTCGTCGTAGTCAACCGCATGAGAGACGGCTTGACGAAACGCCTGGTCGTCGTAGGGCGCCACCGTGTTGTTCATCCCCAGGAAGAGACGGTTCTGCGACGGCACCGAGACGATGTCGACCCCATCGGCACCCTCGACCGCGGCGATCTCGTCGGGCCCCAGCCCCTCGACCATGTCCACTTCGCCAGCCTGCAGCAACTGCACCCGCTCAGAAGCGGAGGGGACGATCTCCCACACGATCCGGTCGATGTCGGGGGCGCCTCGCCAGTAGTCGGCGTTAGCCTCGAATACAACGCGCTGGTCACGCTCCCACTCGACCAACTCGTACGGCCCGCTACCCCCGGCGACGTTGTCGGACAGCCACGCGTTCGCCCACGGATCGTCCTCGGGCGCGTTCTCCTCGATCTCCTGGGAATCCAGGATGCCCATCTGGATCGCGGTGAGGCTGCGCATCGTGAGCTGCGAAGGCTGCTCGACCGACAACTCGATAGTGTGCTCGTCGATGACCTCAGGCGGCTCGGTGATCCCGGAGACGTTGGTCAGGTACCAGTTCGAACCGCTCTCGCCATCCTGGGTCTCAAAGGACCGCTCGAACATGTAGTGCACGTGCTCCGCGGTGATGGGCTCCCCGTCGTGGAACGCGGCGTCCTCGCGGATGGTGATGGTGTAGGTCTGCCCATCGTCCTCGGTCTCCCACTCCTCGAAGATCAGTCCCTCGAGGGCCGTGGAGTCCCCGATCACCGTTCCGTCGTCCAGCTCGACATGCTCGTAGGTGAACGGCGAATCGTAGAGCTGCACGAGCGCGATGTTGGATCGTGGCGAGGTCGCGTCGGGCGGATTAAGCGTCGCGATGTCGTCAGGGATCGCGATGGTCAGCGTCGAGCCCTCCGTGGACTCGGCGTCCTGGTCCTGGGCTTCCTCGCTGTCGCCCGCCTCTTCCTGAGCCTGGGGGTCGTCCTCGACGTCGTCCACCTCGTCGGGGTCACCCGGCGCACAGGCCGCCGCGAGGAGCATCACCAGGGCGAGAACGCCGAGTGCGCCGAGGCGGACTCGGCGGTCCCGCGTGTCACGATTGAACATGGCTTGCCCTTCTCCTCGGTTTGCTGCTCAGACGGCGTGGCGTGAATTGCCAGCGGCGACCGCTTACGCGTCCGATCCGGTGGGGTCGGCCCGTCGTTGGTTGGTGGGGGTAGGGTCGATGTCGAGGCTGTGGGGGTCGAGGACGACGTGGTAGTCCCGCTCGGCGGCGTGAGCGCTGACGTAGCCGGCTTCGACGTCGCGGCGCACGGCCTCGGGGTCGCGGTGCGCGGGTGGACCCCAACCGCCGCCGCCGCCGGTTTGGATGCTGACCAGCCCGTCGGCGCCCACCGGCACCCGCATGCCCTTCTGATAGACCTGCTCCGCCCCGGTACCCGGATGCGCGACCGTGCGACAGTGGGCAGCCGCCTCACCCCCGAAGAGGCCCCAGGGTGGGCATTGTTGGCGCTCCATGATGCAGGTCATCTCGGCGTGGTGGTCCAGCACCCGGTAGTCGCGCACGATGCCCAGCCCACCGCGGTGCTGTCCGGGTCCGCCCGAGTCCTGGCGGAGCTCGTGGCGCTCCAGCCGCAACGGGAACCGGGTCTCGATCACCTCGGCCGGGATGTTGCGCGTGTCCCCGTCGGCGATGAAGATCATCGCTGACTCCCCGTCGCCGTGCGGCCCGGCGCCCCACCCCCCGTTCTCGGGCTCCTGGTGGATGTACAGCTCCCCACTGCGCGGATCGGTCCCCACGAAGAAGAACCCCGACAGGTTGCCGTAGTGCGCGGCGGCCACCCGCTCCGGGATCGCCTCGCTCAGCGCGCTCACGATCGTGTCAATAAGCAGGATCAGATGGGTTCCGTACATGAAGGTGGGGGCGGGGTATTGGGCGTTGAACATGCTGTCGTCGGGGCAGTCGAGGTGTAGGGGCGCGAAGTCGCCTTCGGTGGCGGGGGTGTGCGGATGGGTCAGGCACTTCAACGCGATCCGGCACGCCGCCAGCGTCGCCGGGAGCCCGCAGTTGACCGGTCCCACGTTCTGGGCATGCGAGCCCTGCAGATCGATGTGCAGCTGATCGCCGTGTACCTGTGCGGTGACCTCCACCGGCAACGGCCCGTTGCCCAAACAATCGTCATCAAGACACGAGGACGCGCGGTACACCCCGTCGCGCATGTCGCTGATCGCCTGCCGAGTGCGCTGCTCGCCCTGCCGATGCATGACCGTGATCACCGACTCGACGGTGTCGCGACCATGCCGGCCGAAGATCTCGGCCACCCGCGCTGCGCCCGACAAGGCCGCCGCCGTCTGCGCCCGCAGATCGCCCATCATGTTCTTGGTGTAGCGAATGTTGTGCTCGATCAAGCGCGTGACGTGCTCGTCCTGGCGGCCCTCCCGCAACACCTGCACCGACCGGAACCACAGTCCCTCCTGCACCACATCGGTGCTGTCGATACTGCCGCCCGGGTCCTTGCCGCCGATGTCCAACCAATGCGCCCGCGTCGACGTGAACCCCAACAGCTCGCCGCCGCGGGAGAACACCGGCGCCACCGCCGCGACATCATTGAGATGATTACCCGTCAAATACGGATCGTTCATCAAGAACACATCGCCGGGCCGCAGCGACTCCACCCCCACGTCATGCACCACCCACTGCACCGCCACCGCCAGATTGCCCAAGAAGATCGGCAACCCATCGGCCTGCGCCACCATCCGACCCGCCCGATCAAAGACCCCACAACTGAAGTCCAACACCTCATAAATGATCGGGTTATACGCCGTGCGCATCAGATTCGTCTTCATCTCCTCCGCCGCGGCAATCAACGCATGCCGCACAACCTCCACCCGCACCGGATCGATCTGCTGGACCGTGTTCATCACTGATCGCTCCGAGCCGTCTGGGAAGCCTGCTCCTCCACGTGGATAACCAGGTTGCCGAATTCGTCGAGCTCACCTGTGGCCGTGGGTGGCACGACGGTCGTGGACCCCATGTCCGCGATGATGCAGGGCCCCTTCACTACGTTGCCGGCCTCCATGGAGGCGCGGTCGTACACCGGCGACTCGACCACGTCCTCGGAGCGGTCGAACACGATCGATTGCGAACCGACGACGGAAGCCGTCCCCGGTTCCGAGGAGCCGATCGGCAAGCGCTGGAGTTTGAGACTCGGCAGCCGCCCGATCGCGGCGACGCGCAGGTTGACTAGCTCGGGCTGTTCCTCGGGGGAACTGTGGCTGTACACCTGCTGATGCCGACTGTGGAACGCCTCGAAGACCTGCACTAGGCCATCGTGGTCGAGAGCTCCGGAGGGTACCGGGATGTTGACGGTGTATTCCTGGCCCGCATAGCGGAGATCAACGGACCGTGAGAACGCCATGTCGCCCGGCGCGACACCTTCGCGCTCAAGCGTTCCCCGGGCTTCGCCTTCGACCGCTCCGAATTCCTCGCTGAGTTCCTCGGCGGTGGGCTCCCTGAGGCGCTCCGCGGCGGTCCGCACGAAGTCGTGGCGGATGTCGCTCATGAGGATCCCCAACGCGGAGAATTGACCCGCAGCGAGCGGGACGATCACCTTGGGAATTCCGAGTTCCTCGGCGATCGCGCACGCATGCATTGGCCCGGCGCCGCCAAAGGCAAACAGCGAGAAGTCTCGGGGATCCAGGCCACGCTCGACCGTGAGCGAACGCACGGCCATGGCCATCTTCAGGTTGACGAGCTCGACGATGCCCGCAGCGGACTCCTCTGGGGTGAGTCCCAACGGTTCGCCCACGTGCTGGTCCAGCGCCTTGCGAGCGGCGTCCTCGTCGAGGGACATCTGGCCCGGCAGGAACCGCTCCTTCGGAAGCCGGCCGAGCAGGAGGTCCGCATCAGTGACCGTCGGCAGCTCACCACCGCCGCCGTAGCAGGCGGGGCCGGGTTCCGCACCGGCGCTCTGTGGCCCGACATCCAGCGCGCCGACCTCATCGACCTTGCCGATGGAACCTCCACCTGCGCCGATCGACTCGATCGCCATCATCGGGACCATGACCGGGATGCGGTCGATCTTCGCGTCGGCGGTGATGGGGAGCGTCCCCCCCTCGATGACGGCGACGTCTGTACTCGTGCCCCCCATGTCGAAGGAGATGATGCCGCCCGGCAGGTCCATGAGCTCCGCGACGTGAGCCGCTGCGGCTGCACCCCCCGAGGGCCCGGACATCAGCGTTCCAACGGGCTTCCACTTGGCGGTGGTGGCCGACATCACACCCCCCGCCGACTGGTTCACGAAGAGGGTGTTCGCGTAGCCCTGGGCCTCGAGGCCGGTGATGAGGTCGTCGATGTACTCACCCGTGCGCGGCATGATGTAGGCATTCACGCAGGTGGTGCTCGTGCGCTCGTACTCGCGCCATTCACGAACGAGCTCGTGGGACGTGCAGACGAAGGCGTCGGGCAACCCCTCGCGCACGATCTCGGCGACTCGCCGCTCGTGGGCGGGATTTACGTACGCGTGGATGAGGCACACCGCGACGGTGTCGACCTCGTAGCGCCGGAGTACCTCCATGGCCGACCGCACGCTCGCCTCGTCCAAGGGGCGTACCACCTGGCCATCCACAGCCAAGCGCTCGTCGACCTCGAGCCGGCGTTCCCGGGGGACGAGCGGCTGGGGCTTGCGGAAGTGCAGGTTGTACACATCCGGTCGTGCCCCACGGCCGATCTCATAGGCGTCTCGGAAGCCCTTGGTGGTCAGCAAGCCCGTCCTCGCTCCACGACGCTGGAGCAAGGTGTTGATGCCCACGGTCGTACCGTGCGCCAGGTGGCCGATGGCGTCCCCGCTGATCCCGGCCGAGTCAAGCCCCCGCAGGATTCCCTGCGACAGCTGCCCGGGTGTGGTCGGCGTCTTCTCGAGCCGAACGGAGCCTTCATCGTCGTCGACGATCACGAGGTCCGTGAACGTCCCGCCGATGTCAACCCCAACCCGCAGGGAGCGAGCCGACCCAGCCTGCTGTGTCACCATGCTGTCCCCTTCGAACGTGTAGAGACCCGGAACCGAAGGTCACCGATCTCCCCCGCGTAGCGGGAAGCGACGCGGGGGATCTGTGCCGCTTGAAGGACGCACGACTCCGCTCGGTGAGGCCGATCGTCCGTGAACCGCGACCGGGCAGCGACGGTCTCGCTCAGCCGCGCCCGACGTGGTGGACGCGGGCGCTCTGGTGGGCCGCATCGTCTCAAGAAGCCTCCAGGAAGACCCTTGTTCAACATTCTCAATGTCGGTAGAGTCTGCCCGGCCCTGCGAGGAAGGTCAACAGGTCAGCCAGAATCGGCTACGGGACAGTGGAGAGACCAGCGAAGCCCGAGGTCAAGCCGGCAATCGCGGCCCTGCTGACCGGTATCGCCACCTGACACCCCGGGGAGGTCCGTTCAGCTTCCTCAAGGCTCATCGTCCCGATGAGCTGTGACGACCCCAGCGGGTGCTATTGCCCCGAGCGAAGGAGAGGCCCCACGTGAACCCACTAGCCACTGGTCCCATGGCAGCTGGGGACGTCAGCCCGGTGCGGGTGGAGGTTGTGCGGCATGCGTTGATTGCCGCGGCGGAGGAGATGAAGACGAATCTGATGCGCACGGCGTATAACCCGATCATTTATGAGGTGTTGGACTTCAGTTGTGGGGTCTTTGATCGGGCGGGTCGGATGGTGGCGCAGGCCGATGGGTTGCCGATCTTCTTGGGCAATCTGGCGGTGGCGGTGCAGTGGGTGGTGCATGACGTGGGGGTGGAGTCGCTGCGGCCCGGCGATGTGTTCTTGATGAACGATCCGTATTTGACGGGTAATCATCTCAATGATGTCGCGGCGGTGGCGCCGGTGTTCTCCCGCGGCGGCGAGCTGTTGGGGTTCACGTCGACGCGGGCGCATTGGTTGGACATCGGCGGCAAGGACCCGGGCGGCAGTATCGACAGCACCGATGTGGTGCAGGAGGGACTGTGGTTCCGGTCGGTGCAGGTGTTGCGGGAGGGCCGCCAGGACGAGCACGTCACGCGCTTGATCGAGCACAACATTCGCTACACCAAGAACATGATGGGCGATCTGCGGGCGCAGACGGCGGCGGCCTTGTCGGGCGCAGCGCGGGTGGCCGAGATCTTCGGCCGGCATGGTCGCGACACCGTCGAGTCGGTGATCACGGTCATGCATCGGCAGGGCGAGCAGCGCACTCGGCAGGCGATCAGCGACATGCGCGACGGGGTGTACCGCGCGTCCTCGTGTCTTGATGACGATTGTTTGGGCAACGGGCCGTTGCCGGTGGAGGTCACCGCACAGGTACACGGCGATCAGCTGCACATCGATCTGCAGGGCTCGCATGCCCAGAACGTGGGACCGGTCAACTGCGGGCTCCCGGCGACGCTGGCGGCGTGCCGGATCGCGTTGAAGTGCCTGACCCATCCGCACACCCCCGCCACCGAAGGCGACTTCGCGCCCCTACACCTCGACTGCCCCGACGACAGCATGTTCAACGCCCAATACCCCGCCCCCACCTTCATGTACGGCCAACACCTGCGCATCTTGATCGACACCGTGATCACCGCGCTCTCCGACACCCTTCCCGACCGCGTCGCGGCGGCGCACTACGGGGACCTGTCGGGGTTCTTCTTCGTGGGGACCGATCCGCGCAGTGGGGAGCTGTACATCCACCAGGAGCCCGAGAACGGGGGGTGGGGCGCCGGGCCGCACGGCGACGGGGAGTCAGCGATGATCTTCATCAACGACGGGGACACGCGCAACATCCCGGCCGAGGTGATCGAGACCCGGTTCCCGTTGCGGCTGGAGCGCCACGAGCTCCGCCAGGACTCGGGCGGACCCGGACAGCACCGCGGTGGGCTGGGCATCGTGCGCGACTACCGGGTGCTGGACCACCACGCCGAGATGACCTGCATCCTGGAGCGCCAACAATGCCCACCCTGGGGCCTCTTCGGGGGCGGCAGTGCGCAGCACGGCCAAGTCGTCGCGCATCCGGGTACCGGGGCGGAGCAGGTCTATCAGAAGGGCATGCGGGTGCCGGTGGGCGCCGACGGGCTGGTCAGCATCCAAACCGGCGGCGGCGGCGGTTGGGGTCCACCCGCGCACCGCGACCCCGAGGCCGTGCGCCGCGACGTCGAAGCCGGCTACGTCAGCGCTCACGCCGCCGAGCGGGACTACCACGTCGTCCTCGACCCCCACAGCCTCGACATCGACCCCACCCCCACCAACCAACAACGCGCGAACACGTCCGCCCCCATGGGCGAGACCACTGCACAAGGGAGCAACCACTGATGGTCCTCACACTGGATGGCCCGAGACTGTTCGACCCCGTCCGGGGCCGGATCAGCGATCCCGTTGCCGTCGCCATCTCCGACGACCGAATCGACGCGGTCGGTCCGGCCGCCGCACGACGCGACACCCCCACGGTGGATCTGGACGGGATGGTCGCCCTGCCGGGACTCATTGAGGCACATGCGCACCTAGGCATCGTTGGGCCGGTACCTGACTTCCGGACTCCCGCCGCGGTCACCGCTGCTTTGATCTTCCGCAATTGTGCGCTGGCACTCGAAGCAGGTTTCACCACCGCCCGTGATTGTGGGGGCGTGGACGGTGGTGTCGCACAGGCGATCGCACGGGGCCACGTCCGCGGCCCGCGGCTCCTTCCGTCCGGTCCGATGATCTGCCAGACCGGCGGTCACGGCGACTTGTCCGTGCCGTACCTGGGCGAGAAGAACGACGTGTACCACAGCGGCATCCCCGGACTCGTCAAGCCCTCGATGGTGTGCGACGGGCCGGACGAAGTGCGCGAGGCCGCGCGCAAGGCCTTTCAACGCGGAGCGACGCAGCTCAAGCTCGCAGTCAGCGGAGGCGTGATCTCGCACACCGACCGCCTCGAGGACGCCCAGTTCACCGTCGATGAACTGCGCGCGGCGGTGACAGAGGCCCAGGCACGCGGACGCTACGTGACCGTCCACGCCCACAACCGCGAATCGATCACTCAAGCGCTCGATGCTGGTGTCTCGTGCATCGAGCACGGCACGTTCCTCGATGACGCCCTCGCCACTGAGATGGCTCGCCAGGGCGCAGCGATGGTGCCCACCCTGTCCATAGGTCACCTCCTTCAGGAGCACTGGCAAGAATGGGGCGCTCCCGAGGAAGCGGTCGGGCGCGCGCAACAAATGCGCTCAGCGCTGCGTCAAGCTCTCAAATCCGCGCGAGGAGCGGGCGTGCTGATGGGCTTGGGGAGCGACCTCATCGGTGCCGAGCAGAGCGGCCGAGGCCTCGAGATTCGACTGCGTGCCGAGATGACCGATCCTCTCGAGGCCCTCACGGCCGCGACGCTGCACAACGCGACGATCATCGGGCAAGCCGACGACCTCGGGACCGTGGAGCCGGGCAAGATCGCCGATCTCGTCGTCGTGGACGGGGACCCACTGGAGAACCCGGCTCTGCTCGAGGACCCCGAGTCCGTGGTGTTGGTGATCCAGGCCGGTCAAATCGTCAAGGACCTGACCGGTCGGATGACCACATGACACCCGACCGGCTTCACATGGACCGCGGGCCAGGAGGTGGTGGGGAGATGTCCAGCAGGCGCAATCGCGACGTGGTGATCGTCGGGGCGGGGGTGACCGGACTCTCCACCGCCTTCGAGCTCGCGAGCCAGGGCGCGGGCGAGGTGACAGTGTTGGAACGCGACCGCATCGGAGCCGGAGCGTCCGGGGTTCAGCCCGGGGGGGTTAGGCAGCAGTGGGGGACGGCCGTCAATTGCCGGCTCGCACGAGAAGCGTTCTTCTTCTATCGCGACATCCACGAGCGTCTCGAGACCAGCGCGCGGCCGAGGTTGTCATCGTGCGGCTACGTCTTCCTGGCCGAGTCCGACGAAGTGATGGCGCAACTGCGAGATAATGTCGCCTTGCAGAACAGCCTCGGGATCCCATCCGACCTCATGACTCCCGAGGAGGCCGCCGAGGTGGTCCCCGACCTGATGACGGAGACCCTGGTCGGGGCGGCCTACTGCGCGGAGGACGGCTACTTCGACAACGCGCAGGCCCCCGTGGAGGCCTATGCGGAAGCCGCCACGAGACACGGTGCCCAGATCGAGCACGCAGAGGTCCAGCGCCTCGAGCGCACGGGAGCGGCGTGGACGGTGGTGCTCGCAGACGGGTCCAGCATCTGCGCGGAGCACGTCGTAATCGCGGCCGGCTACGACACTCCCCCCTTGCTCCGCCCCCTCGGCATTCGCTTGCCGATCGAGAAGGAGCGGCGCTACCTGTTCATGAGTGCCCCCATCAACGAGCGGCTGCTCGACCCGTTGGTGGTCGCCACGGAGCGGCACTTCGCGGCCAAGCACCTTGCCGATGGACGCATCCTGGCGAGCGACCTCCTCGCCAGGGGTGAGGCCACCGAAGCGGGTCGGCAGCAGTGGCGCCAACGAATCGACGAACAGATCGAGAAGCTGTTGCCGCGGCTGCAGTTCGTGTCCTTCCCGCTGCTCGTCGAGGGGCACTACGATATGACGCCCGACGGCCAACCCATACTCGGCCCTGTCGGCGAGCACGCCAATCTGTGGATAGCAGCGGGCTTCAGCGGCCACGGGTTCATGCTCGCCCCCGCAGTCAGCCGCCGCCTCGCGCGAGCAGTGCTCGACGGCGTGATGGCCGAGGAGTTTGAGGAGTTCTCGGCGACCCGCTTCCGCGGCGAAGGACTCGACGGACTCGTCCACGAGCCCCAAGTCTTCTAGCCTCAGGTGGTGGTCTAGACGACGAATCCTTGGCCCAGCGGGTCCTGGTCGTCGATCCACATATCCGACACCCCCGTTAGCCACGCGTCACCCGTCACCTCGGGAATCACGCCGCGGTATCCCTCGACATCTATGATTCGCCTGATCCGCGCATGGAAGCGCGTCCCTAGGATCCCCTCGTTGACGAACGGTTCGTCGACCTCGAGCCCCTGCTGGGCGTGGAGCACCGCCAGCCGTGCACAGGTCGCAGTTCCGCAGGGGGATCGATCGAAGACGCCACCGGGTGCGATCGGAACGTTGCGGGCATCGCCGGCCTCCGAGGCTGGTTCGGCATACCACACGATGTTCGCCACAGCCGGCGGCGATCCTGTCCGAGGGTCCGGCGTCTCCAGTGCCGCCACCAGTGAGCTGCGGACCTCGTCGGCCGCTGCTTGCAATCGTGTCAGCTCCTCGGGCACGACACGCAATCCAAACGCGGAGGCTGGAAGGAACCCGTACCACTGCCCTCCGTAGGCCACATCTACGGGCACGTCGCCCTGCGGTCCCGGGACGGCGACCCTCTTGAGATGGAAAGCCGGTTGATTCCGAAACGTCACAGCGTGGACCCGGGCGCCTTGCCGCTGCAGCGACACCTCGATGAGTCCCCCCGGCACGTCGAGCGTCAGTACCTCGTCGCCGGGATCGACCCAGCCCATCTCGACCAGCGTCGTGGCAACCCCGATGGTGGCGTGACCACACATGTCCGGATAGCCCGCTGCCGACATGAACACGACGCGGGGAATCGCTGGGTCCGGCTGGCCGGGGTACAGGGCCGCGACGAACATGTCGTTGTGTCCTCGGGGCTCGTACACCGAGGCTCGACGTACCCAGTCGTGCTGCTCGGCGAGCTGGTCGCGGAGCTCGGAGGCTGAGGCCCCATCGAGCTCGGGCAACCCCTCAAATATCACACGCGTCGGTTCGCCGCCGGTATGCGAGTCGATGGCGTGGAGTCGAGCACTCGGGGCTCGTGGGGGCTCGGGCAGTGAGTACAGCTGTCGAGCATGCATCGGCGATCCCTCGATTGGCGGGCCGGGCATCGGATGGGGTAGGAGTGTCGACGCAAAGGGTCCGCTGAAGACCTTCGTTTATGGCGTGGATCGAGCATACCTTCAATATCCCGAACACGTACCGGGTGCCGCGCTCGTTGGGGCTGGACACAGTCGCGCCCCAACGTCGGCGCCTTCCCTTTCAGCATTTCGTAGGCCGTCTACCGGACGAGACGACTCCCCTTCCGACCCGCGCGCGGGGGGCGTTCGGCCCGTCCAATGAGGCTCGTTCGACCTTCCCGTGGCCACGGCCACCTGCCTACCGTTGCCTCGAGAGGCGGCGGGCCAACCAACCGCATCGGAGGGCAGCCGCCGTGACCGGCACCGTGTCGTCGACTCGCGCCGACCGTCGTACCGGCCGTGGAGAGGTCGCACCGCCGCGGACCGGGCGCCGTCGCCGACGCCTCGGCTACCCCGTGGGCGGGGTCGGCGCCGTGGTGGCGGCGGGGTGGATCGGACTGCAGGTCCAGTCGGCACCGTTGCCACCACCAGACCTCGCACCCGCCGAGGTCTCGACCATTGCGATGCCCGACGACCTGCCGGAGCCGGTCGCGCGCTTCTGTACGACCCTCTACGGCGACGCGGTGCCGGTGGTCGACAGCGCCGTGATCAGCGGCCGGGGCGAGCTGCGCATCGCCGGGATCACCTTCCCGGCTCGCTACCGCTTCAGTCACGTCACCGGACGGGACTACCGCCACTACATCGAGCTCACCCTCTTCGGCCGGCCGCTGGTGACGGTCGACGAGCGGTACCTCGACGGGCACGCCCGACTCGAGCTGCCCTTCGGGGTCAGCGAGGGCGCCAACGTCGACCAGGGCGCGAACCTCGCGCTGTGGGCCGAGGCGGTGTGGATGCCGTCGGTGTGGCTCACCGACCCTGCCGTGCGGTGGGAACCGAGCGACGCCGACACCGCTCGCCTCGTCGTGCCGTTTGGCGACGAGGAGGAGACGTTCACCGTGCACTTCGACCCCGACACCGGGTTGCTGAGCCGCATGGAGTCGATGCGCTTCAAGGGCGAACAGGACCGTGAGAAGACGCTGTGGCTCAACCACGCGCTGGACTGGGGCGAGGTGGACGGACACCCGTACCGCTACGCGCCGAGGTCGCGTGGGCCGACGAGCGCGCACCGTGGGCGCGCCTGCGCACCGAGGAAGTGCGCTACAACGTCGACCTCAGGGACTACATCGGCGCGGACGGGCCGTAGCACCCCGAGCCTCCGGTGGCATGACAAGGAGACGGGAAGCTCCCGATGACCAGGCAGTCGGTTACCCCGCCCGCGGCCCAGAAGAAGCACGCCATAACGGGCCCTAGTGGATGGCCTGCGCGGCCTCCAGCGCCTCGAATCGCTGGCCCGCCAGCGCATCGTTGAGTAGGCGTCCCTCGGCTTCGAGCCAGAGGTCTCCAAGCCATCGGTCCGTCTCATCGTCGAAGCGGTCATACCGAGCAGGCTTCGCGCCCATCTCGCCGAACACGAGTCCGTTTCGGCCGTGCAGGAAGTCGATGCGCATGAACGGCGCGGGGATCTCCGCGCTGAACCGCTCGACCATCTCAACGTCCGCGTCACTCACCCCGACGCCCGCGAACGCGCTGTCCCCATACTTCCCGGTCGCAATCCGCTCCCCGTCGCGGGACCACCAGCAGTGGCGCGTCTCCGGATCGCGCACGATCTCCAGCACCAGGCCGACGCGGCCGTAGAAGCAGTAGAACTTCACGTCGCGGGCAGGCCCCTGCTCGGCGACGTCCTCGACAAGCTCCTCCAAGACCCACTCGTCGGTCTCGATGCGGCCCTCATCGAGCATCTCGCGGCTCATCGCGACCGATTCGCCCCAATCGGTCCAGAGCTGCTCCTTGGGGCGGAACACACGCTGCTCCTCGAAGCACAGCATGACGCCTCGGGCGCCGGCCGCGTTGGTCGGCTTGAACGCGTACCCGGGATGCAGCTCCAGTTCGTCGAGCGTGCGGGTCTCCAGCGACGAGGCGGGCACTCTGATGCCGCAGAGCTCGGCGAACCTCGCCGACACTGCCTTTCGCTCAAGCGGGCCTTCGAGCTTGAACGGGCCGAGGTGGTGGCGCTGGCGGCGGATGGGGATGAGTCGCCGGAAGGAGGAAACCGGCGCCATCCCGGTATCCAGTTTCAGCGCGTAGCGCAGCATCTCTTCGGGGAGCTGACCGGGTTCGAGCGCGCCTAGCGCGGCCATGACAGCGCGACTACGCAACTCCGGCGACTCTGTTCGCTTGAGTAGGCGCCGGAACGCCTTGACGATCTCTTCCGCGGACTGTCGGTCTGCCTCAGCCTTCTCGCGGCAGAGATGAGCGAACACGTCGAGATCGGTGTCGGCGCTCGCCACCGGGGGGGCCGGTTCGACGGCGTGCTCGGCGGGCTGATCCTGCGGGTCCCGTCGTCTCATGGGGCGGGAGTATAGGTTGGGGAGGTCGAAGCTGATGGCGCCGCCGCGTTGGGCGCGCACAGCGGTGTCTCTCGTTCCCGTTGCGATGGCGCTACGGGCCTCAATGTGCGATTCATCGGCAGTTCGCAGCGCAATGCCGACGTTGACCGCCGACGCGTTCCGCGCAACGTGTGAGCGGACACGGCATTCTCCCCAGTGGTGGACATGCGAGGTCCCCGCTCGTATTGCGGCGCGGCTGAGCTGGCTGGCTGTGATCAGCACACCGTCAAGCGCTACGTCCAGCGCCGCGACGCGGGGCTGTCGCCGGAGACTGGGGTGGTGCGAGCGTCGATGATTGACGGGTTCCGCCCCAAAATCGCCGAGTTGGTGGCGCGTTCGAAGGGCAAGATCCGCGCGGACGTGGTGCACGACAAGCTCACCGCGATGGGGTTCGCCGGCACGGATCGGACCACGCGTCGGGCGGTGGCTGCCGCGAAGAAGGCCTGCGGGTCGAGCATCGGACGGACCCCGAGCCCAAGGGCGGATCTGAGGCGACCGTGAAGATCGCCAAGGCCGATCTGGTGCCCACCACCGCCAACCTCCGCAACCGGTACGCCACGTCCGCCAAGCTGATCACGACTGCCGCGGCGTTCTGCGAGAAGGTCAACGCGCGCTCCCATCGCGAGACCGGCCGCTCGCCGGCCGACATGCACGCCGAGGAACGCGCCCGGCTGCACGCCATCCCCCAGGCCCCCTACGCCCTCGCACTCGGCCAGCAGCGGGTGGTGACCCGATCGTCGGTGATCTCGTTGGGCAACGGGCCTTAGCGGATTCCGGGTTACGATGCCCGGCAATGCCATTCAAAGCGATCGCCCGCCACCTCCCCGACCTGCCGATCTCGACGGTGTTCGACATCGGCGCCAACGTTGGCCAATCAGCGAAGGCATACCTGGACGCGTGGCCTACCGCATCTATCTGGTGTTTCGAGCCGGTCTCGTCCAGCTACGAGGCGCTCGTGCAGGGGGTCGGCGGTCACCCGCAAGTTCAAGTGGAGCGTCTCGCACTCGGTGAAGCCGAGAGCGACGCGGTCGCGATCGAGGCGAGACGCCAGGGCGTCCGAAACCGGGTCCTCGACGTGACCGGTGCAGGCAACTACCAGCGCAAGGTGCCGCGCGAACGCGTGGTGATGTGCACTGGTGACGCATACTGCGCAAAGCGCGGCATCCAGCACATCTCCTTCTGCAAGGTCGACACTGAGGGGCTCGACCTCGAGGTGCTGAGAGGGTTGGAACGCATGCTCTCAGCGAATCGCATCGATCTGGTCCAAGTAGAGGCCGGGATGAACGCCTCGAACTCAAGTCACGTCCCGTTCGAGGCGTTCCGACGACACCTGCACCCGCGGGGCTACCGATTGTTCAGCTTGCCCGGTCAAGCCGTGGGCATGTGGGGCGTCCCGGAGATGAGGCGAGCCAATCCCGTCTTCGTCTCCGAAACGGTGGTCAAGGCCCACACGCGATCGTGATGGGGAAGCGCTCGCGGACCTCGCTTGCCGCTATAGGCTCACCGCGGGAGTACTGTCTGCGGTGTTTCTCGAGCCCGCGCGTGTAGCTCTGCTCCTGAGCCCAGTGGATAGATCGGATCCACGCGCATTCACGACCATCGGTCACCAGTGGGATCCGCTCGTCCACGCGCCTGTGCGGACCCAACTGGAAGACGTGGCTGTACGGAGCATTGCCAGCAGCGGCGACGTAGGTGAGCCCGATGGAACTGTAGGGCCAGCGAGCGTGGCGAACCTCTTCGAAGCCGTTGCCGTGCTGGTCGAGCAATCCGGCCGCGCCACTGGGAAACGCCGCTGCGTATCCCGCCCACGCTGGGGTGAGATATGGGGCCAATTGGGCCATGAAGGTTCGGGCGAGCCCGTCATCGTCATCGATCCGCAACGTCGCGTATACGTCCCGGCCAGTCAGGGGCTCGATAGCCTCTGTCACAACCTTGCTGGGGTCCTGTGTGGGTGAGACCTCTCTGAGTTCGGCCCACCCCAGCGGGGCGAGAGCCGCGTGTAGGCGGTCCCGGTGTGACTCCGGCAGCTCGGTGGAGGTGAGCACCGTCAGTCGAAACCAGCTTGCACCTACCTCGACGGTCTGCTCCGCGATCGAGGGTAAGGTCACGTTCTCGAACAGGTGCGCGTGCACGGCGAGCCGTTGAGGATCGAAGAGGCGTTGACGGTAGGTCTCCAGGTCGCCATCCTGCCTAGCCCCGCTCCACCCACCCTCGTTGCGTGCACTCAGAATGCTGTACCGCACAAACGCATGAACGAAAGACGAAGCGGCCGGATTCGTAGTGTCCATAGGGGCGAGGGTGCCAGGTGGACGCCGCGACCGCTACTCGGTGGCGGTCCCCCGCGACCACCATCACTCGTAGATCACGCCCTCGCTGGTAAGCGTTGTTGGCGTCCGGCCAAACCGTGAGCCCTTGGTCGGGCACCACGATGTGGCTGTCTCGGGGGATGCGAACGCCGTCGCCGCTGCCGGTGAGGTCGCCGCCGCGCGCGTTGATGTGGCTGCCGTCCCACGCATCGGCAGCGTGCTCAGTTGCGCCCGTTACCGGTCGCGTCACACGCGTTGATCGTGGCGCCGGAGAAGGCGCGCGGCCCTGGCTGCAGTCGGTCGCGGCGCCACCGTCGAAGTTCACTGTAGCGCCGCGCTCTGCGCGGACAGCTTCGTCGTCGGCGTCGCTGCAAGTCAGCGTCGCGCGCCTCCACTCGTCCGCCGTGCCGCCACGCAACCGGAACCGGAACAAACTCACGAGACTTGTCCCTCCGTCGAGCGTGTCGCGCGTCTCCAACGGACTGCCACCATCAAACTCCCCCTAGCGAACGGCAGTGCCGCTCTAGAGGTCGATCGTGAGCGAGAACAAGTCCCGCACTTCCCCCGCTGACATCGCGTCGCCCTCATCGACCTTACGAACGTTCCTGTCGAGCCGCCCTAGGTGGCTCTGCTCTTGCGCCCAATGAATGGAACGTATCCAAGCGACGATGCGAGGCTCAGTTATAGTGGGCACGCGCTCGTCAACGCGTAGGTGGGGACCCAAGGTCAATACGTGATTGTTGCGTGCGGCCTTAGAGGCTCTGCTGATGTACGCCTGCCCAACCGAACTGTTGAACCACTGGGAATGGTGGCATCGTTCGTAGGTCTGACCGTCTTGGTCGAGAATCCCGCAGACCCCGCTGGGGAAGGACACGGCCATCCCGACGGTATTCTCATCCACGTGTTCGAGCAGGTAACGTGCCCACTGCCGCGCGATGCCGTCGTCGTCATCGACTCGTGCAGTGACGTACACGCCCGTGACACCGTTGGCTTCGACGCAGGCGGCGAGCGTCTTCTTATGTGACTCGTCGGGCGCCACCTCGACGACCTCGACCCAGTCGTAGGGCGTGACCGCTCGCAGGAGCCGGTCCTTGTGAACTGGCGGTAGCTCGGTGGACGTGAGCACGGTCAGCCGGAACCACGAGCTTTCAACGCCGATGTCTTGACCGGCGATCGAGGGGAGTGTGACGTTCTCGAAAAGGTGGCCGTGCTGGTCGAGGCGTTCCGGGTTGAAGAGACGGCGTCGGTAGGTGTCAATGTCGGGGTCGTGGCTCGCCCCTCCCCAGCCTCTCTTCTCATCGTTGAAGACGCTGTAGCGGACGACAACGTTGACGTATGGGTCGGCGTGACCCATGGGGTTCGCGCTCTTGAGCACGGCTGTCTCGGCCTCCCTGGGAGCTTGGTGGGGCTGCGCGTCGCGGGGAGGCTAGCGGATACCCTTCGAGACGAAGAGCCGGACTGGGGGGATCTCGATGCCCTCGCCCTGGCACTACGTCATCGCGACCTAAGTGACGCGGAAGTGGACTTGATCAACGAGGGTGCTTGCGACAACCCGGGCCGGGGGTTCACGCCGTTGGGTCCCGTCGCTCCAGTTCTCTTGCTCACCTCCGCCGCACGACGAGCAACCCCTTCTCGCTGCGAACGTGGTCCATGGCCAAGGGACCGCAGTCCGCCTCCCACAGCTCCCTGATCCTCGTCTCGTCCTCGCGGTCCGCGTCGTCGAGGAGCAACGTGCCGTCCAGCGCCCACTTATCGGCCAACATCGGCAGCGCCGGATACCGGGCAAGCTCACCCGTAGACCTAGGGGGACCGTCAACCAGAATCAGGTCGATGGACTCGATCCCTTCCACAGCTCGGGGGTCGTACCATTCGAAGCTCCGACCGCGGAGCCACTGGGGGGACAGCGGCGCATGGGCGACCTCAGCGACCTCGCCCAGCCCGAGGCGCTCGACTTCCTCACGGGTGCGCGCCGCGAAGGTGGGGTCATGCTCCAAGGCAATCACCCTGCCGTCCGAACCCACTTGGCGGAGCGCAAGCCCAATGAGAATTGTGGACGCGCCACTCCCGCACTCCACGACTATCTTCGGCTCTCCCTGGAGAATCTCGTCGACGAGGACCCACCCTGCATCGGGCGAGAGTGCGTACCTGCGCATTTGGGGTAGCGGGGCAGTGGGCTGCAACAACGTGTACAGCGCCATCAATGCCTCGAGCTGGTGGTAGTTGCGAAGCTCGCCGCGGCGCACGATGTCCCGCACCGAGCCTGCGCGAGCGTCGGATTCTCGGGCCTCAGCGAGAGCTGTCCTCGCGCCTGACGCCGCTGCCCGATTCATTCGCTGCTTCCATTCCCTGCGGTCTTCCGCCATGCTGGTTGCGAGCTCCCGTCGCTCCTTCCGCGCTCGCACATCCCGCTCGTGGGCCGCTCGCTCAGACCACCGCCACAGCAGACCACCGCCCACGATCAATGCCCCGAGCAGCACGATCTGTAGAAGACCAATGGTCACCAACCACGCAGTGCCGCTCATCGTGCAGAGCCTGACATCTGTCTCGCCTCCTCACATGAACACACTCTTTCGAGCAAGACAGATCCCAAGCTCGGCCAGGGCCTCGTCCTCCGGTTCCCCGGCAATCAGGAACGCACCCATCGCATGATCCGTGACGATCTCCTCGCAGCGGGCAGAAAGGTAGGCGTCCCAACCGTTCGCGTGTTTCACGACCGGCGATTCGGGATCGGCGTGGATGTGCTCTATCGCCAGCTGCGTGGCGCGAACCTGGCTCGACAGAGCGCCTAACGTGACGACGACGGGATGACGCACACCTTCCATGTACAGCAGAGTCCGGAGATCGGCGAACCGCCTCATCGATTCTGGCGAGTCTGGTCGCACGATGATCCCCACCGACGGATCCCGATGCTGTGCGCGCCACAGTGGATCGGACTGACGGTCTGCCCCGCCCGCGGACCCCCGTGGTCGCGGGCGAAGGCTTCCGACCTCCCACGTCTCCCGGGTACCGGTCGCATCCGCGAGACGGCGTGCCATCTCCCCGGCCTGACGCGGGATCCTCACACGCCAATGGATTGGGACGAGGTTTCGCACCCGTCGAGCAACCCACACAAGGCACGCGCTCCCCAGCGCCCTCAGCCTTCTCCCCAGGGCCATCACAGGGTCCTCACTGGCGTCTCGACTCGAGCGACGAGGTCTTCTGCGCCGCTTCCCCAGACCAGCTCCTGGCCTTTGGACGCGACCGCCTTTCGGGCTTGCGGATCCCCAACCTGATCCAGCGTGGAATGCACATCGGGATCCCCATACCAGTTCAGATTGAAGGCCGCGCCCACATCCTCGAGCGCCGCTGCACGACCCACTTGGTCATCCAGGTCGGTCCCCGGCACGGGGAGGAACATCGTCGGGAGACCAAAGCGCAGCAACTCGTGAGTCGTGTTGTACCCAGCCGCGGAGACCGCCGCATCGAACGCATTGAAGTAGCGACTGATGGGATACTCGGCCAGCCGAACGGGTTCCTCGACCTCGGCTCCCAAGGAACTTTCGGAACCGAGCGGGGAGGGGGTGGAGAACAATCGAGCACCGAGCCGTTCGCGGACCAGGTGCAGGAAGTCAGCGGACCCGAAGCCGCCCTCCTTCGTCTCCCAGGCACCGACAAGGACCAGGATCGCTAGTTCGTCCCCTTCGATTCCGAGGAGTTCGCGCGCCTCGACGCGACCGACCAACTCGTCGGGCTCCAAATAGGTAAAGGGCGCCAGCAGCTGCTTCCCATCGACTCTCGCAGCTCCACGGTCCGCCCAGTATGCGGCCTCGCCCGGCTGCAGAACGCGAGTGAAATCCCCCGCGTACTGGACCCATCTGCCACCCTCCCCCGGCTTCCACATACCCCGCCGCAGCCACGTGCTCTGGACGTTCGTCTTGCCCATCGCTTCACGCATCCCCCGGTACGGGGCCGTGCCATCGAAAACGAGCTCATCCGGCTCGAACGCATTCAATACACGCTCAACCCGGCGGTGCAGCAAACCGTGCCACTCGTCCACCTTCAGATGCGTAAACGGCTGCGACGGGACATACTCCCAGGGTATTCCGAGCAATTCGGCGAGGTCACAGCGACGAGACAGGCTCAGGAGGTACGGCTCGATCCGATCGATTCCTCGGCGGACCGTAGCGAGCACACGGGTGAGATGGCCCAGGCCGCCGCCGTTGCTCGTGACGAATAGTACTTTCCGGAGCGATTCGCGCCCTCCTCGCGTGGCGTCCGATTCCTCCATGGAATCCGCGGTACGGCTAACCTGCACCTCACTGACGGGCCCAGAGGTATCCGGGCATCCGAAGCCCAGTCGTTCGATGTGAACCCGGTAGTCGAAGCGGGCTCGCACTGCCTGAAATGCCGCCTCGACCTGGGCCGCGTACGCCTCCTCGTCGGAGAACAGTCGGTCCACCGTTGCTGGCACATCTCGGGGTTCAGCGTAGACCGCGGCCTCCCCGAACAACGGCGAGAAGTGGCCCGGAAGGACAGCGGGCACACCCACCGCCAGCGCTTCGAGAACGTTCCGGCCGAAGCTCTCGACCCATCCTGGGTGATGGAAGTAGACGAAGAAGTCGAGCCCGTGCAGGAACCGTCGTGGGTGCTCACCCCCGAATGGGAGCACGGACCAATTGGAGGGCAGCTCGCCGAGGAGCTCACGGGGGGCCTGAGCACCCCCCAGGACCCTCACCGCGTACTCAGAAGAGGACGGGTACGCGGCCAGCAGATCCTCAACACGGTCGGGCCACTTCGCCGAGTCGTTCCGGCTGTGGCGTCCGATGGTGACAGGCGGCGCGAGCTGCCAGCGTGGTCGCATCCACTCGTCGAGGTCGATGATGTTGTGCCAGTCCTCCGGTTCCAGCGTTCGCTGACCACTGACCTTGTTGAATTGTTCCCTTACGAGCGGACCGATTGGATACCAATCGACCGCCCCATAGGCGGACTCCAGCACCCTGTCGAGTTGGGTGGTATGCCAGTAGTATCCACGCAGCGTCTCGTCGCTCGGGGGTTGATTGATGATCATCGAGCTCCGGGAGGATTCGATCCTCGGAAGGTCAGTGACGGCCTTGTCGTAGAACGCACGGGGTTGCCGCAGGACGAGATGATGAGCACTTACCCCCTTCACCGGGGTTGCGATCAGCTCGCCCATCCCGCGCCGCACACAGTCCGCCACTCGGGGATTGAATCGCTTCGTGGAGCGAAGGTGGCTTGCATCCACTTGGACGAGACCGGTGGTGAGGCCGTTCTTCCACTGCGCTCGGAGCTCCTCGGCCAGGCTGGCGCCGGTGCCACCGCCGTAGCGAAAGTCGCTGACCATCACGACGTCGTAGTGCTTTGCCATCAACCACTCCGAAGCTCTGTGGGGCCACGGCGCCGGCTGTCACCCGTCCATCGCACCGTGGGCGGGCAGCCATCCCGACTCGCGACCAGCCCTGCGTAGCGGCGCAGGTTACCGCCGTGAGCCTGTACTGGCCGCCGTGGCCAATTCTGCTTCACCGGGCGTCTCTGGTGCCTGGCCGCCGCAGCAGGGGCTCGATCAGGGCGATCCGGTCAGCCCAGGTGTTGCCCTGCTCGATCCAGGCCCGCCCCGCGCGGCCCATCGCCTGTCGCTCCTCCGAGTCCGACACCAGCCGAGCCACCGCTTCTGCGATCCGGTCCGGGCGCCCCTCCGGGACCACTGCGCCACCGCCAGACTCCTCCACCGGTTCGCGCTGGCCCGGGATGTCGGTCACGACCACTGGCACGCCGGCCGCCAGTGCCTCGTACACCTTGATTGCCGACTGCCCGACGCGCCCGTGCGCGGCATGGGAGGTCTTGGGACTGACCGCGCACAGTGCCCCGGACAAGTGCTGTGGGACCATCGAATGCTCCACTGCTCCGAGGAAGCGAACGGGGCCTCGAGCGGTCGTGTCACGTACCTGATCGGCAAGAGGCCCGGCACCCATCACCAGCAGCTCCACGTTCGGTGGCCATTCCGCCCTTGCTGTGGCCGTGAGCAGATCCTCCACGCCCTGCCAGGGCCACAACGCCCCGGCATAGACGACCCGAAAGGGAGGACCGTCCAGCGGCCGTGGACAGAACGCGCCAGGGTCCGCGGCATTGGGCACCACGCGGGGCTCGGGCGCGCGAGGCTCGAATTGCCGGACCCATTGTGCGAGCTGCGAGGTCACGACCACCAAGGCGTCCAAGCCGGCAAGCACGCGCCGGAACCATCGACGCAGCGGGACCTCGAGCAGTCGCAGCGGAGGGTGGGCCTCGAGGTAGTCCTCCCAGGGTCCGTTCAGCTCGCCGACCACCCGCACCCGGCGCCGCCTCGCGGCGCGCACCGCAGGCAGTACGAGGGGGTGCAGGCGCACATACGCCACGTCGACCTCATCCAGAAGCCGGGCGTACTCGCGCTGGCATGAGAAGGCACCGAACAATCGGCCCACCCGGCTTCGGGTGCGCGCGGGCTGGGTTACGCTCACCGCCCACCCCGTATCACGTAGGCCATCAGCGACCGCACCCACGTGGGTCCGCGACGCCTGACCGGGTTCGGTGCGTTGCAGCGTCAGGATGGCGACACGCCTCGCTGTCCCGAGCCGGCGCTCGGAGGGGGCAGAACTCACTGATTCACTCCGAACCCACCCATCGTTGGCCGTCACGGGCCGAGCGCAGGCACCGCAACTGCGAGTAGCGCAGACAAGTCTACTCAGCCGCTCCCTCAGCCTCGCGCGCGACCTCGTCACGTTGCTGCGGCGCCCGGCGCTCGACCGCAGCGGCCTGATGCTGACACCCCCCTACCCGGGCCGCACCGTCACCGCACGACCACAAAGGACATAAGGGCCGCGTGACCCGGCGGATCAGCCGAGCCGCTGCCACACTTCGACCGCTAGGCTTGCGGGCTGATGCGATCACTCATTACCGGGGGAGCGGGCTTCATCGGCTCCCACCTCGCGGAGGCACTCGTCGCGCGCGGCGAGCAGGTCATCGTGCTCGACGACCTGTCGACCGGGCGCTACGACAACGTCGCACCGCTGCTAGAGCGCGGCGACGTGGAGTTCGCGCTCGGCTCGATCCTCAACGCGGACCTGGTCGACGACCTCGTGCGACGGGCCGACCGGGTGTTCCACCTCGCCGCAGCGGTGGGGGTTCAGCTGATCGTCGAGCAGCCGCTCGAGAGCCTCGCCACCAACCTCCGCGGGTCCGAGAACGTCCTCGAGAAGGCCCACAAGTACGACACGCCGACCCTGGTGACCTCGACCAGCGAGATCTACGGCAAGAACACCAGCGACGTGCTCGGCGAGGACGACGACCGCATCCTCGGCTCGCCGCTGAAGACGCGCTGGTCGTACAGCGAGGCCAAGGCCATCGAGGAGGTCCTCGCGCACACGTACTGGCGCCAGAAGGGCCTGCGGACCGTGGTCACGCGCCTGTTCAACACCGTGGGACCCCGCCAGACCGGCCACTACGGCATGGTGATCCCACGCTTCGTCAACCAGGCGCTGCGCGACGAACCGCTCACCGTGTACGGGGACGGGACGCAGACACGCTGCTTCACTCACGTCGCCGACGTCGTGCGCGCGCTCGTCGACCTCGCCGAGCACCCCGACGCGCCCGGCACGGTCTTCAACGTCGGCAGCCAGGATGAGACCTCGATCGCCGCTCTCGCCGAGCAGGTCATCGAGTTGTCGGACTCGAACAGCACGGTCCGGTACGTGCCCTATGACGAGGCCTACGAAGAGGGCTTCGAGGACATGGCGCGCCGAGTGCCCGACACGACCCGGCTGGAGAAGCTCACGGGCTTCGCGCCCACGATCGACCTCGACGGGATCATCCGCTCGGTCGTGGCCGACCAGCGCAGCTGATGCAACTCGGGGTCTGGGGCTTCGCGGGCGCCTTCCTGGGGGCGTTGGCGCTCTCCGCGGCCTTGACGCCCCTCGCACTGCGCGTCGCGCTGGCCCGCGGGGCGCTCGACGTCCCCGGCGAGCACAAGTCACACACCTCACCGGTCCCGTACTTCGGGGGCCTCGCGATCGCCGCCGCGTTCACGCTCGCGGTCGCGGTCGCGGCGGTCATCCGGCCACCGGTCAACGTCGAGGAGATCCTCGTCATCCTGGGCGTCGCACTCGCCCTGTCGGTGCTCGGCCTGCTCGACGACCTCCGCGGACTCGGACCGCTGGTGCGGCTGCTGGCGCAGACCGGCGCGGGGCTCGCGGTATGGGCCGTCGGGGCCGGGACCGTGTTCGCGCCGTGGCCGTGGCTGAACCTACTCATCACGGTCGTCTGGATCGTCGGCGTCACGAACGCGATCAACCTGCTCGACAACATGGACGGGCTGTCCGCGGGCATCGCCGGGATCGCGGCCGTCGCGTTCTTCGGGATCGCGGCGGTCAACGGGCAGTTCCTCGTGGCGGGGCTGGCCGCAGCGCTCGCCGGCTGCGCCTTCGGCTTCCTGCGCCACAACTTCCATCCGGCCAAGATCTACATGGGCGACGCCGGCAGCATGTTCCTGGGGTTCCTGCTCGCGGTCGTCGGGATCCGCCTGCGCCTGGTAGAGACCCCACAGGTGCTCTCGGTGTTCGTGCCCGTGCTCGTGCTCGGAGTGGCGATCCTCGACACGACCCTGGTGACCGTGGATCGCATCCGGTACGGCCACAACCCGCTGCGGGGAGGCCGTGACCACGTGAGCCACCGACTCATCGCGATCGGGCTGCCCGTGCGAGCCGCCGTGGCGCTGATCTACGCGGCGGGGATCAGCCTCGGCTGGCTCGCCGCCCTGTTGAGCCGCCTCGACCTCACGAGCGGGCTCATGCTCGTGGGTTTCGTGCTCGCAGCCGGGGTGTTCGCCTTCGCGTTGCTCGCCACCGTCCCGGTCTACGAGAACAGCCGGCAACGGCGCCGCATGATGCGGCTGGTCGACGAGAGCGACGACGGCGGAGCCGCCTGACGCGCACAGAGGCCGCAACCCCGGTTGCCGAGGACCGGACGTCCACGTGGAGGCCGGCCAGGGACCAGCATCCCCCCTCACCCACCACGAGTACGTGCCCTCGGTTTGCGATAGTGCCCCTACAGGGCGGTGCGCTGACGGCCCAGTCAACGCTCCGCAGCGAGTACACCTCGTTCGTCGCTTACCGAATCAACCAGGAGCAGGGCGACGGCTCGGGCACGTACTTCCGCGACACCCCGAGCGACGGCGGCCCCGTCACCCGTCGTGTGCTCGGCCAGGCCGAGGGCGGATGGTTCCTGCAAGACCTTGAAGGCGGCGCACTGGTGAGCAGTGCAGAGAGGGTAGCGATGCGTTCCCACCACGCCGGACTCACGGGACGACCCGAGCAGGGCTCGACGCGGGCGGGCCTCCTCGCGCTCGTGGTCGGGGCTCTCACTTTGCTCGGCCTCGCCCCGTCGAGCGTCGAGCTGGCGCGCACCGAGGGAGCTGATCGAGTAGCAACGGCCGTCTCGGTGTCGGAGTCGAACTGGTCGTCGGCCGACACGGTGCTGCTCGCCACGGCCTGGGACTATCCGGACGCGCTCGCGGCGGCAGTGCTGGCAGCAACCGAGGACGCACCCCTGCTGCTCGCCAACCGCGACGGGCTCCCCCAGGAGGTCGTCGCTGAGCTGCAGCGACTCGACAGCGAGGAGGTCCTGCTGCTCGGTGGGGAGGCCACACTGCCCGCGGCGGTGGAGGATGAGCTCGCCGCCCTCGGCCTCACGACCCGGCGGATCGCGGGTGCAGACCGCTTCGCGACCGCGGCGGAAGCTGCCCGGATGGCCGGGGCGCAAACCGGTGAGGCCGCGCTCGCGTCGGGCCGCGACTTCCCCGACGCCGTGTCCGCCGGGGCGCTCGCAGCGACACCAGAGCAGTTGCCCGTCCTGCTCACCGAGGAAGACTCGCTTCCCGCGGTCACCGAGGAGGCGCTGGTCGACCTCCAGGTGGAGCGCATCCACGTCGTTGGAGGCGAAGCCGTGGTCCACGAGGCGGTCGTCCGCGAGCTCGAGGGGCTCGACATCCTGGTCGAACGTCATGCGGGAGCCGGACGCTATGCGACCTCCGTAGCGGTCGCCGACGAGGCGTTGAGTCGCCACGACGACAGCGTGCCGCTCGTGCTCGCGACCGGCGAGGCATTTCCGGATGCGCTCGCAGCGGGGGCTCTGGCCGCCCGACGCGATGGCGTGCTTGTCCTCACCCCCCGGGACGGGAACGACGACGACCTCGAGGGGTTCCTCCGGGATCACGCGGGTCGCTGGGCAGGCGGCGAGGTCCTGGGCGGGGAGGCGGCGATCTCGGCTGGCGGCCTCGAACGACTCGCGGCCGCGGCCGCCGACGCGGAAACTCCGACGCCCGTTGCAGACCTCCTCGACGAGGGCGTGCCTGACGGGCTCAGCGCCGACGATCCCTTCGTTCAGTCGAACTTACCCCTTCCGGTCCCCTCGACGTACGAGGGGCGGGCCCCCTACCCGTACACCCCAGGTCCCGCGAGGCAGATCACGATTACGGCCAACGTGACGCAGCAGCAACTCGTGCAGTGGTGGGTGGCCCGATCCGGCGACGGGGTCGAGGAGTGGCGAATCTGCGACACGTCCGAGCCCAACTGCAACTGGACGTGGCCCGAGGTGTCCGCCCCGGACGACCACGCCAAGATCTCCGCGTTCAACTGTGATGAGACCGGGGAGTTCTGCACGGGCCGGGGCATGATCATCTCTCCCGAGTCTGCCGAGGGCATCCACGTCGCTTTCCGGTCCGCGGGTTAATCACCGCCCCGCACCTGCGTCGTGCGTGTCGTGCAGCTCACCGGCGCGACCGGCCCGAGTGCTGCACTCCCACACCGTCAAAGACGGGTCTGCTCGCCCACTCCCCCGGGTGTGCCCGAGCCGTGTCCCGCGCGTGCACACCTTCCCGCGCCCACGCCCGGCAGCGTCTCGGCCTCGCCCCCGAAGCACAGCTCGCCGGTCTACCGGTGGTGGCCACACCGGTGGGAGGCATGCCCGACCTGGTCCACGAGGCGGACGGCCTGCTGCGCGAGGAGGGTGCGCCGTTCCACGAAGCCGTGGGCACGCTGCTCGACGAGCCGACCGTTGCGCCGCGCTCGGACAAGGCGCCACGACGAACGGCCACCGCTACAGCATCGAGGCGATGGTCGAGTCCCACCGCCGACTGTACGCACCGCTCGCTGGGCCCTGACGGGAGTCGGGTATCGTCGCGCAGCGCGCTGCGGGTCAGCGGACGACGTCGCTGAGGTCGAAGTCGTGGTCGGCGTCACGGAGGATTCGGGCGTTGCCGAACACGACGCTGTCACTGCGATCCGTGTCGTCGATTCCCTCGACCTCGATCCGAAGACGCAGGGCGTCCGTGAGATCCACATCAAGATCGACGGTCTCACCCAGACGCACCCGATCGCGGAATCGCTCGTTGCCATCGGTACTGACGATCACCCGGAACTCGGCGTCGCTCGTGCTGTCGTCCCGCACCCCCAACGTGGCCCGGAACCGCTCGTAGTCGCGAGCCAGGTCGTACTCGGCGAACCCGGGCGACCCTCGAGCAATACGCCACACCGACCGCTCGTACTCCAGCCCGTCGACCTGCGCCGACCCCTCGTCCCAACGACGCCCCCCACCCTGCACCGCCTCGTCATCGTCTAGCCAGAGCCGCTCTGGTCGATCGGTCGCTCGGACGAGCGGGGCGAGATCGACGTCGCGATCGGCGTCGCGGAGGATTCGGGCGTTGCCGAACACGACGCTGTCGCTGCGATCCGTGTCGTCGATTCCCTCGACCTCGATCCGAAGACGCAGGGCGTCCGTGAGATCCACATCAAGATCGACGGTCTCACCCAAACGCACCCGATCGCGGAACCGCTCGTTGCCGTCGGTACTGACGATCACCCGGAACTCGGCGTCGCTGGTGCTGTCGTCCCGCACCCCCAACGTGGCCCGGAACCGCTCGTAGTCGCGAGCCAGGTCGTACTCGGCGAACCCGGGCGACCCTCGAGCAATACGCCACACCGACCGCTCGTACTCCAGCCCGTCGACCTGCGCCGACCCCTCGTCCCACCGGCGCCCACCACCGTCGGTGGCCTCACGGTCCTCGAGGAACACGACGTCCTCGGCACGCAGTTCCGCGCTCTCGTCCAGCACGTCGTCGCCGACCGCCACGGTCCCGCCGAGGGCAAAGATCTCCATCGGCTGGATCGCCTCCACCGCGTCACGCACCGTCTGCGGGATCGCGCCGGTGGAGGGCACCAGCACCACGGGCCCGTCCGACAGAGCGCCAGCGGCGAGCGCATCGGCGAAGTCGTCGGCGCGTGCCAGATAGACCCGCTCGGCGGTGTCCGGGAAGGCCGCGCGCGCGATCAGGGCAGAGGTCTCGTAGCGGTCGGAACCGGCGAGGCGTGAGGTGCTGACCCCGCCCGCGGCCGAGGTCAACACGTCGTTGCCGACGACGGTGCTGCCGCCGAGCGCCACGACCTCGTCGGGGTTCATGTCGTTGATGGCGCCCGTCACGGCCGATGGCGCCGAACCGGAGCCGGGCACGAGCAGGATCGGCCCATCGCTCAACGAGCCGGCCGCCAGCGCGTCAGGGAAGCTGAACGCGTTCGCGAGGTACACCTTCTCGGCGCCGTTCGGATAGGCCGCCGCCGCGATCTCGGCCGCGGTCTCGAACCGGTCGGCTCCGGCGAGCCGGTCGGTCTCGCGCGGGCCAGCCGTCTGGTCGAGCACGGCGTCGCTCACCGCGCCCGTCCCACCGAGCGCCACCACCGAGTCGGGATCGAGCCGCTCGACCTCGTCGAGCACCGCCCCGGGCACCGAGGCGTCGCTGGGCACCAACAGGATCGGCCCGTCGTCGAGCGCACCTGCCGCCAACGCGTCGGCGAACCCGTAGGCCCGCGCGATGTACAGCCGGTCGGCGCCTTCGGGGAAGGCGTGCTGGCTGATCGCGATGGCGGTCTCGAACCGGTCGTCACCCGCCAGCCGATCCGTCCCGTCCGCCGCCTGCGCACTCGATGTCCACAGCAACGCAACGCCCAGCGCCGCGATGGCCGCCAGCACGATCCAAAGCACCCGTTGACGCGCGCTGCCCACTCCCGCCGTCGCTGACATGTCCCGCTCCCCGTCGTGATGATGGTCTCACGGGCAGGATGACGAACGGTCGGGGCGAGGGCGTGGTGGGTAGCCCGGGATATTCGGCGACCGGCTGGGGCTGCGCACGACTCCCGGCCTGCCACCAGGCCGCCTACTCGGCCTCCTCGCGGTACTCGTCGGCCTGGGGCTCGATCGCGCGGGCGTGCTCCCAGAGTTCGTCGGCCTCCGGGGCGTCGAGCCGGTCCGCCGTGCGGCCGGCGTTCGCGGCCGCGGGCCAGTCGCGGGGGTCGGCGCTAATGGCGTCGCGGAAGCGGTCGAGCGCGCCCTGCTCGTTGCCCATCCCCAGCTCGGCCTGCGCCGCGATGATCCAGTAATCGGGTCGGCCCGGCACGACCGAGGTCGCGCCGTTGATGGCCTCCCGCGCACCGGGGACGTCGCCCGCCTCCACGCGCGCGGAGGCCTCTCCCGCCAGGTGATCGGCCCACAAGGGGGCGAGGGCCGCGACGGTCAACACCGCCCCCAGGGCCACACCGAGGAGCTGGCTGACGCCCCGCCGCTGCTGCCACGCGCGCCCCCGCGCCGACGTCGGCTCCCGCGGCACGGCCCAACTCCCGACCGGTCCCGCGACGACGACGATGAGGCCCGCGAGCACCCAGTGCCACAGCGCGAGCGGGGGCACGTCGATCGAGACGACCGACTGGGCCTGGTAGGCGAGCCATGCCCCACCCAGACCGCCGAGCAACAGTCGTCGGTCGCCGCTGGCGCCCAGCACGCCGCGTGCCAGCACGAACGCCACGGCGATCACAAAGGCCGCGTAGGCGAGGCCGAGCAGGATCCCGCCCTGGGCGAGCATCTCCAGCGGCACCGAGTGCGCCGCGTCGTTGGTGAGGTCGAGGCCGTGCTCCTCGGCGGCGCCCTCCGGCCGGTAGGTGCGGTAGTACGACGGGTACATCGCGAAGCCCTGCCCGAGCACGGAAGCGTCGCGCAGCATCCCGAGCGCGGCCTCCCAGTAGAACAGCCGCGGGCCGATGGCCGCCTGCGTCGCGAGGAACGATGCCGGCCCAACGCCGGCCAGACCGGCCACGATCGCCACGACCCCGACGGCACCGAGGGCGATCACGCCGCCCGCGGCCGCACGCGCACGAGCCCCGCCTCGATCGACCAGCCACACCACGAGCAGCAGGCCCAGCCCACCCCCCGCCGCAATGGGCCCCTGCACCGAGCCGGTCCACGCCGCGACCGCGAAGGCCGCGACCGCCAGCACGCCGGCCCCGACCCGGACCCTCGATGCCAGCTCGGCCCGCAGGGCGGTGTAGGCCGCCAGCGGGACCGCGATGCCGAGCAGCGCGGAGACGAAGTTGGGGTTGCCCAGCGTGGCGACCTGCGGGAAGTCGGTGCGCCATCCGAGCGGGTCGACGCCGATGCCTTGCAACGCGGCGTAGGCGGTGACGACCCCGGCCGCCGCCAACATGGCGTGGATCACGCGACGGACCCCGACGACGTCGAGCAGGGGCGGGGTCGCCAAGAGCACGATCAGGAGAGCGAGGTACAGGAGCAGGCCCGAACCCCGGTCGACGGGGCCCCACAGGACCGGCCACGTTCCCTCACTGCGGGTGGCGGTAACCAGCATCACCACGAACAGGAGCACCGCGGTGATGGTCACCGGGCTCGAGGGCACCGCGACCTGGCGCGCCCGCACCATGGCGGCCACCGTCATCCCCAGCAGCACGGCACCACCCACGAGGACCGCGACGACCTTGGGGGTGATGATCGGCTGCAACGCGCCGCGGGCGAACACGAGCGGCACGAGGGCAGTGAACGCGGCGAGCACCCAGGAGGTCGCCGTGCGAAGGGAGGCATCGACGGGCACGGCGCCGCAGCATACCGGGACTGTCCGACGGTCGCTCCTTGCGGACACTTGATAGACCAAGTGTCCGCAACAGGGAGAGGCGCGGACAGATCCGACGCCCGTCTCCGCCGACACACCTCGCTCGACATGCGCAGCCCCGCCCGCTACGAACACGAGGAGGTCAACGACGAACCCACCCTGGCACTGTTCACCCAACCCTGAACGTGTCCACGGGAGCGGGGAAGGTTCACCCCGCCCCGACCCAGGAACCGCCGCGCTTCCCCGGCAGCCCGAACGCGCCGACGCGACGGGCGCGGCAAGCCGTGCGGACCGGCGCGCGACCGCCTCACCCGCGGGGCGCCCTCACCCACCCGGCACGACGAGCCGGTGCACGTGCCGCCGCGTGGTCGCGACCGGGTCGATCGCCTCGGGCTCGACCAGCCAGTGGGCGACCGCGCCCTCGATCACCGCAAACAGGTCGGCGGCCTCGGTGGGCACGTCGAGGTCGGCGCGCAGCTCGCCGTCCGCCACCCCAGCGGCGATCGAGGCCCCCAGCGCTTCACGGATCGCTGTTCGTCGGTCGCGGGCCCAATCGTGGGCGGGGTGCTCGGGCGTGGTGGCCTCCTGGGCGACCCCGATCGACAGGCGCGCCAGCGCCGGCCGCTCGACGTAGCGCTCGACGACCGCGACGACCGCGTCCAGTGCCGCGGTGCCGGTCGGCGCGGCGGCGCCGGTCTCGGCCTCCATCAGCCGCTGTGCCTCCGCGTCGGCGTGCTCCAGCGCGGCCAGCAGCAGCGTCGGCTTGTTGCGGAAGTGGTGCAGCACCGTGGGTGGCTTCGTGCCGGCCCGAACGGCAACGCCCTGCACGCTCGCCGCGTGCCAGCCGCGCTCGGCGAGCTCGTCGATCGCCGCCTCGAGGATCTGCCCGCGGCGACGGTCCCCCGCGGCCCGATCACGGGCGTGGTGGGGGTAGGGCCGCTGCTCCTTCGGCGTGGCGCCCATGCGGCAGGCTCCGATCCGGGTCTCGCGCTACCGGGCGTGGTCAGCGGCGGTGAGCCGCTCGCGGGCCTCGCGCGGGTCGGTCCGGCGAAAGTAGGCCCAGAACGCCAGCGACGCCAACCCGAACAGCAGGTACGCGCTGACCGCGACCCCCAGCGACCGCGCGGCCGACAACGTCCCGAACACCGGGTTGGCCGCGATCGACAGGAACGCGAGCAGCGCCGCCGCGTACAACCCCGCCCACGCGCCGCGGTGCCAGGCGAACAGCCGCTCGCCGAAGGTGTAGGTCAGGGGGATGAACGCGAGCACGAGGCTGGTGAGCATCCCGATCGAGATCGCGGTCAGCGCCTCGGCCAGCAGCGCGGCGGCGAACCCGCCGGCCTGCGCAGCGGTCTGCGCGGGGTCGAGCAGCAGCCACGCGACCACCCCCACGCCGAGCATGAACACCCCCTGGACGAGGGTGATCCGCCCGAGCTGGCGCACCGCGAGCTCGCGGTGGAACACCGCGCTCGCGACGAACCCGTAGAGGAACCCCGGCGACAGGTCGACCGCGCGGGACACCAGCACGATCGCCACGACGAGCGCCAACGAGGCCGGCCGGAACCGCAGCCGCCCGGGCACCCCCGCCCGGCCGGCGAGCAGCAACGCGATCCCGCTCACCGCGTACGTGGTCACCACGAGCCCGATCGCCTGTGCCCCCATGAGCCGCAGCGACCCCGCGCCGACCCCGAACGCGGGGTCCAGCGCGCTCGCCGCGACCGCCACCGCGAGGGTGAACAGCGTCCCGCCCACGAGCCGGGCGTGCGGCACCCGCGTCGCGAGCGCCTCCAACCCGGCCTGCGCTCGCTGCCGCGCCCGCCCGGCCCGCGCGAGGATGCGGTCGTAGTTCTCCCGCAGCGTCGCATTCGCGAGCTCGGCCGGCAGGATCAGCAGCAACGTCAGCAGGCCCGCAAGCAGCGCGTTCGTCGTCGCCCGGTCGGTGCGCAGCGGCCCGTCGCCGAACGTGGGCACGTGCGCGCCGAAGTTGCCGACCGTCCGCCAGTCGAGCCGGTCGACGTCGACCCGCTCGCCGGCGGCGGGCTGCTCCACCGTCGCTGGCGCGTCGGCGGCGCCTGGTACCTCGGACGGGCCGTCGGGGGCGCGGTCGGACGGTGGCTCGGCGCGGGCGACGCTGCGCTCGCGCTCGTCGCGCGGCTGGGTCTCGTCGCCGGCGTCCCCGCCGTCGTCTGCCTCGCCCTCGGACGCCGGGAGGTCGTCGTCCTCGCCAGTGGGTTCGGTCCCGCCAGCGCTGTCCGCACTGCCCTCGCCGCCAGTGGCCCCGGCAGCCGTCGGGGCCGGGTCCGACGCCGCCCCCGCGCCGGTGGCCGGCCCTGCGGGCTCACCGGTGCCGGAGGGCGCCGCGCCGTCCCCCGCCGGCGTCCCCTCGGTGTCGGTGGGCGGCTGCGCGGACGGCGCGTCCGGGGCGTCCGGGGCGTCCTCGTCGCCCGGCTCGTCCCCCGGTGCGTCGTTCTCGTCGCCCGGGGGCTCCTCCTCGGGGGGCTCGTCGGTCTCCAGCGCCACCGCGGGGGCGGCCTCTGCGTCGCCGACCGCGATGGGGAGCGTCTCGCGGTGCGTGGCGAAGTCGTCGGCGGTGACCGCAAGGTCGTAGGCGCCCGGCGCCACCGCGCCGAAGTCCGCGATCCCGTCGGGGTCGGTCGTGCGCTCGGCGGTGTCGGTGACGAGCGGTCGCAGCGCGGCCGGCGCGAGGCCGGCCGGGCGCGCGGTGACCGTCGCGCCCTCCACCGGGTCGCCGTCCGCATCGGCGACCGCGACCTGCAGCGGCACGTCGCTTGGCTCGAGGGCGAGCTCGACGGTGGCCGCCCCGGCCGGCTCGAGCTCCACGGCCTCCTCGGCCGGCGCGTAGCCGTCGGCGGTGACCGCGAGGGTCGCCTCGCCCGCCGCGACCTCGTCGAACGTGGCCTCCCCGGTCGGGTCGGTGTGCGTCTGGGCGGTCTGCTCGCCGTCCGCGTCGCGCAGCGCGATCGCGGCGTCCCTGACCGGATCGCCGCCCGGGTCGACGACGGTCACGGCCACCGATCCCGGCTCGGGCTCCGGCTCCGGCTCGGGCTCCGGCTCCGGCTCCGGCTCCGGCTCCGGCTCGGGCTCCGGATCGGGCTCCGGCTCCGGATCGGGCTCCGGGTCAGGCTCGGGCTCCGGGTCGGACGGGTCGTCCTCGGCCGCCCCAAGCGCAATGGTCAGGGCGTCATCGGTGGTCAGAGGACGAAAGTCGAGCTGGACGGTGCGCTCCTGCTCGGCCGGCTCGTGGTCAGGGTGGTCGGCCGCGACGGTGAGCGCGAGGTCGCCGCTCCCGCCGAGGGGGTGCGCCACACCGCCGAGGGCGAGGCCGTCGGCACCGGTGGGCACCAGGTCGACCTCGACCGCGCCGCCGCTGTCAGGGTCGAGCGTCAGCTCGGCCTCCGCACCGGCCAGTGGAGCGCCCTCGTCGTCGCGGACCTCGACGGCGACGACGGTGAACGGATCGTCGGCGGGAAGGTCGAGCACGCTGGCGTCCCCGTCCCCACTGATGCGCGCGTGGGCGGCCGCGGCGTCGAGCAGCGGCGGAGGCCCGGCGTCGGGGCTGGCGAGCAGCCCGTCGAGCGCGGGGGTCGCGGTCCCGGCGAGGTCGTCGAGGGCCGGCGGCGCCATCCAGTCGAGGGGGTTCGGCGCGACGGTGAGGCCCGCGACGTCGTCGGGCGCGGCGAGGAGCGCGACGTCGATCGCGTCCACGGTGCTCGCGGTGGGCAGCAGCGCCTGCGCCGTCAGCGGGCGGGCGGGGCGGGCGGCAAGTCGGTCCGCGTCGGCGGCGGGCGCCGCCTGCGGGAGCAGCGCGTCGGCGACGAGCGCGACCCGGCCGATCGGTCCGGGTCGGTCGCCGGGATCCTGCGCGGTCCCGTTGAAGCGGTGCAGCGCCCAGCGCCCGTCGCCGTCGACCTCGCCCTCCGCGGCGTGGGACAGGTCGGCGAGGCCGTCGTCGACCTGCTGGGCGGTGGCGTCGTAGCCGCGGACCTCGGCCGCGGCGAGGTCGTCGGGCTCGCCGTCGAGGTCGCCGGCGAGGTCGGGCTGCACCGCGACCTCGATCGGCTCGTCGGACGACAGGCCCCCCACCTCGCGCTGCGCGGTCGCGCCGTCGCCGTGCTGGGTGTGCGCGTGGACGGCAACCGTCTCCGCCGCGACGTCGCTGAGCTCGAGCAAGGCCTCGCCGTCGGTGTCGACGCTTGCTTCGGCGACGACCGCGCCGCCCGCCGCAACGGCCCACACGGTGCCGGCGTTCACGTCGGTCACCGCCGCGTCGGTGACGACCTCGACCGGCACGGGGGAGGCGGGCGCGTCCAACGTGTCGAAGCCGCCCTCGTCGGCCGCAGCGGTCGTGGCAGTGGTGCTCGCCACCCATCCAACCACCGCCGCGACGAGCACGGCGAGCAGCAGCACCCGTGGCCTCCCACCACCCGCGGCGCCCCAATCCCGCCGATCCGCGCCCGCCATCAGGACACCCGCATGCTACGGGACCTCGTCCGCGGGCAAGGCGCGGGCGAGGTCGACCCCGGAGGCGTTCACAGCGTACGTCGCGGCGGTGACCAGGAGCAGCGCTGCGGCACCACACGCAGCGAGCAGGGCAAGGCGCCGCGGCATCGGGGAGGAGGTGGCGACGGAGGGGCGTGTCGGCATGGGCGCAAACCTCCTCTACTGAACTCGCTATACCTAGGTGACCCCGTCGACGCGCCCGGCCTCCGCTGAAGGGCCGGTCTACTAGTAACCAGTTCAGCATACACGCTGAGCGGATCGTCCTCGCCGGTGGGGCGTCCTCGTCCCCGTCGGCGACGAGTCGCACATCGCACGGATGCCGCCGCACCGACTCGCGCGTCGGGTGGCGTCCCCCTGCGAGCGATCCTCGCGCACCGCGTCGCGCACCGACGCGCCCAGCAGCCACAGGCTCAGCGGCACGACGAGCACCAGCACCGCGGGCGCGACCCACCGCCTCGTCCGCTTAGCGAGGCGAGCTGGCGATAGCGACCTCGGAATACCACGATCGAGCAGTGAGACATCGTCGAGCCGTGGTCCCAGCGAGCTGAGCCCTCGAGGTGGCGAAGCTCGCGCGAGCGGCTGCTGCTGCCGCCGGGGCGCGCGGTCGTCTTCGGCCGCTCGCCGGGCTGGTAGATGGTGACCGCATGCCCGCGGTCGACCAGACGGTTGGCCAGCTCGACATAGTCAGTTCGAGTTCGGGTTCTGCCTGGGATCCTCGACTGGTCCCGCGGACACGACGGCGGAGGCTACGGCTGGTAGATCACCTCGTCGGTGGGCGGAGCCTCGTCGAAGAGGTCGAACTCGACCATGTACTCGCTGAGCAGCTCCGCCGACTCGGTGTCGACGGGCCCGCCCCAGGCGGGCAGGTTGGCGCCGTCAGCAACCTCGGGGTCGAGGTCGGCGAGCTCGACGAGCGCGTCACGAAACTCCTCGGGGTTCTCCTCGACGTACTCGCCGCCGGCGCTGACCCCGGCGATGAAGCTGTCGATCACCTCCGGGTTCTCCTCGATGTACTCGTCGGAGGAGAAGTACGACCCGATGGCGAGGCCTGGCTCGGTTTCGGCGTACGGGGCGATGATCTCGCGCATGCCCTGGTCCCAGCCGATCGATTGGAACGGCTCGATGACGTGGACCGCGTCGATCTCGCCGTCGAGGGCCGCCGGCACCATGTCCGGGAATCCCATCTCGACGAACTCGATGTCCGAGTGCTCGACGTCGTTGCGCTCCAGCGCAGCACGGATGGTGACCTCGGCGATGTTCGCGAGCGTGTTGACCGCCACGGAGCGGCCCTCGAGGTCGGTGGGCTCCTCGATGTCGCTGTCCTCGGGGACCAGGATGTGGGAGAAGTCCTCGTCGGGCTCCTCCGTGGCGAAGGTGCCGGCGCTGACCATCTGCATCGGCAGCCCCTCCGCCCGGGCCAGGTACACCGAGATCACGTTGGACCCGGCGATTTCGAACTCGCCGGACTCGACGCCGGGGATGTTCGCCGCTCCCCCGGGATTCGGCTCGACGGTAACGTCGAGCCCTTCGTCCTCCAGGAAGCCCTCGTCGACGGCGAACTGGAGGAACGTCGAGGGGATCCCCTGGATGTCGCCGACCGTGATGCTGGCGAGCTCACCCGAGCCGTCGGGAGCGTCGTCCTCCCCCGGGTCCTCCTCGTCCTCGGGGTCGTCCGCCTCGGGCTCTTCGTCCTCCTCGTCGTCGGGGTCCGCGGGCTCCTCCGCGTCGGGTTCCTCCTCCTCGGGGTCATCGGCCAGGTCGAGCGGTTCCTCTTCGTCCTCGCACGCGGCGACCAGCACGGCGAGCACCGTGGCGAGGGCGAGGATGGACGCGACCTTCCGGGGGCGGCTCGCGAACTTCCGAGAGCGGCTCATGGCTCGTTCCTCCCTGCAGGGGACGTCGGTTCGGCGGGTGGGGGCGCAACGTGCTCGCTCAACGACTTGATGGTGCGGGTGACCTCCGTGCGAAGACGGATGAACTCGGGGTGCTCCTTCGTCGCGATCTGGTCGCGCGGGCGCGGCAGCTCGACTCGCACCTCGCTGCGCACCTGCGTCGGGGGTTTGCCGAGCACGACCACCCGGTCGGCCAGATAGACGGCCTCGTCGATGTCGTGGGTCACGAACAGGGCGGTCATCCCGTACTCGGCGCAAACGCGCAGGACGAGGTCCTCGAGGTCCGCGCGGGTCTGCGCGTCGACCGAGGCGAACGGCTCGTCCATCAACAGCAGCTCGGGCTCGTAGGCGAGGGCGCGGGCCAGCGCCACCCGCTGCTGCATCCCTCCTGAGAGCTGCCAGGGGTAGGCCCGCGCGAAGTCGTCGAGCCCCACGACGCGCAGCGCCTCCTCGGCCAGTTCGGCCTGGCGAGGCTTGGGCACGCCCTTGTGCCGCAACGGGAAGGTCACGTTCTTGTCGACCTTCAGCCACGGCAGCAGGGAACGGCCGTAGTCCTGGAACACGAACCCCATGCCGGGCAGGGGCTTGCGCACGGGCTCGCCGCGGAAACGCACCGCTCCGGAGGTGGGCTCGAGGAGGCCGGCGAGGCACTTGAGCAGCGTCGTCTTGCCACAGCCCGATGGCCCGACGACGCAGAGGAACTCGCCCGGCTCGACCGCGAGCGAGACATCGCGGATCGCCTCCACGACCCGCTCACGGGTGCGGTACGACTTCGCCAGCTGCTCGACGTGCAGGATCGGCTCGTCGGAGGTCATCGTGCGTGCCCCTTCGCTCCTCGATGCCAGTGGAGGAGGCTGCGCTCGCTGCGGACGAACACGAAGTTCCCGACGTAGCCGATGATCCCGAGCAGCAGGATCCCCGCCCACATGTCCGAGATCGAGAACGTCCGCTGGGCTTGCAGGACGAACATACCGAGGCCGTCGCGGCTGGTGTACATCTCGCTGATGACCATCAGCACGATCGCGATGGCGATGCTCGTACGCATCCCGGCGAGCACGCGTGGCAGTGCGGCGGGGACCACGATCCGCCAGGTGCGGGCCCACGGTCCGACGTTGTACGCGCGAGCCATGTCGATCATCGCGCGATCGACACTGCGCACCCCGTCGGTCGTGTTGAGCAGGATCGGCCAGACCGCCCCGAGGACGATGAGGAACACCTTCATCGTGTCGCCGATGCCGAGCAGGATGATCGCGAAGGGGATCAACACCGGCGACGGCAGCGCACGCAAGAACTGCACGATCGGCTGGAACGCCTCTTGGACGAGCTTGAACGATCCGAGCACCAGCCCACCGGCGACGCCGAGGACGACCGACAGCAGGTAGCCGAGCCCGAGGCGGCGCAAGCTGGGAACGACGTCATCGACCATCTGCTCGGACAACGTGAGCTCCGCGAACGATGCGGCGATGTCGCCCAGCGCGGGGAAGTAGAAGGACTCGGCGCCGGCCGCCCAGGCTCCGTAGCCAGCGAGCAGCAGCAGCGGGAAGCCGATCTCGAGACCCAGGTGCAGGGCGCGCCGCATCACGTCCCCTCTCGCTGCGAGGGGTGCCAGTGCAGCAGCCGCGCCTCCACGCGCTCGAACGTGCCGTTCAACAGCCAGCCGAGAATGCCCGTGAGCGCGATCAGCGCGTACATCTGCGGGAACTGCCCGGCGGTGCGGGCGCTGCCGATCGCGTTGCCGAGACCGGTGAGGTTGGTCAGCAGCTCCACGGTCACGGTGAGGATCAGCGCGATGGCCGAGGAGATGCGCAGGCCGGTGGCGATGTACGCGGAGGTGCTCGGGACGATGATCCGCCAGAACCGGGCGACGGGCCCCAGCCCGTAGGCGCGGGCGGTCTCCTTCGTGGCCGGGTCCACGTCCTGCACCCCGTAGATGGCCTGGAACAGGATCGGCCAGAACGCGGCGAAGGCGACCAACGAGACCTTCATGCCGGTCGTGATGCCGAGCAGCAGCAGGGCGGCGGGGAACAGCGCGACCGAGGGGATCGGCCGCATGAACTCGACGATCACGCGGAGCATCCGGCGCACCGCCTCGAACGATCCGATGAGCATCCCGAGCGGCACCGCCAGCACGGCGGCCAGGGCGAGGCCCACGCCCCAGCCCTGGAGGGTGCCGAGGATCTGCTCCCAGAGCTGAGCGGTGGGCAGGAGCTCCAGCAGCGCTGGGGCGATCACGCTGACGGGCGGGAAGAACTCGGGGCGCAGCAGCTCGAGCCGGGAGACCGCCTCGTGCACTCCCAGTACCGCCGCGATCCCCGCCAGACCCAGCCAGAAGGGCCGGGGCGGCCGCCGCACGGCAGCGGACACGCGTTCGTTCTCGTCGCGTGCCTCGGCCGTCGCGTGGTCGGCGGTCATGTCGGCGGTCATCAGAGGTGCAGCCGCATGAGCCGCTTGGCGTTGCCCTCGTAGATCTGCGCCCGAGTGGCCTCGTCGAGGTAGTCGGCCTCGTCGAGTACCCGGATGGTCTCGCGGATGAAGCCGGGCCCCTTCTCGGGATCGAACGGACAGTCGCTGGCGAACAGCACGTGGTCGGCGCCGAAGAACTCGAGGCCGCAGCGAGTCGCGGCATCCGAGCCGAAGACGGCCGTGTCGCCGTAGAAGCGCCGAAAGTACTCGATGGGGCGGTCATCGAGCCGCTCCAGGATGCTCGTGTAGTCCTCGTCGGTCGTGCGGCTGCCGAGCTGGTCCATGCCCGGGCCGACTCGCCCCTCGAAGTACGGCGTCATGCCCCCGAGGTGATGGGTGATGACCTTGAGGTTCGGGAAGCGGTCGAGGTGCCCGCTGAAGATCAGCCGCGCCATCATCGCGCTCGTCTCGTACGGCCAGCCGAACGTCCACCAGATCTCGTACTTGGAGCCGTCCTCGTCGACGTAGTCGGGCATCTCGGCGCCGCGGGCCGGATGGACCCAGATCGGCAGGTCATGGTCGTGCAGCAGCTGGAACAGATCGAGTAGCTCGTCGCGGTCGAGTGGGCTGCCGTTGACGTTGGTGAACATCTGGATCCCGGTGGCGCCCAGCTGGTCGATGGCGCGTTTCGCCTCGGTCACCGCCGCGTCGGGGTTGTTCATCGGCATCGACGCGATGAAGCCGACGAATCGGTCGTGCTCGCTCACGAGGCGTGCCATCTCGTCGTTGGCGACCTCGGCCAGCTCCGGGGAGGCCTCGGGTCCGGCGACCCGTTCGATCGGCGGCGCGGCCACCGACAGCACCTGCCGGTAGTCGTCACCGAACTGCTCGATCATGCGCAGCCGCTGATCCATGTCGACGAGCACCCGGACGTTGCGCACGCGCTTCCCGATGTCCTTCAGCCCCGGGTTGACCTCGTTCATCTTCTCGAAGTAGCGGGGCGGGAGGACGTGGTTGAAGGCATCGATCTTGAGCATGGGCTGGCCCTTCCGGCGCTCGGCTCCTCGGAGCGGCTCGACGTGGCGTGATCGAGGCTACGAACGGCCCCCGCCCGCGCCAAGAGTGATTCTTCTTAGCAGAACAATTCTTTTTCGTGGGAGGAGGTGTCGATGTCGGGCACGTGGCGACCGAGCGCCATGCGTTTGCGCAGTTCATCGGGCCAGTCTCCGGCAGTACGGAGCCTGCTAAGAAGAACGCGTGCCCAGACGACGTTCGAAAGCGCCACGCGTCCCTGCGCAGGACACGACCAGCCGTTGACATGCGCAGCTCTGTGTCCCTAGCGTTCTGTCCAGCAGAACGGAGGAGCATGCAACCGGCGTATCCGCTCCGCTCGGTCGCCAACGCGCTGGATCTGCTCCAGATGTTCCGCACGTGGGACACGGTGCGGGTCACCGACGCGGCAGCGCACCTGGGCGTCGCCCGCTCGACGGCGCATCGGCTGCTCGCCATGCTCGAGAGCGCCGGGTTCGCGACGCAAGACCCGAGGACCCGGACCTATGCGAGTGGTCCGGTGCTGGTCGCACTCGGCCTCGAGGCCGTCCGCAACCTGGACGTGCGCCAACGCGCCAAGCCCCACATGAGCGCCCTCAGCCACGAAGTCGACGAGACGGTGAACCTCATGGGCCTGGAGGGTCCCAACGTCCGCTTCGTGGAGTGCGTGGAGAGCTCGCGCTCCTTGCGGGTCGCGGCCCGCACCGGCCTGCTGCGTCCGGCTCATACGAACTCGGTCGGCAAGGTGCTGCTCGCCGCGATGCCGCCCGACGAGCTCGCGCAGCTGTATCCCGACGAGGTAATCGAGCCGCTCACGCCCCGCACCCTCGATTCCCGGACCCGATTGGTCGACGAGCTGCACCAGGTGCGACTGCAAGGGTTCGGCACGAACTTCGGCGAGAGCGACCCCGACCTCGCGGCGGTGGGGGTCATCATCCCCAGCACCTCCGGGACGCCGCGATGGGGCCTCGGGGTGTCGGCACCGCGGACCCGCATCGCCGACGACGAGACGGTCCGCCGGATCGCCGAGGCCGCGAAGCGGGCGGCCCACGCCACGTGGGCCGACGAGGCAGGCGGCTCGGGACCCGCCGGCCCCCGAGCGAGCTCCTGACGGCGGCACTCGTCTAAGCGAAGAGCGGCGAGACCGTCACCTCCGCACACCTGCGCCGCCTGGAGCGGGTCCGTGCCACGATAGGCGCCCGCGCCGAGAGCGCGAAGCTGCTGCTCTGCGCCCCGACCTTCTTTGACAGCCTGCGCCGCGACGCCCAAGGCCGCGCCGACGTCGAGCTCATCGACCTCGAACGCCTCTACCACGGCCACTAAGAATTCTCGGGCCGTTTGCGGGCTTGCAGCGTGACCTTCGGCCCCTTCGCGGGGGCCGACTCGACCAACTGGTCGAACTTCACCGCAACGGTGCGCTTAGCGACGAAGAATTCGCCGCGGCGAAACGGCGCCTCGAGGAGCGGGTGACCGTGGACCCGCCCCCCGTCGAAGGTGTGGACCAAGCACCGACGGCAACCCAGGAACCGGGTTCGGATAATAGCCAACAGCAACAGGCCCCCGACCCCGCTGCCACCCGAGGGCGAGGACACAAAGCAGCCGCCTACGCGAAGCACACCGATGACCGGTACGCGTGGGCGATGGTGGGAGTGCCGTTCGCTGTTGCCCTGGCACAGATGGTGTCCGGGTTCAACGAAGGGCTCTTCATCGTCCTCGGCCTGCTCGCCGTCGCAGTTAACCTCGCCCTCGCGATCCGAGACATGGACGGGAATCCGACGATTGAGTTTCACTCGCATCGCAGGCCAATGTTGATCGCCGCGGCCCTTCTTTCGCCGCTGTAGTTGTGGTGGCGCGGCAAGATGCCAGGGCAGAAGAACCGAGTGCACTTCTGGGCGATCCTCGGCGTCATATTGGTGTCCCTCGCACTTCAGGCCTGACTTCCGCAGCTCGTAGGCAGATTCGGGGGGTCGGGGGTGTGTTGTTGCTGGTCAGGGTGGCGGGTGGGGTCTGACGCTCGGATTCATGTAGACACACGAGATGTTCGGGTTACTTGGCGGCTGGTTGTGGATGCTCTACGTTCGTAGACATGTATTTGCGGGAGACCAAGCGGCGGAACCGGGACGGGTCGGTGGTGTCGTACCTGGCGCTGGCGCACAACGAGCGCGATCCGGAGTCGGGAACGCCGCGGGCGCGGATCTTGTACAACCTCGGCCGGGCCGATCGGGTCGACCGGGCGGCGCTGGGACGGCTGGTCGACAGCGTCGGACGGTTCCTCGATCCCGAGGCGAGCCGGGCAGGCGAGGTCGAGGCGGCGGGGGTGCCGCCGGTGGTCGACGCGCGGCCGATGGGCACCAGCTGGGTTGCTGATCAGCTGTGGCAGCGGCTGGGGATCGGCGAGGCGATCACCGAAGCGGTCGCCGGCGGCCGCGTGAACGCGGCGGCGGTCGAGCGGGTGATCTTCGCGATGGTGGCCAACCGGCTGTCGGCCGAGCCGCTGTCCAAGCGTGCGGGGACCCGCTGGGTGGCCGAGCGGGTGTTCATCGACGGGCTCGAGGCCATGAGCGACGACGACTGCTACCGGGCGATGGACCGGTTCGGCGACGTGGTCGGCGAGGTGCAGCGGCGGGTGTTCTTCAGCGTCGCCAACCTGCTCAACCTCGAGGTCGACCTGCTGTTCTTCGATTCGACGTCGACGTATTGGGAGACCGAGACCGGCGACGCGCCCGCCGACGGCGACGACCTCGCCGGTCTGGCCGACGACGAGGACGGCGACGGGGATGTGGCGGCCGAGGCGGTCGAGGCCGCGGTGCGCACCTGGGGCCGGTCCAAGGACCACCGCCCGGATCTGCCGCAGGTCGTCATCGGCATGGCGGTCACCCGGGAGGGCATCCCGGTCAGGCTGTGGACCTTCCCCGGCGACACCTCCGATCAGAAGCTCATCCGCCGCGTCAAGGACGATCTGCGCGACTGGCAGCTGGGCCGGGTCATCTGGGTGCTCGACCGCGGGTTCACCAGCGAGCAGAACCGCCGGTATCTCCAGCGCGCCGGCGGCGGCTACATCATGGGCGAGAAGCTGCGCGGCGCCTCGAGCGAGGCCGCCGCCGCGCTTGGCCGCCAGGGCCGGTATCGCACGGTGGCGGGCAACCTGCGCGTCAAGGAAGTCAGAGTCGATGACGGCGCCGGCCGCGACCGGTTCGTCGTCTGCCACAACCCCGAGGCCGCCGAGCGCGACGCCGCCGTCCGCGCGGCGATCGTCGCCCGCCTCGAAGACGCAATCGCCGACAGCGACGGCCTCTCGGCTGCCGAGCGCGCCGAGCTCGCCGGCGCGTTGAAGACCAAGCCCGGCTACAACCGGTTCCTGCGCACTACGCCCAACGGCTACCTGCGCCTCGACCGCGCCGCGGTGCGCCGCGACGCCCACTACGACGGCAAGTACCTGCTACGCACCAGCGACGAGTCGCTGACCGCCGGCGACATCGCCGAGGGCTACAAGGCCCTGTACGCCGCCGAGCGCGGCTGGCGCGACCTCAAGACCGGCATCGACCTGCGCCCGGTCTTCCACCACAAGCCCCAGCGCATCGAAGCACACGTCCAGCTGTGCTGGCTGGCGCTGCTGCTCATCCGCGTCGCCGAGCACGCCACCGGCGACACCTGGCGCAACCTGCGAGCCGAGCTCGACCGGCTGCACCTGGTCACCATGGCCACCAACGACGGCCACATGGCCCAACGCGGCGAGCTCACCCCCGGACAGCGCGACATCCTCACCGCCCTCGAACTGCCCACCCCGCCGCGCATCTTCGACTTCACCCCCGCCGACAGCGCCCCGTAACCAAAGCACCACAGCCGGTGGGACTGTAGTAACACGACCCCATCAGGCCGTCACGCCCAAAACCGCAGGTCAAACCCTTAATCCCGACCTCCTGTATGACCACGAGCTGCGGAAGTCAGGTCAGGGGGCACCGGGGGCACCGGGGGCACCAACTACATTGACGGCCGGAGGGTGAACCCCGCCTCCACCGAACGACGTGGCGGCAGGACCGCTCAACACCCGCGGTTTCGGGCCAAGGAGATCACGCGCGGCTGTCGCGCGCGGCCGGGGCGAGGCCGCTCAGGTCGATCGGTGGGGCCTCGGCGGCGACTCGGCGCAGTTGCTCGGCCTCGTCGGCACTGAGCTCGAGGGCGGTCGCCTGCACACTGCTGTCGACATGCTCGGGGACCTGCGCGCCCATGATGGGCACCACCCCGGCGGGATGTGCGAGCACCCACGCGATCGCCAGCTGGGGCAGCGTGCAATCGCGTTCAGCGGCGAACTCCTTCAGACGGTCGGCGACCGCCACGCGCTGGCGGTACTCCTCGCCCTGGAAGAGCGAGACGTGCGCTCGCCAATCATCTTGAGCGAACTCCTGTTCGGCGCTGAGCGTGCCGGTCAGGAACCCCTGCGCGAGCGCGGCATAGCCCATGGCCCCGAGCCCGTGGCGTTGGCAGTACGGCAGTACGTCGTCCTCAACGTCGCGCCAGAACAGGTTGTAGGGCACTTGGGCGACGGTCAGCGAGCCGCCGGACCGGTAGGCGTCCATCTGCGATGTGTCGAAGTTCGACACGCCCGCGTGACGAATCAGTCCCTCGGCGATCAACTCGTCGAGCGTGCCGGCCACCTCGTCGAACGGCACGAGCGGGTCGGGCCAGTGGATGAAGTACACGTCGACGTAGTCGGTCCCCAGCCGACCCAAGCTCTCCTGAAGCGTCCAGCGCAGGAACTCGGGCTCGGAGTTGCGCACGAACGACAGGCCCTCACCGGTCTGTTCGAGCCCGCCCTTGGTCACGAGCACCACTTCGTCGCGGTGTGTTCGGATCAGATCGCCCAGGCCCTGCGCCAGTGCTGACTCGGCCTGGCCGGCGCCATAGGCGTAGGCGGTGTCGTAGAAGGTGATGCCCTGCTCGAAGGCGCGGCCGACAGCGCGGATCGCAGGCCCGTAGTCCGGTCCCCACGCCCCACTCATCTCCCAGGTACCCAGGCAGATGGACGAGACCTGCAGGTCGGTGGTGCCGAGAGTGCGATACTCCATGGCTGCTTCCTCTCATGAGGTGCACGCCGTCGGTGCACACGAGTTCGATGCAGGCGGAGCAGCCCTCAAGAGGTCCACAGGCTAACCACGTCCACGGGCTCGTCAATGGCCCCGCGATGAAGCGCCACCTGGCCGCGCCCCAAGCAACGATCACGGACGTGCCTCGAGCACCATGAACGACGGCGTCTCGGTGGCGCGGCGCAGCCGGGTGAACCCCGCCTCGGCGACGACGCGTCGCAGCGCGGGCTCGCCCGCCTGCGCGCCCAGCGCGGCCTCGCCGGCGCCCTGCGCGATCGCGCTCGGGGTGCACACCATCGTCGACACCGAGTAGAAGGTCCGGTCGCGCACGTGCTCGATCGGGTGCTCGTGGGCGATGGGCTCGGTGAACATCCACGTCCCATCGGGCGCGAGCGACTCACGGATGCGGCGGGCGGCGCCGACGGGCTCGCCGAGCTCGTGCAGCGCGTTGAACACGCAGACGAGGTCGAAGCCGTCACCGTCGAAGTCGTCCGCGCCCGCGACCTCGAAAGCCAAGCGGTCGGCGACGCCGGCGTCGGCCGCGGCGGCGCGCGCGGCCTCGATCGAGCCGGCGTGGCTGTCGTAGCCGACGAACGTCGACGCGGGGTAGGCGTCGGCGAGCAGTCGCAGCGCCGCGCCGTGCCCGCAGCCGACGTCGGCGACCCGCGCGCCGGCGGCGAGCTTGTCGGCGACCCCGTCGAGCGCGGGGATCCAGCTGTCGAGCAGGTTGCCGCGGTAGACCGGCTCGAAGAACCGCCGCGTCCCCTCGAACAAGTGCGCGTGGTGGCCGTCCCAGCCGACGCCACCGCGCCCGGTGAACGCGGCCTCGACGACCTCGGTGTCCTTGTGCGCCGAGTTGATCACGAGGCCGGCGCCGGCGACGAACGTCGGGCTCGACGGATCGGCGAGGCAGGCGGCCTGCTCGGCGGTCAGCCAGTAGGTCCCCTGCGTCGGGTCGTGCGCGGCGTAGCCGCTGGCGACCTGCGCGCCGAGCCACTCGCGCACCAGCCGCGGGTCGCATTCGGTGGCATCCGCGAGCGCCTCGGCGGTCTGCGGCCCGCCATCGGCGAGCGAGCGGTACAGCCCGAGCCGGTCGCCGATGAGCACCGTCGCGGCGTGCAAGCTGGCGGCCTGGTCGGCGGCGAACCGCTCGAGGAAGGCCTGGAGCCGGTCGGGATCGATGTCCGGGGCCGGCTCCACGTCCGGGCCCGGCTCGGCGTGCGAGGCCGGGTCAACGTCCGCGGCCGGGTCGACGTGTGTCCTCGGCGCGAGGTTGGCGTCGGTGCCCATCGGTGTGTCCTCTCTCGCATCGGTCGGTGTCGCGGAAGCCCGTGCCCGAGCGCGGGCCACTTCGAGCTCTACGGGACGATGTTCTGGTTGCGGCGGAACAGGTTCGTCGGGTCGTAGGCGCGCTTCGCCTCGACGAGCCGCGCGTGGTTCGCGCCGTAGGTCGCACGGACCCGGTCGGCGCCTTCGTCCATCGAGAAGTTGACGTAGCCGCCGTCGGCGGTGTGCGGACGCAGCGCGTGCCAATAGTCGCGCGCCCACGTGGTCAACGCGGGCGAGGACGCCGGGTCGGGGTCGATGCCGGCGATCACCATCGACCACGTCACGTCGCGGGCGGGCCATGCGGTCGCGTCGGGCGCGACACGGCGGACGGCCCCGTCGATCGGGTAAAGGTGCATCAGCGAGAGCTCGCTCGGCGTCTGCGCGGCGTGCTCCAGATGGATGTCGATCGCCGCATCGGGCAGGTCCGCGACGAACGCGCCCTTCCAGTACCACTGCAGGCCCGCCGGCAGCAGGGGGTCGAACATCGTCTGCAGCGCCGGATACGGCATCGTGGTGACGCCGTCGAGGATCGGCGGTGGCAGCTCGGCACGCAGCGGTGCCAGCACTTCCTCGCCCTCTTCGGCCGGCCCGTCGTAGCAGGTCACCAGCACGCAGACCTGCCGTCCCCACAGCTCGGGCGGGAACGGCGGGGTCGACGGCATGGTCTTGAGGCCCAGGAAGGGCGACAGCCGCTCCGGCGCGGTGGGCAGGAAGTCGCGGTAGGCGGCCATCACCTCGCGAGCGTCGGCGGCCTCCCAGAAGATCGGACCCGCGTGGACCGTGTCGACCGGGTGCGCGCGGAACCGGAAGCTCGTGACGATCCCGAAGTTGCCTCCGCCGCCGCGCAGCGCCCAGAACAGGTCGGGGTGCTCGGTCTCGCTCGCGGTGACGAACCGCCCGTCGGCGAGCACGACGTCGGCAGCGAGGAGGCTGTCGATGGTGAGGCCGTGCTGGCGCGACAGGTAGCCGTGCCCGCCGCCGAGCGTCAGCCCCGCGACACCGGTGGTCGACACGATGCCGGCCGGCACCGCGAGCCCGAACGGGTGGGTGGCGTGGTCGAGGTCGCCCTGGGTGCAGCCGGGCTCGACCTGCACGGTGCGGCGCCCGGGATCGACGCGGATGCCCCGCAACGCGGACAGGTCGATCACGAGGCCGTCGTCGCAGCTCGCGAACCCGGCGCCGTTGTGGCCTCCTCCGCGCACGGCGACCATCAGGTCGGCCTCGCGGGCGTAGGTGACCGCGGCGATGACGTCGGCGACGTTCGCGCAGCGGGCGATCAGCGCCGGCCGCGAGTCGATCATCCCGTTGTAGATCGCGCGGGCGTCGTCATAGCGCGGGTCGGCGGGGGTGATGACGTCCCCGCGCAGGCGCTCGGCGATGTCGGGGGTCAGCGTGCCGGTCATGGCGGTCCTCCCGGTCGACGGTCCCGCCGCGGGTGCGGCAGGTGCGAGGACCGTACGAACCGGGGAGTCGCGGCCGCATCGGACAGGCTGTGCAACCTGTGCGAGAGCCGATGGGTCGTTCTGCCCACGCCGGCGTCCCTTCGAGGGCGCGAGGTCGACCGACCTGGCGTGGACCTATGCCAAGCGCAGCTGTTCGTTCGCCGTGCTCATCGCGACTCCCCCGCGTCGTCAGTGCCGAAGTGCTCCGAGGTTGCTGGAGGGTTCGACCCCGCCGACGCGGTGTCAGCCTTCGACGTCCCCGCGACCCCCCAATGGGTCGGGGGCACCTCCGTGACGAGCACACGAACCTGCTCCGGCGCGACGCCAAGGCTCCCGGTGACCGCCCGAGTGACCTCAGCGATCAGCTCCTGGACACGTTCGGGCGGCCTGCCCTCGAGAATCTTCATCTCAACGATCGGCATCGGCGGGACCTCCGATTCGTAGGGGTGCGAAGCTCGTGAACTCGACCGTCACCTGGGGTCTCAGCCAGGGCCTGGGCCGGGTGACTCTGCACGGCGGCTCCGGTCGCGGTCCCGCCATCGCCTAACCCCCATGGCTCGGCGCTATGGCATCAGAGCGCTGCTCCAGGAACGCTGCCGCGAACGCCACCATCCGCTCGACCGCGGTCTCGACAATGTCCTGGCCCGCCTCGCGACTTGCCTGGGTGGCGTCCCCGAACACGCCGTTGCGGGTCCGCTCGGCGAACGACTTGGGAACCTGCATCGGGTGGGGCAGGTAGTTGTCCTCGTGGGGGATGTAGTCCTCGATGAGGTCGCCGGGCTCAAGCGCGCCCTCGTTCACCAACTCGGGCGTGAGGTACATGGCGACGCTGGTCTCGACCTCGCAGGCGTGGCCGTACCGGAACGTGCGCCGGTGTCGCTCGACGGCGTCCTTGGCCTGCGCGAAGTACAGGGAGCTGGCCGCCCGGAGGCCGCGCTCGAAGTGGATGCGGGTGGTGAGCACTCCGAGGACGTTCTGGTTGCCCATGTGCCCGTTGATGAACAGGAAGTGGCCGAAGCCGTGGGCGGCGAGACTGTCGACCACGTCGAGCAGGACGGCCTGGAAGGCCTCCGCGCCGATCGTGATGGTCCCCGGGAACGCCATGTGGTGCGCGGACAGCCCGAACGGCAGGGGCGGCGCGACGTAGGCGCGGCCGTCCATGCGGCCGGCGACGAGGTGGGCGAGCTCCTGGGCGATGCGGTAGTCGACCGCCATGCCGAGGTTCGGCCCGTGCTGCTCGGTGGCTCCCACGGGGATCAGGGCCAGTCGTGGTCCGTCGAACGCGCCGGCGAGCTCGGGGCTCGTGATGGTTCCGAGGTCGTGGGTCATCGCTGGTCCCTTTCAGGGGAGGGCAGGTGGCGGCTCCTGCGAGCGGCCACTCAGCCGCGCGCGTCGTGGGCGACGATGAGCTCGACCTCGACCGGCGCGTCCCGCGGCAGCTCCGCCACGCCCACGGCCGACCGCGCATGTCGGCCCGCCTCGCCGAACACTTCGACGAAGAGGTCGCTGGCGGCATCGAGGACCTTCGGCTGCTGGTGGAAGTCCGGGCCGCTCGCGACATAGCCCGTCACACGGACAATGCGCGTGATGCGGTCGATCCCACCCAGGGCGGCCGCGGTGACTGCGAGGCCCTGCAGCGCGCAGATCCCCGCGGCGCGCCCGGCGGTCTCCACGTCGACGTCCTCGCCGACGCGCCCGGTGATCCTGACGACCCCGTCCTCCTTCGGGAGCTGCCCGCTCACGTAGGCGAGGTCCCCGTGGCGCGCCACCGGGTCGTAATTGAACGCCGGCTCGGCCGGCTCGGGCAGTTCCACTCCCAGCTCTCGAAGCCGGTCCGTGACGGACGTCATGTCGGGCTCCTCTCCCACGTCGACGCTCGGTCGTTCGCGACCATCCCAGCGCGTCTCCCTGCCGTCATTCGGGATCGCGGACCCGGAGTTCAGCAACGACGTCCTCGTCGACGCAGACCCCGAGGCCGGGGCCGCTCGGGATCGCGACGACGCCGTCGCTCGCGATGATCGGGTCCGTGAGCAGCCGCCACCGAAGCTCGTTCGGCGAGCGGTCGAGCTCCAGCCAGAGCGGCTCGCCGGCGATCTCGGTGTGGGGACTGTTCGGGATCGCCGCGAGAAGTTGCAGCGACGCCGCCTGCCCGATCGCACCGCCCCAGACATGGGGGGAGACCCGCAGGTTCCACGCCTGGGCGAGGTCCACGATCGTCCGGGCCTCGCCGATGCCGCCGCACTTGATGAGATCCGGCTGGACGATGTCGACGAGCTGGTCGGCGACCAAGGGTCGGAAGTCGACGCGGGTGTAGGCCGCCTCCCCGGCAGCGATCGGGATGCCGCAGCGACGAACGCGCGCGTAGCCGGCGTGGTCGTGGGGCGGCACCGGCTCCTCCGCCCAGTCGATGTCGAGATCGCGCAATCCGTCGAGCACTCGGCAAGCGGTATCGGCGGTGTAGTTGCTGTTGAAGTCGACCATAAGATGGCCCCGCTCGCCCAGCTTCTCGCGGGCGATCTCCGCGCGGCGCCGGTCTCGGTCGCGTCCCAGCCCGACCTTGATCTTGGCCGCCGAGAAGCCCTCTCCGACGGCTTCCTGCAATGCGGCACTGAACGCGCCCTCGTCGTCCACGAACTCGGTGACGAACCCGGTCGAGGCGTAGGCGGGTACCTCGGAGCGTACGCGCCCGCCGAGCAGCTCGGAGACCGACAGCCCGAGGTACCGGCCCCACGCGTCCCACATCGCGGTCTCGACTCCGCTGAGGGCGCAGACATGCAATCCGCCGTGGCTGCGGTGGTACCCCACCTGGAGCGCGGTGTGCACCACCGGGCTCACGTGGTTGACCGGCGCACCAACGACGAGCGGTGCGAGGTCGTCGACGAGCGCGCATACGGCGGCGGGCGGGCCGAACGCCTCGCCCCACCCGACGACGCCGTCGTCGGTCTCCAGGCGGACGAGCGTGCCCTCGCGGGCCGACACCCTCCCGCGCGCGCTGCCGTAACTCTGCTCGGGCGGTAGCGCGTGTCGCAGGGGGATCGCCTCGACCCGGCCGACCGTCGGTACGGACTGCCCTTCCATGACCGTCATCTGGCACGCTCCGTTCCAAGAAGATCACTCAGCGATGCTGCGGGCGTGAGCACGTCGCTGTCGACGACGACGTCGACGAGCGCCGGCCGGCCGGAGCGTCGGGCCTGCCACAGGGCGTCCTCGAGCTCGGCCCGCTCGTTGACCTGCCACGCGGTCGCGCCGTAGCCGCGAGCGACCGCGGCGAGGTCCACCTGCCCGATGCCCACAGCAGCGGTCCTTCCGAGCTTGCGCCCTTGGTGCAGCGCGATCGTGCCGTAGAGGCCGTTGCGGAACACGACCACGGTGATCGGCAACTCGTAGCGCACCGCGGTCTCGAGCTCCTGACCGGTCATGAGGAAACCGCCGTCCCCGGCCAGCGCGACGACCTCGCCCTCTGGGCGGGCGAGCTGCGCACCGATGGCGGCGGGCACGCCGTAGCCCATCGCGCCGCTCGTCGGCCCCACCTGGGTTCCGGGCTCGGCGAACCGCCAGTAGCGATGGGCGAAGACCGAGAAGTTGCCCGCGTCGTTCGTCACGATCGTCGTTGGGGGGAACACGCGCCCGAGCGCGGCCATCACCTCGGCGGGGTGGATCGGGCCGTCGGACGGCTCCGACGGGGTGCTCGCCGCGAGGAAGGCCTCGTGGCCGCGCTCGAGGGAAGAGGTCCGCGTCCCGCGCGACGCGCTCGATTCGGGAGCGTGCGCGAGCAAGGCACGCAGCGCCGCCTCGGCGTCCGCCACCGCCCCGATCGCGACTGGGCGGACCGCCCCGACGACGGACGGATCGATGTCGATCTGCACGACCGTCTGCCCAGAGGTGGGGAGCGTATAGGCCTGCGTGGTGACCTCGCTCAGCCTCGACCCGACGACGAGCACGACATCGGCCTCGTGGAGGGTCGCCAGGGTCTCCGCGGGCGCGCCCAGGGTCAGATGCCCGAGGTAGTTGGGGTGCTCGTTGGGGAAGACGTCCTGGCGCCGGAAGGCGGCGTACACCCCCACCCCGAACGCCTCGGCGAACGCCACCAGAGCCTCCCGCGCCCCACCCGCCCCGCCACCGGCGATGAGCACCGGCGACGACGCCGGGCCGAGCAGATCGGCGACGGCCCGCGCGGTCGCAGCGTCGAGGGTCGGCCGCGAAGCCTGCTCAACGCCCGGCCGCCAGCCGTCCGCGACCGGAGGGTCGCTGTCGAGGACGTCCTCGGGGAGTGCGAGCATCGTCGGGCCGGGGCGCCCCGAGATCGCCGTGAGCACCGCGCGGGCGATCTGCTCGGGCAGGCGCTCGGATTGCTCGACGGTCCACGCACCCTTGGTGACCTCCCCGTAGTAGGTGGGCAAGTCGATCTCCTGGAAGGCCTCGCGACCGAGCGCCTGAGTGCTCACCTGCCCGAGCAGTACCACCATCGGGGTGGAGTCCTGCCGCGCGGTGTGCACGGCGATCGACAGGTTCGACGCACCCACGCCCCTCGTCGCAAGCACGACCGCGGGCGCCCCGGTCACCTTCGCCTCGGCCTCGGCCATGAACCCGGCGCCCGACTCGTGGCGCGTGGAGAGCACCTGCACCGCGGGGTGAGCGTCCAGGGCGTCCAGCAACGGCAGGAAACTCTCCCCGGGCACCGTATAGGCGCGCCGCACCCCCGCAGCGACCAGCTGCGCCACCGCCGCGTCAATCGCTGCCGTCATGCCAGGCTCCTTCACCACGTCGCACCGGTCGGTCGAGCGGCATTCAGTCGCCCGCGATCAAGCTGGCCGCGGCCGCCTCGACGTCGCTGCGCTTCGGCGCGAACCCCAGACCCTGCCGCGCCCGCGAGTCGTCGATGAGCGGCAGCGCACCTGTCCCGCCGTGCTCCGCGGGGCGCACGGACACCTCTCGCGCCCCGAACCCGTCCGCGACCCGCTGGGCGAGCTCGAGCACGCTGCCGGTGTGCCCGACGACGTGGTAGGCGCCGGCGGGCTCGCCGACGGCCGACACCGCACCGAACGCGGTTGCGGCGTCGTCGACGTGGACCCAATCGGCTTCGTCGGCGGGGAGCTCCACCTCGAACGACTCCCCGGCCCGCGCGGCCTCGACCACGCGCATCAGGTCCGCCAGCGCACCCCCGTACCACCGCTCACCGCCGTACACCAGCGGCAGGCGCACGGCCGTGAACCGCGTCGGCGAGCCGGCGAGCACGGTGCGCGCCAGATGCTCCGCCGAGGCCTTCGTCGCTCCGTAGACGGTCGTCGGCCGCAGGCACGCTGCCTCGGTGACCCGTGCATCGTCGTAGTCCTCAGCGGGCCCGTACACCGTCGTCGAGGACCCGTAGACGAACCGGGCAACCCCCGACTCGCGCGCGGCGTGCGCGAGGTGTGCGGTAGCGGCGACGTTGACGTCCGCGGCCATCACCGGGTCGGTGCGCGCGCTCGCGAGCAACCCCGCCGCGCCGACCGCCGCAGCGGCGAGGTGCACGACGGTGTCGAACCGCTCGGTGCGGAGCAGTTCGGCGACCGCCGCGCGTTCGGTGAGGTCGACCTGCTCGATCCCGGCCTCGCCGTGCGCGTCGATCGCGACGACGTCACGGCCCGCCGCGCGTTCGGCACGCGTGACCGTGCGACCCAAATAGCCGCTCGCGCCGGTCACGAGCACACGCTCCTCGCTCATCGATCCATCCTCACATCGCTTCGGCGGCCCTCGTCCAATTCGACGCCAGGCCCTCTACGCGCCCTCCAGCTCGAACAGACGCAGAAAGTCGCCCACCAGGACCTCGTGCCGCTCCACCGGCGTGAGATCCGAGGCCCTGATCTCCAGCAGGGGCGAGGGCGAGTCGTAGGTGGGCGGGCTCATGTACAGATCCGATCCGTAGATCACCCGATGCGCACCGAGCTCGCGGACGAAGCTGCGGATGAGCCGCCCGACCGGGAACGCGCCCGCCGTCTCGAACAGCACGTTGTCGTACCGGTGACCGAGCGACAACAGGTACCGCGACTGGGTGAACGCCATGAGGCTGTCGAGCGCCACGAAGGTGACGCCGGGGAAGCGCTCCAGCCACTTCTCGAGCGTCCACGGCGCCTCCATCGTCGACTCGGGGAACACGTGCAGGAACACCGGCCACCCGAACGCCTCCGCGGTCCGCAGCAGCGGGTCCATTCGCTCGTCGCTCATGTACACGTTCTGGAAGCGGTGGTGCCACACGACCCCGGCCATGCCGAGCTCGTCACGCATCCGCCGCATCTCGGCCACGCTCTCGTCCTCCCCCATCAAGGGGTCGACGGTACCCAGCGCGATCGGGAACTGTTCGGCCCCGCCGAGGCGCTGGTACTGCGCGACCCGGTCGTTGGCCCGGCTCACCGATCGGGGCCCCTCGCGGCGCTCGAAGTGGAACGCCGGCATCAGCGCCGCGGCGTCCACCGCGTAGCGCTCCATGAGCGCCAGACGCGCCTCGAGGTCGCGCTCCATGGTCCACGGCGCGCCGTCCGCACTCGCGCCCACGTCGAGCGTGCCGACGTGGTGATGGATGTCCACGCACTCCCACATCAGGGGGCCCCCGTGGTGTGCGCGCCCGCGGGATCGTCGACGGTCGCCCCCGCGACGTCCCTGCGCACGCACGCGACGTACTGGTCGGGGCCCACCCGGCGCAACTCAGGCACGGCTTCGGCACACTCAGCGATCGCGTACGGGCAGCGGGTGCGGAACACGCACCCGCTGGGGGGTGACGTGGGCGAGGGGATCTCGCCCTCCATCGACAGCGGCTCGCCCTCGAACGTCGGTGCGGAGGAGAGCAGGCCCCGTGTGTACGGGTGCCGCGGGTCCCGGTAGATCGCGTCGGCGCCGGCGACCTCCATGGGACGCCCGAGGTACATGACCACGACCCGATCGGCGACTACCTCGACGACCGACAGGTCGTGGCTGATGAACAGGGTGGTGAGGTTGCGCTCCTCCTTGATGTCCTCGATGAGGTTGAGGATCTCGGCCTGGATCGAGACGTCGAGCGCCGACACGGCCTCGTCGGCGACCACGAGCGAGGGCTTGACCGAGAGCGCCCGCGCGATGGCCACACGTTGCTTCTGCCCGCCCGACAGCGCGCTCGGGTAGCGCTTCGCGAACGCCGGGTCGAGCCCCACGAGCCGGAACAGCTCCTCGACGTAGTCGTCGACCTGCTCCTCGGGCACGATGCGGTGTACCCGCACCGCCTCCTCGATCGCGGCCCCGAGGGTCATCCGCGGGTTCAGGCTCGAGTGCGGGTCCTGGAAGATCATCTGCAGCTCGGAGCGGTACCGGCGCAACTCCTGGGGACCCAGCGCGGTGAGGTCGGTGCCCTCGTACCACACCGTCCCCTCGGTCGGCTCCAACAGCCGCAGGGCGACGCGCCCGAGCGTCGACTTGCCTGAGCCCGACTCGCCCACGACGCCCAGGCACTCCCCGCGCCGCACGGACAGATCGACGCCCTCCACGGCGTGGACGAACCGGGGCGGGCTCCAGGGCGCGCCCCGGGACACGCGAAACCGTTTGGTCACCCCGTCGAGGCGCAGGACTTCCTCGCTCACGAGATCTCCTCGGCTCGGATGCAGCGCGCCGAGCGCCCCGCCTCGACCGCTCGCAGCGCGACCGGCGCCTCGGAGCACGCGGGCACGGCGTAATCACAGCGGGCCGCGAACCGGCACCCGGCGAACTCCCCGGCGAGGTTCGGCGGCTTCCCCGGGATCGTGTTGAGACGCTCGCCCGACGGCCCGTACGGGATGCACCCCGCGAGCGCGATCGTGTACGGGTGGCGCGGGCGCGCGAATACCTCGGCGGCGGCGCCGGCCTCCACCACCTGGCCGGCATACATGACGCAGACCCGGTCGGCGATGCGGGACACGAGCGCGAGGTCGTGGGTGATGAAGACCACCCCCATGCCGCGCTCGGCGGCGAGGTCCTGCAGCAACCGAACGATCTGCGCCTGGACGGTCACGTCGAGCGCGGTCGTCGGTTCGTCGGCGATCAGCAGCCGGGGACGGCCGGCGAGGGCCATCGCGATCATCGCGCGCTGTCGCATCCCGCCGGACAGCTGGTGGGGGAACACCCGCATGAGCCGCTCGACCTCGCCGAGCCCGACGCTGCGCAGCAGATCCCGGGCGACCTCGCGCGCCTCGTGTCGCGAGGCCGAGCGGTGCTCGCGGATCCCCTCGACGATCTGGTTGCCGATCGTGAACACGGGGTTGAGGCTCGTCATCGGGTCCTGGAAGATCATGCCGATCTCGCCGCCCCGCACGTGCCGGACGACGCGATCGGAGGCAGCGAGCAGGTCGACCTCCTCGCCGGAGCGGGTGCGGAGCGTGACCCGGCCCTCCTGGTGGGCGATGATCCGGCGATTGATGAGCCGCATGAGGCTCATGCCGGTCGCCGTCTTGCCGGATCCGGACTCACCGACGATCGCGACGATCTCACCGGGGTGGACCTCGAGGGAGACGCCGTCCACCGCGCGGACCACCGATTCCCCCTGCTGGAAGTGGGTGCGCAGCCCCTCGGCCCGCAGCACCGGACCGTCGCCCGCCACCTCGCCGGAGGAGCGCTCGCCTCGCACGTCCGTCACGGGGCCTCCCCTCCTCGTGGGCTCGCTCGGGACGTCCACCGGGCCACTACGCATCGTCCACGCTCGCCTGGGCCGCGCGCCCAAGCAGGATCATCCCGAGCGCGGAGACGAGGATCGCCAGCCCGGGGAAGGCGGACATCCACGGGGCCGCGAGCAGGAAGTTCTGGCTCTGCTCGAGGATGTTGCCCCAGTCGGGGGTCGGGGGCTGCACGCCGAGGCCGAGGAAGCTGAGCGCAGCCTGGATCTGCAGCGCGAGCGGGAAGACGACCATGAGTTGAGCGAGCAGCAGCGGGACGACGTTGCGGGCGATGTGGCGGGACAGGATTCGGAAGCGCGAGTACCCGAGCGCGTAGGCCGCCTCCGCGTACACCTTGGTCGACTCGCTCATCGTCCCCGAGCGGCCGATTCGGAAGAACGTCGGGAAGTAGATGACGCTCATCGCGAGCACAAGGTTCTGCGTGCCCGCCCCCAGGATCCCCGTGAGGATCAGCCCGAGGATCAGCGGCGGGAAGCTCAGGATCACGTCGACCCCGCGACCGAACAGCATGTCGGTGGACCGCCCGAGGTAGCCGGCGACGATCCCGCTCGTGCCTCCGAGCACGCCGGCGAACGCCAGGGACGCGAGCAGGATCCCCAGCGTCACCCGCGTGCCGTAGATCACGCGCGCGTAGATGTCGCGGCCAACGTCGTCAGTCCCGAACCAGTGCTCGCCCGACGGCGGCGACAGGCGCTCGGCGGGGTTGACCACGTTCGGGTCGGCGTTGGTGAACAGCCACGGCGCCGCAACGATCGCGAGCAGCAGGGCGAGGATCAGCAAGCCGAGCGCCAGACCCGGCTGACGGCGCAGCCGCTTGCCGAGCCGGCGCCACGACCCGCTCCGCCGGGCATCGCCCGGCCGGGTGCGGTCGTCGACGTGCTGAACGGTGTCGGTCACGACGCAACCGTCCTCAGACGCGGGTCGATGACGCGGTAGAGCAGATCGATGATCAGGTTCACCGTCAGCGTCACAAGCACGACGACCAGAAGCCCGCCCTGCAGCAGCGGGTAGTCGCGCGACGTGATCGCGCCGAGCAGCAGACGGCCGAAGCCGGGCAGCGTGAAGATCGACTCGATCACCACCGCCCCGCCCAGGATCTGCACGACGAGCAGCCCCATGAACGTGATCAGCTGGACCAGGATGTTGCGGAGGATGTGCTTGAACAGGATCTTCCGCTCGGGCAGCCCCTTCGCCCTGGCGGTGATGACGTATTGCTCGCGGGTGGCGGAGACCACGGCCTGGCGCACGAACTGCGCGTACGCCGCCGCCTGCAGGACCCCGAGGCTGAGGACCGGCAGCACCATCATCTGCAGGTTCGCGCCGAGGGAGACCGTCGGCGGCTGGTAGGACAGCGGCGGCGACCAGCCCAGGACCGCCGACACGCCGATCAGCAGCATGATGCCGAGCCAGAAGATCGGCGTCGCGAGCCCCAGAACGGTCAGGCTCTGCAGGATCGAGTCGAGCCGGCCGCCCTCGCGCATCCCGGCGACGAGGCCGACCGGCACCCCGAGCACGACGGCGAGCAGCAGGGTCAGCAGGGTCAGCTGCAGGGTGACGAGCAGGGCGTTGCCGATGAGTTGGCCGACCGGCTGGCCGGAGACCCAGGCAGTGCCGAGGTCCCCCTGAAGCGCGCTGAGCAGCCACTCCCCGTACTGCACGTACAGGGGCTCGTCCAGCCCGAAGAAGGACCGCAATGCGCGCTCCACGTCAGGGTCTGACGTCTGCCCGAGCATCTGCTGCACGACGTCGCCGGGAACCGCGCGCATGAGCACGAACACGACGATCGTCGCGAGCACCGCGGTCACGACGGACGCGACCAGGCGCTTGCCGAGCATTCTCGCCATGGGGACCTCGGCCCTCTCGCCGACTCGACCTCTTGGCTCCGGTTCGGCCGCCTACTCGTCCACGTAGGCGGTCGCGAGCCCGAAGTACCACCCGCTGGGATGGTGGACGTAGTTCGCCAGCCGGTCGTGCGTCGCGATCGCCGCCTGCGGGCTGTACAGCGGGATGGTCGGGGCGGACTCGGCCATGACCGACTGGAACTCGTGATAGATCTCCACGCGCTCCTCCTGGTCGGACGTGGCGATCCCGTCCGCCAGCAGTTGCGAGGCCTCGTCATGGTCCCAGAGCCGGAAGTCGGCGCCCTGGGGCTCCTGGCTGAAGTGACGGAAGTACAAGAGGCTCGGGTCCGGCTGGGTGCCCCAGTCGTTGAGGGTGAAGCCCGCCGCCTGGTTGTTCCAGGCGTCGATCCACGTCCCCAGGTCGACGGTCTCGGTGGAGACGTCGATCCCGACCTCGGCGAGTTGCTGAGTGATAACCACGGCCGCGGCGTCCATCCAGTCGAAGTCCTGGATTGTCCGCAGGTCGATCTCGAAGCCGTCCTCGTAGCCCGCCTCGGCCAGCAGCTCCTCGGCGGTCTCGAGATCCTGCCCCTGGTACGGGACCTCGTCGAGCGGCAGGCCCCATGTCTCCTGCATCCCCCCGACGATCATGCCGATCTCCTGGTGCAGCTCCGGAGCAGCCGCCTGGGCGACCTCCTCCTTGTCGAGCGCAGCGGCGATGGCCTGCCGGACCGGCTCCTCGTCGAGGGGTTCGACGTTGGCGACGAGGTCGATCGCCTTCTGATTGAGCGAGGGGAAGGTCGCGACCTCGAGGCCCGGGGTGCCCTCGAGCTGCTCGATGTCGGTGATCTGCGGCAGCTCGCCGAGGTCGATGCGAGCGTTCTCGAGCGCGACGACCATCGCGCTCGCATCGGGGATGAACTCGAACACGAGCTCGTCGATGTAGGGGCCGTCGCCCCAGTAGCCTTCGTGGCGGCTCAGCGAGATCGATTCGTTCGGGCTGAAGTCCTCGAGCTGGTACGGCCCGGTGCCGACGCTCGCCGTGTTGAAGTCCTGCTCGGCGGTCTCGCTGTCGAAGTAGTCCTCGGGCACGACGGCACCGAACTTGTTGGTCAGCGTCATCAGCAGCGCCGAGTTCGGCTCCGACAACTCCATCACGACGGTGTGCTCGTCGGGCGCCTCGATCGTGTCGATCGCGGCGAAGTCCTGGGCGCCGGGCGACCCGTTGTCGGGGTCGCGAATGTAGTCGTAGCTGTACTGGACGTCCGCGGAGGTCATGGGCGAGCCGTCGTGGAACTCGACCCCCTCGCGCAGTTCGAACGTGTAGGTGAGCTCGTCGTCCGAGATCTCGACGTCCTCGGCCAGCAGCGGCACGGGCACGCCATGGGAACTCTCGTACATCAGCCCCTGGTACATGAGCACCGAGTATTCCGACCGAGCGTCCGCGCCCTCGTGGAAGGGATCGAGCGACGGGGGCTCGTTGAGCGCACCCACCGTTACCGTCCCGCCCTCCTGCGGGTCCTCCGGCGGCGGGCCGTACAGATCGCTCTCGCCCGCCGACGCACCCTCCTCGACGGGGACCTCCTCGTCCCCGTCCGGCTCGGCGTCGTCAGTGTCGGCGTCGTCAGTTTCAGCGTCGTCAGTGTCGGCGTCGTCAGTGTCGGGCCCCTCCCCCGCGGCCTCGTCGGCGTCGGGTTCCCCCTCCGCTGCCGTGTCGGGGTCCTCAACCGGGCTGCACGCCGCGATCGCGAGCAGCACTGCGAGCACGATGGCAAGTCGCGTCGGATACCGTCTCATCCCACATCCTTTGCGCCAGCTGTGCGCGGTCCTTCGTTCGTGTGCCGAAGATCCCGCCTCGATGGGTGCTCCGTCACGCTCCTCGAGCGCGGCCGTGCCCCAGCTCGGGCTGTCGGGAGCAGTGCCGCCGCCTCCTTTCACCTCCGGGAGCTAGGTCTGCGGAGCGGGCTGCCCGGCGCGCGGGCCGGTGGTGGACTCCTCCCCCGCCGCGATCTCGGCCTCCAAGCGGCCGAACACGTCGGCGATATGGGTGTCCACCTCCGCCGCCGCGGCCTCGGCGTCCCCCGACACGAGCGCCTTCAGCAGGCGCTGGTGCTCGACGTTGGCGTGCTGGCCGTGACCGCCGGACTCGCCCTCGTAGAACCGCGCGATCTGCACGTGCACGTGCAGGGAGTCGAAGGCCTGGACGAGGAACGGATTGCCGGACGCTTCGACGACACCCTGGTGGAACGCCTGGTCAGCGGCGTTGAAGGCCATGACGTCCAGGACGGGGGCATCCACGAGCTTCTCCATCCGCGTGACGAGCTCGCCGAGACGCTCCAGCGCCGCCTCGTCGCGCACCTCCGCGGCCCGCGACGCGGCCGCCCGCTCGACCACGAGCCGGGCCTGCAGCAGCTGGACGAGCTCCTGGCGACCCAGCACTGGCGAGACCGAGAAGCCCCGGTACGCGGCCCCGGCGACGAGATGCTCGGCCGCGAGACGGTTGAGAGCCTCGCGCACCGGCGTCGCGCTCACGTCGAACTCCTCGGCGATCTTGCCGACCTGCAGCCGCGTGTCCGGTGGGAGGGTGAGCTCGAGGATGCGCGTCTTCAGGACCTCGTAGACGCGATCGGTCAAAGCGGACCTGTCCGGACGAGCCCCATCCCGCGATTCCATGGATCATATATTATGGATGGATCTAGGGCAGTCAAGGGTCAGATTGAAGGGCGCCTGCCGGGGCGGCCCTACACCAACGTCGCGGTGATGCCGACGCTGGCGGCGATCGCGGCGACGATGCCCAGCGTCATCACCCACGTCTGCCGCGCGACCACCACGTGCAGGGCCCCCACGCTCTCGTGGACCGCGCCGATCCGTTCGATCAACTCGCCGCGCTGCTCAGCGACCGAACCCCGCAACTCGCCGAACTCGCCGCGCTGCTCAGCGACCGAACCCCGCAACTCGCCGAACTCGCCGCGCAACTCGCCGAACTCGCCGCGCAGCTGGACGAACTCGCCGCGCAGCTGGGCGAGCTCGCCGCGTAGCTCAGCGATGTCGGCCTTGGTGGCCAGATCGGGCCACCGATAGGGAGGCAACTGACTCATCAGGGTCTCCGCAGCTTGCTCTCCGAGCTGCTCCACGAGCACCTGCCGAAGGTGCTCGCGTCCGATTTCGTCCATGCTCCCTCCCGATCGCTGGCACCGCAAGGGAGCGAGCGAGGCTCGGAATCCCGCGCCCGCCGGCCTCACGGTGACGGCGGCACGAGGTCGTGGGAGAACGCGTAGGCGGCGGCCTCGGTGCGGGAGGCCACCCCGAGCTTGGTGAAGATGTTCGACAGGTGCCGGGCGACGGTCTTCTCGCTGATGACCAGCTCGGCGGCGACCTCGCGATTGCTGCGTCCGGCGGCCACGCACGCGAGGACCTCGATCTCGCGGGAGGTCAGCCCGTCCGCGCGCGGCTCGTGCGGCTGCGGCGCGCAGCGGGCGAGGTCCGGACCGGCACCGAGCTGCTCGAACGTCGCGGCGGCGACGGCGCGCTCGCGGGCGGCCGCGTCGGCGTCGCCGAGCGCGTCGTAGGCGCTGGCGAGCAGCACCCGCGCGCACGCTTCGGTGTGGGCGGCCCCGAGGTCGCGCCAGCCCTGGCAGGCGTCGCGCAAGAGCGGCAGCGCCTGCTCGTGACCCTGCGCGGCCAGGGTCAGCGTGCCGCGGGCGTGCACCGCCATGACCCGCAGCCCGGTGGTGCCGTAGGCGGTCGCGGTGTCGGCGAGCTCGTCGCAGAGCTCCGCCGCGGCGGGCAGCTCGTCGGCGGCGACGGCGATCTCCACGCCCGCCGCGCACAGCCGCGCGCGGCCGAGCGGATCGCCGGCCCTCGCGATCAGCGCCGCACGGATCGCCGACCACGCCACGCCCGCGCGACCCTGCGCCAGCCGCAGGAGCGCGAGGCCGGGCTGGGGGTCGCGGCCGAGGCGGTGCGCCTGCGCGTACGCGTCCTCGGCGCCGGCGACGTCGCCGCGCAGCCGGCGGATCTCGCCGACCTGGTAGTGCCCCTCGGCGGCACTGGCGGGCTGGATGCCCGCGAGCTCCTCGCCGACGCGGATGGCCTCGCCCTCCGCGCGGTCCCACGCGCCGGTGAGCTGATGCACCTGCGACCGGTGCACCCGGCAGATCCCGGTGAACAGCAAGGCCACCGGCAGCTGCTCGAGCCACCGGGTCGTCGCCTCGGTCCACCGGACCGCGCGGCCGATGTCGGCGATCTCGTACGCGGCCGACATCAGGTGGCAGTAGACGTTGCCGGCCCACTTGGGGTCGAGATGTTCGGTGCGCACGGCGAGCATCGCCTCGTCGAGCAGGCCGAGCCCCTCCTCGACCCGGGCGGCCTTCACCAGCGCCCGGCCCTCCCCCATCGTCGCGACCGCGACGAGGCTGTCGTCGCCGTGGCGATGACCGAGCGCCTGGATGCGCCGCGCGGCCGCCGCGATCGCCTCCGCGTCGGCCTCGCCCCCGGGGCGGATGCCGCCCAGCGGGCCCTCGACCTCGAGCAGGAACGCGACGTACCCGTGCACGGGGCACTCGGGCGCGTCGCGCAGCAGGCGCTGCACGCGGCTGAACCACGCCGAGCCCGCGGCCTCGTCGCCGCGCAGGAAGTGGTTGACCGCGATGTCGAGCGCCGCCGACGCGGCCGCCGCGGTGTCGCCGTCGTCCAGGAACCCCTCGTGCGAGCCCTGGTAGGCCGCGAGCGCCTCGTCGACCCGCCCCATCCACCAGCAGGCGTCCGCGAGCGCGTAGAGGTCCTCGGCCGACAGCACGACGCCGCGCTCGCGGGCCGACTCGAAAGCCTGCCGAGCCGCCGGCCAGTCGCGCGCCGACAGCGACCCGCGCGCCGTATCGAGCAGGCCGTGCGCGTCCGCGCCCATCGCCGAACCGCCTTCTCGCCCCAGCAGGGCCGGCAACGAGGTTGCCGGGAGCCGACCATACTCAACGCGCCGGCAACCTCGCGCCCCCCGCGACCCCAACCGCGCGGCCGGCTGGTCAAAACGGGGTGGGGTTCCGCGGAGAGGCCGAACCAGCTACTCCTGGGAGAGGCCGAACCAGCTACTCCTGGATGATCAGACCGTCGGCCACGGCTCGGAGCGGCTGACCGGTGAGCAGTTCGTCGTCGACCACCATGGTGGTGGAGCCCCCGCCGTCGAGGTTGACGGCGTTCTCGGCGCCGAACGAGCGCGCCACGCGCGCGGCCTCCCAGACGCTCGCGCCGACGCTGTCGCCGGCTTGACGGCCGTCGATCGTGATGAACAGCAGCTCGTCGTCCTCGGTCACGCCGCCGATCGTGCGGGGATGGCGGCTCACGCTCCACGCGTGGAAGAACGAGGCCGAGGACGCGAACCCGTCGGCTCGAGCTCGGATGTCGCTCTGGCCGTCCGTGACCAGGCGTGGGCCGGCGTTGACGACGCCGGTGACGTCGTCGGCCAAGGGCTCGCCGTCGGGGGTGCCGACGTGGTGCTCGACCTCCACCTCGTCGCCCGCGGTGACCTGATCGTCGAGCCACGTCGCGGCCTCGCCGACTCCCACCAGCACGGAGCCGTTCTGCGGGATGGGGCCGCCGCGCTCGCGGACGTCGATGGCCGCACCGTCGACGATCACGACCTCCACCCCGTCGGTCGGTGGGGTCTCGGCCGCGGGTGCGGTGTCATCGCCGAAGGCAGCGGTGAGGTGCACCAGCTCGTCGTCGATGGGCTTGCGGTTGAGACCCGCGATCGCTCGCGTCTCGTCGTCGACCGTGACCGACAGGTCGGTGCCGAGCGCGTCGATCGCAGCTGGGGAGTCCGCGTCGGGTGACAGGAGGAGGCTGCTGCGGTGGTCGACGAACTCCGTGTTCGGGCTCACCTGCTCCTGGCCGGTGACCAGCTCGCCGTCGACCATCGTGATGCCCGCGAGCTGACCATCGACGCCATCGTCGCCAGCGACCCAGAAGAACCCGGCGTTGACCGCCGCCAGCGCGTCATGCTCCTCGGCCATCTCGGGGATCGTGGCCAGCCCGGGGATCTCCCCCTGGGCCAGCACCGGCTCGACCGTCCCGTCGAACTCCTCGGGGTCGATCGTCAGGACGTTGACGCTCCACGGCCCCGTCGTCGCGAACCCGGACTCGCCGGTGTAGACGACCGACCCGCTGTACCCGTCGGCGACGAGCTCGTCGAGCAGTCGCTGCGCGTCCTCGTCTCGATCCGCATTGCCGGTGCGCACCACCCACCCCAGGGGACGGTCGCTGTCAGGATCGTCGGGCACCGACCGATCGATGCTGTCCACCCGCGCGCGGTAGCCGTCGTCGCGGAGATCAGCGCGCAGCTGACGCGCTTGCGCGTGGTCCTCGGTGAAGGCGAGCTGCACGGTGTACACACCGCTGGCCTCCCCACGTTCGATCTGCGTGTGCGTCACGCCCTCGGCAATGGTCTCGACCTCCCGTTCCTCCGGAAGGCGTGGCGAACCGAGGGGGAGCTCGTCGCCGTAGGGCTGGAGCTTGCCCGGGGTGTCCGGCTGCAGCGGCGGGGGCGCCTCGGTGAGCCAAGGGCCTGCCGCGCCACTCTCACCTCTGTCAGCACCGAGCGCGGGCAGTGAGGCCAGGGTCAAGCACAGCACGAGAATCAACACGGTCGTCGACTGCCGCAGTCCCATGAGAGCTCCCTCCGACGGTGGCGGCATCAGAGTTGATGCAGGTGGCCTAGACCACGGTGGCGCAACGTAGTCTCAAGACTCCTCTGGGTCAATTGCCGAAGCGGAGCGCGCTTCGAGCCGAATGCGAGCACCGCTCGAGGACGAGCCGTCGATCCTCACGCGGGCGTGGTCGTCGGTCGAGCACACACCTTCGGCCCCCGACCACCCTCGCGGCGGCCCTCCCTACCAGTAAGATGGCGGTTACGTTAGGTAGTGGATCCCCTCAGCCCTTTGGGGATCGTCGAGAAGAAGGAGTACGCATGAGGCGCACGCTCACACTGGCCCTGGCCGCTGCGATGACCTTGGGCATGATGGCCGCGCCGGCCCTGGCCCAAGGCAACGGCAACGGCAACGGGAATCAAGGCGGCGGCCAGCCCGACATCACCGAGCGCGGCAACAGCCTCGCCTCGCAGGCGGAGCCGGTCGAGCTGGAGCCGGGCGACATCAGCGCTGGAACGCTGGAGGACGGCACCGAGTTCATCACGGTCGACCACCAGATCGTGGCCGACCATGGCGAGTACGACACGCTGGTGCAGCGCGAGCCCACTCGTTACAAGGGCAACGAGGTCGACCACGACCCCGGGCAGTTCAACGCGGCATGGGTGGGCATCGCTGGCCCCCAGGGACCGGAGATCGCCCACAAGGGTCAGATGACCTGGTACTACGACACCGAGGACAACGGCTGGGTCTCGCTCACCTTCCAGTTCAACGGCAAGGGCGAACTCCTCCACGTCAACGGGGTCTCTCCCCAGGAGTAGGGTCCAGGAGCCGCGGAAGGGGACGTGGGTTGCGGGTCGTCGACGTCGATGCCGCGCTGTGGTGCCGTCGACGAGGCCGCCCCCGCGCTCACGTCCACACCGCGGTGACGGTGTCGCGCAGGTCGCCACCGACAGATCCCACCTGGACGGCTACCTGCCCGGTGCGCCCGCGCGGCGCCGCTGCGTCATCGTCGAGGTCGACGGCGTCGCGACGCAGGGTACGCAGCTCGCCGGACCGCATGCCGGTGAACCGCAGTCCGACACGATCGCATGCATCCCCAGGGAGGCCAGGCCGCAACCCGAACGACACCAATGTGGTGGCAGATTCCGCTGGTCAGGCGGCGGTCACGCTGCCTCCGCGAGCCCAGTGGCCCGAGGTCTCCCCTCGAAACCCATGGGCGCAACTCAGACTCCATGTCCTCACGTCGAGTAGTGCTCACGTGGCGAGGATCCATACTCGAGACACACCGAAAACGGTCTCAAGCACTCTCCGTAGACCCGGCGCGTCGTCCCCACGGCCCCCGGCGCGGGTTTCTGCACCAGCGACCGCGTCCCGCTTCGGTCGTAGCAACAGTCACCGTGCAGTTGCCCGCGCATCCGCGGGTCTCCGTACCGCGACTCGGGACGCCTCAATCGCCACACCCGCCACCGCGAACGCGCACCCGCGCATCCGCGGGTCTCCGTACCGCGACTCCAGACGCCTCATCGCCACACCCGCCGCCGCGAACGCGCACCCGCGCATCCGCGCATCCGCGGGTCTCCGTACCGCGTCGACCGCAGCGGGGGCCGTGGTCGATCGCCGCAGCGGGCGCCCGCCGTCGGCGTCGACCGCGGACGGGGGCCGTGGACGATCGCCGCAGCGGGCGCCCGCCGTCGTGGCGACCGCAGCGGGGCCGTGGTCGATCGCCGCCGCGGGCGGGCCCGCGCGGGCCCGCCGGACCCGGTGCGGAACGCGGCCTACTCGTCGACGAGCTCCCAGCGCGTCCGGATGGTGACGCCGACCTCCTCTTCGCCGGGCTCGACCGGGACCCCGGCGGCCTCGGCGTCGTCGGCCTCCACATCGGCGGGGGACGCGTCGGCCGGCGCGGGACGGGCGGCACCGACCTCGGTGAGCTCGACGAGCGCGCCGAGCTCGGCGCCCGCCGCCTGTGCGTACTGGTCGGCGCGGTCGCGGGCGTCGGCGACCGCGGCCTCGCGGGCCTGCGCGACGAGCTCGGCGTTGTCCTCCAGGTCGAACGCGACGTTGCGCACGCGCGCCGCGTCGCCCGCCGCCGCGACGCCCGCGTCGAGCACCTCGCCGGCGGTGTCCATGTCACGCACCCGCACCTCGAGCAGGTTGCGGACCTGGTAGACCTCGGCGGGCTCGGCGCCGTCCTCCCTCTCCTCCGGTGGGACCTCCTCGCGGGTCTGCGACACGTCTACGTCCGCGGTGGCGAGGTCGTCGGGATCCACGCCGGCGTCGACGAGCGCCTCCCGCACCGCCTCGAGGTCAGCGTTGGCCGCGTCGAGCGCGGGCTGGACCGCGTGCGCGGTGTGCTCGACCCCGATCGTCGCCGACAGCACGTCGGGTTCGCCCTGCACCCGGCCCTCCCCGGCCACGCGCAGCCCCTCGTCGTGCTCGGCCACGCCAGCGTCGGTCGCGATCGCCACGTCGGCGCCGCCGCCGCCCACCCCCGCCGCGTCACTCGCCTCGTCGCCAACGGGCTCATCCGTGGGGTCGTCGTCGCAGCCGGCGAGCAGAAGCGCGCCCGCCACGACCGTCGCCATTCGCTGCCTCGCGCGCATCTGCGCCCCCTCGGCTCGGCGTCCTGTTCCCGTGTTCGACGTCCCGCGTTCGACGTCGAGCGCTGCGGCCGGGTTCCGCCGCCGGGCGATTCCATCCGGCGGACGCTGCGGCCGGGTTCCGCTCCGGGCGATTCCATCCGGCGGACGCTGCGGCCGGGTTCCGCCGCCGGGCGATGCCATCCGGCGAGGGGCATGACCACGGCGGGGCGGGCGCGCTACTCCTCGTCGGCGCGGACCGCGTGGTGGCCGACGAGCTGCTGGCGACGCGCGGAGGTTGGTACCTGCTGTGCGCGCCACCGGGATCCCGGTGCGACGGGCCGGCCCGCGGCCGCGACGGGCCCGGGCGGACGAGGCCGCGGGCCGCCCGTGCCCCGACCTGCGGGTAACCTCCGGACGCTCCTGCGAACCCTGCGGCAACGAGACGAATGAGCGCTGACTACGGCTACGCCTTCGGCGACGACGAGGCCGCCCGCCGGCGGCTGGAGCTCGTGGACGCGGTGTTCTCCCCCACGAGCCGCACCTTCCTCGCGCAGCTCGGCGAGCGCTACGGGGCGCCGCAGCTCGCGGTCGACCTCGGCTGCGGCATCGGCCGTACGACCCGGATGCTGCACGAGGCCACCGGAGCCGAGCGCACGGTGGGGCTCGACGCCTCGGGCGACGCGATCCACGAGGCCTCTCGGCACACGACCGGCAGCCTCGAGTTCCTCACCCACGACCTGAGTGAGGACCCGCTACCGATCGCCCACGTCGACGTCCTGTACGGGCGACTGGTGCTCACCCACCTCGCCGAACCCGCCGCGCGGCTGCAGGCGTGGAGCGAGCACCTCGCCGCCGGTGGGGTGCTCGCGGTCGAGGAGATCGCGGCCACCGACGCCGATCACCCGGCGCTCGCCGACCACCTCGGGGTCGTCGCCGACCTGCTCGCGGCGAGCGGACGCGACCTCCACGCCGGGGCGCGGCTCCCGAGCGAGGTCCCGCCGCTGCGCGTCGCGGTGGACACGACGGCGGAGGTCCGGGCTGACGCGCCGACGGCGGCGCGGATGTTCCGGATGAACCTCCCGGGTCTCGCCCGCAGCGCCGGCACGCTCGACGACGGCGGTGCGCTGCTCGCCCGCGTGCAGGCATTGGACGCGCCGCTCGGCGCGGTCGTCGAGCGCGACGAGGCCGGGACGGTGACGTGGACGCTGCGCCACCTCGCCCTTGAGCGGGCGTGAGCGCCGACGCGACCGCAGCGCGGCCGATCGCGCTCGGACACCTGACGCTCCTCGATCTCGCGCCGCCGGACCTCGTCGAGGTGGCCGCGCATGCCGGCTACACGGGGATCGGCGTGCGGGTCGCGACCGCCGGGACCGCCGAGGCGCCCTGGCCGATGACCGGCGCGAACCCGCCGATGCGCGCGGAGACGCGCCGGCGGGCCGACGCGCTCGGCCTCGAGATCGTCGACGTCGAGGTGGTCCGCCTCACGCCCGAGACGCGGCGCGGCGACCACGCGGCCGTGCTGGAGGCCGGCGCGGCGCTGGGCGCGCGGGTGATCAACGTGATCGGTGACGACCCGGACGAGGCCCGCTGCGCCGAGTCGTTCGCGGCGCTCGCCGAGGACGCGCGTGCCCACGGACTGCGGCCGCTGCTCGAGCCGATGGCCTACCGGGCGGTCGACCGGGTCGAGACCGCCGCGCGGATCGCCGCCGCGTCCGCCGGCGGCGGCGTCCTCGTCGACTGCTTGCACGCGTACCGCTGCGAGGCGTCGGCCCGGACGCTCGCGACGCTGCCGGCGGACCGCGTGCCGCTCGTACAGCTTTGCGACGCGCCGGCCTCCACGCCTCCGCTGCCCGCGGAGCCGCCCCTCCTGCCGCGTGGGCAGCACGGCTCGCGCGCGACGGTGGCCACGTCGTCTGCCATCACTTCGCCGAGCCGGACGCGGTGGCCGGGACCGCCGAGCGCGTCCGGCGCGCCGGCGCGACCCCCCACGTCATCGAGGCGGAGCTCCGCGACCCGGAGGCCGCCGCCACCCTCGTGGACCGCGCGGTGGGCGCCGGCGGAGGCTTGGACGTGCTGGTCAACGCCGCGGGCGTCATGCGGGAACACGCGCCGGCCGAGCAGCCCCGCGACGACTGGGACACGACGATCGCCGTCAACCTCACGGCCACGTACCTGACCTGCTATCAGGCGGTCCCCCACCTCCGCGACCGGGGCGGGGCGATCGTGAACCTGGCCTCGCAGCTCGCCCTGAAGGGGGCGGCAGGGCTCGCCGCCTACACCGCCTCCAAGGGCGGGATCATCGCGATGACCCGCACCCTCGCTCGAGAGGTCGGCCCGCGAGTACGGGTCTACGCGCTCGCGCCCGGGCCCACCGAGACGGGGATGATCGCCCCTTACGCGGACGAGGACTGGCGCCGCGAACGCACCGCCTCGCTGATCAACGCCCGCGTCGCGGAACCCGAAGAGGTGGCCGAGGTCGCCGCGTTCGCGGTCGCCGAGGAGGGCGGGCTCCTGCAGGGACAGACCCTCCACTGCAACGGCGGCGGCGTGCTCCAGTAGGCCGGGTCCGTCCCGTGCCGCCCGTCGCGAGTGTTGCGGCGCCTCCGCCTGAGCCCTCCGCCAGGGCCCTCCGCCCGGGCCCGCCCAGACGGGAAGGGCCCCGAAGTGCAGGGTCCCGAACGAACGTCGAGGATGGCCCGGGTGAGCGAGCCACCGAAAGAACGCGAGCAACCCGAGGAGGGCGAACAACCCGAGAAGGGCGAACAACCCGAGAAGGGCGAGCAACCCGAGGAGGAGCTTGCGCTGCGCGGGCCGGTGCGCCTGCTCGCCGATCGGCGCTTCGGGCCGTTCTTCTTCGGCAAGCTCGCGTCGTCGGTCGGCGTCTGGATCTACAACGTCGTCGCCTCGGTGGTCGTCTTCCAGCTCACCGGCTCGGCGTTCGCCGTCGGGCTCGTGAGCGTGGCGCAGTTCGTGCCGCAGATCGCGCTCGCGCCGCTCGCCGGCGCGCAGGCCGATCGCGGGAACCGTCTCCACCAGCTGGCGGCGGCGCGCCTGCTCGTCGCGGTCGGCGCCGGCGCCCTCGCGGTGTGGGCCGCGTTCGTCGGGTTCCGCGGCACCCTCGACGCGGCCCTGGTGATCGCGATGGCCTTCGTCGTTGGCGTCGGGTTCGCGGTGGGCGGGCCCGCCGGCCACGCGATCATTCCGGCGCTCGTCCGGCGGGGGGAGCTCGGCAGCGCCGTCGCGCTCAACCAGACCCCGTTCACGCTCGGCCGCGCCGTGGGCCCGGCCGCGGGCGCGGGGCTGCTCGCGGTCGCCGGGCCGGCGCCGGCGTTCGCCGCGGCCTCGGTCGCGAACCTCGCGTTCGCCGCCGTCGTCCTGCGGCTGCGGATCCAGCCCCGCCCGGCCCGCGGCGACGGCGACGGCTCCGTCCGCGCCGGCTTCCGCTACCTGCGCACCGATCCGGTGGCCGCGGTGCTGCTCGGCGGCGTCGTGGCGATCGGGCTCGGCCTCGATCCGGTGATCACGCTCTCGCCGGCGATCGCGGACGGGCTCGGCGGCGGCGAGCAGCTCGTCGGCGGGCTCGTGTCCGCGTTCGGCGTCGGGGCGGCCGCCCTCGTGCTCCTCGTGCCGGCGCTCCAAGCCATCGTCGCGCTACGGCGCTTGCCCTCGGTGGGGCTCGCGCTCTTTGCGGTCGCGTACGTAGGGCTCGCGTTCGCGCCGTCGGCGGCCCTCGCCGTCGGCGCGATGGCCCTCGCTGGCGCCGGCATGATGATCGCCACGACGGCGCTCACCACCCTGCTCCAGTCCCGCCTGCCGGACGAGTTCCGCGGCCGGATCATGGCGCTCTGGGCGGTGGCGTTCGTCGGTACCCGCCCACTCGCGGCGGCGGTGAACGGCGCGGTCGCTGACACCGTGGGCGTGGAGGTCGCGGTGCTGCTGATGACCGGCGTGCTCGCCGCCGGCGCAGTCCTCACCCGCGGTCGGCGTACGGCCAGCCCACCGCCGCCGCACCCGTAGACGCCCGTGTCCCCTGCCGAAGGACTCGAGGCTCTGTCTCAGCCGTTTGGGGATCGCTGTCGTCCAGCAACCTCGACCGGGTGGAAGCCATCGAGGTGGGTGCGTGGGCCGGGTTGCTAGGGCGGGTCAGCGTCGAGCACTTCCTGTATGTCGTCGCGGGAGACTTGGATGTCGACGTTGGCCCGCTCGACCTGGAGCAACATGGGCACGCGGCTGTCACGCTCGCCCCAGCCGCGGTTGAGCGCCTCGGTCATCTCCTCGAGGACGAGACTGGACAGGCGCATCGGCACGTCGAGCTCGCGCCCCAATTCGGCGGCCAACGACATGTCCTTGTGCGCAAGGTCCAAGGCGAACGAGGGCGGGTCGTATTGCCCGGTTAGAAACTGGTCAGCGAGTCGGTCGAACGTCCGGGCCCTTCCGTTCGCACCTTGACGCAGCGCCGACCAGAGCGTCAACGGATCGACCCCCGCCTTGACGCCCATCGTGAATGCCTCCGCCAGAACCGTCCGAACGGTGTTGCTGCAGCAGTTGTGGACGAGCTTCGCGACGGTCGCCTGACCGACCTCACCGATGTGGCGGACCTCGTCGCCGAGGCTGCGCAGCACCGCCTCGTGCTTCGCCAGCACCTCCCCGTCGCCGCCGACCCAGATCGCGAGCCGTCCCGATGCCGCGCCCCGGGGTCCACCGCTGACCGGGGCGTCGAAGAAGTGCGCGCCGACCCGTGCGAGGCCATCGGCGACCTCAAGCACGACGCGCCGCGAGTTCGTTGACAAGTCGAACACCGCGCTGCCCGGAGAGAGCCCCTCGGCGAGGCCACTTTCGCCGAGGGCGACTGCCGCGACCTGCGGCGGGCCGGGCAGCGAGGTGAGCACCACCTCGCAGCTCGCCGCGACCTCGCGGGGGCTGTCCGCCCAGGCTGCCCCCGCGACGGCCCCAGCAGCATCCTCCCGTACGTCGTGGACGACGAGTTCGAACCCGTCGTCCTGCAGTCGTGAAGCCATCCGTTGCCCCATAACGCCGAGGCCGACGAACCCAACCTTCATCAATCCCTCCTTGGTCGCTGCCCGCCGCGCCCCTGCGCAGCGCTCACGAGTCCCGCTGGTCGCAGGCCTCCTTCGCGATGCGCGCTGCGGTCATCGCGGTCGGCCACCCGGAATAGAACGCGAGGTGGGTGATGACCTCCACGAGCTCGGTCTGCGTGACTCCGTTGTCGAGGGCCCGCTGGATGTGGCGGCGCAATTGATCCTCGCGGTTGAGCGCAACGAGCGCCGCGACGGTGATCAGGCTACGGTCGCGCTGGCCGAGTTCGGCGCGCTCCCAGACGTCACCGAAAACGACGTCGTCGGTGAGCTCCATCAGCTTGGGCGCGAACTCGCGTAGCGCCTGACGGTGGGGGGCCTGCGCCCCGTAGGCGGGTGCCTGCTCGTTCTCCATTTCGGACCCTTCGTTCGCGTCGCGGGTGTGGAATTAGCTGCGCGGGACGACGAGCGCATCAGCCACGACGACGCCTTCGCCGGCCGGCCGGACGAATAGCGGGTTCACCTCCACGGCGTCGATGTCGTCCCGCCCCTCGAGGAGCTTTGTCAGGGTCGCCGCCTCACGCGCCAGCGCGGCGAGGTCGGCGGCGGCGGCCCCACGGAACCCGGTGAGCAGCGAGCCGACACGGGTGCCGCCCACGAGACGGGTGATCGCCCCCTCGCCCAGCGGGCACGGCTCGACGACGACGTCGCGGAGCAACTCCGTCATCGTTCCGCCCCATCCCCAGAGCAGGGTGACGCCGAAGTCGGGGTCCCGGCGGGCGGCAACGACGAGCTCTACAGCGTCGCGGACCATCGGGGCGAGCACGATGCCGTCAAGCGTCCCACCGCGCAGCCGCGCCGCCCGGGCGGAGACCGTCGAGAGCGCCTGCCGGACCTCGTCCGCGTCGTCGAGCCCCTTGACGACGAGTCCGTGATCGCTCTTGTGCGCCACCCCCGGCATCGAGCCCTTCAGCACCAGCGGGTAGCCGACCCGGTCCGCCTCCCCGGCCACGAGGTCTGCGTCGGGTGGGACGACGCGGGCAGTGACACTGCAACCGGCCGCCTTCAGTGTTGCGAGGCTCTCCGCCTCCGACCACGCCACGGGGGGACTCGCGATCGCGACCTCAGTCTCGTGTTCGCTCGGCTCGCCACTCGACGCACCGACCGCGCCGACGGAGGACTCGCCTGGGGCGGGGACGCTCCATCGGGCCACCGCTGCGACGTTGACATCGCAGCCCACCGGCAGGCCACGTAGCCGGTGGATGGCGCTGCGCGCCGCGAGGACCACATCGGCGGTCGTGCCGACCGGGACCGCGGCGGCGCGTAACGCCTCCTCCTCGTCGGGTTCCATGTCACCCCCGCCGACCACGAGAACCGGCAGGTCGGGCTCGGCACGCGCCGCGCTCGCCACGGCGTCGACGACGAACGCCCGCCGATCGACGCTCTGCAGTCTGGTCAGCACGACGAGGAGCAGCCCCGTCTCCTCCGCCGCCGCGAGGGTACGCAGATAGGCCTCCGACTCCTGCACCCGACCGGCCCCGAGGTCGAAAGGGTTCATCGCTTGCGCCCGTGAGCCGGGCCGCCGCATCGCCTCGGCCGTCGCGGGAGAGAGCGACGCGAGCCCGACGCCGAGCTCGTCACACCAATCGGCTACCGAGACCGCGCCCGCACCGGATGTGCTGGCGGCCGTCACACTCGGGCGCCGGGGGGCGCGCCCCTCGGCCACCATGGTTGCGAGGAGCGTGAACGACTCCGGGGTCTGGGCCTGCCACACGCCCTCGTCGGCGAAGAGGCTCTCGTAGGCCGCGTGGGCACCGCCCATCCGTGAGGCGTGCGCAGTCGCCGCCGCCTCGCCACGGTCGGAGGCTCCGAGCTTCAGCGCGACGACTTCCTTGCCGGCGGCTTGAGCCGCGCGGACGAGCTCGCGGAAGCGGCCCGGCTCGGCGACGCTGTCGAGGAGCACACCGATCACCCCCGTGTCGGCGTCGTCGACCAGGAAGGCGACCGCGTCGAGCAGGTCGAGGTCAGCCTCGTTGCCGCACGACACGAAGTGGCTTATACCGCTGCCCTGCTTGGCGACCATCGGCGCGATCGTGCTGACCAGCGCCCCGCTGTGCGAGACGAGCCCGACGCTGCCGGGGGCTTGAGGTCGCGCGTGGACGTAGTTGTAGCCGAGGGGGATGCCGTCGACGTAGTTGTACACGCCGTTGGTGTTCGGGCCGAGCAGGTGCGCTCCGGCCGCACGGACCCGTTCGACGAGGCGGGCCTGGCGATCGCGGTCGTCCTCAGAGCCGGTCTCGGCGAAGCCGTTCGCCGCGATCACGATGATCCCCACGCCGACCTCGAGGAGTTCTGCGACAGCCTCCTCGCTCGCCGCCGCCGGAAGCGTCACGAAGGCCACGTCGATGGGGTGCGGCAGCTCGGCAGGGGAGGCAAGCACGGGAGCGCCGTGCAGTCGCCCGCCCCCGCGCCCCACCGCGTACACGTCACCGTTGAACCCGGCCTGGACGAGGTTCCGCAAGGGCCACCCGCTCAGCTTCTCCTCGTCACGGCTCGCACCGATGAACGCGACGCTGCGCGGACGGAGTAGTGTCCCGACCGCCGCGGTCCTAGCTGACAACGCGTTGCCTCTGCTGCGACACGATCGGTTCCGGCCACGGGCGACGACCCGCCCCGTCGCCGACCACCGACCGATCGCGGAAGTGGGTGGCCTCCTCGAGTGTCTCCACGAGCGGCAGGTCCATCGGGTAGAGCTCGTCGACGGAGGTCGGGCGCGGCCCGGCCTTGGAGACGTGGCCGTACAGTGCGCGACCCACCACTTCCTCGGCCACCTCGACCGCGTCGAGCAGGCGGTCCATGTCGACGCCAGTCGAGATGTCCATGGCCCCGAGGAGGTGGACGAGATCCTCAGTGGGGATCATGCCCGCCGCTCGGCCGTTGCCGCAGTAGGGGCAGCCACCGAAGCCACCGACCGAGGCATCGATCGTGACCTCGTAACGGTCGTCGAGCGCCTCGATCGCTGCGTACGCCGAGGCCAACGCGAGGCCCCGAGTATTGTGCAGATGCAGGTGCAGCCGGCGCACCTCGGGCCAGCGCGCCGCGATCCGCTCCACCGTCTCACGGACCTCGTGTGGCGCGTTCCACCCCATCGGGTCGCCAAGGAAGACGCTGGCCACGTCGATGCCTGCCTCGCGCCAGGCCGCGTCCTGCCGCTCGAGCAGGGCGATGACGTCCCCCGCGCTGAACCCGCCGACCCAGTTCGACCCCCAAGCCGCGTTCGCGCCGATGCCCGCCTCGGTCGCACCCGACTCCCGCGCGCCCTCGATGGTCCGCGACCAGCCGTCGATCTCGTCCTGCTGTGAGCGGTTCGCGTTGCGCCGCGGGAAGACGTCACAGAGGTGGGCCACCGTCTGTGGCCGCTCACTGCGCGCCACCAGCGGCGGCATATGGGCCTGCATCCGCTCCCAGCCCCGCCGGTTCAGCGTGAGCGCGGTGTACTCGACTCCGGGGGCCGGGGTGAAGCCAGCGATCACGTCCTCGATGTCGGCCATCTGCGGCACCCACTTCGGACTCACGAACGATCCGACGATGATGCGACGTAGTCCCGTTGCCGACAGGGCGTCGAGCAAGCGGATCTTGGCCTCGGTGGTGATTTCGACGCTCTCGATCTGCATGCCCTCACGCATGCTTTCCTCGACAAGGTGGACCTGCGGATTGCTCATGCCTCACTCCAGGTCGACGGGGTCAGTAGGCGGGCGAGGTGCTCGGCGGCCGGTCAGCGGCCCGCCCACTGGGGTTCGCGGCCCGCGTTGAAGGCCGCGACGCCCTCCTCGCGGTCGGCGCTCACGTATGGGTTGGGGCCCGCGTCGAGGCGGAGCGCCGCGGAGACCGGGAGCTCCCAGCCCTTCGTGGCCATGTGCTTGTAGCGCCGGAGGCTGAGTGGCGCGTTCGCGGTGAGCCGCTCGGCGAGAGCGAGCGCCGCATCGAGCGCGGCGCCGTCCTCGACGAGGCTGTTCACGAGGCCCCACCGCTCGGCCTCCTCCGCGGATGCGAACCGCCCGGTGTACAGCAGCTCGAGGGCAATTCCGCGAGGAACGAGGCGGGGGAGGACAACGCTGGCGAAGTTGGCCCCGAGTCCCCGCTGCGCCTCGGGCATCCCGAACTGCGAGCCGCGGCCCGCCACCCGCAGGTCGCACGCCATCGCGAGTTCGAACCCACCCGCGATCGCGTAGCCGTCGACCGCGGCGATCGTGGGTTTGTAGACCTCCAGCAGCGACTCGTAGAGGTTGCGCTGCGTGCCTCCCATCGGCACCGGGAACGACGTGCGCTCTCGGCCGTAATCGCTCATCTCCTTGAGGTCGCCGCCGACCGAGAACGCCCGGGTGCCGGCACCGGTTACCACCGCCGCCCAGATCTCCTCGTCGTCGTTGACCCGAGCGAAGTGCGCGATCAGCTCCTCGCGCGCTTGCTGTCCGATTGCGTTCAGCCGCGCCGGGCGGTTCAGGGTCACTGTCGCGATGCGGTTGCGAACCTCGAACGTCGTTGCGTCGTCTTCCACTGGGATGGCCCCCATCGAGTTCGGCCGGTCACGGTGCGTTGGTGCAGGAGGCGGCGGCCCGACAGGACGGGCGGGCGGGGACGGACCCGGGGCGGCCGACCAGTCCCCACCCGCCCGCGCGTCTACTCCCGGGGATCGGGGTGGTCGTGCTCCTCGACGATGAAGTCGAGAACGAAATCCTGGACCTCCGGGTCCCAGTCGATGAGGTTGCTGGCCGCAGCCTCGACCTCGTCGCCGATGAGGATGTCGTAGGCGTGCGTGTCGAGGAACTCCTCAGCCTCCTCCTGGAACTCCTCGTCTTCAACGATGCGTTCGAAGCCCTCGTGGAGCTCGTCCTTGGCCTCCTGTGGCGCGTCCTCGTGTAGCCACATCACCTTGGAGACGGTGAATCCAGCGTTGACCGCCTCGATATAGGCCTCGAACTCCGGGCCGCCGGGAGCCTCGCCATGGATCTCCTCGTACATCTCGTCAAAGGTTGGGACGTCGTACTCCTCGGCGAGCGCTACGTCCTCGACGAGCTCGCCGTCTTCGACCTGGCCCGCGGTGAATACCGGGACCGCCGAGCCATCCTCGATGAGGGGATCGACCTGCTCCGGCAGCGACGCAGTCGTGTCCCAGTTGATGTTGAGCTCGCCCTGCTCGAAGGCTGGGCGAGCGGGCCCACGACCCTCGTAACCCATGATCACGTCGTGGTTGAGGTCGAGCATGTCGTAGGCGAGCATGAAGACGATTCCGAGGCTGTCGGGCGTCTGCTCCCCTGCGATGAACTCGACTTCGCCGCTCTGCGCCTCCTCGATGAAGTCCTCGACGTTCTCGATGCCGGTCTCGTCAGGGTTCACGTAGGCCAGGCCCCCAGTCTGGATCCCCATGAGCCCTTCCATTTGGGCATAGTCCAGTTCGAGGGCCTCCTCCTGGAACACCCACGGGAAGAGTCCCGACGCGAAGCTGAAGTAGATGGAGTCGGCCTCCTCGTGGTCTCGATCCATCCACCACTCGTTGCTGCCGACGATGCCGCCCGCGCCAGGAACGTTCACCGGCTGCACCGACGGATTCCCCGGGATGTGCTCCGCGAAGTACGGCGCGAGGAAACGGCCCTGCGTGTCGGTGCCACCACCAGTGTCGGTCGCGATGAACATCTCCAGCACGGTGTCGTGGTAGAAGGCGCCTTCGTCGACTTCGCCCTCGTCGGCGTCGGGCTCCACCACCTCGTCCTCGTCGTCCTCAGCGGAGTCGTCCTCGTCAGCATCGTCAGCGTCAGCGTCGGCGTCATCGAGCTGCTCGGCTTCCGCGTCCCCGCCATCGTCGCCCCCGTCATCGTCGGCCGCGCAGGCCGCCGTCGCGAAGACCAGCGCCAGGAGTCCGGCCAGCAGAACGAGGCGCCCTCGCGCCGGGGGGTGCGCCCGTCGCAGACCGCCGACGGGCGCTCCAAGGGGCGAGCCGGTGCGGGACGACCGGCCGTGCAGGGGCGCCGAGTCATTCGGCGTCGCCGCCCCGACCACCTGGCTAACGGCCCCCTTGCGACCTCGCGCCGCGTGTCCGTGCGACCGCCCCGGATGGGTGAACTGCGGCCCTGGCTTCTGCTCGCGCATCCTCGACCCTTTCTCCCGTGCGGGGCGCGCGGTCACGCGCCCCGCCACCCGGTCACCCTTCGTCCGGACGCGGTGTACCGAGCGTCGCCTCGTGACGGCGAACTCGAGCATGCGCGACACACACGATCGCGTCAACCATATTGTCAACGATTTCTTAGACTATTGTGACGCCGTGAAGGCGAACAAGTTCATGGGCCAGTACAGTCGCCCCACGGCGGCGGTCCGGGTATCCGCGACCGCCGGGCGGGGGCCCGCAGATGACGAGGTGGCAGGCCATGAGCACGAGTCGCGACCAACGCGCCGACGACCTCGGCACGCAGCTACGAACGGCGATCCTCGAAGGTGAGTTCGCCCCGGGCGAGCGCCTCGTCGAGGCCGAACTCTCCAGGCGCTTCGACGAAACCCGAGCAGCCGTTCGCCAGGCCCTCATCCAGCTCGACGGAGAGGGCCTCGTGGAGCGCGAGCGCAACCGGGGCGCCAAGGTCCGCGCCATCAGCCTGGACGAAGCGATCGAGATCACCGAGGCCCGTGCCGTCCTGGAGGGCCTTGCCGCCGCCAAAGCCGCCCGCAGCGCAACCGACGATGAGCGCGAACGGCTGCGGGAGCTCATCGCCGGGATGCGCGAGGCCGTCGAGGACAGCGACATCGTCCGCTATAGCACCCTGACCCACGCCGTTCATGACGCTGTCCGCGAGATGGCTCGACAGGACACGGTCGCAAAGCTCCTCGAGCGGCTGCGTTACGAGAGCGTCCGATACCACTTCGGCGTGGCGCTGCTGCCCGGGCGTCCCCAAGTCGGACTCCGCGAGCACGACGAGCTCGTTGAGGCGATCGTTGCCGGGGAAGCCGAGCAAGCGGAGAAGATCATGCGCGAGCACCTCATGAGCGTCATCGATGCGTTGCGGCAGTTGTCAAATGAGGATTCCCGGCGGCTCCTGCCAGGCGGTAGGTACTCGTAGCAGACAGACGGCCGCGCCCGTCGTCGCGGCCGCCCGCAGACGCCCATCGGCGACCTCCCCGTGAACCGGCTCGGTTATCCGGCGACGTGCACGGGGGCGGCCGGCTCGTCGGACAGCGGAGGGGTCACGTCTCCCTGGCCGCGGCGCTTCTCGGCACGACGGCGGCGACGAGCGAGCAGCAACATCAACAGGCCAAGGCCCGCGAGCAGACCGGCAAGGGAGAGTTGCCACGGGAACACGAGCACGCTCGTGGTGGCCACGACCTCGCCGCCTTGTCCGTCGTCGGCGGTCACCTCGACGGTGCATCCCAGACACAGGATGGGTGGGTCGCGCCAGACACCCTCGACGAGGCGCGTGCCGTCGCCGAGCACGGTGAAGTTCTCGAACGCGAAGTCGCCCTCGCCCGTGGTGGCGGTCAGGCGCCCCTCCTCCTGGAAGGTGCGGTGGATGTTGCCGCGGTTGTGCACCGCGAGCTCGAACTCCGCGGGTCCGCGATCGATCACGGCCGGACCGCTGAGCTCGCCGAGCTCGAGCTGCTCGATCTGGTCGCCGGGCACCTCGATGTACAGCTTGGCGGCGACCCGGTGGGTCAGCGAGATGTTGCCCTCCCCATCGGCGGAGGGCACCGCGAGGATGACGCTGACGTAGCGTTCGCCGGGCTCCGCGTCCTCGGGCACGTCGACGGTCACGTCGAGGTCGTGTCGCTCGTCGGGCTCGAGGGCGAACTCGGTCTCCTCGAGCGTGACCCAGTCGGCCGCCGACAGCTCGTCGGGGCCGGCGAACTCGGTCGTGCCGTGCTCGGTGACGGTGAACTCGGTGACCTCGGCCACGACCTCCACGGGCTCGCTGCCGGTGTTGTCCACCCGCAGCGGCTCAACGGTGCCGCCCGGTGCGTGGTCCACCTCCATCACCGCGGGACTGACCCGCAACGACATCGCGGGCCGGTCCTCGACATCCTCGGGTTCGGTGTCGGCCGAGGCCGGCGTCGGGATCGCGAAGAGGACGAGCACCAGCCCGAGAACGAGCGCCGACGTGCGACGCTGGGTCCCCAGGCTGGTGTGTGTGGTGGTCAACGTTAGTTCGCCGTGGCCGTGAATGTCAGGTCACCCGAGTAGGTGTCGGCGTTCACGAACGGCATCTCCATCTGGTAGCTGGCGGTGACGGTGTCGCCTCCCTCGGCGGACCTCTCGGTCTGGCCGTGAACCGTGACCGACTCCGTGTCACTCATCGACGCGTACGTCTCCTCACCGTCTTGGACTTCGAGGGTGCCGATCGGAATGTCGTCGGTGTTCTCGGCACTTTCGCCCTCCAACGCGGGGACGTCGGCTTCAACCGCGACGTTGTAGCCACCCTCATTGTTGGTTTGGACCGTCAGACCCGACGTGTTTGACGCCGTCTCGCCAGGAACGTCAGCGAGGGTGAAGGCTGCCTCGTCCGCCGCGATGGAGATGGTGCTCGCCACCTCGGCATTGGCCGTAACGCCGGTGTCCTCGGCGAACGCGGTGGGGCCGGCAACCATCAGCCCGGCCAGACCGGCCGTGACCAACAGGGACCCGCCGACAGCGAGCATGCGTGTGGGAAGAGCAATGGTGCTCATAGAAGTACTCCAGACATAGGCTTCGGTAACCCGGCCGACCCGCGGAGATCTCAGCGGGCCCCGTGGCTTTGCGTCCCCGCCTTGCGACGGGTTTGCCCTTCTCGGAAACGAGGGGCAGCGCCCGCCGGTCGGTGTACCTCCCCCGGTCGACCGGCCACTGCGCCTCATTGGTGTTATCGACCGGTACGGGCTCGAACTTGAGGGGCGACTGGGTTCGCGGGGTTCGATCACGGTCGCGAGATGGGATCGTCGCAATCAGGATGGGATCCGATGCTTGCGACGTGGACCATCGCCGTCGTGCTGCTCGGCTTCGGACTGCTGCAGTGGTCGGGACGGATCCGCCGCCTCGGCCCACTCGACCGGCTCTACGTGCTCGGGCTGGTCGGCGGCAGCGGCACCGCGGTGCTGGCGCTGACCCTCACGCTCGGCGATCCGGGCGGGACCGACGCGGGCAGGTACGCCGGGTTGTTGCTCAGCGTGACGCTGCTCGGCCTTGCGCCGATTCTGATGCTGATCGAGCCGCGCTGGCTGCAACCGGCCTGGCGACGCGAATCGGCGCGGCCTCCCCGCGGGCACGAAGGAAGAGGCCACTCGGCGGGCTGACGCGGCAAAGATCATCCGCGTACCGCAGGTCGACGAGACGCTCACCCCGCTCCACGGCGTCGATCGCCTGCGACTCACCGCGGTGATGAAGAAGGCCAGCCACCCGTCGATGTCGCCGCGCTCCCTCACCCCTTGGAGCAGGTCGTAGTACTGGCACGAAGACCGCGGTTTCCGGCCGGTTGTCGGGCGATCCGATCCAATTCGGCGAGCTGCGGACCTCGCCAGGCTGGCGTTCTTGCCCTCGCACTCCCGACATGAGCTCGCCGTGGAGCTCCTCCATGAACCGCACACTGATCGGTAGCGTGGCGAGTCGCTCGAGGCCGTACTCCATCGCATGGACGTAGTTGCGAACCTCGTCGGTGTCCGCGCCTGCCTCCGCGCCGCCGATCGCAGCGCTGAAGACGTCGGAGAGCGAGGCCTGTGTCCCCTCGATGCGGGAGCTGGCGAGCGCCTCCCGGGTCACATAGGGCGTGACCAAGAGGTGGGGGTTGGGCAGGAGCCGGCCCACTCCCGCCAAGCGGCCCAGCGCTCGGTCGGCACTCGAGAGCATGTTCACGAGGCTGCTGTCGAGGTCGAGCGTACGAGGCAGGGGCTCCGGGTGAAAGCTCAGGAGGTCGTAGGGGCCCAAGCCCTGCTCTAGCCGTCCGAAGCGATTGGACACGAACCGAGTACGGTCCATGACGCCAGCCTACAAGTTTTCGGCCGAAAGTTTGAACCTCAGGGCTCCGTGGTCAAGTGGGTTTGAGGAGGCGACCGCGAGGGGTCCATCGTCCGGTGCCTGGGCCGCTTCATGCTCCAAGCCGTGCCGTAGGACGACACCAGGACGCGATGGAAGGGGTGGTGTGTTGCCGAACCCACCGCTCCGGCCATCAACCCAACACACCTTGCGACCCGCGACAGCCACGAGCAGGTCACGAGGGCTTGACGGCCTCGAGCGTGAACATGAGGGGCAGGCGCTCGCGACCGTCGGGCAGCGCGAACCTCCCCTCGCGGTCGGCCCGCATCCACGGCAGCTGCGGCCACTCCATGTCGCGGTGCTCAGCCAGGCGGGTGAGGCGCAGCCCCGTCGAGCACGGCCTGCACCGTCTCGCCGAGCCCGTGGTGCCACTCGAACGTCACCGGAGCGGCGAGCGGCGCGCTGCCGACATAGCTCGCCTCATCCTCCCACCAGGTCACGCGCCACCGCGAGGGCCGACGGCGAGAAGTCCACGCCGGTCACCTCCCCACCGAGACGGGCGAGCGACAGCGAGTCGGTGCCCAGATGACACTGCAGGTGCACGATGCGCAACCCGATGAGATCGCCGAGGTGGGGCCCGTCGGCGCGCACCGTCGACGACAGCGCGCGGGATCGTCGAGGTAGCGGTCGAGGTCGTAGCCGCCCTCGCCGGTGTGCGCCGCACGCGCGACTCTCAGTTCGCCAGGTTCACGCGGCTGTACTGGTCCATTGCCGACCTTCCTCGGTTGTCGCTGTGCAGCTGGCCCAACTCGGTTTCGCCGGAGACCAGCACTGACCTTACCGAGTGTGCCGGGGGCGAGGGTCAGCGGCGACGCTCGCGATCGTGACGGCCGGAGATGTCCTCGATACGCCCGAGCACCTCGGTGGTTGGTGCCGTGCGCCCTCGCTCGTACTCGCTCATGCGGGAGGACGAGGTCCCGACCAGCCGCGCGAACGCCCGCAGCGACAGCCCGGTTCGGGCCCGCGCGTCGCGGACCACGGCCGCGTAGCGAGCACGGGCCGCGGCGTCGACGTCGCGGCGCGCGCTCGCGATCACCCGCTGCATCAACGCGTCCACGCCGTACAGCTCCCCCCAGCCCGCGATCTCCTCCACGACCCGCGCGACCCTGCCCCACGGGTCGGCTCGGATCGCCGCGGCCAGGCGCCGCCAATCGGACAGTCCGCCACGCTCAAGCGCGGCCTGGATCGCCTCGCCCGGCCACGTCTCGACGGGATCCTCGGGTGAGGCGTCAACATGGCGGAACTCAAGATCCGAGCCGGTCATGCGTCACCCTCGATGGCCAGCATCGCCTCGGCGACGTCGCCCAGCACCCGCGTCACCTCGGACCACTCGCGCCAGCGGCCCGCCAACCCCTTGTAGCGGTCGAGCTCGTCGAGCACGCTCCGGTCACGAGGTCGGGGATCGGCGAGCTGCCGGGCGACCTGGGTTGCCACGGCCTCGGGACGCTCGTTCACATCCGCGTAGTACACGTCGATCCCCGCGAGGACGGTCGCCGCGCGCTCAACGCCGAGCAAATCGGCCAGGGCGGCGACGTCGAGGTAATCACGGACCTGGTTGCGTGAGACCACCAGCCAGGCCTTGATTCGCAGCGTCTCCTCACGGGTCGGCACGACGAGCCGGTGACCCTCGTCCAGGTCGACCCGTAGCGCCTCGAGGCGCCGCGACCGGATCAGCTGGCGAACGCCGGTCTCGATGTCCCCGAGGCGGCCGAGAATGAGCTTGCCCGGGCGCGCGCGCACGAGGGAGAAATCGCCGAGCGCCTCGAGGTGCTCCAGCACCGCATCGAACCGCTCCTCGAGATCCTCGACCACATGTTCATGGTCGACCGAGACGCTATGACCCGCGTGGGACGCCACCGCCCCGCCCCCCACCAGCACGGCGCCGGGCACGACCTCCTGCAACTCCGCCCCCTTGCCCAGCACGCGCACCAGCCGCGGATCACGCGGGGCTTCACTGCGTTCCATACCACGATGTTATCGGTTCCGATAGCACCCCGCGGGGTAGCCGTGTTCGCCGTCTCGAGCCAGTACCAGATCGCCCACCCGTCGGGTCCGCCCTCGACCAACCGCTGCACCAGCGCCGCTGCGTCATCGTCGAGGCCGAACGCGTCGTCGAGTTGCGCGCTCGGCAGCGGCGTGGTCGAGCACCGGCTTGACGACCCGCGGCTGCGCTTGGCCACGAAGGCCCGAAGGTGTGTTGCCGAGAGCACCGATTCGGCCATTAAGTCAACACACCTTGCGGCCGTCCCCGGCGGCCGCAACGGCTCACGCACCGGTCATCGCGAATGAGCGGGTCCTTGGTGATCCGCTTGCTCACACTCCCACTGCTCACGGTGCCGAAGCGCTGGAGTTCGCCCTCGGCAACTGAAAGCGCGAAGCCCCCGTCGCCGGCCGAATCGAGCTACGGCCCGAGCGCGGTGAGCGGTACGACGTTGACGCCGTCAACGCGCTGATAGGCGTAGCCGCCGGGGCAAATGACGGTGAGCCCAGCCGGCGATCCGCTTCGGTCGGTGTCGACGGATTCGCAGAAGCGTCGCAGCGTCGTCGCGCCCTGCTCGATCTGGCCCTGACCGAGCTTGACTTCGAACGCGGCCCATCTGCCGTCGGCCAGCTCGATGATCGCGTCGACTTCGATGCCGGCGTCATCGCGGTAGTGGCGCACTCCGCCGTCGATCGCCTGGGAGAGTACGCGCAGATCGCGCACCACGAGCGACTCGAAGAGGCGCCCGAGCAGCCCCAGGTCCTCGAGGAGCCGCGCCGGCTCCGCCCGCAAGGCGGCAGCCGCGAGCGAGGGATCGACGAAGTGGCGCTTGGCCGATCGGCGCACGCGCCGGCGTGACCGAAGATGCGGCGCCCAAGCCGGCTGGTCCTCCACGAGCATGAGCCGTTCCAGCGCATCGAGGTAGTCCCTGACGGTGTGCCGATTCAACGGCTGGTTCCCGTCACCCGCGTCGTCGGCCAGGCGAGCATCAGGAGCTTCGGTGGCAACGTTTCGAGCGAGAGCGGCCAACAGCCGCTGGACCCGCTGAGGATCCCTTCGCGGGCCAGCGACGTGTCGCACGTCGACGCGACTGACCTGCTCGAGGTAGTCGTGATTCGCCCGAGCCGCACGACCGACGTCGAGATCGAGCGTTGCCGGCCAGCCGCCTACCACGATGCGTTCGGCGATCTGTGCGATCCCGCACTCGGCTTCAGCCGCGCGCGGCATCTCGCCGCGCATCAGTGCGGCAAGCGACACGTCACCGGTGGAATCACCGCTCTCGTACAGACTCATGGGCCGCATGCGCAGGAACGAGAACCGGCCTGCGCCGGTGTGTCGGTCGCCGGAGTCTGCGGGCGTCGCCGAGCCGGTCAGGATGAACTGGCCCGGAGAAGGACGGTCGTCGACCGCTCGCCGAACGTGGTTCCACAGGCGTGGATACTCCTGCCACTCGTCGAGCAGGCGCGGCGTTTGACCGTCGATCACCAAGCTCGGGTCGATCTCGGCTGCCTGGCGGGCGGAATCGTCGATGTCGAGTCGGACCTCGCTGGCGGCGACCCTACGGGCGGTCTCGGTCTTCCCACACGCCTTGGGTCCCTCGATGACCACTGCACCGGCCGAAGTCAGCCGCTTTTGGAGGTCGGCCGACGACCCGTGGGCGGTATGCCATGCCGGCCCTCCGAGATGTCGTCGCCACCAGCCGACGGCCAGCCTATACAGAATGCGGGAACTAGTATAGACAGATTGCGCCCCTTAGCGTAGACGTTCTGCGCCATCGTCCATCGACGCGTTTGCGAATAGCTCCTGCCTGGAAGGCGTGGTGGGGCCGGATCCTGAGGTGTGTTGCCGCAGCCACGGCCCCATCAACGAGTACAAGAACGCGGCATGAAGCCCCACGACCGGGTTTCTGGCACCTACAAGTCTTGACAGGACTCACCCGGGTGACCATTCTGGTCACATGATCTCCGTGTCGGTGTCTGAGTTCAAGGCACGCCTGTCGCGCTACCTCCGCGAGGTCCGCCGCGGCGGTGAGGTGCAGGTGCTCGATCGGGGTCGCCCGGTGGCGCGCCTCACCGCAATGCCCGGAGGCGAGGCGCCCGACTCGGACGCGCACCGCGAGCACCTCATCCGCAGCGGGACCCTCCGCGCAGGGACGGGCGAGCCGTGGTCAGCGGTGGCAGCGCCGCCGATCCAGACGAGCGCGGAGGTCTCTGACGCACTGGCCGAGGATCGCGCCGACCGCTTGTGAGGTACTGGGACGCCTCGGGCCTCGTGCCGCTCCTCGTCGCAGAGCCGGCGTCGAGCCGAATGCGAGCACTGCTCGAGGACGACACGTCGATGGTCACGTGGGCGTGGTCGTCGGTCGAGGTCGCGAGCGCGATCGAGCGCCGCGCCCGCGAGGGTGCCCTCGACCGGGAGCAGCGCCGGGATCTGCTCCACCGACTCGCCCGGCTCGCGGAGAGCTGGCACGAGGTCACCGACACGCTGGCGGTCCGGCGCAGAGCGATTCGATTGCTCGCGCGGCACCCGCTCCGGGCGGCCGACGCCGGCCAGCTCGCCGCGGCGCTCCTCATCGCGCCCGAGAGCGGTCCCCCACTGGCCTTCGTATGCTGCGACCACCGCCTCGCGGACGCGGCCGAGCGCGAGGGTCTGCACCCCCTGCCGCCGCCCGGCCAGGACTGAGGCACGGAAGCTCGGCGAACGTGACCCGCCGCCCACCCTCAAAGAACAGTCGCGCTTGAGCATCCGGTCGACGGCAGTCCGCCCACCGGGTTCTTGACACCCACACCGTTTCGGATATTGCGTCTGAGGGTAGAGCTCGGTAACCCTCACGGACAAGAGCGAGGGGGTGAAGTGCGATGTCAGCGACGTTGAGCGGCCCCGTGGAGGAACCCCTCCGCGAGGACCAGACCGAGCACGCGCAGCAAGCGCTGGCAGGTCTGGAAGACCTGCTCGCGCGGATCGGGGATCGAGACCTGGTCGAGCTGCACTCCAGCGAAGACCCGGCCGAAAGCTTGCAGGTGCCCGCGCCAGCTTTGCGGTTGTTCCGCGATGTGCTCGCGCAGCTCTCCGCCGGGCATGCCGTGCAGATCCTGCCGATCCACGCCGAACTCACGACTCAGCAAGCCGCCGAGCTGCTCAACGTCTCGCGGCCCCACGTCGTCAAGCTCGTCGAGGACGGGACGTTGCCCGCGCGCCGCGTGGGCACTCATCGGCGCATCAGAGTGCAGGATGTGATGGACTACCGGCGGCGGGACGACCAACGCCGACGGGGCGTGCTGGACGACCTCGCCGAGGAAGCCGAGGAGCTGGGGCTGGAGTAGGGGAACGCATGGCCTTCGTCGTGGTGTACCACGCCAGCGTCCTCTACCCCATCCGCTGGTGTGATCTGCAGGTGCGCACCCCGGCGCCCGTCCAGCAGGCGGTTGCGGGGCGCGCAGCCACTGCCGCTGAACCCGTGCCAACCGGCCTCGAGGTTCGAGCCGTCCTTGACGACCCCGAGGCCCTGGCCGCGCAGCATCTCGCCGACCACCAGGACGCCCAGCAGCCGGTGCACGCGTCCGAAGGGCAACTGGGCGTCCTCGCTGGTCTCGTTGGTCTCGGCCTCGGTCGGGGTGCCGTCAAACACCTGGAAGCAACGTCGACGTGGTTACCGGCGTGTGATTCAAGTGCCGGGCGGCGGGCTGGATGTGTGCCGGCGTAGGCGGGCGCAACTCAGTCGAGGAGCTCGACGCGGACGAGGTCGGCGACGAACTCGAAGGGTGCGGGTGGGCTGGGCTCGCGGCGACCGTCGGGGACGTAAACGTGCGTCTCGACCTCGTCGGCGGTGAGGCCGGGCCCCCCGCCGGTGCGCCCAACCCGTTCACGGAACCGACGCCGCAAGACAGACGCCAAGTCCGCTACCGTGGAGCGCATGACGACCCCGCCGCCGCACCGTCGCCGCGAGATCTCCCGCGAGGAACTGCGTGGGGAGCTCGACGCGTTCGAGCGCCGCTACGGCGTGCCCAGTGAGCGGATGGTTGAGGTATTTCGCACCACCGGCGGCGACCTCGACGAGACCGAGGACTTTCACCGCTGGCAACAGCTGCACGCCGCCTGGCAGGCCGAGACCGCCCCGCAGGCGTAGCGGGTGTTCCCGGCCAGCGTGACCGGCCTGGACCAGGCCGACGCCTACGTGTGGGCGTGGCTCGAATCGATGGGCGGGCAGATCGTCCCGCCGGACGCGGTGGTGCTCACACGCCGACGCGACGGCGCGCTGCTGGTCGGCCCGTTCGAACTGGCCTTCCACACCGGACTGCGAGTGGCCGTGCAGATGGTCGTGACGCCGGACTTGTCGGTCCCGCAGTACCGCTTCCACGCGCGCACCGAGGCCGAGCCGCTCATCTGGCGGCACGACCGCCACACCGGCCACGAAGCAAGCGACGGCGGCCCCACCCACCTGCACGTCGGTGACCGTCGCGTCCCGCATGCGCCGGTGACCCTGGAGACCGTACGCGACCTCATCGTCGTCGAGAACCTCCGATGCAGCTGACAGCCACTGGCGGTGCACGACCCCACCGACATCGCCGCCGAGCTCGACCCCGGGGAGATGATCGGTTGCGAGGGACTCAGCGGGTCAGGGCTCGCTGTCGATGGGTGGGTGGGAATGTCAACTCGATTTGGCCCCACTGTGATGGGGCGGGTTCCACCTGTCGAACAAGAGAGCGTGATGTCCTGGGTCCTCTACCGGCTCGCCTTCGGCCTGCTCACACTTGCGACCCGATCCGGTCGCGCGAAGGATCTCGAGATCATCGTCCTCCGTCACCAAATGGCGGTCCTGCGCCGCCAGATCGGCAGGCCAGAGCTCACCGAGCGCGACCGCGGCCTGATGGGCGCGATCGCGGCCGCGCTCCCGCGCCCCCGCCGGCAGGGCTGGCTGGTCACCCCCGACACGCTGCTGCGCTGGCAGCGCCGACGGATCGCACGGCACGGGACGCATCCGCGTCGTCGGCCGGGCCGTCCCAGCATCGCGGCCCAGGCCCGCAGCCTCGCGGTGCGCATGGCGCGTGAGAACCCGACTTGGGGCTATCGCCGCATCCACGGCGAGCTCAGCCGGCTCGGCCACACCGTCGGTGCGTCGACCGTGTGGAAGATCCTCAACGACGCCGGCATCGATCCCGCCCCGACACGGACGTCGACGACGTGGTCGCAGTTGCTTCGCTCCCAAGCAGCCGTGGCCTGCGACTTCGCCACCGTCGACACGGTGCTGATGCGCCGCTTCTACGTGCTGTTCTTCATCGACACGGCCAGCCGCGAGGTCATCTTCGGAGGCATCACGGCCAACCCCACCTCCGCCTGGACTGTGCAGGCAGCCCGCAACCTCTTCCTCACCCACGGCGACAGGCTCGCCAGCGCCAAAGCGCTGGTCCGCGACCGCGGAAGCCAGTTCACCACATCCTTCGACGCCGTATTCCGCAGCGCGGGTATGAAGGTCCTCGCCACTCCGGTGCGCACGCCGGTGGCCAACAGCTTCGCCGAGCGCTGGATCCAGAGCCTGCGCCGCGAGCTCCTCGACCGCACGCTCGTCTGGAACCAGCGCCAGCTTCAGAGGCTGGTCTCCGACTACATCGACCACTACAACGGCCACCGACCCCACCGGTCACTGCAGCAGCGCCCGCCGAATCCACCAGAACCGTCCGAGACATCATCTCCCGCGCCCGCGGCCCCGCGCGTCAGCGAACGTCATCATGCTCCCGCGCTGCGACGGCCTCATCAACGAGTACAAGAACACGGCATGAAGCCCACGACCGGGTTTCTGGCACCCACACGTCTCGGTTATGCCCGGGCGATGCGTGCGACAAGGTCGTTGGCCCAGGCAACGGCGTCTTCAACGTCGGCGCAGACGTCCAGGCCGGCGGACTCCTCAGCGTAGCGCTGTGACCAGCCGTCGCGGACGGTCACCTTCGGGGGCCAGGGGTGGCGCCGGCGCGCGGCGAACAGCCGCTCGCAGGTCGCTCGGATCTCCGCGAGCGTGCCGTCGTAGCTGCGGTGCGCGAGCTGCAGATCCACGAGGTCGTGGGCGCGGTCGTTGACCCATCCGCCCTCGTCGGGGGCGGTGCAAGCGTGCAGTTTCTGGGCGATCTGCTGGTGCTGTGCCAGCGCGGGGAGAGGTCCCGGCAGGGGCAGTCCGACGGCGTCGAAGATGGCCTGGCCGTCCTCGCTAGTCACGGCGTCGACGTGTTCGAGCGCGTCGATCTCCTCGACGGCGACTTCGAGCGTGATCGTCCCGGCTCCCCGCTGGCCTCGGTACTCAAGCTTCACCTCCAAGCGGTGCGGCTGGTAGGCGTCGGGCACGGGCGCGCCGATCGGGCCGCGGTCGACGATGCGGCCGCTGAACCCGTGCCAACCGGCCTCGAGGGCCTCAGCCATCGAGTCGCGGAGCCGTTCGATCGATTGGACCCGCACGATGTCGAGGTCGCTGGAGGCGCGGGTGGCCGCGATGCCCAGCCGCGCCTCCAGGTTCGAGCCGCCCTTGACCACCCCGAGGTCGAGGTCCTGGCCGCGCAGCATCTCACCGACCACCAGGACGCCCAGCAACCGCTGCACGCGTCCGAACGGCAGCTGGGTCTCCCGGGTGTGGTTGCGCAGGCGGTCCTGCAGGGATCGCAGGTTGTGGGGCGGGCCGTCAGCCATCGTGGTGCGCCGGTTCGTGGAGGCCCAGTGCATCGAAGACGGCGTCGAGCTCAGCGTCGCGGAGCAAGCCCTCGCCTCGCGCCTGCTCTGCGCCCTCGACCAGCCGTGAGCGCATGATCAGATCACGGCAGTCCATCAGCGCGCGGGCGACCGTGGTCGAGGGGATCGCAAAGTAGTGAGTGAGCTGGTCCGCCGGAATCGTCCGCTTGATGACCCGCAGCGGGACTGGTGGGCGTTGGCGCCTCCGGACGCGCCGCGGCGTCACGACCCGGATGACCGATGGGTTGGCGGACGCCAGGCCGTGCAGGGCCAGGACGGCGTCGTGCGACAAGGCCGCGTCAGGCCCGGTCCACAGCACCGCCTCCATGTACGGTGTCTGCTCGGTGACCGGCACCTCCGGAACTCGGTACAGGCCGTAGGCGACCTGCTCGAGTGTCCCGCGCTGCGTCATCTGCCGCAGGTAGGCGCCATCCACGCCCACCGCCCTCGCGGCGGTCGTGGTCACGAAGCCGTGGTGGTCCAGAGCGATGTCGTACAGCTGCCGCCATGTCGCACCGGGCATTGCAAACTCCTCGGAGAGGTGGCACTACCGTAGCGTTATGATAACGGTCTTGCCACGATCTTGGGCATCGTCGCGACGAGTGCGCCGATGTGCGTAGTCGTGGGGGTCGGCGACGAGAAGATCGATGTCCTCAGAGATCGACGATGGTTTGCTCGATGCTGGTGACGTGCCCGTCGGCGATCGCGGTGCGGGCGCGCACCAGATCCAGCCGGTCGAGGTCGCGGGAGACGAACACCACTCGACCGTAGACGCCCCCGTCGACGGGGCGGCGGATCACCGGGACCGCGACCCACGCGGTGGCGTGCGCGCGCGGCACCGCGTGAACCGCTCACCGACTCCCAGCTTCACCCTCACGCGCTACCTCACCACCACCCGACCCGCCTCCCCGACAACCTCGCGCTCTTCCCCGCCACCAACGCCGACCCCCGAGACCATCACGGCCTCGCCCCCGACCAAGTCACCCACAATCCTCATCAGCTACGAACAGCTGCCCACATAGCCGCAGACCCGAGAGACCGTCCTCATTGTCCTCCAAAAGGTCCCGCAATGGCGAATACATCGCGCTCTCCACAACTCACCTTCCACGAGCACGACGACAAACTCGACGGAGCCCGAAACGACCGGAGCCCCGGCCCTCCGAGAGGACCGGGGCTCCGCGACGTTCACTAGGCGAAACTAGCCGTCAGAACGACCGTCCTTACAGTCCCTCATCGGAGAGCTCGAAGGTCGTGTTCGCGTCGTCGTTCAGGTACTCGTCGGTGATAAGTGCGTCCTCACTGTTGTCTGGTGTTTCGTCGGGATCGACGATGTCCTGCATAACCGACACCCACTGAGCCTTCGTCGCCGAACCGTCCTCGGTGACGTAGAAGTCGGAGGCGTCGTAGTCGTAGCGCAGCACATCGAACTGATCGAGCGAACCGGCAGCAGCGGTCACCTTCACGATGACGTGCTCGGTGTCGAAGTCCGCGGCGAGAACCTCCGCAGCATCGGCCGCCTCGGGGTCCTGACCCTCTTCGGCGTCCTCCCACCAGTGCTTGTTCGCACTGGCGGTGATGGCAGTGCCGGTGTCGTCGTCCACGGGGTCGTTCGGGTCCTCGGTTTCCTGGAGGGCCGCATCAATGTCGTCCGTACCGGAGGCCGAAGGGCCCTGGTAGCTGAACGATGCCGATCCGTCACCGTCGACCTGGACCACCTGGGTGAAGTCCCCATCGTTGTCGGTGTCGACGGTGAATTCGACCTGCCAGTCCTCTTCCTCGTCGAGCGCGTAGGCCCCTCAAACTGGTCGACCACCTGCACGTTCACCATGTGCGTAGTGCTGACCTCGTTGACGGAGTCCTCCGCATCGAACTCAAGGGCGTCGGCGACCCGCTCGCTGTCGACCCACTCGAGGCGAACCTCGTCGCCATTGTCCAGGGTCTCGGTCTGCCCTTCGTAGTTGCCGTCGCCCTGCCAACGGAAGTAGACGTCCCAGTCGGGGTCGCCGTCCTCCGCCTCAGAACCGTCGATCTCGAACTCGACGACGCCATCCTCGGTCTCGGCCTCCCCCGACTGCACGATGTCATCCGAGGGAATCGCGCCGAACGACAACGTTGCATCGTCTTCGACTACCCGGTACTCGACGGTCTGCCCGTCGGCCGGCACGACGAAGTCATCCGCGCTGTCGTTGACGAGGCCGATCTCGATGTCGACCATGCTGCCCTCAGGCTGCTCAGTCGTCTGCCCAGCCTCAGGGTCGGACTCAAGCGTGGTCACGGCAGCGAAGTACGTCGCACCGCCGATACCGAAGTCGTTCTCCGGATCGCCCTCATCGGTGGGCAGCTCATCGTCATCGTCGGCGACGAACACGACCGGGTGCACCTCAACGGGATCGTTCTCGGCGCTCTGCACGGTGAACTCGATCTCGCCACCGCTAACGCCGTCGAAACGGTCGCTGGTGCCCGGCACCACGGTACCGTCAGTCGACACGCCGGTGATCTCGGCGTCGGTGTCGTCGATGAACTGGACGTGCCGTCACCGTCGAGGTCCTCGAAGGTCACGACGCCGTTGTCAACGTCGACCTCGTCGGCGTCGACCAGCGCGATACTGACCTCGTCGGCGTCGCTGGCGTCGACCTCGAAGTCGCGCGCACCAGCGTCGTCGGCGTCAGTGTCGGTGTGCTGGAACACGTCGCCGTCGGTCGGCTCGACGTTAAACACCTGGGTGTTGGCGATTGCAGAATCATGCCGTTATAGGTACAGTTTCGTCCTCGATGGGGTCGAGCGAGAGGGCGCGTCGTGGAGCTGGTCGCGACCGCGGAGGCGGCGCGTCGTCTGGGGGTGTCCCCGCGGCGGGTGCGCGCCATGATCAGCGATCAGCAGGTCGAGGCGCAGCGCGTGGCGGACCGGTGGCTGGTCGACGCGGACTCGCTCGAGCGGCTGGCTGCCGCGCCGCGGGCCTCGGGGCGGCCGTGGTCGCCGCAGGTGGCGTGGGCCTGTCTGCGGTGGCTCGACGGCGAGCAGAGGGCGGTGGCGGCGCTCGCTGCCGTGGACCGCTCGCGGCTGCGGCGTCGCCTGCAAGCGCCGGTGCGGCTCGAGGCGCTCGCGCCGCGGCTGGTGCGCCGCGCGCGGCCGCTGCGGCTGCACGGGCACCCCTCGGTGCTGCGCGACGTCGAGCATGCCGGCTGTGCTACGGGCCTGTCGGCGGCGGCGGCGTTGAAGGTGGGCTTGGCGGTGCGCGAGGGCGAGCAGGCCGACGTCTACGTGCCCGAGGGGACCGTCGACGGTCTCGTGGCCGCGCTCGCGCTGCGTCCAGTCGAGGCGTCGGGCGGGGCGAACGTGACGCTGCGCCGGGTGCCCGACGCGGCGTGGCAGCTCGAAGGGCGCACGGTCGCGCCGGTCGCCGCGGCGGCGCTGGACCTCGCCGAGCACGCCGACACCCGCAGCCACGCGGCCGCGCGCGAGCTGGCCGCCCGCGTGGAAAGCCGGGATGCGTGAGCGCCTCGGTGGTCGCCGATGTCGCCGTCCCGCCCGCGGTCGGGGTGCTCGCTGCTCGAGGAGCACTACCGTCTGCCTCGTCGAGAGAGCGACGGCAGGCCGCTCGGTCGAGGTCGGACCGGGGCAGTCACGACCGAGCGTTGGGGTAGTCTCGGCGTATGAGCACGACGATCGATGCCCAAGAGTTGCGCGCGCACTTGTCCGACTATCTCGAGCGGGCGGCGCACGGGGAGGAGATCCTCGTGCTCCAGGTCGATGCCGGTGGCCGGAAGCTGCCGGTCCGCTTGATGGCCGTTCGGCCGGAGCATGGGTCCTCCTCACCGCCGCGGCGGCGTTTCCGCAGCGACCGCAGCGTGGCCGAAGTCCTGGCCGAGGATCGTGGCGCGTGACGCTGTACGTGGACACCAGCGCGCTGCTCAAGCTGTACGTCGAGGAAGCCGAGAGCGTGGCGTGCGAGGCCCTGCTCGACGCCGAGCCCGATGTCGTGACCGCGCGACACACCGCGGTTGAGGCCCGGCGAGCCCTCACGGTGCTCCTGGACGGTGGTGAGCTGGCCGCAGCGCGGGAGCAGTTCGCGCAGGACTGGACGCAGTTGCGAGTAGTCGAGGTCGACGCGGCTCTGTGTGAGACCGCCGCCGCGATCGCCGAGCGAACCTGGGTCCGTACGTTGGATGCGCTGCACATTGCCGCGGCCGCGGGTGCGCAGACGCCGGTGGTGAGCTACGACGGACGACTCGCCAAGGCCGCGGAAGCCGAGAGCCTTGAGGTCATCGCCCCGGGAATCCAGCAAGGGTAAGGTCCCGTCGGGGTGCCAGGCGGCGCGGGCGTGCTGCTCGCGGCCAGCCGACCAGGTCACCGCGGTCTCCGGGGGGCGACCGCGGCGGGCTCGGAAGCGGCTATGGCCGACGTTCGGCACGATCTCGGAGTGTCTCTGCGGCGGGATCGCCACTCGATGCTCGAGCGGTGGTGGCCACCCCGCCCGCAGTCGCGCGGCGCTTCCCCCACACAGCGACGGGCCGTCGGGCATGTGTCATCGCAGTCGTAGGTCGATCGAACGCGTGGCTGGCCTCGTCAGTGCTGCGAGGTCGCGCCGTACAGCACCCCGATGATTGCGCGGGGCGACGGGCGAGGTCGATGATGGTCTGCTCGATGCCGGTGACCTGCCCGGCGACGATGGCGGTGCGGGCACGCACGAGATCCAGCCGATCGAGGTCGCGGGAAACGAACCCCACCCGACCGTCAGCGGCCTCGCGGTCCTGGCTGGCGCCCACACCTCGTACAGCGCCGACCAGCGGCCCCGCTCGTCGCTCTCGCACGACTCGATGTCAGCGAACGCCTCCGCGCGCGTTCGCGTAACGCGTCGGCGGCGTAGTGCAGCGCATCAGCGACGTCCTCGCGTTCCAGGTCGGGGTAGGCGGCGACGAGCTCGTCGGCGGTCATACCGTCAGCGACCGTGGCGACCACGCTCGCCACGGGAACGCGCAGCCCGCGGATGCACGGTGCCGACCCGTCTGCTGCTTGCGAGCACGCACCGCCATCACACTCGCGACCCGCTCCGGTCGCGCGAAGGACCTCGAGATCATCGTCCTCCGTCACCAGGTGGCGGTCCTGCGCCGCCAGCTCGGCAGGCCGGAGCTCACCGAGCGCGACCGCGGCCTGATGGGCGCGATCGCGACCGCGCTCCCGCGCCCCCGCCGGCAGGGCTGGCTGGTCACCCCCGACACGCTGCTGCGCTGGCACCGCCGACGAATCGCACGGCACGGGGGGCATCCGCGTCGCCGGCCGGGCCGTCCCAGCACCGCGGCCCAGGCCCGCAGCCTCGCGATGCGCATGGCGCGTGAGAACCCGACCTGGGGCTACCGCCGCACCCACGGCGAGCTCAGCCGGCTCGGCCACACCATCGAGGCATCGACGGTGTGGAAGATCCTCAACGACGCCGGCATCGATCCCGCCCCCACACGCACGTCGACGACGTGGCCGCAATTGCTTCGCTCCCAAGCCGCCGTGGCCTGCGACTTCGCCACCGTCGACACGGTCCTGCTGCGCCGCGTCTACGTGCTGTTCTTCATCGACACGGCCAGCCGCGAAGTCATCCTCGGAGGCATCACAGCCAACCCCACCGCCGCCTGGACCACGCAGGCAGCCCGCAACCTCTTCCTCACCCACGGCGACAGGCTCGCCAGCGCCAAAGCGCTGGTCCGCGACCGCGGAAGCCAGTTCACCACATCCTTCGACGCCGTATTCCGCAGCGCGGGTATGAAGGTCCTCGCCACTCCGGTGCGCACGCCGGTGGCCAACAGCTTCGCCGAGCGCTGGATCCAGAGCCTGCGCCGCGAGCTCCTCGACCGCACGCTCGTCTGGAACCAGCGCCACCTCCGGAGGACGGCCTCATCAACGAGTACAAAAACGCGGCATGAAGCCACGACCGGGTTTCTGGCACCCACAGGCCTATGCAGACCATCAACCGAACCGTGATCACGGTCGAGACCACACCACTGATGCTTCGTCACGGCAAGACGACCGTGCACGAGGCGCAGCTCGACGGCGACGAGAACCTCGCGCCCGGCGACGAAGTGCTGCTCAGCGACGGCGCGGGCACCTACCGAGCTGCGACGCTCACCGCCCACGACGGCGAGCTGTACGAGTTCACGTGCTGAGAGGCGCCCAGCGGCGCGCCCCGTGACGGGGGGCGCGCCGCTGCGGCATGCCGCGGCCTCCGCGCTGACGTGCTGGCGCGCCCGCGCGGTGGTGGCGCGCTCATCGCCGGCGTCCCCGCCCAGGCCACGGATCCTACCTGCGCCTGCCCGCCTGTTTGCCGGGTCGCGGTATCGGCTCGCGTCCCGCGTGGCTGCGTTGGGATGAACCCCACTGGATCCCTCGCCTATGGCGGGCTGCGCGCCAAGGTCCGGGAGGGTCGCTGACCACAGGCTCCGGTCCGTGGTTGCCGGTTGAAGGGGCGCGGTTTGAGCGCGACGAAGGACTCGGCGGTGGGCACGCGCCAGTCGACCGAGGTGGGCAGGTCGTGGTAGCGCAGGGACACGGCGCGTTGCTCGTACTCGAGCTGCTGCTCGGCGGGTTCGCGGCGCAGCAGCTGGACTTCCACGCTGGGGACCGCGTTGGCGGTGAGGTGCAGGGTGAGGTCGCGTGGGGCGCGGGCGGCGGAGCCGATCTCCAGCTCGGGGTAGGCGCGGCGGAGAAGGCGGCCGAGCTCACTCTGCAGCCGTGGTGCGTAGTCGTGCGGGTCGTCGACGAGCAGGTCGATGTCCTCGGAGACCCGAAGCCCGTCGAGGTGGGTGCGCGCGAGCGCGGTGCCACCGACGAACGCGGCGTCGGGGCCGTCGAGTCGCGGCAGCGCGGCGAGGAGGTGGGAGACGAGGTGGTCGCGTTCGATCTGCTCGCGCGTCACGCCGAGCCGCTCGGCCCAGCGGGCGGCCTCGGGCGCGGTGATCATCCCGCCGCCCCCTGCTCGACGCGGACCCGGTTGAGCGCGGCGCGGGCGCGCTGCTCGCGGGCGAGCTGGTCGAGCCGGTCGGTCTCGGCGCGGGGCCACAGCCGCGCGATGGCCTCCCGCGCGGTGTCCTCCCCGCCGCCGTGAGCCGGGCGGCGGGCGAGATCGACGATGGTCTGCTCGATGCCGGTGACGTACCCGTCGGCGATCGCGGTGCGCGCGCGCACCAGATCCAGCCGCTCGAGGTCGCGGGGCACGAACACCACCCGCCCGTAGACGCCCCCGTCGATGGGACGGCGGTTCACCCCGACCGCGACCCACGCGGTGGCGTGCGCGCGGGGCACCGCGCCGTGGTAGCGCGCCGCGGACAAGCCCATCAGGGCCGCCCGCTCGCCGTGGTCGGCCACCGCGATCCCCAACGCGAGATCCTCAACCGGCGGCCGCCAGCGCGCGTCGCCCAGCGCCTCCTGCGGGGGATGAGGTAGTAGCCGTGCGCCACCCGCCGCAACGCGCCCGCGTCGGCCAGACGGCGAAACTCCGCCCGCGGGTTGCGGTACAACCCTTCGGCGTCGCGCGGGCGCACCACGCGACGTCCGAGCCGGTACAGGTCCAGTGGGAGCCCGCGTATGCTCATGACTTTGTCCACTGTAGCTTATGGAGCTACTTTTAACAAAGTAATGCTGTGGTATCGGTGGCCCGCTCGGGAGGGACGCTGCCCGGGTGTGCGGCTGCGACCTCGGCCCGGGCGCACTCACCCCTGCATGTCCGCGGCGCGGGCGCGCGGTTCGCCGCGCGCGTTCGTCGAGCCGTTCGGTCCGAGCGCAGGGCCACAGCCGCGATACCTCTCCCGGAGTGGCTCGACGTCGCCGTGAGCGGCGGCGGGCGAGATCGACGATGGCGTGCTCGATGCTTGGGGGCGGTGCCGCAGGGGGATCGCGTGTGTGGCTGGCTCCGTCAGCCCGGCGAAGTCGCGCCGTACAGCGCACCGATGATCGCGCCCAGAGCGATCGGCCACGCCGGGGGATCGAACGACGAGAAGAGCATGGCGCTGGTGAGCGCGCCCCCGGTCGCGCCGAACCCGCCGAAGGTCAGCCCGTGCATCACCCGATTCAGCCGCTCGTCGGCGCGAGCCTTTGTGTCCTCGCGTTCCTTCGCGTGTCTGGCGTGTTCGGTTTCGGCCACCGGGTAGCGGTGCTTGGGATAGCACTCGATGTCGTCGCTGTCGCGGTGCCGCAGCCGGTTGTCGGTCTCGCCCCTCGAGGCACGGACCAGGGGCTCGTACACCGGTCGGTCACAGTGGATGCAGGTGCGGTGGTCCATCACGTGCCCCTCGGAGCTGGACATGCAGCAGTGCGAGCTGCCTACGAGGAAGGGTCGGCTCCTTGGCCCGCTGACTGGAGCCCGGGCAGCGCGCCCCGGCGAGCTGCCGAGCGCACGTGGGTGCTGCGCCAGCGGCGAGACGCAGCCGCTTCCCCGCGCGCCGACGTCCCCGCCCTCGACGCCCACCCCCGCAGCAGGCTAGACGTAGCTGCCCGCGTCGAAGGCGTCCGCGGCCTCGCGCACCGCGTCGGCATCGCCCTCGGCCAGCGCGTCCAGCGGCCGGCGTCCGTCCAGCAGTCGGTTGCGGGCACGCAGCCACTGCGCTGGCTCACACCGCCGGACTCGGAGATGTAGGCGTCGGTGTCGCTGAAGTCGGCGTTGCCGTCGCCGTCGTCGCCGAAGCTCACGGTGTTGTCCTCGACGGTGACGTCGTCGGCGTCGGCGAGCGCGACCTCGACGTCGCTGTCGGCATCGATGCCGCTCGCGGCGTAGTCACGATCGTCGCTGGTCGGGTTGGTGGCCTCGTCGTCGGGGGTGACGTCAAACGTCTGGGTGCTGGTGAGACCCTCGGCGGGCGGGTGTGCTCACGGTTGGCAGCGTCGCCTGCAGCTACGTCCTGCTTGCCAGCTCGACGTTGCGAACGACGATGCCGAGCTCCGTCTCAGGGTCCAACGGTCGCCAGCCGTCCTCGGTGGGCACCTGCGAGTCGTAGTCGAGGTCGCCCGCGCCGATCACTCCCGCCACCGTGGTGAGGAGGTCGGAACCCGGCCATCCCGGCACCTGTGCGGCGTCGGGTTGCAGGGGCAGGTGAACGATGAGCCAGACGTCGCCAACCGCTTCGCCGCCGTCATGCACTACCGCCACCGAAAGCTCCACGCGGAGAAGACCTCCGACTGTGCCGCGGTGGGGCACCATCGGCGCGGCGACAGCCCGGCGCACCAGTTCCAGCACCCCCGGACGAATGCGGCTTTCGAAGTCGAGCTGCTCCCGTTCGAGTTCGAGTTGGACTTCGTCGTCCTCGTCTGGAAGCAGGTGGCCCACCTCGGCGCGTCTCTCGAAGAGGGTGTAGTCGTGCTCGGGCGTGAATCCGAGGAACCACACGAAAGAGGTAGGCAGAAAGCGGGACCGGTGGAGGGGCGCCGACTGATCGGGCCTCGCCGCGTCGGCGCTCACCTTCCTGCACCGTTGCCTACTGACGCGACCAGACGGTGAACGGGGAGCGCGCCCTCAACCGCGCCGCGCGCCGCTTGGGGAACCAGGCGAGCTCTCGGCCGCGCCCGTCTCGGGTGGCGGCCGACCGCGCGTACACCCCGTCGAACTCGTCGGCCGCAGCGGCCGCGCCCACCGGCCGACAGTCGGTGTGGCCGACCACGTCACCATCCACCCCGTCCAGCGGGTACGACGTCGGCAGCCCGGCCGCGACCAGCCCTTCGTTGCTCGCCGCGTCGATCGCGGTCACCGGTGGCGCCAGTTCCACGTCGACCAGGTCGGGGCCCGCTTCGTCGCGTACGTCCTCAACATTGACTGGCGACGACGCGAGCCGCGCGGTCACAATGCGCCACGCCGTCGGCGCGTCGGCGCACAGGTACAGCGTGGGCTCGCCGCCCACCGGCGTCCACCGGCCGCCGAAGCGGGCAGCGAACGTCGCGTCCAACGGGTCGTCCCACGACGGGTCCGCCAGCCGCAGCCACCGCGAGCCCGGTGGCCATGACACGCTTCTCACGATTGCCAGCGGGCGATGTCGAACAAGTCTCGCGCGTACCGCAGCGCCTCGTCGGCCCGGCCGTCCACCGCGAGCTGCAGCAGGCTCTCACCGCCGAGGTCCTCGGCGGGTCGGCGCACCACGGCCGGGATCCGGTCGACCTTCACGTAATGCTCGAGCAGATCGGTGGCGGCCGACAGGGTCGCCAGCCGGTCGGCGCGGTCGGCGGGCACGTCACCGTGGTCCACCCACTGGCTCAACGCTTGCCGCGACACGCCGAACATCGCGGCAGCCTCCGCCCGTGAGACGTCCCACACCGACAGCAGTCGCCGCAGCGCGTCGACGCGCGGCTGGCTGGACGTGCGGTCGAGGACGCGGGCGGCGATGTCACGCGCCCCGTCGGGGTACGACTCGATTAGTTCGCGGGCGACTTCGTCCGGGTCGTAGGTGGCGTTCGCGCTCATGGGGCACCTCCTGGCCAGCACAGTACCGCAAGCAAAACGCAAGTGCAATGGTCCAAGCGCGGCGGACCAGTAGGCGCCCTTCCACCGGTCCCGCCTTCTGCCTACCCCTTCCAGACGACTGCGGTCGCGCGGTCGTACCACGTGGCAGCTCGCCCGCCCGCGGCGCTGTGCAGGCTGATGATGTCGGGCCGGCCGAGACCGTGCAGCGGATCGCCGGGCGCCTGTGGGTGCTCCGCGCGCTTTTGGACGAAGTCGTCGATGACGCGCTGGTAGGTCGCGACTCTGCGCACCGCCTGAATGTCGCCGGGATGCTGACGCGCGGCCGGCGCACCGACGTCTGACAGGGCCCGTCGGGTGAACCGCAGCTCCCAGGGTGCGTCGCCGACCGCTGGGAACGGTTCGGTCACGCGTCGCGGTCGGCGCGACGAGCGCGAGCACGCGCTCGGGCCGCCGCGACCCGGGGGTGATCGGGGTCGTCGCGCAGCAGTTGGGCGCTGCGCTCGGCTGCGCCGCGCCGCTGCTCTGCGAGCTCGTGTACCGACGCCGCAGGGATGCGGTGGTAGGTGTTGACGGGCCGGTCCTCGAGGAGACCGTCCTTGATGTAGCGGTACACCATCGGTCGCGACACGCCCAGCACCTGTGCCGCCTCGGCGGGCGACATCGTGTCGTCCTCACTGAACAGCAGCGCGTTCCCGCTGGAGGCGGCAACGACCGCCGCACGCAAGAAGCCTGCGACGTGCGGCGAGAGCACCGCCTCGTGGCCGTGAGCATCGACGAGCCGGACCTCTGGCGAGGTGAGGATCTCCTCGAACAGCTCTGTGGTCTGCCCGACCTCCTCTGCCTTCAACGTCACTGCCATACCAGCACCTTCCACCATCGATGCCTATCCACGGGCCCCCACCATGGATGTAACACCTGTAACCCACAACATACTCAGCGGTCGCTGACGGCGCAATCCCTGCGCGAGCCCACCAACTGCTCGGCAAGGACGAGTGGCGTGCCAAGGAGGGTGTCAGGACGCGCGACCGCGCTCGTCCCGAGCGGCCGCCTGCTCGCCCACCACCATGCGCATGACCTCGTCCTCGGGACGCTCCCGCCATGAGCTGCCGTCCTGCAGGCGACCCAACGCACGAATCGCGAGCGTCCGACGCAGCGCCTCCTCCACCAGCTCCGAGGCGTCGACGCCATCCTCGGCAGCCGCGAGCGCCGCACGCTCATACAGCGCCGAGTCGATCGGTATCGGTGTGCGCGTCTCGCTCATACCCACAGACTACCGCTGACCCGTCGCGGCACCGCAGCCGCCGCCTCGGGCTAGGCCGCAGATCTCGTATCCGCCGGTGCGGGTGCACGTGTTCGACGCGGACACGTTCGGGGTCGGGCAGGAGTCCCTCGAGGTCGCGCCGGGGGAGTTCGTGGCTGTCTACGGGGCGGTGCGCTCAGTGGTGGATGCGCTGCGGCTGCGTCACCAGATCGGCACCGACCTCGCCTACGGAGCGTTGCGACACTTGCTGGGACACCGCCGCGCCGCCGCGGGCGAGGTCATGAGCACCGCTCGGGCGTTGCGGTGTGCGACCCCGGCCGCGGAGGCCCTGGAGGTGTTGCAGGCGTGAGTCCGCAGCCGCGCCGCGATACCACCGCCGGCCGCGTGTACAACGACCTGCGCAACCTGGCCCGCCGGGAGGGACGCGCGACCGATGAGCTGTTCCAGCTGTACGTGTTGGAGCGGTTCCTGTACCGGCTGGCGCATGCCGGGTCGGGGGTGCCAACGACCTCGACGCCGTCGCGGGATTGGGTACGCAACGTCTGCGAGGTCGACGCTGACGACGGCGTGGCCTTCGAGCCCTCTGGGCTGGGGCTGGAGCACATCCGCGAGGGCGCGGCCTACGAGGGCGTACACGGTGAGGTCGAACGCGAGGTCACCGCGGCGGAAGATGTAGCCGACCTGGTTGATGTCCACGTCGGCGTCGTAGAGTTGCCAGCCCTGGCCGAGCAGGGTCTCGGCGAGGGTTCGCGGACCGCTGGTGGCCCCGCGCACGTCGACGACCGCGTCGGCGTCGGCCGTGAGCCGTGCGCTTGGCTGTCGGGCCTCGTGCTCGTGGAGACTGACCATCAACGCGCCGATGAGCGTCCACCCGTCCGGTCGGGCATCGGCGAGGTCGACCAGGGCCTCCCAAAGCGCTGTGGTGGGCCCGTCGGCCGGCAGGCACACGGGGGCGTGGGCGTACAACAGCTCAGCGCTCACGGAAGGCTGCCACCGCGTCGGCGAACATGCCGTGCCCGGCCTGCCGCCCACGAGGGTCTCCGGACTCGAGAAGATCGAGCCCGACGACCGGCGCCGTCGCGGTGCCCTGCTGCTGTGGGATCACCAGCCGGTCGGCGACCACCTGCAGCACGACGTTGGCGACCTCCACGGCGTCGGCGACGGCGTAGTCGACCAGCAGGGCCTCGAGGTCGGGCTGATGGACATAGACCTCGGTCGGCTCGGACTGGGTCGAGCGCAGCGGCGCGCCCACTTGCTCGGCGCCGGCCCAACCGGTGACCACCGTACGCGGATCGCTGGCCAGGGCGTCGAGCTTGGAGGGGTGGACGAACCCCGGCCGTCGGCTGGCTCGTCGGCGCAGCCGTCCGGCCAGCTCATCGATACCGCGCTCACGAAGATGGCGGCGCAGCTGCGACCGGCGAGGGGGCGCCAGCGCAACCGGATGGCCGGAAAGCATCGTCAGCATCGCCCAGGCTGCCTCAGGCGAGTAGGGCCGCCCCTCGGGGCGTGGCAGCCCTTCGAGGCGCCGCACTTCGCTGACCGGCACCATCCACCGGCCGGCCTGGCGCCGTGCGGCCAACTCGCCGGCGCGGATGCGGCCCCGCAGCTTGGCCGCAGGCATGGCCAGCCGGCCGGCGGCATCAGCAAGCGGCATCACGTCGCGAAGGTCCTGCATGCCATCATCCGCTCGATATTACAGGAACCGCATCTATAGACGACCGGTTTCCGAAACCGTACCCCCAAGGGTCCGGTTCGGGCAACCATCACCGCTGGGAGGCCTGTGGCCGTCGGGTGACGGCCACAGGGGCTTGGGTGGTGCTGCCCGTCGGGTCAGCCGCTGTCAGATGGCGTCGGCTCAGCCGGGCGGCATGCGGGTCGGGCCAGATGGGATCGCCGACGTTGACGTCGACCTTGAGTTTGAGCTGCGCGGTCGCCAGTCCGGCGTCGAGGGAGACACGCACGCCGGCGTAGACGTCGTCCTCGCGGATGGCTTGGGCTACAGCTGCAGCAACTCGGCGGTGGGCCGGCCGCTGGCGCGGGCGTGGCGCTGCAGCGCACGGTACTGGCGCAGGGCGCCGCTGGGATCGTGGCGGCTCACAACAGCACCTCAAGGTCAGCGCGCAGCTGCCCGCCGGCGGCGGGGAAGGCACCGGCGAGCTCGAGCAACGCGGCGGGCTGCGCACCGGGGCGCCGCAGCCACGCTCGCAGCGCCTCGCGAGCGAGTTCGAGGCCTTCGAGGTGGCGCAGCCGGTAGAGATCGACAATCGACCGTTCGGAACGCGCCGGTGCGCTGCTCGCCACGCAGCTGGTAGAGCACGCTCTCGTCGTCCAGCCAGCGGCCGGTGTGGGTCTTGATGACGCCGTGCACGCGCGGATCGGGCGGGTGGCTGGTGATGCTGCCGTCGACGACCACGGGGCCGCGAGTGTGGGCCAGCAGCTCGGCGCAGGCCCGGTGCTCGGTGGAGCCTCAGCGCCGGCGGCATCCGGCGAGGAAGGGCCCGCCGTCGAGGCGAACGGCTACTACGGACGGTCGGGCCGCAAGGCATCGACGAGTTCGGGTGCCACGGCAGTGGGGCCGCCCACGACGTGAACAGCCTGGGGTTCCTCGTCGAGTAGCCACTGGCGGGTCGCGCCGGTCCAGCTCGGCTCGTCGCCCTGGACGAGCGCCACCACGCCGCCGGTCTGGGCCGCAGCAGCGCCCGCGGCGAGGCCGTCGGCGAATCCGTTGCCACTGGCCAGCCACACGACGTCCCCGTCAGCGCCAGCGGCGATCGCAGCCTCGACGAGGTGGCGGTTGGTCTCGTAGCGGTCCGCGCCCGCCAGGCGCGTCACGTCGGCGCCCAGAGCGGTGAGCTCGGCAGCAACGCCCTCGTCGACGACGCCGGTGCCCCCGACGACCTCGACCGTGCCGCGATCGGCCACGGCCTCGCGTGTGGCGTCGGGTAGGCGCTCAGGCGCGGTGAGCAGGATCGGCGTGGGCTCGTCGAGCGCCGCGTAGGGACCCGCGCCGAGCACGTCTGGCCAGCCCGCGTCCGGGTCGCCGGGGTCGCTGGCGGCGAGGAGCGCGTCGTCGGTCGAGCCGCCGCGGTCGGCGACCTCGTCGGCGACCAGGGCGGCCGTCGCGAACCGGTCGGAGCCCGCGAGTCGGGCGACGTCGAGCCCGGCCGCGTCGAGGTTGTCGACCACGGACGGCCCGACGACCGCATCGCCCCCGACCACCAGCGCCTCATCAGCGCCGAGCGCTTCGACCGCATCGCGCACCGCCGGCTCGAGGGTCCCGTCGGAGCCCGCGCGGGTCAGCAGCAGCGGCGCGTCCACCGCGGCCGCCAACGGCGTAGCAGCGAGCGCGTCCGCAGCGTCCTCACCACTGACGAGCACGACCGTGTCGGCACCGTCGGGGAACGCCTCGTCGGCAACCTCGAGGGCGGTCCCGACCCGCTCCTCGGCGGCGTGCCGGTGCGTCTCCGGCTCGGGCGGCGTCGTCACGCTGCCGGCGGGACCGGGCACCGGGCTGCCGTCCTCGGCCAGCGCGACCAGCTCGATGTGGTGCTCGGTATCGGGTTCGAGCCCGCTGATCGAGATATCGTCAAGGACGAAGGGAGCGCGCCGCGCCTCTCCGTCGACGACGACCTCGAGGCCGCGAAGGCCCTCGACGTCCGGGCGCTCGACCACGACGGCGTCCGGTTCACGCTCGCGCACCTCGAGCTCGGCTTCGGGCTCGGCCCACTTCGGCTTGGGGAACGGCGCCGGGTAGCCGTCCACCTCGGAGGGCCACGCGATCTCGAACGTTGAGGACAGCTCCTCCCCCGATTCGAGCCGGACCTCGAGCTCGTACTCGCGACCGAACTCGAGCGGCTCCTCGGTGCCGACGAACGCCGCGCTCGGCCACTCCCCGCGAGGCCCGCCGTCGATATCGAGCAGGTCGCGGGTGGCGCAGTGCGCCACCTCCTCGCCGTCCGCATCGACCCACGAGGTGGAGGCGACGTCGGCCTCACCGTCGCCGGACGGGTACACCACCGCGAAGAAGCCCTCGCTCTCGCAGCCATCGAGCTTCCACGAGTCCCCCGAGTCGCGCAGCGGCACCCGAGCCTCGTCGGCCGGCCACAGCAGCGGCTCGCCCGGCGGCGAGCCGTCGCGACCGCGCATGACGTCGAGCAGCGCCACGCTCGTGATGTCGGCGCTGTCCTCGTCCTTGTACCCCAGGTAGGCGACCCGCTCCAAGGTCGGGTGCAGGGCGTTCGCGGCGTGCCCCGGCGAGCCGATCCACCCTTCGATGCTCGTCGCCGGCGAGCGCGCCGGCGTGATGAGGTTGCTGTGAAGCCCCTCGGCGGCCGCCTCCGAGTAGTACTCGCTGTCCTCGTCGGGGTAGTGGGTGAAGTGGTTCTCCTCCACCACGTAGCGCCCGCCCGCCTCGAGGGAATCCAACCAGGCAGGCTCCTCCTCGACCGGGTCGAGACCCCCGGCCGCCCGGAAGGCGTTCAAGGCGCCGAGCCAATCGTTCCGGTCGCCGGGCGTCTCGTCGTCCGCGCGCACCTCGTCGGGCACGCCTACCAACGTCAGGGCGATCGCTCCGATGAGGACCCCCAGCGCCCGCGTTCCCCGCTGCCTCGTTCGCATTGGCCTCCCCCGAGTACGTGTCTCGACCACCTTCGGGATCCCGCCCGTCACCATCGACCGTGCCCAGATCGAGTTAACCGCAGTGTCTAGCAGCCGAGCCCGAGGTCGCCGTTGTCCGGCTCGAGCGCCCTGCGTGGACCGGTAACGACCGCTGCCCCACCGGCCGACGGTGTTGCCGAGTTACCCCGCTCTTCACCGCCCTTGCGGCTAGTGAGTCGGAATCGGGTGGCGTGGGGGCGCGGTGATCATGCTCCGGCGGCCTCCAGCTCTCGGCGGACGCGCTCGACCGCGGCGCGGGCGCGCTGCTCGGCGGCCAGACGGTCGAGCCGGTCGCCCTCGGCGACGACCGGCTCCCCGAACTGGACGGTCAGGGTCCCTCGAAGCCGACGAACGCACCGTCTGCCAGGTCGCGGTCGAGCGTTGGGAGATTCTCGAGCAGCCTATCCGAGCTCGCTTCGTCGGTGCGACAACGAGGTCGTCGGCGGCCTGGACGTCGGCCGCTGCCACGTCGATCCCGTCGCCCGGGGCAAGGACCCGGTCACCGTCAGCGGGGCGGGCGCCTCGCCGAGGTAGGGCGCGCTCGCGAGCGCGGCGGCCCCGCCGAGGATCCCGTACTACCCCCCATGCGCGCCCTCCTGGCCGTCACGACGATCGCTTGGTCGCGGGGCTCGTCGATCGCAGCGCCGAGCCCTCGTGTCATCGACGCGACACCGTGACGGCCCACCGTCCGTTAGCGGAACAGGAGTTCGAATGGCGCAGGGGAACACGCGGCGACGGCTCAGCGCGGCGGCAGGGTTGGCGGCCGGCGCGCTGCTCACCGCGGGGATGAGCAGCGCGAGCGCCGACGAGGTCACGCTCTCGGGCACGCTGGTCGATCGCGATGGCGAGACACCGGCGCACTCGCAGATCCGCGTGGTCCAAGAGATCGACCACGGGGACGGTAGCGACCGGCGCAGCGACACGATCCACGACGTCGCGGACGGGACGTTCGACGTCGAGGTGGATCTCGAGGCCGACGCCGACTGGACCGTCGTCGGCGAAGGCGGGGGCCCGGGGGAATTGCTGCGCTCCGCTGCGACCACGTTCAGCGTCGCCGAAGGGGACCTCGTCGACGCCCCCGCGACGATCGAACTCCAGCTGCAGGCACCGAACGTCACGCTCTCGGTGAGCGGGACCGCCAGCGACGCTGCCGGGACCGTCCGGGCACTGCCGGTCGACACCGCCGATCCAACGTTCTCCCGTGTGCACCACGACCTAACATCGTTCCAGGACGTCGAACTGAGGCTGCCCGACGGCACGCATCTGCTCTACGCCAAGGAGCGGCTCGCCGACGAGGACGGCTTCGTGTGGGGGGATGCGACCCGCTGGGTGACGGTCACCGTCGAGGACGGCGAGGCGACCCCCGCGGACGTCGAGGAGCCAGTCGACGAGCCCTTGCTCCACGGCACCGTCGAGACCCCCGATGGCGATGTTGCCGGAGACCACGTAAGCGTACAGCTCCACGAGGAGGGCCTTGACCCCCAACTCCACACCGACCTCGACGTCGACCGCACGGGGCGCTTCGTCGCGTCGCCACCGGACGCCGACTACGTGCTACAGGCCATGCCCTACAGCGACCTCGCGGAGAACGCCGTCCCCAGTGCACCCGTGGCCGTCTCGGTCGAGGGGGACGGGGTGGACCCACCCGCGCCGCACGACCTCGCGCTCCTCGACGAGGCTCCGGTTCGCGGCACGGTCGTCGACACGGGCGGCGCGCCGCTCGAAGGTTTCTTCGTCGAGCTCATCAGGGCCGGGGAGGACGACCCGGTCATGGGGGTCTCCACCGAGGACGACGGCGCGTTCGCGTTCACCCCACGCGACGGTGACTACCAGCTGCAGGCCTTCGCCCCGTTCGACTCGCCGATGGGCGACAGCGACCCCGTGACCGTCGAGGTGGACGGGGCCGACGTTGAGCCGGAGATGCCCGTCGAGCTCGAGATCCCCGACGCGAACGTCCACGGCCTGGTGCGCAGCAGCGACCGGGAGCCGCTCGCCGATGTCGAGGTCGAGGCCGAGGTGTACAACGAGCAGACCGAGAGCTTCGAGCCGCATCCCGACGGCCACGGGAGGACCGACGACGAAGGCCACTTCGGGCTGGCGCTGCCCGATGGCACTTACCGCCTGCAGCCGTGGGTCAGCGAGTTCGAGCACGAAGACGTCGTTGGCGAGGACACGAGCGTCGAGATCGAGGTCGACGGTGGCGAGGTGACGCCCGCGCCACCGATCCACCTCGACCTCGTGCCCGCGAACGTCCACGGGCAGTTGCACGCCGTCGATGGTGCCGACGGGGACGAGCTGTCGAACATGACCGTGCGGGTCCACGACGACGAGGGCTCGCAGCTCGAACAGGGCTCCGTCGACGACGAGGGCTACTTCGCACTCCTCGTCGACGAAGCGGCCGTCGAGCTGGTCGCGACGCCGACCAGTGGCACACCCCTCGCACCCACAGATCCGGTCGAGCTCGAGGTCGACGGCACCGACGTCATCGCCCCCGAGATGCCGCTCACGATCGGGGTGGGCCCGGCGACGGTGACCGGAACCGTCAGCGACCCGTTCGACGCGCATCTCGTTGGCGACGCTCCGCGAGTGCTCGCCCACGACGCCGACACCGGCGCGGAGGTCGCACAGACCCAGGCGCACCCCAGCACCGGCGACTACGCGCTCACGCTGCCGGACGGGGAGTACGAGGTGCGAGCCGAGTACATCGACCCGCTGTGGGGAGCCTCCGCGGGGATCGACGTCACCGTCGAGGCCGGCGAGGCCGAGCCAGTGACGGTCGACCTCGAGATCGCCGAGCGCAACCTTGTGGTCGAGGTCCTCGACACCGATGGAACGCCCATCGACCACGCCGACGTCACGATCGTGGACGACGGCGACGCCTACGTCACCAACCGGATGCTGGCTCCCCCCGACGACGGCGTCGCCGGCTTCGACCTCCCCGAGGGCGCCTTCGCGGTCGAGGTCGACGGCCAGGCCGAGCCGGTGACGATCGACACGGACGGCGAGGCCGACGTCGACCTGCCCATCGTCTTCACCCTGGCCGGTGAGCCCGGCCCGCTGGTCGACGTGGAGGCCGCTCCCGACGAGGGCGTCGCACCGCTCGACAGCGAGCTGACCATCGAGCTCGCCCACACCGACCAGCCCGAGGCCGATCTCGACTGGGAGATCGAGGTGTTGGGGACGAACGGCGACGCGCCGGCACCCACCGTCACGCCGAGCTCGGGCGAGGTCAGCCTGCCCGCCGATCCGATCACCGCGACCGTCACCTTCGACGAGCCCGACGTCGCCACCGCGACGGTGACCGCGACCGACCCGGACGGGCAGGAGGCGAGCGCCGTCGTCGAGATCTCGGCCCACGAGCAGCCACCTACCGCGACCACCACGACGCTCGAGGCGCCGTCGCAGGTGGTGACCGGCGAGCCGTTCACGCTCACTGCAGTGGTCACCGACGACGAGGTCGAAGCGACGATACCCGAGGGCGACGTCACGTTCTCGGCTGCGGGATTGGAGGACCCGGTGCTCGGCGGGGCACCGGTCGACGCCGACGACGGCGCGGCCACGCTCGAGGTCGATCGGGTGCTGCCCACCGGGGCGCACGAGATCACAGCCGCGTTCTCGGGGGGCGAGGGATTCAGCGACAGCGAGGACTCGACGACCATCGACGTCGGCGCAGCAGAGACCGAGGTCACGGTGACCACCGACGATCACGTCGTCGACGCGGGACAGGAAGCGGTGCTCGATGCGGCCGTCAGCGCGGCGCCGCCCGGCGCCGGCACCCCGGCGGGCGAAGTCGCAGTGGTCGAGGTCGACGACGAGCAGGCGCTCGTCACCGGAACCCTCGAGGGGGACGGGACCGCAACGCTCGCCCCCGAGCTCGAGCCGGGGGGCTACGACCTCGCGGTGGAGTACCAGGGCAGCGACGCCTACGCCCCCGCGGTCAGCGAGCCGGTGGCCGTGCAGGTGCGGGCACCGACCGAGACCGCGCTGGCGTCGAGCCCGGACGCTCCGGTGGCCGGCGAGACGGTGACGCTGTCGGTGACTGTCGGGGCCGACGGGGAGCCGGTCATCAGCGGGACGGTGACGTTCACCGCCGACCTCGGCGACGGCCCTACGACCCTGGACACCTCCGGCCTCAACTCCCAGGGCGTCGCGGAGATCACCGTCGATGAGCTGCCGGTCGACACCGTTGAGGTCACCGCGAGCTACGAGGGCACCGACACGTTCATGCCGAGCGAGGCCTCCGACCCGGTGACCGTCGAGCCGGCCTCGACGAGCGTCAACCTCGACGCGGACGCCAGCACGATCGAGGCCGGCGACGACCTCGCCCTCGACGCCGACGTCACCGTCGACGACCCCGGCGCCGGCACACCCGCCGGCGAGGTGACGATCACTCGCGGCGACGGCGCGACCGACGTCACGAGCGTCGAGCTCGACGGCGGCACCGCCTCGGTGACCGTCGACGACCTGCCGGTGGGTGAGCATGAGCTCGTCGCGAGCTACCCGGGCAGCGACCGGCTCCTCGGTGGCGACAGTGATCCCGTCGCCGTGACCGTCCGCGCGCCCACCACGACCGGGCTGACGCTCGAGCCGGCCGACGAGGCGCCCTTCGGGCGATCGGTGACCGCGACGGCGGCCGTGGAGGTCGACGCCAGCGAGCCGATCGAGCCCGCCGGGTCCGTGGTGTTCGAGTGGGACGGCGACGCGACCACGGTCGCCCCGGAGGACGGCGTCGCGACCGCCGAGATCGACGGCCTCGACCTCGGTCAGCACGACATCGAGGCCGCGTACGCGGGTGACGACCTCACCGGCCCCAGTGACGACACCGCGTCGATCGACGTCGTCCCGGCTACGACCCAGACGGAGCTGACCGTCGAGCCCATCGAGCCCGTCACCGGCGAGGAGGTCGAGCTCACCGCCGCCATCGGCGCGGAACGCACCGCCGTCACCGAGGGTTCGGTCACGTTCGAGCGCGTCGACGCGAACGTGACCGACCCGCTCGGTGAGGCGGACGTTGACTCGCAAGGCGAGGCGAGCGTGACGACGTCGGAGCTCCCGCCGGGCACCCCGACGGTGGTCGCACGCTACGAGGGTCCCGCCGAGTTCGTCGACAGCGAGGACGACCGGACACTGACCGTCGAGCCCGCGGCTACCGCGACCACCCTGAGCGCGACGCCGCGCACCGTCGGGGAGGGTGACCCCATCGACCTCGACGCGGTGGTCGAGGTCGATGCACCCGGCGGCGGCACCGCGGAGGGCGAGCTCGAGATCGTCGCCGTCCCGGACGAACCGGTCGCGACGGGCGACCTCGATGGCGGCGCGCTCAGCGTCGAGACCACCGAGTTGGCGGTCGGCACCCACGAGCTCGTCGCCGAGTACGCCGGGAGCAGCGCGTACGAGCCGAGCGAGAGCGACCCCGTCGAGGTGACGGTCGAGGCCGTGGACACGGATCCCCCGGAGCCGAGCCTCACGGCCTCCCCCACCGGCGGGTTGGCGCCCCACGAGGTCGAGTTCGACATCACGATCGAGGGCTCCACCGCGGAAGCCCCGTGGGTGCTCGACACCAGCGACGGGAGCGACCCCACGGAGGGGCAGGATTCCGAGCAGGTGACCCACACCTTCGAGGAGGCGGGCAGCTACCCCGTGCGCCTGACCGCCGAGGACGACGACGGCAACGCCGCGAGCACCGTCGTGACCGTCGAGGTCGCCGACCCCGATTCGCTGGTCGCTCGCGGGGGTGACGACCGGGCAGTCGACGCCGGAGCCGAGCTCACACTCGATGGCTCGGCGTCGACGCCGGGCCCCACCATCGCCGACTACGCCTGGGAGTTCGGCGACGGCCACTCCGCCGAGGGGGAGACCGTCACCCACACGTTCGACGAGCCCGGAACATACGACGTCGTCCTCACGGTCGAGACCGCCGTCGGAGTCGACACCGACGAGATCACCGTCGAGGCCCTCGATCCCGCGCCCGAGGGGCTCGTCGTGGAGGTGCTCGGCGAGGGGCAGGCGCTCGAGGGCGCTCCGGTCGTCGTCGAGGAGGCCGACGGCACCCAACGCAACGCGACCACGGACGACGACGGCGAGGCCGTGCTGCGCGGGCTGCCGCCAGGGGAGGTCGTCGTCTACACCGGCACCGACGAGTTCCTGCCCGACGTCGCCGAGGCCGAGGTCGCCGACGACGGCCGCGGTGAGGTCACCATCGATCTCGAGGCGGGCGAGCCCCTCGAGGGCGAGGTCGACGCCGAGCGCCTCGACGAGAGCGAGATCGAGGAGCACGGTCTCGACCCGAACGACCCGGAGAACCAGCACGTCTGGCAGGCCGACATCAACCTGCGCGTCCGAGGGTTCGACGTCGGCGGCAACGTGGTCTTCGGCGGGGCCGGCGGGGTTTTCGACTGGGATCTCCCCGACTGGACGTGCGAGCAGGACCGCTGCTCGAGGACCATCGGGGGCTACCAGCACGTCATGCGGTTCGGCAGCACCGGCAGCGGCCAACCCGGCAGCTCGCGCGAGCCCCACCTGACCTACATCGTCATCCCGATCGAGGGCCGCTTCCTCAAGGAGTTCTTCGACGTCGAGTTCACCGTCCTGAACCTCGCGCCCGCGGGCTTCGAGGCCAAGGACATGACCGCGCGGCTGCCGCTGCCGGAAGGCCTGAGCCTCGCGCCGATCGCAGGCGGGCAGTCGTCGACGGTCGAGATGGGCGACATCCCTGGGGGCGAGCAGCGCACCGCCAACTGGGTCGTGCGCGGTGACGCCTCGGGTCACTACGACCTCGAGGCGACCGCGACCGGGGTGCTCGATCCGCTGGGGGCCACGGTCGACGTCGTCGCCCGCGCCGAGGAGCCGTTGCACGTGTGGGGCGCCGACGCGCTCCAACTGCTCGTGGAGCCCGACGAGGCCGTCTGGACCCGCAACCCGATGGGCCTGCGGCTCGGCTTCGAGAACGTCGCCGACATCGACGTCTACAACACGCAGATCACCCTGCTCGAGGAGACCGAGAACGCGGTCTACCAGCCGCGGCAGCCCCGCGAGTTGCGGCTCGGCACGATCCCGGCCGGCGAGCAGGTGTGGGCACCGACCGCGACGCTCGTGCCGGCCGTGAGCGGCGAGATCGTGGAGCACGAGTCGTACGTGAGCGAGGTGGCCGGTTCCGAGATCCCAGATGCCGACATCTCGACGGTGGAACCCATGCGTCCACCTGCCGAGACGTACGACCTGCGGACGTTCTCCCGCCGCGAGCACGTCGTCCTCGCCTGGGACGAGGTCCGGGGCGCCGACGACTACGAGCTGTACTCGACCGAAGACCTCAACACCCAGTTCCCCGACGAGCGGATCGACGGTGAAGAGGTCCGCGAACGAGTCGTCGCGATCCCGAGGGAGGAGGACAAGGGCGCGTCCGAGTGGGCCGTTTCGACATCGATCGACGGGGACCGTGAGCTCTTCCACCCCGTGTCCCGCGCCGGCGCGACGAGCACGCCCACCTCGCCGTCGGCGAGCCTGGTCTTCACCGACGGGCAGCGCCACCTGTGCGGTGGGTCGGCGACACTCGAGGCGGCGTTCAGCGATGAGATCCTCGACCTCACCGGCTACGAGATCGAGATCGCCGAGTGGGAGGAACAGAGCGGGGACCTCAGCGGCCGCTCGGACACGGTCCAGCTCGACACCTTCCAGGCCGATGATCTGCCCGACGCGGGCCTCGAGGTTCGTGCGCGAGCGCAGGACGAACTGGGGACTTGGGGGGAATGGGGCTCGGTGACGTTGCGCCCGGATTGCCCGGGTGAGGACGTGGTGGTGCTCGCCGCTGGCCTGTTCTCCCGGGTGGAGGAAGGCGACGAGCGCTGGCGCGAGCGTTTCGGGCGTCCCAACGACACCCACTTCGAGAGTGTCGTCGGGCAACTCACCGAGTTCGGCTACGAGCTCGGCCACCTCGGAGCGGGACCGTACGAGGAGCCGAACCGCACCATCCTCGAGTTCTCCTACAACGGCGCGAACGTCCGCCAAACCGACGAGGGCCCGATCTTCGAGCCCGTGCCCTACAGTCGCCGGGACACCGTCTCTGAGCTCCAGCGCACCGCAAGCGAGGCGGCGAGGCTACTCGACATGGTCGACCCCTCGGAGTGGATCGGCGGTGCCATCAGGAGCACGGGTGAGGAGTACCTCGACGCCCTCATCGAGTACGACCGCGCCTGGTACGAGGCGCACGGCGAATGGCTGCGCTTCCACTTCGTCGGCCATTCGCTCGGTGGCCGCCAGGTCCTGAACATCGCCTCGGCGGCCGCGAGCCGGGCGGACGACTGTGAGGGCGAGACGACCCCGGACGGGTACCCGTGCGAACGCTTCGAGGATCTCGTCGGCTCGGTCATCACCGTCAACGGCGCGGTGTACCCCGCCACGACCGTCCAGGAGATCGACGTCGTGTCGTGCCTGACGAGCTTCAATCAGTGGTGGGTCGACCGGGCCTTCGACGAGCTCGATCGGCAGACCGTCCAGGTACGCGCGAACGCCGAGCGCGTCGCCGATCCGCTGGCCAAGGTCGAGAAGCCCGTCGTCGAGCGCGACCTCGGGCGCATCGGGGATTCAGCGACTCGGGTGAACACGTTGGGCACCCCGCAGGACTCGTGTATGCCGCCCGATGTAACCGTAGCCGACCACGTGCACCCGCATGTCGAAGGCAGCACGCACACCGTTTCTGGCCACGGGCTCGACGCCCACCACGTCCTGCTCGACGGCGGAACCCCCGAGCGGCCCACCGACTGGATGCCGGTACGCAGCCTCATTCGCGACCGACTGGGTCCGGCGGGTGGCACGGCACCAGTGGAACTCGACACCGCCCCACGTCAGGGCCTGCTCCGGCCGCAGGCACTGACGGGTGGCCCGGCCGAGATCGCCGGCACCCTGACCGATCCCGGTGGAGCTCCGCTGGACGGTGGCGAGGTCGTCGTGCTCGACGACGCAGACGGCGTGGACCTCGCACCGGTCGAATCCGACGGCTCGTTCGTCGTCGAGGGGCTGGCCCCCGGGCAGTACCGCGTGTTCTCGAACCCGCTCGTTCCCGGACAGACCGGGGGCTGGCTTGGCGGTCCCGAGCTGGCGTCGGCCGAGCGATTCGAGCTGGAGGCAGGCGAGACGCTGGACCTGGGCGAGATCGCGGGCGAGCCCACCCACGAGTTGCACGTCTCCGTCGAAGACCCTGACGGACAGGCACCCACCGGGCTACAGGTGAGCCTGCGTGATACCGCGACGGACACGGCAGCTGGCCGGGCCGGCGTGGATGCCGACGGCGATTTGACATTCAACGGCGTGGTCGCCGGCACGTACGAGGTCACGACCTCGGCACCTGGCTGGGCGGAGAGCTCCACGACCGTGGAGGTCCCCGCGACCAACTCGGTAGATCTCGTCGTCGAGCCGGCACCCTTCACGGCCGTTCGCGTGGTGGACGGCGAGGGCGACCCTCTGCCCTTCGTGGACGCGGAGCTGCGCGACGACCAGGACGTCGTCGCGCGAACCGTGACCGGGGTCGATGGGGTCGCGGTGTTCCCCGACGTCGAGGAGGAAACGTACGTGGCCGTCCTCTCCGACGAGGAAGGGCTCTACGAGGGTGTGACGTCGAGCAGCGTCGAGGTCGAGGGCCGTCATGGGCTCACCCGGGACGCCATCGTCGAGGTCGAGGCCGAGGAGCCGGAGTCCTCGCCGGGGCCGAGCCCGCCCCCCGGGCCGGACGACGACCCGGAGCCCGAGGAGGACCCCGAGGGGGAACCCGAGACGGACCTCGGGCAACTCACGGTCTCCCGCCTATCGGGTGACGATCGCTACGAGACCGCAGCGACCATCGCCCGAGACGCGTACGAGGGCAGCACCGACACCGTCTACGTCGCCACGGGCGAGGAGTTCGCCGACGCCCTCACTGGCGGGCCGGCGGCCCACGCCGACCGTGCGCCGGTCCTGCTCACCCGACCGGACCGGCTGCCCGAAGCGACCGTGGACGCCATCGACGACCTCGCGCCCGACCGCATCGCCGTGCTGGGCGGAGAGCAAGCGGTGAGCGGCGACGTCACCGACGAACTGGAGGCCGAAGCCGAGGTCGAGCGCGTCGCCGGCGCGGATCGGTTCGAGACCGCTGCCGAGATCGCCACGACGACGTTCGAGGAGACCGCGGAACACGCCTACATCGCCACGGGCCGGGAGTTCGCCGACGCCCTCGCCGGTGGCGTGCCCGCGGCCGTGGAGGGGGCTCCGGTGCTGCTCGTCGAGCCGGACGCGCTGCCCGAAGCCACCGTCGAGGCGCTCGAGTCGCTCGAGGTCGAAACGGTGACCGTGCTCGGCGGCCCGTCCGCGGTGGATCCCGACGTCATTGAGGAGGTCGAGCTCGTCGTGCCCGGGGAGGTCGACCGCCGAGCGGGGGACGACCGGTTCGAGACCGCCGTCGAGATCGCCGACGCCCTCGATGAGTCCACCGAGGCCTTCGTCACCACCGGCCGGGTATTTGCCGACGCGCTGGCCGGGGTGCCGGCGGCCGCAGCCATCGGCGCGCCGGTGCTGCTCGTCGAACCCGACGGCGCGCCGCCTGCCGCCGTCCGCGACGCCGTCGCGGGATGGCCGCTCGACGCCGTGACGGTGCTCGGCGGCAAGGCGGCCGTCGCGTCAGAGACCGTCGACGCGCTCGAGGAGATCGTGGAGCGACGACGCCTCGACGCCTCCCCCGTCCGTTAGCCGACGGCCAGGGCCGCGGCTGCCCTGACCATCAAGTCCCGGCATGTCTGGTCACGTCCCTCAGGGCTCACGACCGGACAACGCCTCGACGACGGTCGGGGTGACGATCTCGCTGCCCCCGGTGATGCGCAGCCGGTCGGGAGCGTGGTCGGTCAGCCACTCGCGGGTGGCCGCCGAGGCATCGAGATCGCCACCGTCCACGAGCACGAGCACCCCGCCGGTGGCCGCGGCTGCCGCACCGGCGGTGAGCCCGTCGGGCCAGTCGCGTCCGGTGGCGATCCACGCCTGGTCGGGGTCCGCCCCGACCGCGATGGCTGCGTCCAGCACCGCCACGGTGGTCCCCCACCGGTCGGCGCCGGCCAAGCGGCGAGCCACATCCAGCCCCGCGGTCGCGTCATCGGAAACGACGGTCGGGCCGCCGACGACCTCGACCGTGCGGCCATCGGCTGCCTCCCGGGTCGCGTCCGGCACGTCATCGGCCCTGGTCAGCAGGATCGGCGTCGCGTCGATCCCGGCGTAGCTCGCTGCCGCGAGGGCATCGGGCCACCCACGCTCGGGTGCGGCCGGGTCGCTCGCCGCGAGCAGCGCCCGACCGGTGGCGCCACCGCGGGCCGTGACCTCCTCGGCGACCCGCGCCGCGGTGTCGAACCGGTCCTGTCCCGCGATCCGATCGACGGTCACGCCGCCCCCACCCAGGGCAGCCTCGACGCTGCCCGCCACGGCGTCGGGACCGCCGACGACCAGGACCTGCGTGACCCCCAGCGCCTCGAGGGCCTCGCTCGTGGCCGCCGGCAGCTCGTCGCCGCGAGTGAGCAGCAACGGGGCATCGGCTGCGGCGGCGAGCGGACCTGCTGCGAGGCTATCGGCCGGCTCGGCGCCGGTGGCCACCACCGCGGTATCGGACCCGTCGGGATGCGCTTCCAGTGCGACCTCGGCAGCGGTCTCCACACGGTCGCCCCCGGCGATCCGCTCCGTGCCGGCGGGATCCAACGCGACCTCGACCGCGGTGGTCGCCCGAGCCTCGACGGCCTCGGTCACGGTCGCGTCCCGGTGGCCGTCCGCGGTGACCGCGATCTCGACAACGTCGCCGGTCGGCACGTCCTCATCGCTGCTCGACCAGGCCACGAGCCCTTCCTCGTCGGTCGTCCCGGCCAGCGCCCCGTCATCGACGACGACCTCCGCGCCCGCGACGAGTGCCTCCCCGGCGTCGGTGACTGTCACCTGCAACTCGGTCGGGCTCGGGCGGGTGGGGCGCGAGAGCTGCGCCTCAGTGCTCGTCGTTCCACCGCCACTGGGCACCACGGCGCTGTCGCGGGACGAGGCCAGGCCATCGGCCTGGAGGCGCAGATCCACTTCCCCGGGAGGCAGCTCCGCGGTCACCGAGGGAGGCACCGACGCCGGCGCGACCGACAGCGTCGAGATGAGCGGGTGGTCAGCCCCCGGCTCCGCATGGTGCGTGACGCGGTGGTCACCCGACCCCGTGTCGGTGAAGGTGACCGAGGCGCCGTCCGCGGACTCTCCCGACGGATCGAGGACGGTCACCTCGACGGTGCCGGCGTCCTGTCCGCGGTCGGCGAGACCGGTTTCCACCGCGCCGCTGTCACAGTCCCATCCCGCCGGTGGGTTCCCGAGCTGGTCGCGGTTCGGGCACGTTTCGCTGTCGGCTCGGTCGAACAGGTCGTCGAACGAGCCGTGGTCAACGGCGTCGGGGTCCGGGGCCAGCGCCTCGCCACGGCGGAACAGGCCGTCAGCGGCGTTGGCCTCCGCATCGACGGGCACGAGGTTGCCAATGTCCACGGTGGGTCCGTCGAGACCGTCAGCGCAGTTGCCGCCCAACCGCGCGTTGCCGCCCTCGTCGGTCACCTCCGCGGCGCCGCATCCGGTCAACGCGACGATGGACCCGGCAATCGCGACGGTCGCGTTGGGATCGTCGGGCAGTTCCCACCCGTCCAACGTCGTCCCGGACACGATGGTCTGCTCGGCGTGCACGGCTCCCCCGCGCACCGTGCTCGCGGCCACGGTCACCCGTTCGGCAGAGACGTCCGCATCCACGACCGCCGAGCCGGTCAGGTCCACGTGGGTGCCCGTCACTGACCCGTCGGTGGCGCTCGAGCGCTCGAGGGTGAGGTCCTCGTCGGCCATGAGGTGCGTGTTGGTGAGCACGACGCCGGTCGTGGCGACCGCACCGCCGCTGGTGATCACGCCGTCGGTGACGTCGAGCCGGTCGAGGGTGACCCCCGCGGCCGCCGTGAGGTCGCCGTCGGCGAGGACGACCTCCGCCACGTCGCGCTCGTCGCCGGTGACCGTGACCTCCTGTTCCACGTCGAGCTCGAGCGCCTCGTCGGGGACGATGGTTGCCCCGGCCGGCAAGACGATCTCCTGCACCGGATCGAGGTCGGCGTCGGCGGTGGCGTTGGCGAATTCGATGGCCGCGCGCAAGGTGCACTCGGGCTGGCCGTCCGAGGTCTCCGCGCCGGTCCAGCAGCCCGCAGCTGCGGGCACGTCGGCGCGGGGCTCGTCACCGTCGGCGTTGACCTCGATGGTGGGCCCGACATTCGCCGACCGCTCGACCACGTTGGTGCCGGCGGGCTCGCTGTCGACCGTGTCGCCGGCGGCGGGGTCGGTCCAGACCGCGACCGCCTGTGCCTCCAGCTGCTCGGGATCGACCTCGCCGGTGTCCAGTGCCACGGTCTCCGGCGCCTCGACCGCGTCGAGGACCGCTTCGTCGACCGGGTCCTCGTCGTCGGGATGCTCCAGGGTCACGAGCACCGCCACGGGGTCAACGGCGTCGGCGACCGCATCGGCGTAGTAGTGGGTCGGCGCGTCGACGGTGACGTGGTACCGCGGCGAGGCCGGCTCGTTCACCGCGGCCTCGATCTCGGGTTCGGGTGGCGTTCCCGTCAGCCCCACCACCGTGGTGGAGGTCGTCTGTCCCGCCGCGGTCTCCACGGTCACCTCGAGCTCCCACAGCGCCCCCTCTCCGGCGAGGTCGAAGACCGCCTCGTCCCCCGGGTCCGTGGCGACCTCGTCGATCGTGGCGTCCCCGTCGAGCGCTTCACCAACGACCGTCACCTCGTCGAGGATCACGGCGCTGGTGGCGGCGGCGTCGACCACCAGCTGCGAGGCGGTTCGATCGATCTCCGCGACGATGTCGGGCCCCTCGAGCTCCTGTGCCTGCACCACCGCGACAGCCCCCTCGACCGCGCCGGTGGCGACCAGCCGGACCTCGACCGCGGGACGGTCGGCCAGCTGCGCGTCCCGGAAGGCGGTCGCGTCGGCGGTCAGGGTCGCGGTGACCAGGCCGGCCTCTCCCGCGTCGCCGGCCGGGTCGTCGTGCACGGCGAGCACGGCTCCGTCGTCGCTGTCGACGACCTCCAAGGCGTCGACGGGCGCCTGCTGACCGTCCCAGGACAGCTCGACGGTGGCCTGCACCTGCTCGCCATCGTCGACGACCTCCTGGTCGGTGACGACGACGTCGGGGGCCTCGGGCGCGTCGGGGTCGGACAGGTGCGCCGTCGCCGGGGCGCTCTCGGCCGACGGGTTGACCGCGCGCAGCTCGACCTCTTCGCTCTCCAGCGGATCGCTCGGCAGGACCGCGGTCGCCCCCGTGTCGTCCTCGCCAGCGCGGGCCACCTCCTCGCCGTCGCTGGTAGCCACCAGCTCGGTGCCCGTCGGCAGGTCCTGCGGAGGCTCGTAGGCGTCCCACGCGAGGGGGACGGTGTAGGCGTCCGCATCGACGTCCCAGGCCGGTGCGTCCGTGACCGCCAGCCCAGTCGGCGCGTCCGGGGCGCCGCCGAACGACGCGTCAGTGGGCACGGCCGCGCCGTCGTCGCCCTGGATCCCGACCGCGAAGACCTCGACTGGATGGGTGTCGCCGAGGTCGGTCTCGCCGATCTCCACGGTCGTGGCGGTCGCGTCGACGTCGTCGGCCAGCGTCTGCCCGTCGCGCTCGACCCGGTAGTGCCCGGCCGGCGCGCTTTCGCCGTCGCCCCAGTCGCTCGGTTCGGACCAGTCGAGGTGCACATCGACCGCGCCGTCGGTGGGCTCCGGGGTCGCGTCGATCGGGTCGAGATCGCTGCCGGGAGCGTCCAGCGCGTCCACCGTCGTCGCGGCTGCCTCACCGGTGACCACGTCGTTCACCGCCTCGATCTCGACGGTGTCGCCGCCTGCGGCCACCGCAACGGTTGCCGCGTGTGTGCCGGCACCGACGGTCGTGCTGGCCTCGCCGCTGGTGACCACGTACTCGAGGAGGTCGTCGCCGCCGTCGGACTCGGGAGGCTCCCAGCTCACCGTCGCCTCGCGCTGCTCCTGGTCCCAGGCGACGTCGTCCACGGCAGGGTCGACCGGCGCGGTGGGGCACAGGGCGACGTCACCGACCGCTGCGCTATCCCAGTCGCCCGGCGCGATCCCGCTCTCGGCGCGCACGAAGGCTTCCAGCTCCCCGGCCTCCTCGACGGTGAGCGACGCCGAGTCCGCGTCCTCGTCGGGCTGGGTCTCGGCGAGCGGCTCGGCGTCACCGGGAGCGTCGCCGGCGTGATGGATCTCGACGCGGTAGCTGGTCACGCCCTCGTCGCCGGTGTCACTGGGCTCGGTCCACGCCACGTCGATCGTCGCCTCGTCGGTGGTGACCTCGCCGAGACCCGCGTCGTCGATTGTGGGAGCGTCCGGGGCCTCCCCCAGGGCGACCGTGTGCTCGCCTTGCCCGAACGTCTCGGTCTGCTCGGCCCCGCCGGGGTAGACGAGCGTCACCGTCGCGCTGCCGTCGCTCGCCGCGCCGGCACCGCCGCCAGTCTCCATGCTCCCGTCAGAGATCACGTCGTCATCGATGTGCCCGGAGCCACCCCCGCCGGCGACGCCGTAGTCGTCGCTGGGGTACTGCTCGCCGGCGCCCCCGCCGCCGTGCCAGCCACCCCCGCCGCCGGCGGCGTAGCTGCCACCGGTCTGCACGTCGACGTCGCCCCCCTGGCCAGGGTCGCCGTCGTCGAACACGCCGTCGGGCGGACCATCGGGGCAGTACTCGCCGCAGCTGGCCTCTCCCTCGCCGCCGTCCCCCTGGGTGCCGCCGCCACCCGTGGCGTAGCTGGCGCTGCCGCCCTCTCCTTCCTCGCCGCCCCCGTCCCCGCCGCTGGCGCTGGTGTTCCAGTCGCTCGCGCCGCCTCCCCCGCCGCCGGCGACAAGCACGCGCTCGTCTAGGCCGTCGCCGTCGAGGCGCACGTCGGTCGCGCCGCCGCCTGTGCCGATCGGCCCGCCCGCATAGTCGCCCTGCAGCCTCGCATCTCCGCCGCCGTTGAAGCCGCTATCACCAGGACTCTGGGCCTGCTGGTCACCGGCGCCACCGACCACGACGGTGAACTCGTCGCCGATGTCGAGCTCGGCGGTACCTGCGGCCCAACCACCGGAGCCACCCTCGTTGCCGCCTCCGGCTCCCTCGAGTCCGAAGGTGACGCCGACGGTGTCCGCGGCAGTCGCGGGCGTGGACGGCGGGACCGCGACAAGGCTGGCGACGAGGACCAGGACGAGCAGGACGGCGAGCGCGCGACGCGGCAGCAACGCACGAGCAGCCAGGCGTGGGTATGACAACGACAGACCTCCGAGGATGACCCGCGGGCAGGGAGCGACTACACAGAGTCGCTACTCTACCAACTACCAATACCAAATTCAATAGAGTCGTGCGGGGACGATCCAGCCGACTGTCCGGCAACGACCACGTAGCCGGTCCTCGCTACAGGCACTCAACCTCGGGGCGGGCCGGCACTCCGCCGACGCGAACGCAGTAGCCACGCCGTCCGGCCGATGCGGCCGCCAGCATCGACCCTGCCGCCGGCTATCGGTATTGCGTGCGGATCTCCTCGGCGCGGTGGCGCACCGCCCGCCACGATCGGCGGGGCATGTGCTTGCGCCAATCGAGCATGTCGGTGAGCAGTCGACTCTCCGCGCGCTCGTACAACGTCCCGAGATGTTCGTCCCAGGCCGGATCGAAGCGGTCGGCCTTGCCCGGGAGCGGTGTCAGTTCCCCCACCACCAGCCCCCGGGAACTGTCGTACAGGTCGACGCGCATGAACGGGATCGGCAATGCCGACGAGATGTCAGCCGCCAGGCGGAGCGCACCTTCGGGATCCTGAGGCGCGAGTGTCTCGTCGATGCGGTCTCGGTACTTGCCGACATCGACCGGCGTCCAGTCCGCGTCGAACCAGCGGTAGCGCCGAGGGGCCGCTCGCTGCAGCAACACGCATCCGATCTCGCCCCGGAACGCGTAGACCTTCACGTCGTTGGCGGGCCGAGGGTCCTCGTCCGGGTGCAGGAGGAGCTCCTCGACCAGCCACTGTTCGCCGACGCGACGCTTCCGCGCGATCCCCTCGAGACGCGCGATGAGCTCCTCGAAGGTCTCCGACGTCCCGGCCAGCACGTCGTGCCAGCCCCGACCGCTCCCGTCGGGCACCAACGCCGCGACGCCGTGGGAACTCGACCCGCTGACGGGCTTGAGAACCCGCGGCTCGGTGAGATGGCTGGGCGTCACCTCACGAAGCGAACCGAGCACGTCGTGGTGGCGCGGCACGGGCGCGCCGAGCGACTCGAGGACGCGACGAGCCGCCTGCTTGCCGATCACTGCGACGAGCGGGTTGTCCTTGCGCCGATTCGCCGCCGCGATCTCGTAGCCGAACGAAGGCCGGGTCAGTGATTCACCCATCCCGGTCGAGCGTAGCGGGGCCGCCACACCGACGTGTCGGTCATTCGTGCACGGACGGCGGTGAGCACCGTCTCAGGGGCGGAGCGCTTCAAGCTCCGGAGTGAGCACCCCCAAGCGCGCCGATCGATCGAGCAGCGCGTTCGCACGCTCGTCGTCGCCCCGGTCGAGCCAGTGCTCCACGGCTTCGCCCACCAGATCGGGCTGGGCTCGCTCGATCTCCATGATCCGGCGCCACATCTCGTCCGCGAGCTCGTGCTCGCCGAGTTCGTCGGCGATCCGCGCGGAGCCCACGAGCGAGGGGAAGCGGCGCGGGTCGGCGTCGAGGGCGTCGCTGTGCGCGTCTAGGGCGGCGTCGAGTTCGCCCACCGTCGCGAGCGCGTCGGCTCGTTCCTGTTGGTAGCGTCCCGAACTTCCGATGAGCTGCTCAGCGTGCTCGAGGCGTTCGCCACCACGATCGAGGTCGCCGGTCTGGATGCGCGCGACGCCTTCCGCGGCCGCCCGCTCCGCGCGCAAGGGCACGGTGGCCGCCCAGGCGCCGACCAGCACGATCGCCGCAGTCACAGCGACCGTGATGACTTCGCGGGGGCGGGATCGCTGCCGGCGTCGCGGTCGTCCGCCCCCCTCGCTGCTGCCGAACTCGCGCGTTCGAACCGTGCCGCTGAGGGCGAGCACCATGCCGGCGAGCACCCAGTGCCACACCGCTAGCGCGGGCACATCGATCGACACGAGCGACTGCACCTGGTACGCCGCCCAGGCGCCACCGACGCCGCCCAGCAGCAAGCGTTGAGGACCCTGCGTGCGGCGAAGCCCGACCACGAGCGCCACACCGACCCCCACGACGAAGGCGACATAGGGCACGAGCCCGAGTAGTCCGGCCTGGGCGGCGATGTCGAGCGGAACACTGTGCGCGGAATCGGCGATGAGCGTCGACTCGTACTCGGTCGCGCCCTCGGGTGGGCGGAACTCGCGGTAATGGGCCGAGAAGCGGCCGACACCCACCCCTGTGAGTGGCTCGGCACGGAACATGGCCCACGCCGTCTCCCAGTACAGGAGGCGGGGCCCGACCGCCGCGAGATTGGAAAGGCCCGACAACGGTCCGACTCCACCCAGCCCCGTCAGCCCGAGCGTGAGCCCGACCGCCCCGCCACCGGCGGCGGCGGCGAGCCCGATGCGCTGGACCCTGCCGCCGTGCTCCAGCAGCCAGGCGACGAGCAGCACACCGAGCCCCACCACGCCGACGATGGGGCCCTGCACCGAGCCCGACAGGCTCGCGACGACGAGCAGTCCGAGTGCGAGGGCGCCGACGGTCGAACGCCACTGGAGCTGTCGTCGCTCGAGTGCGAGTGACGCCACGAGCGGCACGGCGATCCCCAGGATCGCCGATGCGAAGTTCGGGTTGCCCATCGTCGCGACGACCGGGCCGAAGGCACTTGGCATGTCCAACGGGTCGGCGCCCGCGTACTGCAGCAACCCGTGCAGGGCGACCACCCCTCCGACGGCAACCAGCGCCGTGCGCAGGGCTCGAACCTCCTGGACCGGCGCACCCGCCACGATGGCAAGCAGTGCCGCGGCGGCGCCCAGATACAGCAGCGCGCCGTTCGCGCGTGCCTCCTCACCCCACCAACCGGCCCAGCCGACGCCGTTGGCGAGTACGCCGAGCGCGATCCCGAGGGCTGCGGCAACACCAAGCCACACCGCCAGGTTGGTCGGCGGCCGTACCGACCGATCTTTGATCGTGCCATGCGCCCACAGCGCCAGAAGGGCCACCGCTCCTGCCATCACGATCGGCCACTTCGCTGCGGTGACGCCACCGATGAGTGCTCGTGAGAAGGCCAGTGGGGCCAGCACGGCCACGGCCCCCACCACGAGCACCTCGGTTCGGGGGTGACGCGTCATAGGGCGCGCAGCCTAGATCCGGGCTCCGCCATCTCGCGAACTCAGCGCAGGGACACGAAGGCGGCGTCCGAAAACGCCGAAGGGGCCCGGTCCGAAGACCGGGCCCCTCGGGCTTACTTCGGTTCTGTCGTCCGAATTGGAGAAACCGGACTCAGTACCGACGCTTTGGGCTAGAAGCCCGCCGCGCCCTCGAAGTTGGACTCCTCGATGAACCAGTCGATCGAGTCATCGTTGTCCACCGCTCCGGAAAGGACCGTCGCGAGGACCGGATCGTCGAGGTCGTCGAGGTCACCATCGCCGTCATCGATCTCGAACTCGACAACGACCTCGTTGCCGTCGACCTCGTCCTCCGAACCATCGTCGGCGAACTCGACCGACTCGTCATAGATGCGGAACGAACCCACATCGGCGACGTCGACGTCCTTGTCGAAGGTGTAGGTCACCTCGACGGACTCGAGGTCACCGTCGATGTCGGTGAACTCCTCGATCGACGCCTCGGTCAAGACCGGAGCGAACGACTCGCCCGCGTCCAAGCCGATGTCGAACCGCACCTCACCGGCGAAGTTCTCTTCGCCAGCAGCGGTATCGGCCGCAACAGCCTCGTCGGCGACGGTCGCACCGATGACGCCCTCAGCGAGAACACCGTCCTCGTATTCCTCGCTGAAGTCGACCTCGACGGTCGAGCCGTCGTAGTCAACAGCGTCGCCTTCGTCGCTGTCGACCTCCAGCGTGTTGCCGTTCACGGCGTAGACGGCGAACGCGTCGGCTTCATCGTCCGCGAGGACAGTCTCGCTGAACTCGTACGTCACGACGTCACCGTTGACCTCGACGTCCTCAAGGTCGGGGTACGTTGTCGAACCGCCGTTCGCTACGTCCACCGACTGAAGGACGCTATCGGCCCCGGAAGCAAGTGCCGTCCCGTGGTCGATGTTGATCCGGCGGATCTCGTCGTCGTCGTCGTCAAGGTCAAACTCGACGGTCACGACCTCGTCATCGACGTCCACCACACCCTCACCGGACTGGCTGGCAGTCTCGTCATCGTCGTCGACGTACACAGCGTTGAAGCCGTCCTCCCCAAGATTACCGGCATCGGTGTCGATGTCCTCGTCGAAGACGAACTCAACCTCAAGGTTGTCGGCGTCGTTCTCGTCGATGTCGCCGACGTCCATCAGGTTTGGCAGGTCAGCCAGCCCGTCGAACTCCAAGTCCTGGTACCCGGCCGAGCCCTCGGGGTTGGCGTCCCCGGCGGCAGTGCTGACCGTCCCGTACTCGACGGTTCCAGCGGTCACGTCGTCCAGATCCAGATTCAGATTCTGGAAGTCGACGTTCACGACGTTGTTGTCGTCGGCACGAGCCGCCGCATCTCCCTCCTCGGATTCCCCGAAGGCATCGTGGAGGTAGAACCCTTCTTCGTCGATGTTGGCGTCGCCAGCGACGACGTCTTCGTCGAACTCGAACGCAACGCGAGCGGTGCTGCCGACCTCGCTCACCAGGTCAACGGACTGCAGCTCAGGACCATCGACGAACCCGACTGCCGGGGTGACCTCAGTGGTGGCCGCCGACTGGATCGCGCTCTCGACGTTGGCCGAGACGGCAGCGGTGCCACCGAAGATGGTGATGAGGTCGATCTGCGCGGCGTTGTCCGAGGCGTAGTCCTCGATCGCGTCCGGCAGCTCGTCGCGGATGTCGTTGATCGGCAGGAGCGGGCTGGTGTTCTCGCCGCCGTACGGGGCCGCCGCGAGGGCGTCCGCCGGGACGTTGTCACCGTCCGGGTTCTCCGGACCGAAGCCCGTGGCCACGAGGACCTCGCTGCTGTCCGCGAAGTCGTCGTCGTACTGTGCGATCTCGATCGCGGTCTCGAAGCGGGTGTCCCCGTCGAGGCGCTCCACCGAGTCGTCGCCGGTGATGTCCTCGATCTGCTCGACGACCTCGTCGCTGACGGCACTGCCGCCACCAAGGACGAGCACGTCGTCCACGTCGAGGTTCTCGAGGGCGTCAGCCGAGAAGTCCGGCAGGTCGTTGACCTCGGTCAGCAGGATCGGGTAGCCGTTGCCCTGGGCGAGCGGCCCGACCGACAGCGAGTCGGCGGCCACGCGGCCGGTGGCCACGACGGCGGTGTCGACGTCGTCGCTGTCGAACTCGCCGGCCATCTGCGCGGCGGTCTCGAAGCGGTCCTCACCGTCGAACCGCTCGATGTCCCAGTCGCCCTCGAGCTCAGCTTCGATGCTGGCGCTGACCGCGCTCTCGCCACCCGCGACGTGCACGGTGCTGGGGTCGAGGCGGTCGAGCTCGTCGAGCGTGTCGTCGGTGGCGCTGTCCAGCACGTCGTTGACGAGCAGGATCGGCGCGTCGACCGCGCCCGAGAGCCCGCCCGAGGCGAGCGCGTCGGGGAAGTTGAAGCCCGCGGCGATGATGACGTCGTCAGCATCGTCGTAGGTCTCCTGCGAAGCCTCAGCCGCTGTCTCGAACCGGTCGTCACCCTCGATGCGCTGGGTTTCCGGTTCGTGCTCATCGGCTGCGGCCGGAGGCGCGTAGACGACCACGGACGCGACCAGCGCGAGTGCGGCAAGCACCGCGAGGGCGCGTCCTGGTGCGCGCACTACGGATGTACTCAATTTGACCTCCTGGATCTGTGGTTCCACAGATGGAGCCGCCCCTGCGGGGCAGCCTCCGTGCTGGTGACCGGCCCGGATGGGTCGCACCCGGAGCCGTCCCAAGCTCTTTCGTCGTCCACCGCCGGCACGAGGAGTGCCGTCGGCTCGCCGGTAGTGATCTTGCGACCGGGGCGATACCTCACCGCCCGTGGTCGCGGATGGGGCGTCACGTACGATTCGTGCTTCCGTGACACGACCTCACTTACTGACGGGCAGCCCTCCTCGTTTGTCGCTTGCGGTGACGCTCTTGCCATGGCCTCAGACGCGTGGGGTGACCGGACCGTTGCGGGTGGCCTTCGCCTCCTACCCGGATCTTCCCGGACGAATCCGGTCTGACCGCTTTTCCGGTTTACCCGCTTTGCGGGCATCTATGCCCGGTCCAGTGGGCCACTGCGCGTGAAGCCCCAGCCGTCGACCGATGTCGTTCCTCCGCGTTGCCCGGGCGCGCGGTCAATTGCGAGCGCCTCACGGCGCGCGTTCGCAGCTGGCCCGGGGGGTCGAGGCCGAGCGGGACCTTAGCCGACACAACGGACGAGGGCAACGAACCCGATCGGAGAAGCCCGGCGGCCAATGGAGCCCTGAGCCGATCCGGCCGCGAATGCGCTCGACGTCACAGCTGCGCGTCCACCGGACACCGCAGCTCTGGGGCGCCCGGGCCAGACCCGGGCGCGGCCCGGCTGAACTACCACGCCTGATGACTCTGAGTCACCTTCCCTTACAGGGCTCCCCTCGGGGGCGAGACGGCCGACCCGTCCCGCGAAGGCCAGAAATCGGAGACGCGATGTCCGCCACCGCCGCTGCCGCACTCGCCGCGATCTCCGGCCTCGCGCTGGGGGCCGCAGCCACGCTGCTGTGGCGCGTGTCCGGCTCCGGCGGTCCCAGCACCCCGCGTTTCCCCGACCGCTTCGACCTTCAGGCCCGGCTGGCGGGACTCGGCCCGCGCGTGTAGGAGGCACGGCTGATGGTGGTGCGGATCCATCCGCCGTGGGTGGTCGCGGGTGACCTGGAGTCGAACCCGAAGGGCGGGCACCGCGCCCTCGGAGCGGAACTGGTCGCCGCCTTCGGCAGCGACGCGGTGTTCCAGCTGTCAGCGGGCGAGTACGCGGTCCTCGACCCCGAGGGCGGCGCCAACTCGCGCGCTGCCGACCGAGCATGGCGCGCCGCGCGCGACGCCGGCCAAAGAGCGGGGCTGGGCGACCGGGTCGTCTCCGGCTTCAGCGAGGGCCAGTCCGGCGACGCCCGCAACCCCGACGCCCTTTGGGAGCGCGCGGAAGCCGCCGCCGGACGGGCCGTTCGCGACGCGGTCCCGACCGTGTCGTTCGCCCGGCTGCCCCTGCCCCCGATCCCCGTCAGTGCACCGCAGACCGAGGCCGTCCGCGAGACTCTGCGCAACGCGACGTTGCGGGTCGTGTACGAACCGGTGGTCGACCTCTTCACGCAGCAGCTGGTCGGGTACGACGTGCAGCCGCGACCGGCGCAGCGCTCCGAACTCGCCAGCAGCAGCCAAATGCTCGCCACCGCGCAGCGGATCGGCGAGACCCGCGCGCTCGAGGCCCTCACCCTCCTAACGGTACGCACCGACGGACCCGGGTTCGGCATGCCCGCGGACGCCCGCTTGTTCCTGCGCGTCTCGGCCGCCCACCTCGACGAGGAGGCGTTCTCGCGCGACGCGCTCGTGACGTGGGCCAAGGGCTGTGGCCTCACGGTCCCCCGATGCGTGGTGCTGCTCGATGGCAATCCGACCGACACCACGACCGAGCGGGTCGCGGAGCTCGCCGCCGCCGGCTTCCAGATCGGCGTGGACGAGGTCGGACACCCCCACACGCCGCTGCACCTGCTGACCAGCATGGACGCCGCCTACGTGCGTCTGGACGGGGCGTTCCTCGCGAGCGTCCTGGGCAGCGAGTCCGGCCGCGCATGGGTGCGCGGCGTCTGCGCGGCCGCCGCGGAGGTCAGCGCGACCGTGATCGCTCCGCAGCTCGAGGACGAGGACCGGCTCGCTGCCGTCCGATCGCTCGCCTCGCAGCCGAGCCCGGTGCGTGCCGCCATTGCCGGCCAGGGCGCGGTGCTGGGGGCGACCACGCCCGACCCGGGGACGACGGTGGAGTCCGCGGCGGCGGAGGCCGAGGACGACCGTGCCGAGCAGCCGGTCCCCGACCTGCCTCGGGCCGTCGAGGCGGACGACGGGTGAGCCTGGTGGGTGGCGGGGGATGCGGGGCGCCCGAGCCTCGACGAGGCTGACGCGGACCGATCGGGGCCTGCTCCCGTTTCCGCATCCACACCCGTGACGGGTCCCGCTGGCGGCGAAACGAGCCAACGAGCCCCTGATGGCCATCACAGGGGGGACATCACGCAGGGGGCCATCATGCAGGGGGTCATCACGCAGGGGGCCATCATGCAACTGCCGCAGCCAGGCTGGTTCGAGGACCCCACCGACGAGCGCATGCTGCGGTACTGGGACGGCAACCAGTGGGCCGAGCAGTGGCATCCCAAGCAGGACGCCGACCTCCCCCCGTCGGCGGGGCGGTCGTCGTCCGAGGAGTCGTCGCAGCGTCCGGTCCCTGCCGAGCACCCTCCCCCCGGCTGGCACGCCGATCCTTACGGGCTGCCGGGGCAACGCTGGTGGGACGGCGATAGTTGGACCGAGCACGTGAGCGACGCAGGAGGCGCGGACGCGCACGCCCCTGCGGCCTCGACGGACCCGCTGCGCTTCGGCGAGGCGATCGTCACGGTGTTGCGGAAGTTCAACCACTTCGACGGACGCGCGCCCCGCGCGGAGTACTGGTGGTGGGTCCTGCTCCAAGGGATCGTCTCGCTGGCCGCGTGGGTCATCGGCTCCGAGTGGCTCTCGCTCATCGTCTTCCTCGTGTTGCTGCTTCCCTACCTCGCGGTGACCACGCGCCGCTTCCACGACCTCGGTCGCAGCGGCGTGTGGGTGCTCGCGCTGCTGGGACCGCCGTTGGTCCTGAGCCTGCTGCCGCTGCTGTTCCTACAAGCCGGGGCCCTCGGGGCACTCATCGTCGTCACGCTGCTGCAGCCGGTCAGTTGGCTCTTCGTGATCGCGTTGCTCGTGTTCTGCGCGCTGCCAGGACAGCCGCACGCGAACCAGTACGGGACGCCGCCACTGCACCCCTCACCGGCCACGGATGCCGCACGAACCGACCGCCCAGGAGGCAGGTCGTGACCGAACCGACCGACGACCAGGGTCGGACGATCGGGCCGAGGGGGATCAGTCCGTGAGGTACTGCGAGCAATGCGGATCCCGGTTGAGCACCGGGGTCGCGTACTGCATCGAGTGCGGGACCCGGGTCGATCGGGTCGACGAGACGGCGGAGCTCCCACCCCCGGAACGGCCGGACGGCGGTGCGGGCACCGCCTCGGGGCCGCCGCCTCCCCCGCCCGAGCCCTCGTCGTCATCCGGTCCGGCCCTACGGGCGACGGCGTCGCCGCCTCCGCCTCCACCTCCACCTCCACCACCGCCACCGCCAGCTGCCCCCACGGCGCGGGCGCAGCGCAAGCCGCCCGATCGGCTCCTGTGGGGTCTCGGGGCGCTGCTGATCGTCGGCGTGATCGGCGTAGGGGTACTGGCATGGTTGCACCTGGCCGAGCCCGCCCTGTTGGACCAGCTGCTCACCGGCGACGTCGACCCCGAGACCCACAAGGTCGACGAGGTCGACGAGGTCGACGAGCCAGCCGGGGACGTGCCGCCCGACGCGCCTCGCGAGGACGCCCAGGACGAGCCGCGCTCCGCGGCAGAGGGCCCCCATAAGGCCGAGGCATCGGGCCCGGCAGACGGGGACGAGACATCGGCGACGTCCAGCGCGCACGAGCTCACGCGAGCGTTCGAGCGCTACCACGCGACGATGGACGCGGGCGACGTCGACGGCGTCCTCGCGCTCCAGTCGCCTGGGCTCCGCAGCGAGGACGGATGGTCGTCCGGTGACGTCGCCGCGTTCGTCGAAGACACGATCGTCGGGGTGGATGTCGTCGACGTCACCAACGTGGAGCCGAACAGCGGGCGAGTCGAAGGGCGGGTGGAGTTCGCCCTGCCTGACGGCGCCGTCTCCAAGGAGCTCCTGCGGGTCGAGTTCGTCCCCGACGATGAGGGTGACGTGCTGCTGCTCGACGACTACGAGGTGCTGGAGGCCGAGCACGTCCCCGAGGGGAAGGTGGAGCCACGATGAGCCACGGAGCGTGGCAGGCCAGCGACGGCAACTGGTACCCGTCCGAGCAGCACCCCGACCCGGCCTACCGCGCGCGATACGCACAAGCTCCCCCGGATCCGCCGCCCGCGGTCCGCCGCCGGCGCGACCCCACCCTCGCCGCGCTGGCGCTCGCCGTCGTCGCAGCCGCCGGCGTCACGGTCGCCACGTTCACGTTGGGCGGCGACGAAGGCGAGGCCGAGGGGACGGTGGACGCGAACGACGTCGAGGAGACCGCCGACCCGAACGACGCGGACGGGACGCTGGTGCGACTGCTGGACGCGATCCCCTACCGCGAGACCGGCGGGGCGCTGCCGTTCCTCGTCCTCGGCGACCTGGAGCTGGGCTGGGAGGTTGCGCCCGCGGGACGACCCGCCGACGCGCGCGACTGGCAGGCCCTGGACGCGGACACCGCGACTGACCATGACCACCCGCTGAGCGGCACGCGAGGCTCGCTGCCGCCGGGCAACGATTTCATCGCGGCGATGATCCGGCTCGAGGAGGTCGCGTTCGGCGACGAGCTCGGGTTCGGCCCGGTCGACGTCGACCAGTTCGTGGAGTGGCACGGGGGCTCGGCTTGGGCCGGCACGTTGCGCGACGAGGCGGCTGAGGTCGCCGCGAGCCTCGACGAGCATGACCGCTGGGGACGCCGCGACGACCCGACGTGGTTCGAACGCGAGGGCGAGGACTCCGTGCTGGCCAACGCGAGCGCGATCGTGCCCGACGGGGACACGGTGGCGATCGGCGAGAGCCCGACCACCGGCGGCCCGGAGGAACTGCCCACCGCGCTCGGCCCCGACGCGCGACGGCTCAGCGACGTGAGTGGCCTGCGCACGCTCGCGGCGGCGCTGGAAGGGCGGAGCGCCTACGCGTGGGTCTTCCACGCGCCGCCGGCGATCGACCTTGATTGGGGCGAGCTGGACGGCGCCGAGCACCTGCCCGAGCCCTACGCGGCAGGGGCGTACGCGACTGTGGCGGACGGGCCGGAGCTCACCCCGACCCTCGTGCTCGTGCACGACGACGACGGGACCGCCGAGACCAACGCCGAGGCGCTGCGTGAGCGCAGCGACGACGAAGCGGGCACCATTGCCAGCGTCGAGCGCGAGGGCGCGGTCGTGTGGGCGACGGCCGATCCCGACGAGGCGGGCGACGTGGTGCGGGCCATGAGGCGTCTGGACCGGACCGTTCTCGAGCAGGCAGCCCCGGGCGACTGACGCGCGACGACCGGCCGCCCACGGGTTCACAGCCGGAGTTCGATCGTGTCCATCACTGATCGCATTGACAGCGAGCTCGGCGGCGGCGAAGCGCTGCGGGCCCGGCACGCGCGTGACGGTGGACGCCTCGGCGCGCCGGCCCGCCTCATCGAGCGCCTCCTCGGGCAGTGCCGCCGGGCCGGGCCACCGGAGGATCCCGGATAGCCCGCCATGGCCCGCCGCGCCTCCGCCCGCACGATCCGTGGGGTTGACCGGACGGCTGCCGCGCCGGCAGCGAGTGTGAGGATCGAGACTATGAGACCCCCTCGTCGAGCCGTCCTGAGCGTGCTGACACTGTCGGCCGTGGCGGTGGCCGCCACGGGGATCAGCGACCCGTGGGTCGCCGATGCCGAGGAGCCGACCGAGGCCGCGGGCGGCCAGACGGTCGCGTCGTCACGGCTGGCCGGCGACGACCGGTTCGCCACCGCCGTGGCCATCGCCGAGGCCGCCTACCCCGACGGCGCCGACACCGCGTACCTCGCGCGCGCCGACGAGTTCGCCGACGCGCTCGCCGCCGGAGCCTTGGACGACGGACCGACCCTGCTGACTCCCAGTGGCGGCCCGGTCCCCGACGTGGTCGTCGACGAGGTCGAGCGCCTCGACCCGGCACGCGTGGTCGCCTTGGGCGGCACGGCGGCCGTCGAGTCGGCGACGTTGACCGAGGCGGCAGGCGGCCGCGCCACCGACCGCTTGGCCGGCGACGACCGGTTCGCCACCGCCGTGGCCATCGCCGAGGCCGCCTACCCCGACGGCGCCGACACCGTGTACCTCGCGCGCGCGGACGAGTTCGCCGACTCGCTGGCGGCCGGGGTCATCGACGCGGGCCCGGTGCTGCTGGCCCGCGACGCCGCCCCGCTGCCGGGCGGACTCGCCGACGCGATCGAGGCGCTCGACCCCGCCGAGGTCGTCGGGCTCGGCGGGCGCTCGGCGCTGTCTCGCGAAGTGCTGCTCGAGGCCGCGGAGGGCCGCGCCGTCGATCGCCTCGACGGACGCGACCGCTTCGACACGGCCGCGCGCGTCGCCGACGAGGCTGCCGGCACCGCCGACGGAGACGCGTCGCGGCTCTACCTGGCCCGTGCCGACACCTTCCCCGACGCGCTGGCCGCCGGCGCGCTCGACGACGGGCCCCTCATGCTGGCCCCCCGCACCGGCCCGGTGAGCCCGACGGTGTTGGAGGCCGCGCGGCTGCACGCCCCCGACGAGGTGGTGGCCCTGGGCAGCGACGCCGCGATCGACGACGAGGTGCTCGCGCAGGTGGCGGCGGCCGCCGCCGGGCAGGCGGCGCTGCGTGCCGACGGCGAGCGGCTCACCGGGGTCGTCGAGCCGTTCCACGGCGGCGCGCCGCGCCTGCTGGACCACCTCGACGGGCACCATGGCCAGCAGGTGCGCCTTGACCTCGCCCTGCGCGTCGACGCGGACGCCGCGACCCGCCCCTTCGACAGCGAGCCGCTCGCGGGCGCCACCGTGCTCGCCGTCGACGGGGTCGGCGAGCGCTGCGAGCCCGGCGACGCCGGGTGCGCTGTGGACTTGGCGGTGTTCGGCGTGGACGACGCCGCCACGAGCCTGGAGCGCCACGCGACGTCGTGGCGGCTACGGGGCGCCTTCGACGTCGATGCCTCCTCGACCGCCGGCTCGGGTGACCGCCGTGTCATCCTGCGCGCCGACGGTGTCGGGCCCGACGCGCAGCGCGAGGGTGTGCAGCGCGCCGGTGAGGCCTTCGCCGACGCGCTGCGCCGCGACGATCGCGACGCGGGCCTCGCCGCGGAGGACCGCCGCCTTCGTGGCAGCGTCTACGATCGGCAGCGCGAGGTCGCCGATCGATTCGGCGGGCCCGACGCCTACATCGTCGGTCCCGAGTGCGGGCATTGGGGGTGCGACATGTTCGCGGCCACGCACGGCGGCGTCATCATCGAGCCGCGCCGCGGCGCGCCGCGGGTCATCGGCTCGCCAGGCGAGGCGGCCAACTTCGTCGAGATCAGCCCCGATCCTCCGGTGCCGACCTGCGTCACCGACCCACGTGGCGCGCCGTTGCTCGACGTCCCCGGTGGCGTCGAGATGGGGCGCGCCGGCTTCGGCGAGTGCTCGCTGCAGGTCGTGCCCGGTGAGGACGGGGTGACCCTCGGGCCCGAGGGTGAGGCGCTGCGCAGCGCCCGCTGGGGCGTGCACGCGGGCGTCGTCCCCGACGAGGCGGTGGAGCCGCCATGAGCCGGGGAGCGTGACAGGCCAACGACGGCTTCTGGTGCCCGCCCGAGCAGCACGCCGACTCGGCCTACCGCGCGGTTCGCGCAGACTCCCCCGGAGCCCCCGGCCGTGGATTCAACCCCACGGGTCGCGCGGCCGACGGGCAGGCGACCAAGCGGGCTGTCCCGCGCGAGCGGACAAGAGGAGTGACGGATGCGCGTGCGGCTGATCGTCGCGCTCCTGGTGGGCGCGCTGGCCCTGGCGAGCTGCGGGGAGGGGGAAGAACCCGAGGCGACCGCCGGTGCCGACGGGACCGACGACGCGACCCCGCCGGCCGACGAGCCACCCGACGCACCCGAGGGATCCGACGGATTCGACGGATTCGACGGATTCGACTCCGACGGAGCCGACGACCCCGACGAGTCCGACGAGGACCCCGGCGAGGTCGACGACGACGGACTCGGCGGAGATGCGGGCCACCACGACGGCGGCGAGGACGACCCCGAGGAGGACGACGAGCCGACCGACGAGGACGACGGCGGGTCGAAAGAGGCCGCGGACGGCCCCCTCGACGGCGCGGTGGTCGCGATCGACCCCGGCCACAACGGCGGCAACGCGGACCATCCCGAGGAGATCCAGCAGCCGGTCGACGCCGGTGGGCTCACCAAGCAGTGCAACACCGTCGGCGCGGTCACCGACGACGGCTACACCGAGGCGCGGTTCAACTGGGACCTGTCACGGGTCGTGCGCGACGAGCTCGAGGACGAGGGCGCCGAGGTCCACCTGACCCGCGAGGACAACGAGGGCTGGGGACCGTGCATCGACGAGCGCGGCGCGTTCGCCGGCGAGGTCGGCGCCGACCTGCTGGTGTCCATCCACGCCGACGGGGCACCGGCGCAGGCCCACGGGTTCCACGTCATCCACCCCGACGCCGTCGAGGGCCACACCGAGCACATCGTCGAGCCCTCGGCGATCCTCGCGGCGCACATCCGGGACGCGTTCCTCGATGCGGGCCGCGAACCGGCGACCTACGTCGGCGAGCACGGCCTCGTCCAACGCGACGACCTGGGCACGCTGAACCGCTCGGACGTGCCCGCCGTGCTCGTCGAGGTCGGGAACATGGGCAACCCCGACGACGCCGCCACGCTGGCGAGCGAGTCGGGGCGCGCCGAGCTCGCCGACGCCCTCGTCAGCGGGATCGAGGCCCACCTCGACGAGGTCGCCGCCGACGAGGACTGATCTCAGGGCCGCTCGACCCACTCGCCGTCGGGGCCCAGACGCAGCCGCAGCGTCTCCTCGATGCTGGGGCAGCAGCGCGGGTCGTCGTCGACGTACTCGTAGCGGGTCAGGCGCAGCCCGCCGTCCTCGAACGCGGGCTGTGAGCCGACCAGGCGACCACCGACGTCGATGACCTCGCCGTCCTCGACGCCGAACACCTGCACCTCCCCCCAACCGGTCGACGCCCCCAACGCGCACGCGAAGGTCACGAGCGCGACCTCGCCATCGTGGCCCTCCACGTGGCCGTACTCCCACGCGACGCCGTCGACGTCCAGGCGCAGGGCGTCGGGCGCGTCGCCGGGGCCCGGCACCCACTCGCCGTCGCGCACCTCGCCGGGCTCGCCGTCGCACAGCGGGTCGTAGGCGCGCGTGGCCCAGTCGACGTCGCGGACGCCAGCGGGCCCACCCTCCTCGGGAGGCTCCTCGCCGGCGCCGGAGTCGTGAGGCTCGTCGGCAACGTCCGGCGCGCCGGGATCGTCTGGGTGGGCCGCGACGTCGGGATCGCCGGCGCACTCGACGGCGGTGGCGGCGTCGAGCACGCCGAACGGCTGGCCGCCCACGTCGCGGCCGTCCGCGGAGGCCAGCAGACACGCTCGGGCCTGCTCGGCGGTCAGGTCGGGCTCAGCCGCCATCATCAGCGCGGCGGCGCCGGTCACGATCGGAGCGGAGAAGGACGTGCCGTACGCGAGGTCGTGCACCCCGCCCTGGCACCCGCGGCTGATGGCCGGCGCCCAGGCACAGGCGCTGGTGGAGGTCGAGAGGATGTGGTCGAACTCGTCGCCGACGCGCCCGGCCCCGCTGCGCCCACCCGGCGCGGCGATGTCGACGCTGGCGCCGCGGTTGGAGAAGTCCGACAGCTGCTTGTGCTCGGTCGTCGCACCCACGGTGACGACCGGGACCGGCACCTCGTCGGCCACGCTGCCGGGCCAGAGCAGTTCCTCCTCGCAGGCGTCGTTGCCGGCGGCGACCACGATCAGCGGCTCGTGGCGGTGCTCCGCGACCGCCTGAGTCAGGACCTCGACCGTCTCGAATCGGAGGTCGCGCAGGTGCTCGCGGACCTCGGGATCGTCGAACACCGTGCAGTCAGCGCCATCCTCGAGTTGCGTCCCGAAGCTGAGGTTGATGACGTCCGCGCCGTCCTCGATCGCCCGGACCAGCGCCTGATGGACCAGGGGCCGGGACAGCACGTGGTCGCCGGCTTCGTAGCGGAGCCCGTCATCCTCGGGGTCGTCGGGGTCGGGGTCGTCGGGGTCGGCGTCGGGGGCCGGCAGGTCGGTAAGGGCGTTCCAGAACACGTCGTGGCCGTGCAGATCGCAGTCCCAAGCCACCCCGCTGATCCCCGCGCCGTTGTGGCCGTCGGCGCAGGCGACGCCGGCGACCATGCTGCCGTGATGCTCGGCGGTCGCGCGCTCGCCGTGGACCGCGGCGAAGTTCAGATCAGGGTGGCTGGGGCTGAAGTCGCCGTCGATGACGGCCACGTGCACCCCGCCGGCGTCGGTCTGGTGCCCCCACGCCTCGGGCACGCGGGCCTGCTGGAGGTGCCAGTTGTTGCCGCGCGGCTCGCCGTCCCAGCTGTCGTCCCAGAGCGGCGCGGCGGGCCTCGGAGGGTCGGCCTGGCCCGCTGGGCCGCCACCGAGCACGTGTCGGGTGGCCGAGGCGACACGGTCGTCGTCGTCCAGTCCGGCGAGCGCTCCCTCCAACGCGTCGTGGGCGTCGTCGGGGTCGTCGGCGCCGTCAGGGTCGTGGGCGTCGTCGGGGTCGTGGGCGTCGTCGGGGTCGTGGGCGTCGTCGACGCGGAGCTGGTACATCGCGGCGGGCGGGGTGGCGCCCACCACCGTGGCCCCGTGGTCGTCGGCGACGGCGCGCGCGGTGGCGGCCGGACCACCGTCGGCCTCCTCGCGGTCGATGACGACCAGTGCCTCGTCGACCACCGCACGTCCGAGCGGGCGGGCCTCGCCGATGCGGTGGGAGGCCGGCTGCAGCGGCCGGTCGAGCGCGCCGTCGCCACCGGCGGCCACCACCTCGACGGTCACCGCCAGCGGGCCTCCCGCGGACCCGTCGCCGTCGCGTACCGCCACCTCGCCCGTCACGGTGTCGCCGACATCGGCCTCCGGCGGCGCCTCGGCGACCAAGGCGAGCTCGCCCGCGCCGGCCGGCAGTGCAGCGTCCGGCACCGCGTCGACGACGGCCAGGGCGTCGGCCAGCTCGTCGGAGACCTCGACGTGCGGATCGCTGACCCCGTCAGCGGCCTCGAAGCCAGCCACGATCGTGGCCGCGCCGCCCTCGGCGACCTCGACGACCACCTCGTCGTCCTCCCAGGCGAGTGCGCCCGCCTGCGCATCGGCGGTGCTGCCTGCCGAGTCACCCCCGGGGCTGCCAGCTGTGTTGCCGCCGCTCACTTCGGCATCGGAAGGCGCCCACAGGAGCCTTACCGTGCCGACGCCGCCGACGGCGACCGCCAGGCCCGCGGCCGCGAGGGCGACCGCGGCGCGGCGTCGGCGACGGGACCGGACGCGCCCCGCCGACGCGAGCCGATCCGGCTCCCGCGACGCGGCGGCAGCGAAGCGAGCACGATGCGCCGGGTCAGGGTGGCGCTCCGGGCTGTACCACTCGCCGTCGCTGGCCTGCCACCAGCCCGGCCCCGGCGGTTCACTCATCGGCCGGCTGCCTCCGTCGCGGCCGGACCGGCGCAGGCCGCCGCTCGTCGAGGGCTCATGGCCGCCATCATCAGGGTCGTGGGCATGGTCCCGCATGGTGGGGTACGGGGGATCTGTGCGCGTGTGACAGGACAGTCACGATAGGGCCTCCACGCTGAAAGTGACGATATTGTCACGAAGGGGTAGGCAGGAAGCGGGACCGGTGGAGAGGCGCCTACCGATGCGCCTCGCCCAGAGCCCTGTGAGTGGGACCCTGGGCCTCAGCGCGTACTCCTCTCGTTCGACAGGAGGGCGGCTTGCCTTCACGAGCTTTCACGGGCCGCGGACCCCGCTGGGGCTGCGTCCCAGTAGTGCAGACGTTCGATGGATGGCAGCGCAGACGTTCGATGGATGGTAGTGCAAATGTTCGATGGATGGTAGTGCAAATGTTCGATGGATGGTAGCGTAGCGAGTCAGTGCACCGGACTGTCCCTCTGAGTTACCAGAGAGGGGGTACATGGCCGGCTATATCCGTCGCGTCGTCGATGACGAGCTCGACGAGGTTCTGCCGCAGTTGCCTGCCGTCATGCTCGACGGGCCAAAGGGCGTGGGAAAGACCGAGACGGCGCTCCGGCGCGCGCAGAGCGTCTGGCGGCTGGACGACCCAGCTCAGCTTCAGATCATCCAGGCCGACCCAACCATCGTCACGAAGGACCCACCGCCGATATTGATCGACGAGTGGCAGCTGTTCCCTGCGGTGTGGGACGTCGTCAAGCGCGCCGTGGACGCTGACGCGGCTCCCGGCACGTTCGTGTTGACTGGATCTGCAGCGTCACGAACCACCACCCACTCCGGCGCCGCGCGGATCGTCACCGCGAGGATGCGCCCGATGACGCTTCCAGAGCGGAGCGACTACGAGCCGACCGTGAGCCTCGCCGAGCTGCTCACCGGCACCCGTGGGCCAGTGACCGGCACGACTAGCCTTTCGATGAGCAACTACACGCACGAGATCATCTGGTCCGGGTTCCCTGGGCTGCGCGAGCACTCCGGGCGAGCGCTTCGTACGCAGCTCGACGGTTACCTCGACAGGATCATCGACCGCGACGTCGGTGAGGTAGGACACAGGATCAGAAGCCCGTCCAAACTCCGTGCCTGGTTTACTGCCTACGCCGCCGCAGCCGCAGAAGCGGTCTCCTATGAAAAGGTGAGGGATGCCGCAACTCACGGCCATGGGGAGAAGCCAGCGAAGACGACGACCTCGCCCTACATCGACGCCCTCACCGACCTGCGCATCCTCGATCCACTACCCGCCTGGCACCCCGGATCCACCCACCTTCATCGACTCACGCAGACGCCGAAGCATCACCTTGCCGATCCAGCCCTCGCAGTGCGCCTCCTCGGTCTGGACGCCAAGGCGCTCCTCGCCGGTGACAGCGGCGGCGTGACCCTGCCGCGGGATGGCGTTCTGCTCGGTGGGTTCTTCGAGTCGCTGGGGGCACTATCGGTGCGTGTGTTCGCCCAGCACAGCGAGGCGACGGTGTCGCATCTCCGTACCTATGGCGGCGAGCACGAAGTCGACCTCATCGTCGAGACCGGAGGCGGTGACGTCGTCGCGATCGAGGTAAAGCTGTCCACGACAGTCGACGATTCCGACGTCCGGCACTTGAACTGGCTCGAGGAGCAGATCGGGAACCGCGTCCTCGACAAGGTCGTACTGAACTCGGGACCGCAGGCTTACCGACGAGCGGACGGGGTAGCCGTCGTTCCTCTCGCGCTCTTGGGCGCGTAGGCAACGCGGCACTCCTGCTCATCCTGGTCTTATCCCAATGCAATCGACACAGGAGCTTGTGCCCACCCGGCCCGCCCGTGCCCCCGGGATCGCCCGGTCTGCCACACTTGACCACGACGGCGGAAGGCCGACCGGCGGGGCAGGACGGGATCGACAGGGGGCGGGTGACACATGGGCGCCGACGCGTGCCGTGGGTGCGGGGAACAGCTCTCGGGGGAGCAACGGTTCTGCGAGCAGTGCGGCCAACCGGTCGCAGATGCCCCGCCGCCGCCGGAGGGTGAGTCTGCCCCGCCGCCTCCGCCACCTGACGCGGGACCGCCCCCTCCCGCGCCTCCGGGACGCGCCGCGCCGCCCCCTCCGGCCACGGGGACGGCAGCCGGCCCCGGCGGTGCCGGGTGGTCGAGTGACGTCGGGGAGGAGACGCCACGACGCTCGCGCGCTGGGCTCGTGGCGGCGAGCCTGCTGCTCCTCGCGGTCATCGGCGCCGCAACGGTCGCGGCGCTGACGCTGTTCACCGACGTGTCGCTGCTGCCCGGCTCCGACGACGAGGAGCCCGTGCCGGTCGCCGACGACGAGGCCTCCGATCCGGACGAACCCGACGCGGCTGCCGACGCCGAACCGGAGGACGCCGAACCGGAGGACGCCGAAACCGCCGCCGACGACGAGGAGCCCAGCGACGACGAGGAGCCCGACGACGGCCTCGAAGGGCTCGGAGAGCCGGACGACGCCGAGGGCGAGGCCACCGCCCGGGGGACGCTCCGAGCCGACGGCGACCCGGTCGGCGGGGCGCGTGTCACCGTCTTCGAACAGGACGGGACCGAGGTCGCGTCCACCTCCACCGACGACGACGGGGGGTGGGAGCTCGACCTCCCCGGCGCCGGGACCTACGACGTCGAGCTGGATCCCGAAACCCTGCCCGACGGCGTCGAACTCGACGAGGCCCAGTCCCCCACCCACACCGTGGAGATGGCCGACGGGCAGGGCCGAACCGTGCTCTGGCGGCTCGAAGCCACCGCCTCCACGCCGCTCGGCGAGGCGGTCACCCGACGGCTCGAGGACGAGGAGTTCCCCGGCGAACAGCTCCGGGTCGACTGTCCCGAGCTCGACCGGTTCGTCGCCGGCGACCTCTACACGTGCGAGATCGTCGACGCCGACCCGGGGACGGACGTGACGAGCGACGCCGTCCTCGTGAGCATCCACGACGCGGACGGGGAGCACGTCGCGTTGCCGTGGACCGGCCCGGGCTCCCCTCCCGACCTCGACGAGGTCGTCGACGGGGCGGGAGGCAGCGGGCAGTTCTGCGCCGACGTCGACGCGCCCGGCTTCGGCTACCAGGAGGCCGTCGCCTACTGGCACCGCGAGGGCCAGCCCGACCGCATGGACGCCTCCGGTGACGGGATCCCCTGCGGCACGGTCTACCCCCCGAACGAGATCGACGCCTACTGGGACGCGGTCAGAACACTGCCGGACGAGCGGTAGGGGCAGGCGATGGCGGGAACGACACCCGAGGCGGGCTGGTGGCAGGCCAGCGACGGCAACTGGTACCCGCCCGAACAGCACCCCGACCCGACGCACCGGGCACAGCCTGCCGATGCGACGGGGCCGGGCGCGGGCGGCGGGGCCGGGCGCACGGCGGCCGACAAGGGGTTGCCCGCGGGGGGACGTGGCGCGCTGCTCCTCGGCGGTGTCATCGTCGTCGCGCTCCTGGCCGTGCTCGTGGTCGTCTGGGCCGTGCCCGGCGGGAGCGCCCACCTCGCCAACGCCGACCCACGGTCGTCGATGTACGGCTACAACCCGGACGGCTCCATCGCCGAGCCGGGGCCCGCGCCCGGCGAGCCCTCCGCCGAACCGGTCTGGACCGCCGAGCTCGACGTCGGCCCCGGCGAGTCCCCTGAGCCGTGGGCCAACCTGGTGTCCGTCGGCGGCCAGCTGTTCGCGCGCACCCATGACGGACGGCTGCACCGCCTCGACCCCGACAGCGGGGACATCCACGGGTCCGAAACGGTGGACCCGCAGGGCCCTGAGCTGTGGGTCCACAACGGCGTCGTGCACGCCCGGGGCGCCGTCGGGTTCGACGGCGAGCACCGGTGGAGCGAGCCGGACGACGCAACCCCGCTGGTGATGGTCGACACCGACGTGCTCATGCACCGCACGGACCAGGACGGCTTCGGCGAGCGCATCGCCCGCGTCGATCTCAACACCGGCGAGGACCGTTGGGAGCAGCACCTCGGCGACTTCGACCCGGCCTTCCAGTTCAACACGTTCGCGGCAGCGGAGGACACGGCGTTCCTCCGCCTCGATCGTGGCGCGGGACCCGAACTCGTCGCGCTCTCGGGGGAGAGTGGTGAGGAGCGATGGCACTACGCGCTCAGCGGCCGTGGCATGGCCGACCACCGCTTCACCGCCGGCGCGACCCCGGTGCTCGGCAACACGGTATTCGCCGCATTGTCGCGCGATGTCGGCGACACCACCGCCCACGAGGTGGTCGCGGTGTCGATCGACAGCGGCGAGGAGCGCTGGTCCACGTCGCCCGGGCCCGACGACGGGCAGCTCACTGCGGTCGGCGACACGCTGGTCTGGGAGGAGTGGGCCGCGGGCCGCCTGGTAGGGATCGACCCGGCCGACGGGGAGCAGCAGTGGGAGGCCACGCCCGAACTGCCGGACGGCAGCATCTCCGCGGTCACCGGGGTCGAGACGACGCTGGTGGGCGTCGTCTCCGGCGGCGACGCGCCCCGCCTGTTCGCCATCGACAGCGACACCGGGGACGAACGGTGGTCGCTCACGCTCGACGCGGTCGACTGGGCGTGGACGAACGACGTCACCGTCCGCGACGGTCGGATCCACGTGGCCGGCGTGACCGAGGACGGCGATGTCGAGGTGGCGGCCTTCGAGTAGTCACCGCTACGCACTCGACCCCACCGGGGTCCGTCGCTTTCGTGGCTGTTCGGCGAACCAGCGCGACGAACCCTCACCAAGACCCACTACAGCGACCACCACCCTCACAGCGAACACCGAAAGGAGGCGGGATGGCGTTCTGCGAGCAGTGCGGAACCCGACTGGGCGAGGACGAGCGCTTCTGCACCGGCTGCGGGACCGCGGTGGCGGAGGGTCCGGCAGGCGACCCGGCCTCGTCCGCCGGCACCCAGCGCCTCCCCGAGGATCCGCCTCCGCCCCCTCCCCCGGGGGCCGGTCCAGGCGCACCACCGCCACCGCCCCCACCGGGCGGGGGCGCACCGCCTCCGCCGCCCCCGACCGGCGCAGGACCGCCTCCACCGCCCCCGAACACGGGGGGTACACGGCCTCCGCCGCCCCCGACCGGCGCAGGACCGCCTCCGCCGCCACCTCCCCCAATCGACGGCCCTGCACAGGAGTTCGAATGGGAGACCGGTCCATCGCGTCGGGGCTCGCGGCGTGTGCCCTGGATCGTGCCGGTGGTCGTCCTGCTGCTCGCGCTGACCGGCGGCGGCGTCGCCGCGTGGTCCCTGTTCGGCGGCGGTGAGCCCGAGGAGCCGGAGCCAGCCACCACCGACGCATCGGACACCGACGACGCGGACGACGACCCCGACCCCGCGCCAGCCGAGCCCGACGACGGAGCGGTCGGCGACGACGAGCCCGAGCAGGAGGGGGAGGACGACGACGACGACGAGGGGGAGGCGGAGGACCTCGACGTCCCGCCCGACTTCGAGGCCGTCGCGGACGACGCCGCCGGCTCCATCGTGTCGGTGGCCGCGCTGTCGTGCGGTTCGGGCCACACGCTCGGGACCGCCGTCGTGACGGACGACGGGGTGCTCACGGAGACCCGGATCACCGAGCGCGCGATGGTGCTGGTGCTCGAACTCGGCGACGACACCGTGGCCCAGACCCGGGCTCGCCACGTCGACGACGCGAGCGGGGTCGCCGTCCTCGACCGTCCCGGCTCGGCCGAGGATGCCCTGTCCCTCGCCGACGATCCCGATCCCGACGACCCGCACCTGGCGCTCCTGCGGCTCGGTGACGGACGCGTGGCACCCGACCCACTCGAGGCCGACGGCGGGGACCTGAACACCCTGCCGCTGAGCACCGAGGCGCGGGATCGCGGCGCCCCGATCGTCGATCGGGACGGGCAGCTGCGGGGGATCGCGACGAGCACGGGCGACCCCACGGCCGTCGCCGACACCGGCATGATCGACCAGGCCCTGACCGCCTCCGACGACGGCGTCGAGCCGATCGAGTTCGAGACGTGCGACGACCCCGAGCGTCCCGAGCGTGACCTCGACGTGGTCGTCGATGAGGCCCTCGCGCACGACGAGACCGAGGCCGTCGCCGCCATGTACCGGGACTACTTCGGGGGGATCAACCGCCGGGAGCTCGACCTCGCCTACGCGCGGTACAGCTCGTCCTGGCGTGACGCCAACACGTTCGACGGATTCGCCCAGGGAGTGCAGACCACCCACTACCCCACCGACCCGCAGTTGGTGGCGTTGACCGACCGCAGCCCGGACCTGGTCGCGCGGATCGAGTTCGTGAGCCTGCAGCACCCCGGCGAGGAGCACGCCCCCGAGCCGGGCGAGACGTGCTCGGTGTGGGAGATCGAGCACCTGCTCGTGGCCGAGGACGGGTCGTGGCGCATCGACGGGATTCCCGACGACGCCGACAACGGGGCCGTCCACACTCCGTGCCCGGGCTGAGCTGCACGGGCTGAGCTGCACGGGCTGAGCTGCACGGACTGAGCTGCGCTTCCCGGTGCTTCCCGGTGGGCGGGCCGCCCCACCCAGTTCGCGTGGGCTGCGGGCTACGCGAGCTGCGCGCTACGCGAGCCGCGGGCTACGCGAGCTGGGGGCTACGCGAGCTGCGTCCCGCACCCGCCACAGAACTTGCCCTTGGAGGTCTTGCCGCAGTTCGGGCAACTACGACCCTCGGGCGGGCCGGTGCTCACGGCCTCGTCGGGCGTCCCGCTCGAGTCCGGCCCGACGTCGGGCTCGGCGGGCAGCTCCGAGGTTGGGTCACTAGCCGGTGGGTGGCCGGGTGCCGGCGGCTGACTCGGCGGAGGCGGCGGCGCCTCTTGGCTGGGAGGCGGGGGCGGCGGCTGCTGACCCGCCGGCGGCGGGGGCGGCGGCTGCTGACCCGCCGGCGGCGGGGGCGGCGGCTGGCCACCCGGCGGCGGAGGTGGCGGCGGCTGGCCACCCGGCGGCGGGGGCGGCGGCTGCTGGCCGTGGCTGCCCTGGGACACGTCGGTGTCCAGCGCGGTTCGAGCCGAGTCGCGGGCGGCGCGCGCCACCGACGACGCGAACTGCCCCGGGGACTGGTCGGACTCACCGAGATCGAGGTTCGGCAGCGTCGCCCACGAGTTGGTGCTGTCGTTGACCGCCCTCGCGTAGGCGACGGCACTGGCGATCGCGACCAGCAGTACCACCTGCAGGAAGACAGAGAACGGCAGGCCGGACACCTGAGGATCGACCGCTCCGCTCAGCCCGCCGGTGGCGTTCACGGGGTCACCGGAGGCGGCGAGCTCGACACCACCCAGACCGAGCAGCACCGACATGCCGATCCATGCGACGCCGAAGCGGATGCCCGTGAAGATCCAAAACTGCCGAATGGACGTGCCCACTTCGGCGACCCAGCCCCACACGGCGACGAGGGCGAGCGTCAGCACCGGCAGCAGCCACAGCCACGGATGGTCGGCGGCGACCGAGAAGAAGCCCTCCTGCACGCCGTACACCTCGACGGGCGCACCGACCGGCCACAGCGGCGCGACCACGGCCGCGTTCACGCTCAGGAGCAGGCCGCCCAGAGCAGTGACGGCGCTGCCCGCGGCGCCCTCGAGCTCCTCGAAGACCAACAGCATCCCGAGCAGCCACGCCGCCCCGGCGAGACCCAGCAGACCCCACAGCACGAGGCGGAACTCCCGGACCCACGTGACGGCCCACGCGACGACCCAGACGAGCGCGGCCCCGACGATGTGGTAGCCCGGCCGAGCGGTCGCCTCGAGCGCCAGTTCCCTCTCGGCGGTGGGGTCGAGGCTCACCGCGCCGGCGATCAGCCCGACGATCAGCCACAGCACGACGGACATGCCGCCGCCGATGAGCACGACCCGCCAGCGCAGCATCCCCCGCAGCCCCGGGAGAACGCTGACGAGCAGCCCCGATCCCACGACCAGGAGCAGCGCGAGCGTCGCGGCCTGCAGGTCGCCACCGAGGTCGGCCGCGAAGAAGTTCAACTCGACGCGGTTGCCGAGCAGGAATCCCAGGGCCGCGAAGAACAGCGGGAAGGCCCCCACCCCGGAGGGTGTCGCGGGCGCGACTGCCGCGGTCCCGACGACCGCGAGAACGACCGCCACGAGTACGGGCACGGCCGCTCCGAGGAGCAGCCGACCGTACGTGAGCCTCGGCCTGGCAACATGCTGACTCGCCATCCCACCGCACTCCCGTTGTCCTTGCGTCCTCCGGGCCGCCCCGCGACCAGAGACCCTACGAGCCGCGAAGTGCGCTCGACGATCCCCGTCACTCCCGCCTCACGGCTCCACCCGCCGCCGATCCCGGGCTACCATGCATCTCTCGGGTCAGTGTCGGCGGACCCCCTGGCTCGGTCAAGCTGATCTGACACAGACTTTGCACGCCCACGGCGGGGCGGCAGCATTGGCGGCCGGCTGGTCCGGTCGCACGCGCCGCATGTCGTGCCCGGTGGGGCTTCGCGGGTCGGGGTGAGCGATCGGCGCGTCGCGCGAGGTGGCGGGTAGGCGAAGGCGGGAGCATCGGAGTCGGCAATGTCGAGCACACCCCCGAGTGGTTGGTGGCAGGCCAGCGACGGGAACTGGTACCCGCCCGAGCAGCATCCCGAGGGACCCGAGGTGGCGTATCAGGGTTGGTGGCAGGCGAGCGACGGGAATTGGTACCCGCCTGCGCAGCACCCGGATCCCGGGCATCGCGCGCGCTTCGCGAGGCCGGAGGCGGACGGTGCGGGCGCGACCGGTAAACCCCCTGCCGGCGCGTCCACTGGCGGCACGACCTCACCGGCGGTGGCGGGTCCCGGTCGGCGACTGGTGCTGGTCGGCATCGCCGTAGCCGCTGTCCTGCTGGTGGGGGGCACCGCGGTCGCGTTCTTCGCCCGTGAGCCCGCCCCGGAGGACGCGTTGCTGACGGGGATCAGCAGCCTCGACGAGCCGGCAACCATGACGTTCGGGCTCGAGGGATCGCTTGACTACGACGCGCTGCCCCCCGGCGAGGCCGCCGACGCGCGCGCCGCGTTCGGCATCGCCGAGAGCGTTGCCACCGACGCGCGCGTCACGGTCGCCCACGACGCCCGACGGATCTACACCGCCTTCGACGTCGGGGGCCTCACGGCGTTCGAGCTCGACGTCGACACGGTGACCCCCGAGGAGGCGCTCGAGGCGGCTCGCGACCGTGGCGGCGACCCGCCCGAGCAGGTCGTCGCCGAGCTCGAGGGGCTGCAGCGCCTGCCGGAGGCCGTCACCGCCCGGGTCGATCTCGACGCGTTCGCCGCGCTCGACGACGGGGCCGGGCCGATGGGTCCCGACGCCGCGGCGGGGCTCGGGTTCCTGCACCCGATGCTCGAGGAGCTCGCGGGCGGTCAGCCGGTCGCGGTCACCGAGGTGGCCTGGGTCTGGGTCGCCGTCAGCGAGGCCTTCCAGGAGCTCGCCACCGGCGAGGGTGTGCCGCTCGACGAGGACGAGCTCGAGTCGCTTGTGCGCGACCTCGTGGAGGCCTCCCGGGACTACTACGACGAGCACGTGAGCGTCACAGAGGTCGACGAGCCCGCCCCCGAGGGCGTCCCCGAGAACGCGAGACCGCTCGAGGTTCGGGTGCCGGTCCCCGAGGCGCTCGAGGCGCTCGCCGACCGGGCGCCCACGATCGCGGAGCTGTTCGGCGACGACCCGGCCATGCCCGCCGCCGCCGAGATCGAGGCCGAGCTCCGCGACGCCGCCTCCCGGCTCGAGGCGGGCGGGCAACCCGTGGAGCTGCGCCTGCTCGCGTGGATCGACGGCGACCACCTCGTCGGCGCCAGCCTGCCGCTCGGCGACCTCGTGGACACCTGGGCTAACGGCCTCGCGGCCATCGACCCCGGCGATCCGTTTGTGCAGGACGCCGCCGAGGTCTCCTCCGTGCTCAACGACATGGCCCTGACCATGACCGTCGAACCCGGGGGCATCACCGCCGAACCGCTCGAAGCCACGAGCAGCGCCGACCTCACCGAGCTCGTCAACGACGTCGGCCAGCTCGGCGGCACCACGCTCGAACCGGGTCGCGAGTACCCCGACCTCCTCGACCTCCTCCGGCCGCTTACCGATCCCACGCAGCTCCCCGGCCCCGACCCGCTCGAGCCCGACCAGGAATCCCTGGACCTCGAGCCGGCGCCACTCGATCCCGAAGGGGCGCGGGCGGCGAGGTGTTCACCGAGGGCCAGGACGCCTCGGCGTTCCTGGAGGGCGACGCGGCCGAGACCGCCATCACCTGGCTGCAGGACGCCTTCGACGAAGAGGTCCTCGCGCCCGGGTTCAACACCGCGGTCGAGGACGACGCCCGCAACCTGTTCCAGGCCGGCGACGCGATCTTCATGCGCAACTGGCCCTACGCGGTGCCGCTGCTGGAAGGCCAGGAAGAAGACGACCCCAGCGAGGTCGAGGACGACTTCGACATCGCGCCCCTGCCGACCTTCGACGGTGAGGGCACCATGAGCACGCTGGGCGGGCTGAACAACGCCGTCTCAGCGCTGTCGGACAACCAGGACCAAGCCATCGAGTTCGTGCTCTGGCTGGCCACCAGCGACGAGGCGCAGAACATCCTCGCCGACATGCAGCCACCACCCACCATGGCCTCGATCTACGAGGAACGCGCCGACGACGAGCTCTACGGGCTACTCAACGAGATCCAAGAGGACGCCCGCGCCCCCGCCCACCGGTGCCCGGCTACAACTCGTTCTCGCTGGCGGCGCAGGACAACCTGCACCCGGTCTACACCGACGCCGGCGCCGACCCCACCGACGCCCTCCAAGCCGTCGACCAAGCCGCCGAAGAAGCCCTCATCGAAGAGATCGACATCGAGGATCGCTAACTGCTGCGACGAACCCACCTGAGGACTCCAGCACACCGGGCGCACGCGACCAGCGATCTAACTCTCCGCAGTGGTTCGGTACGCGCAGTGGGAGTGGTTCAGGACGTGGCCACAGCTGCCGACAGACCGGTTGGACCCGATCACGGTGCGGGCGGACGGCCCAAGCCACGCGACGGAAAGCGACGAGGCACATGCCAGGCTCTATTGAAGGACAGGCCACGCAGCGCACGGGGAACACGACCGGCGTCATGATCTGGAGCGACGGGGCCGAAGGGCTCTGCATCCGGGTCGCCGGAGGGGAGTACGCCGGCGACTGGCGGCTGCGCGACGACGCCCGCATCGTCATGAACCAGGAGGTGATGTTCCGCCTGGAGGGCCGCCACACCGGTCAGGAGATCACCCTCACCGCGCGCGAGGCCCCCTGGCTCGAGTTGGACGCGGTCGTCGTGCCGAGCTGTGACCGTTGCGCCGGCCCCGCCCCGCGCGGGGCGTGCGCCGACTGCTGATCCCTGCCCGGGTCGACTCACACCTGACGCGTCCGCCCGGCGCGAAACCCCGCGGCCGCACGACGCAGAGCCCGGGAAACCGCACGGCGTGGCGGGCAGCCGTCAGGGATCCCCGCCCACCCGGGATGCCGGCCCGGCATCCAGCAGCGACACTGTCCTCCGGGACTAGGCGGGCGCGAGGACGACGCGATGGGTACCGCGGACACGGCCGAGCCACGACAGACCCCCGTCACGGTGGGGCTGCTCGACGACCACGAGTTCTTCCGGCGCGGGGTTCGTCCCGCGCTCGAGGAGCCCGGCGAGCCGGCGCTGCGCGTCACCGTCGATGCCGGCGACATCGAGTCCTTCAACCGGGCCTGCGCCCGCCTCGGCGATCCGACCGTGGTGCTGTGCGATCTCTACCTCTCCCGCGAGACCGGCGCTCGGCCCCACCTGCCGGTCATCTCCTCCCTCTCGGCGCGCGGCTGCCGGGTGGTGGTGATCTCGGCCGGCGGCGAGCCCGCCGACGTGTACCGCGCGCTGCGCGAGCACGGCGCGATGAGCTACGTGGTCAAGGACATGAAGGCACACGAGCTCGTCGAGGTCGTGCGCGGGGTCGCCGCCGGGCGGCGCCCCATCCCGCCCGAACTGGCCGACACGCTCCTGCAGTACGCGCCGCTCACCCGACGCCAGCACGAGGTGCTCACCCTCATCGCCGAGGGCCTCACCTACCGGGAGTTGGCCGAGGTCCTCAACCTCACCACCCACACCGTCGAGACGCACGTGCAGAACATCTGCGACCGGCTGGGAGTCAGCGGACGGCGCGACCTGACGCGGCTCGCGTACCAGCACCACCTCCTCGCCCCGCCTGACGACGCGGTCGGTCGCTAGCCGCCCCTGCGACGAGCCTCCAGCGCCGCGGTATCCTCGCCACCGGCTCACAGATGCGGCGGGAGCACTCCGATGCCGGTGGACCACGGTGACGCGGCCACGCTGCTCAAGGCCGTGCGCGAGCTGCTCACGTGCCCGCTCGAACCACGGGTGGAGGTCCCCGAGGAGGTCGCCGGCTGGCTCGAGCCGCAGCCAGGCGAGCCACGCGACGCCCGCGGCCAACGACCGGTCGCGCTCGTGGTCCACGAACTGTCGGAGCGCTGGCGCCAGGCGAACATGAATCGCCTCGATCGGCGCGTGGCGGCCGCCTACTACGGTCTCGCGGCGTTCCCCGTCGACCTCGCCGGCGAGGACGCCTCCTCGGTCGCGTCGCGGATCGCCGCGGAAGGCAGTGCGAGGCCCGCCGCCAGCACGCTCGATCTGCGCCGCCGGCGCGCGGTGGCGGCGGTCGCCGAGGTGCTGGACCCGAGGCCCGCCGTGCCGCGCACACCGGACACGTGCCCGACCGACCCGGGCGACGACCGCTGGTGGGCAGAACCCTGGGCGAGCCCCGGCGCCGCGTTGATCGCGCGCAGCCCGCACCCGCGGCGCAGCGAGCTGCTCGTCCGCCGCGCCGCGCTCGACGCGACCGAGGACGACATCGCCGTGGGCGGGCACCGCGAGGCGCGCCTCCGCGACGCGCTCTGCGTCCTGCGCCGCGACGTCGACCGGGCCCTGTCCGGACGATGGCAGCCTCCGCCCCGCGCGTTCCGCCCCAGCACGGTCGATCGACGTCGGATCCGCGCGGCCGCCACCGTGGAGCTCTGGGAGCTGCTGCAGTCCCGAGCACGGACCGCCGATGCCCTGACGACACCTCCCCCGGATGCCCTGACGACACCTCCCGCGTCTGTGTTGATCTCCGGTCCCGTGCCCCAGCCAAGTCAACGCACCGCCCCGTGGCACCCGGTCGTTCCCGCACCGACCGACACGAGCGACCACGCCGGGGTCGAGCGACTCGAGCGCGAGATCGAGGCCGCGTGGTGGGCGCTCGCGACCGGCCCGCAGGCTCCCCGCAAGGGGGAGGCCCACCTTGCCCGAGCGCACGAGGCCTACGTCGCCCGAGCGCACGAGCTGACCTCCGCCCTACCGCGCGAGACCCGCGTCCGACTGAGGAGCAAAGCGGTCGCGTTGTTCGCCCGCGAGGGGGTCGGCCGCGGGGACTGGGGCGCCGTGGTGGCCGCTCGTCGGCTGAGGACCACGGTCGGCGCGTCGTTGGTGACGTTCCCCTCACTCATCGACGGGGCGATCGCCGCGACCGCGCACCGGCGCTTCGACGTCGCCGAACGGTTGCTCGCCGACGGCCACGGCCTCCTCGGGGCGTGGCGCGCCCCCGCGGCGCTGCCGTGCCCGTGGGAGCCCGCGCGCGAGCGACAACGCGCGGTCGAGCGCACGGAGTTCGCCCAGCAGCTCGCGCTCGTCGCGGCGAACGTCCAGCGTCGGCGCCTGCTCACGCTGCTCGCGGAAGCGCACCCCTCACGCGAGGCGGTGGCCCGCGAGGAGGTTCCCGTCGTGCTCGCGTCGGCCCGGCGGTTCGCCGCCCGGGCGGACCAGTTGCTCGAGTCGTTGCCCGACGGCTGGGACGGGCACGGCGACCCGCGCGAGCGACACGGAGGCGACGCGACCGGCGCCTGGCGGATCCTCCCCCGCGTCATCAAGGGCGAACTCGAGGCCTGCGCCGCCCTCTGGCGCAGGACCCAACCATTCTCCGGAGTGCACGTGCGCGGGGACCCGCTCGATCGAGCGGCCGAGCACCTCGCGGAAGCGCGGGCGTGCGCCGCGGCCGGCCCGCGCGACCTCGCCATGCTCCACCAGCTCGGCACCGGCATCGCCTACTTGGCTGGATCGCACGACGCCTCGCACCCCACGGAAGCCGGCCCGCCCCCCGCGGAGGCCGGCTCGCACCCCGCGGAGGCCGGCTCGCCTCCCGCGGAGGCCGACTCGCGCCCCGCGGGCGCCGCGGCGCCCGGCGACGCTGCCTCCACCGAGCTCGCCACGCAGCTGCGCCGCATCCTCGACGCCGACCTGCCGACGCCGGCGGCCTAAGCCGACGCCCGAGCCCTAAGCCGGCGGCCTAAGCCGACGCCCGACGCCCCAAGCCGGCGGCCTAATCGGAGGGCTCCCGCACGAGCTCGGGCTGGCCGTGCACCGCCCCGAGACCGCCGAGCACGTCGGTGTAGGGGTAGGCGACGCGGTCGGGCCGGTAGCCCTCGACGGCCGGGTTCGCGAACAGCGGCAGGTGCGGCACCTCGTCGTGCAGGATCGGCTCCAGCTCCTCCCAGACGACCCGGCGCGCGTCGGCGAGCTCGTCGGCGCGCGCGAACGCCTCCGCCGCCTCGTCGTACGCCTCGTGCGCGAACGCGGCGTTGTTCACCGGGCTCGCCGAGGTCCAGAAGTCCTCGTAGAAGACGGGGAACGCGGGGCTGCCGAGCCCGAAACCGAGGATGACGAGGTCGTGCTCCGGCCCGTCGGTGGGGTCGACGCGGTCGAGCAGCTGCCCGAACTCGGTCGCCTGCGCGTCGACCGGGACACCGAGCTGGTCGACGAAGTCGGCGATGTGCAACCCGGCCGTGTGCCGCAACGGGTCATACCCGGCGGTGGGGTGCGCGAGCTCGACCTCGCGCACCGGCTCCCCTTGAGGGTCCCGCAGGCCCTCGCCGCGCACGATCGCCTCCTCCTCCGGGGCCTCGGGCTCCGCGCCGTCCCACGTGTAGCCCGCGTCGGCGAGCACCTCCTGGGCGGCCTCGACGCGCGCGCCCATGTCGTCGTAGCGCCACCGGTCCGCGACCTCGGCCGCTCGCGCCTCGTCGTACCAGCCCTCGTTCGCCGGCGGCAGGAAGGTGTAGCGGGGCTCGGCCGCCCCGCCCATCACGGTGTCGGTGATGAACTCCCGATCCACGACCGTGGCCACGGCCTGACGGAACGCGCGGTCGGCCATCGGCTCGTGCGACAGGTTGAAGCCGAGGTAGTGGAGGCCGTAGGTCGGGTTGGCCACCGTCTCGACCGTGTCGGCCTCGAAGAGCGCGTCCTCAGCGGCCTCCCCGAGACCGGGCCCGGGGAGCACGACGTCGACCTCGCCATCGACGAGCGCTCCCACCGCGACCGACGGGTCGCTGGACACCTCGTAGTGCGCCTCGCCGGCGAAGGGACCCACCGTGTAGCTCGCGAGGCTCTCGTCGTCCTGGCTGTCCGTAGCGCCGAAGCGGCCCTCGAGGTCATCGGCGTCGATCTCGACGCTGCCATCCGCGTAGTGGGTGACGGTCGCACCGGTGAGCGCGTAGTGCTCGTTGGCCTCGGCGACGGCGAAGGCGCCGGGCTCGACCTCGTCGAGCGTGAACGGCCCGCACGTCGGGGCGCCCTCCCCCGAGGCCTCGAGGAGCGCCTCGGCGTCCTGAGCCTCGTCGACGATCTCGTCCCAGTGGTGCGCGGGCATGATCGGCGCGTTGCCGAGCCCCATGGGCCAGGTCGCGAGGCCGGGCTCGCCGGAGAACTCGAACCGCACCGTCGTGTCGTCCACCGCTGTGACGCCCGTCGTGATCCCCGCCTCGAGGGTTTCGGGCTCGTACGCGCCGAACCACCCGCCTCCGAGCTCGAGGTCGACGATCGTGTCCCACGTGAACGCCAGGTCGTGGGCGGTCAGCGGCTCGCCGTCGCTCCACCGCAGCCCGTCCCGCAGGCGGACCTCGACCACCCACGCGTCGTCGTCGTGCCGCGCCTGCGGCCAGTCCTCGGCGGCCAGCTCCGGCGCGAGCGCGAAGGTCGGCGCCGGCAGGTCGTACAGCGCGCACGACGTGGGCTCGAGCACGTAGCCGGTCCAGGTGTCCGGCGCGTTGAAGTAGGCCCAGAAGTTGGCGGTCGCCGGCCCCTTGAAGACGCCCACGTTGTAGGTGAAGCCGCCGTCGGCCCCGGCATCGGGGAGCCCCCCACCGGGAGGGCCCGCGTCCCCGTCGCCCTCGTCAGCCCGCGCCTCGTCGTCGGCTCGCGCCTCCTCGTCGGCCTCCGACCCCTCGCCGGCACCGACCTCGTGGTCCTCGTCGCGGTCGGTCGCGTCGTCCTCGGCACCGTCGCGTTCGCACGCCGCCGCGAGCACGACGATCGCGACACCGACGAGCAGCCAGCGCCGGTGACACCGTGCCAGACCGGTCATCCCGCCCCTCCGTTCCTGCGGCACACGGAATCGCAGGGCCGCCCGTCCACCATGTCGCCCGCGCCACACGCGTTGACTCACCCGCCCCGAGATCCAGCCGCGCTCCTACCGGTTCCGCAGAGTAGAGGATCTGTCGCCAAGGGCTGGACGGCGCAACCCGAACGGCACGGATACGGGACCGCAACTGGCCCGATCCGCCGCGCGTCCTCATCCTCTGATCGCCGGCCGCGAGAGAACCCACTTCGGCCCCGCAAATCAGTAGGGGCCGATTGGGTGAATCCGACACAGAGTACGCAGCCCACCCGCTGTTCACTTACCGTGATGCGCCACGGAGTCCTCCAGGGCGGGCTCCGGAGGGATCCTCGGCGGGATCATCACGCGGGAGGCAGCATGCGTTCCACCAACGTCGACGCGCACCCGAGCAGCGACGAGCACGCCCACGACGGTTGGCCTTGGGACCTCCGCGTGATCCACGAGCTCGTCGAGCGGGACGACCGAGAAGCGGGGGAAGCGGCGCGGGACGAGGAGTCGAGCACTGGAGCCGACGAGTCGACCGCCGTAGGTGAGGCGGCGAACATCGCCGCCAGGCCGGCCAACACCGGAGCCGCAGCGGCCAACCCCGGAGCCGGAGCAGCCTCCCGCTCGCCGCGTGAGCCGGAGGGGCCGAGCTCGGCCTCGGCGCTCCACGACGACTGGCGACGCACGCTGCACGACGAGGTGCTGCACCACCTCGTCGCGGCGCGCGACGCGCTGGCTCACGACCCCGACCGTGCGCAAGCGCAGATCCAGCTCGCGATCGTGGGCGCCCGGCAACTGTGCGAGTCACCCCGGGACCTGATCGAGTTGCCCGGCGACCTCGACCTCGTCCTCCGGCGTGTCGCGCGCGAGGTGATCGACGAGGGTGCCCACGGCGCGCCGGTCGTGACCGTCGAGGTCCAGTCCCACCCACCGATCGGCCAGCCACAGCTCGACGCGACTGCTGGCGCGGTGCGCGAGGCACTGCGCAACGTCGCCCGGCACACACCCAGCGGGACCGCGACCCGCGTCCGGGGCGCGCCCACCGCTGACGGTGGACTGCGGGTCAGCGTCGTCGACCGCGGCGGCGGTCCTTCGCGGGACTTGCTCGACGGCTTCGGGGTGCGCGTTTCGATCGTCGAACGCGTCGCATCCGTGGGCGGCCACGCGCAGGTGGAACCGCTCGACGACGGCGTGCGGGTCCTGATCTGGATGCCGACGGCTGAGCAGTGACCTCGCGCGCCCACCAGCAGGCCAGTTCCCAGCTGGCTCGCCTCGGGTTCCGCCGACTCGAACCGCCCCCCGCCCGGGGGAAAGGGGGCGGCTTCGTGGCCGCCGCGGGTGAAGCCAGGTGGATCCGCTCCATGTCGAGCGCATCAGACGAGCGCTCGGAGCGAGCGACCGCAACGACCTTCAGCTGCGCCGGATCGGGCCCGCGTGGAGATTCGCGAGCTCGGTTCCGGCGCTCGACCGCGCCGCTGCTCCACCACTGACGGGAGCATCGGACCGCGCAGCGGCCGCGTCGGCGCCGGGCACACCGGCCCGCGCCGTGGTCGCGTCGGCGCCAGCAGCCGAACCGCTCACCGCCGAGCGACTGGCGCGACGCTCGCGCCAGGCGTCGTACCGGGCCCGCACGCTCTCGACCACCGTGCGGAACCAGTGGTAGAGGTCGCGCGCCCAGTCGTACTCGGTCGCGAGCAGCGCGAGGGCCGCCAGCGCCGTCAGCGCTCCCGGTCCGGGCACGACCGGCGACGCGAACGCGGCGCTGACGAGCAGCAGCGCGAGGCCGGCGACGGTCACGCCCACCCGGCGCGTGTGGCCCCGCAAGCCGCGGCGCTGCAGCTGCACCTCCGGGGCTCGGCAGTCGTGATCGGCCAGTTCGCCGACCCGTTCGAGCAGCCGCGTCGCCCGCGACGCCCGCGCCTTCGACGAGGCGGGCAGCGCCGCGACGGCAGTCTGCTCGGAGGTCGCGAGGGTCAGCACCGGCCCGCGGCCGGCGTCCTCGGCGGTCTCCACGCCGATCAGGTCCTCCCAAGGCAAGCCGACGTCCGGCTCGTCGCGGCCGGCCCAACTCAGCAGGCAACGCCGATCGGTCAGCACGAGCAGGCCGTGCCGGCGCTCGGAGGGACTCTGGACGTGCCCCCAGTCGAGGATGCCCTCGCCGGAGTCCAGGGTCGGGCGGACGGCCCGCAGCACCAGGCGCTCGCGCAGACGCCGGATCGGGCCCTCCTGCGCGGGGGTGCTGACCGTCAGCCCGCGTGTGCTCATCGCAGCCGAGAGTAGTCGAATCGGGGGCTCGACCCGGCCCGCCTCGACTGTCCGCCCGGACCGGGAGGGGGCGGTTTCGCGGTGACTCCCCCGGTCATTCCCCCGGCGGGGTGGCGCCGGCCGGGCGGCACGCGTCGACGTCGTAGACGAACTCGCCGCTGACGGTCACCGAGCCCGCGACCTCGTCGTCGTCCGGGGGCAGCGTGCCGTGGAACCGCCCCTCGAGCCGACGAGCGACCGTCGTGTCGAGGTCGTCCAGGTACCGAGACTCGTGGCGGGTCAGGTCGAGCTGCCCGGTGCCCGAGAACCGAGCGACATCGTTCCAATGGCTCATGGGCGGGGTCACCGTGCCGGTCTGGCCGGCAGGCATCAGCGCGCCCTCGGCCTGCACGTCGCCGAACTCGGTCACCGTCTCGGCCGAACTGAACGCGGCCCCGAGCTGGATCGTCGTGAGATCGCCGGCGTCGTCGCTGCGCACGAGGATCAGCGAGAGCAGGTCCTCGATGTCGTCGCTCGCGTCGTCGTAGACCCACGTCTCCGAGCCGCTGCCGGCGCCGCTCCACTCGACGGTGTACCAGCACCCCGCGACCGAGACGCCCTCGACGCGATGGCGGCTCTCGCCGCCGTCGGGCAGATCGACGACCGCCTCGAGATCCAGCGGCGCCGACGTGTCGACGCCGGCGGGCAGCTGCCAGGCGCCGTCGACCCGGTAGATCGCCGCGCCGTCAATGTCCCCCACGCGGGAGGCCTGTGCCGCGTCGAGTCGGTAGCTCGTCGGCGAGCGCTGCCCGTCGACCTCCAGGCGCACCGTGTAGTCGCTCCGCTCGCCCGGGTCGGGGAGCACGCCCTCGACCTCGACGGTGACCTCGAGCACGTCCTGGTCGTCACCGCCGAGCGTGAGCCCGTCGGTCGAGGCGAGCTCGGTGCCGTCGGACGCGAGCAGGGTCGCGACCTCGCGCAGGCGCAGATCCTCGCGGCCCTCGGCACGTCGCAGCTCGGCACCGTCGCGATCGACGGCCAGGCCCTCGTCGCGCAGGGTGTCGAGCGCCTCCTCGGTGGTGACCCCGCGCTCGGCGAGGTCGGTGTAGAAGCGGGTAGCCGCGTCGGCGGCATCCGCGCTGTCGACGGCCGCGTCCCACCCGAGGAAGACGGTGTCGCGCCCGGTCGTGAGCGCGCCCGCGAGGTCCGAGCCGGAGTAGGTCTCGCACGCGTTGATGAACACGATCTGCGGCCCCGTGTCGGGCATCGCGCGGAACGTGTCGGCCGAGAGCGCGCTGCCGGTCCGCCCGCCGCTCACCTCGATCACCTCGCCGGTGAAGACGTCGCGCTCGAGGTCGCCGATGTCGAGGCCGGTCGACACGCGCGTGTAGCAGTCGCCGTCGTCGCACGCGTAGCTGCCGTGCGTGTCGAGGTGCACGACGTCGTGATCGGGGATCGACTGGTAGTCGGCCGCGGTCACGCCCAGGCGCGCCTCGTTCGCCGACGTGTCGTAGACGTTCTCGTGGTAGGTGACCGACCCGTAGCCGCGGGTGCCGCCGAGCAGCGCCGCGACCTGCTCGCCCTCGCTCTGGTCGAAGTCCCAGGCGTAGGGGGAGAGCACGAGCGCCGACTTCTCGTCGGGATCGTCCCCGGCGACGCCGCGCGGCTCGGCCGGTAGGGTGCTCGCCGTGGTGGGCGCGTCGGGCTGGGTGGGCGCACTCGTCGCGGTGGCCGCGTCGGGCGGGCCCACCGGCTCGTCGGCCACGACCCAGGTCGGCCGGCCGCCCGCGAGGCGAAACATCAGCGACGCCTCCCCACTCGCGACGGCCTCCACGTCGGCTCGGTCGGCGAGCCAGTCCGCGACCTCCCCGAGCGCGTCGCCGTCCCGATGGCGCGCGTCGGCGTCGAGGGCGAGGTCGACACTGGCGTCGAGGATCGCGGGGTCGGCCTCGGCCCACGAGCACGGGTAGCCGGCCTGCTCGCAGGCGAGCGGCTCTGCCCCGGGCGCCGGCCCGCTCGCGTCGATGCCCGCGAGCTCGAGCGCGTCCGCGAACACCGCGTCGCTCACCACCGCGGGTCCGCCGAGCGCCTCCAGCGTGCCCGGCCGCTGCTCGGTCAGCCACGCGCCGGTCGCCGCGGGCACCTGCTCGTCGCCGAGCAGCAGCAGCGGCGCGCCCGCCGCACCCCCGTAGGGACCGCCCGCCAGCGCGTCGACGCCCAGGTTGCGGACCCCGTTCGCGACGAGCGCGTGATCGCCGTCCACCCCGCCGGTCTCGTCGACGAGGTAGCGCGCTACCTCAGCGGCGGTCTCGTACCGGTCGTCGCCCGCGAGCCGGCGCGGGGCGGCGTCGCCGGTCACCTCGGCGAGGCGGGCCTCGACCGACTCGCTCACGGCCGCCGGGCCGCCGAGGATCACCACCTCGCTGATGCCCAGCTCGTCGAGCGCGGCCTCGGTCGCGGCCGGCACCGTCGCGCCGACCAGCAGCACCGGGCTCGGGCCGGCGAACGCGAGCGGCCCGCCCGCCAGCGCGTCGGGGAAGTTCTCCCCGGTCGCGACGATCGCGGTGTCGCTCGCGGAGAACGTCGTGGCGATCTCCGCGGCGGTCTCGTAGCGGTCGGCTCCCGCGTGGCGCGCGGCCGTGTAGCCGCGCGCGTCGAGGTCGGTCGCGACCGCGGGGGCCACGGCCGCGTTCCCGCCGATCACGTGCACGGTTTCGACATCGAGCGTCGCGAGCGCCTCCGCGGTCGACGCGGGGAGCCGGTCGCGCATGGTGAGCAGGACCGGCGCGTCGAGACGGCCGGCGAGACCCGAGGCCGCGAGGGCGTCGGGGAAGTTCTCACCGGTCGCCACGACCGCCTCGTCAACCCCGTCGGGGAAGGCCGCCGACGCGATACGCGCGGCCGTCGCGTAGCGGTCGTCGCCCGAGAGCCGTCCGGCCCCGCGGGCGTCGAGCTCGAGCGCCGGAGCGGCCTCCGCGGTGGAGGCGGCCTCCAGGGTGCGAGCGTGCGGCTGCGCCTCGACCTCCTGCGCCTCGGCCGGCGCGAGGGGAATGAGCCCTACCGGGCCCTGCAGAAGGAGGCTCGCGCCAGCGGTGAGCACCACCAGCCAGCGGACCGTGCACGTGGATGACGCCGCGCGTTGGCCCATCTGCCACCCCTCCGCCTCGCTTTCCACCGAACGCGCTTACGTTACGCCTTCCCTTCAAGAGGCGGGAACTTGCCGCGATCCCGCGTGCTGTAGCCGCGGGGCGGCAGAAGTGCTGATCGCCTCCGGCGCCGGGCCCCCTCGGCTGCCCGTGAGCTCGTAGCCAGCTACGACGCCGCGCGTGCGTACCCGTCCTTGGACGCTCCGAGGGTGTCCCGGCGATGTCCCGCCAGACCGGATTCCGGCGCCTCGCGAACTCCCTGCCCCGGCCACGGTCGTTGCAGGCTCCTTACCCCGTCCGCAGCGATCTCGAGGGCGTTGGCGGTGCGTGGGATGGCGTGACGCATACTCGCCTTGCTGCTCTTGTCGCCCCGGAGTCGCGGAGCGATCATGGACGAAGCCAGCCGCCACCGACTGCGGACCCTGCTCGCCGCACAGCTCGGCGACGAGGCCGCCGACCACCTCATGCAACAACTCCCGCCCTACCAGTGGACCGATCTGGTCACCGTCGACGTGCTCCAACGCGAGCTCGGCGCGCTGCGCTCCGAACTCAAGGCCGGCCTCGCCCACCAACGCGACGACATCGCCGCGCTACGCAACGAGATCGCCAGCCTCCGAAGCGACCACGGCAACGAGATCGCCAGCCTCCGAAGCGACCACGGCAACGAGATCGCTAGCCTCCGCAACGAGATCGCCAGCCTCCGCACCGTGATCGCACGGCAGACGTGGATCATGACCACCGCCCTCGTCGCGGCGATCGCCGGGTCGTTCGCCGTCGCGACGACGCTCGGCTGAGTCCTCGTTCCCGCCATCGCGGTATTCCGGACTCCTCCACCGCTTCGCGGACGCCGCCGCGGGCCGGGTCTCTGACACACGTTCCCCGTCCAACGCTGCGGGTGGAGCGGCGATCGAGAGCGGAACGAGCGCCCAGTGCGAACCGGCTGGCGGAACGAGCGCCCAGTGCGAACCGGCTGACGGAACGAGCGCCCAGTGCGATCCGGCTGACCATCCATCACATCTCAGGCACCTGTGTCCGCACGGACACAAGAGAGTAATCCATGATCCACAAGAACAAGATCGAAGCCCGGGATCGCCCGAATGAGCCGTTATACTTATAACCGAACTGACGTTCCCAGGACGTGGAGGTGCCACGATGTCCCCGTCGGCCCGGGCCGCTGCGGCCGCCACTGGCGGTCGCGGGGTGGTGACGGCTGACGCCCGGGGTGGGAGCACAGGTGAAAGCCCGCCTGAAGGGCACGCCGCCGATGCTCCACCCGAGGGCTCGCGGTGGGGCGGTGAGGGACCACGGGGGGATGGCCGCCGTTCGGGGGACGGCACAGACGCAGGGCCGCACGCCGAGAGGCAGGGATCGGGGGACTTCTCGACGGGCGAGGCGACCCACGCGGCCCTGGAGCTGATCGACCAGGGCCTCGATGCACTGACCTCGTCGAGCTTCGACGAGCTGGACGATCCCGAGCTCGGCGACCTCATCCGCCGCGCTCGGGCCACTCGCGACCGGATCGACGCCGTGACTGCGGAGGCCGTGACGCTGCAGCGACGCCGGACGAGTTGGCGGCGCGACGGCGCGCGGTCACAGAAGGAGTGGCTCAGCGAGCACCTGGGCCTCTCCCGGGGGCAGGCGTCGGGGGTCCTCCGCGAGGCCGAGGGGCTCGCGAAGCTGCCGCGCACTCGCGCCGCGCTCGCCCGGGGGAGGTTGAGCGCCGGGCACGCGCTCGTGGCGACTCGCGCCGTGCGGGATCTCCCGGCCGAGGACCACGACGAGCTCGACCGGATGGTCGTCGGGGAGGCCGCGGCACCGGAGCCAGCGGTCGGCGACGGCACCGAATCCCCGGCGGATGAGGCGCCTGGTGGCGCGGACGATGGCGACGGCGTGGCAGACGGAAGCGGCGAGGGCGAGCCCGGCGACCAAGGCAGCGACGCTGACGACCACAGCGGCGACGCTGACGACAACAGCGGAGCTACGCGCAGGCACCACGGGGCCAGCGGCAACGGTTCGCCGCGGCCTCCGCTGGACCCGGAAGAGCTACGGAGCCGCCTCGACGACTACACCCACGCGAAGCGCGGCGACGCGATGGCCGAGCGCGAACGGCGGGCGTGGGAGGCCCGACGCGTCAACGCCTCCCGCACCGCCGACGGCGCCCCCACACTGGACAACCGACTCGACTTTGTGGGTGGTGAGACGGTCATCACCGCGATCAACGCGCTCGCCGCGCCCAAGGGGGACGACGACGAGCGCACGCCCGAGCAGCGGAAGGCCGACGCACTGGTCGAGTTGGCCGAGCGGGCGCTGCAGTACGACCAGCTCCCCGAGGCCGGCGGGCAGCGCCCACAAGTGACGGTGGTCGTGCCGCTGTCGACACTGCTCGGGGAGGAGCACGCGCCCGCCGCGCACCTCGACCACCTGGGGTCGCTCTCGAGCGCGACCGCGCGTCAGATCGCCTGCGATGCCGAGATCACCCGGGTCATCACCGGTCCTAACAGCGCGCCGCTCGATGTCGGACGGAGCAGCCGGAGCGCGACACGGCCGCAGCGCCGCGCGCTGGCGGTGCGTGACGGCGGATGCGTCGGTTGCCATGCTCCGGCCAGCTGGTGCGAAGCACACCACTTGCGCCATTGGGCGGACCGAGGCTCGACCGACCTCGCGAATCTCTGCCTGCTCTGCCGCTTATGCCACACCCACGTGCACCAGGGCACCCGGGTCCTCGTCGGCAACGCCACCGAAGGCTTCCGCCTTGAGCATCCATCACCGGAGGCCACCCGCCGGCGCGCCGGGAGCCCACCCGACCCCGAGGGGACAGGGCGCCACCGCAAGGCTCGCGATCCCGGGCAAGCACCCTCTGGTCCGCACGGTACGGGTCATCGCACGAGCGACGCCGGCGTCGGTCGCCGCGGGGCGGAGGCTGGCCATGACGCCACCTCCGACAGCGACGGCCCCGACGCCGAGGGAGCCCGCAACGCCGGTCGCGGCGCGGGCGATTCCGAGGAAGACCGTAGGGCCGCCCCCAAGGTGGGCGATCCCGAGCCGGAGGATCGTGCCAGCCGCGGGGAGAGCGACCCCGGACCCGAGGACGAGGCCGCGCGCCAGCCGAGACGTGTGTCAACTGCCAGTGAATCCCCGCCGACCTATGACCGCGGACCGACCTTCGACTCCGCGTCGACCTATGACCCCGGGCCGGCCCGTGACCCTGAACTCGGGGCCAACCCGCGGCGACGCGCTGGATTCGAGCCGGTGGTCAACCCGCCGAGACGCGCTGGACTCAAGCCGGAGGCCGACCCGCCGTCCGGGGCGGCATCCCACGTGAGATCCGGGAACGAACCGAGTCCCGAGGATTCGTGGAGGGTTACGCCTTCCTGGACGCGGTGGGCGTCGCGGACCCAGTGGGCGTCGGTGCGCAGCCATCGGGGCCGCAGGCCTCCCCGTCCTGGCCGTCCTGCTCCGTCGAGCCGACCAGGGTGAGCGGATTATGTGCCTCCCAACCGCGCTCCAACAACTGCAAGAGGGTGTCCGCGGGCTGCGCTCCCGACGCACCCATGGCTCGGTCGACGACGAAGAACGGCACGCCGGCGATCCCCAGGCTGCGGGCGGTCGACTCGTCGGCCCGGACCTCCGTGGCGTACGCGTCGCCGGCGAGCACGTCACGGACCTCGGCCTCCCCCAGGCCGGCATCGACCGCCAGGGTCGCGAGCGTGCCCGGATCGCCGACCGGCTGGCCCTCGGTCAGGTAGCCGACCATGAACCGTGTCTTCACGGCGTCCTGCAATCCACGGTCGGCGGCCAGGTGCAGCAGGCGGTGCGCGTCGAAGGTGTTGCCGGGCCGTGCCCGATCGAGGTGGAAATCCAGCCCCTCCTTCGCCGCCTCACCGGCCATGCGATCGACGAAGGCCTGCGCTTGCGTCCGGTCAGTCCCGTACTTCGCCGCGAGATGGTCGAGCAGCGGCTCCGGACGCTCGGTCGGAGCGGAGGGATCAAGCTCGAAGCTGCGCCACCGGACCTCGACCGCGTCGCGGTGCGGGAAGCGGGCCAGGGCTTGCTCGAACCGGCGCTTGCCGATCGCGCACCAGGGACACACGACATCGGACCAGATCTCGACCTGCACGTGACCTCCTCGGTTACCGTCGGGAACAACGCACCGCCCAAGGCTGTTCATTCCATGCGCGTCCGAAGACCCGTCGGCACACGAGCCGACCGATCGGGACACAAGCACGACATTCCGATAGGACACTATCCAACCACCCAACGTTCGGCGTACGCTGCTCTCGCACCACGCTGGGGGGCGGGGGTCTGGTGCCCGGTGCGCCGGACCGGCGCGGGAGTTCGAGGAGCCTGCGCCGGTGCGGCCCCCGGGAGGCGGGAGTGAGCATGGAACTGGTGTTCGTGTTGTTCGGCACGGCAGGGGCTGTCTGCGCAGGGACGGCGGTCGCCACGCGCCTTCAGCGTTTCGATCTGGCGGGCCGGTTGCTGGTCGCCGCGCTGGTCACCGTCGCCTGGTGGAGCCTGACGACGGTGGGGGTTCTCGCGGCGGGTGACCTCGAGCCGACCCTGTGGTGGGTCCAAGTGCCGTACGTCGCGATCGCGGCGCTGCCCGCGCTGCTGTTGCTGTTCACGTGGGCGTTCGCCCGGGTAACGCGCGCATTGCGTTGGTTCGTGATCGCGCTGCTGTCCCTCCCCGCAGCGGTGACCGTCACCGCGGCGTGGACGAGCCCACGGCACGGACTCCTGATCGGGTTCGCCGTATCGGCGCTACTCCTGGCCTGGGCGGCCCTGCGGATCCCCCGCGGGTCCGCGCCGATCACCCGGACCCAACTCCTGGATCGGATGCGCGACCCGGTGGTCGTGACCGACGAGCGTGGGCGAGTCGCCGAAGGCAACGATTCGGCGAACGCGGTCCTGGGCTGCCCCCGGCGCGAGGCGGAGGGCCGGCCCGCGGCCGAGGTCCTCCCGGGGTGGGAGCACCTCCGTCGCGTCCCCGACGGCACTCGCGTCACCCTCAGCCCGCCCGAGGCCGCAGGCCGCGTGTACGAGGTCGACGTCAACCGGATCGTGCCCGATTCGGACGACGACGCCCGGCTCCTGCTGTTCCGCGACGTGACGGACCAAGTACAGCTGCACGCGGAGCTCGAGCGGCTCGCGGTCACCGACCCGCTGACCGGGCTCGCCAACCGTCGCGAGTTCCTGAACCGCCTCGCCACCGCGTTGCGTCGGGCCGACCGGGCCGCGGACCTGGTCGGCCTGATCTACCTGGACCTCGACGACTTCAAGAACATCAACGACACGTTCGGCCACAGCATCGGCGACCGTCTACTGGAGGAGGTCGCGCGCACGCTCACCGGCGAGCTGCGCGCGGTCGACACCGTCGGGCGTCTCGGGGGCGACGAGTTCGCGGTCGTGGTCGACCGGCCCACCGACGTCGCGGACGCCACCCACACCGCACGGCGGCTCGCGGACGCGATCCCGAGGGCCCTCACCGAGGCCGGGTTGCCGCCGGTCGCCGCGAGCATCGGGGTCGCGGTGACCGGGGCGGACCTGTCAGCCTCGGAGATCATCGCCCACGCCGACCGGCTGATGTACGCCGCCAAACAGCGCGAGGCCGGCACGGTCGAGAGCACCGCGGTCGCCTTGGACTCGGATGCGGAGCTCGGCGTTGACGTCGCGAACACCGGGGCCGCGCCAGGGATCGGCTTCTCGCCGGGCGTGAAGACGTAGCCTCATCTGCCTTCGACTCGGATGCGGAGCTCGGCGTTGACGTCGCGAACACCGGGGCCGCGCCAGGGATCGGCTTCTCGCCGGGCGTGAAGACGTAGCCTCATCGGACCGGACGCAACCCGAACGTCCGAGAAGGTCCGAGAAGGTCCGAGAAGGACGACCATCGACGCACGAGGAAAGCGCAGCCAGCGCCACGCGGCCCAGGGCCACAGCCACCCGAGCCTGGTCGGGGGTAGGGTTCGCTCCTGTTCCCCGCACGAGGAGCCACCCGGATGCACGACGGACTCGCAGGCGTCCACGTCGCAGCATTGACCCCGTTCGCCCGCGACCGCGACCGGTCGGTCGCCACCGACGCGTACCTGGCGCACCTGCGGTGGCTCGCCTCGCACGGGGTCGACGGGATCGTCTGCTTCGGCACCAACGGCGAAGGCCCCTCCCTGTCGGTGGACGAGAAGGCGAGGCTGTTCGAGCGGCTACACGACGAAGAGTGGCCGGTCACGCTCATCCCGACCGTCGGCGAGGTGAGCCTCACCGCGGCCCTCGAACTCATCCGGCACTACAACGAGTTCCCCTCGCCGGCGGTGATGGTCAGCCCACCCCACTACTTCAAGCAGATCGAACCGGGAGGTCTGCGCGACTACTACGAGCGGGTGCTCGCCGAGAGCGCCCACCCGGTCATCGCCTACCACATCCCGTCGCATGCGATCGCCGTGCCGCCCGAGGTGATCGGGGACCTGCCGCTGTGGGGCGTCAAGGACTCCGGTGGCGACCTCGCCTACGCCGAGGACGTGTTGCAGCGAGGGCGCGGCGTCCTCCTCGGCGCCGAGCCACTCGCGTGGGACGGGCTGCGCAAGGGGGCGACCGGGCTGATCTCGGGTCTCGCGAACGCGGTGCCCGACCGGGTCGTCGCCCTCGCCGGAGCAGTCGCCGAGGGCGACGAGGCCACCGCGAAAGCCCTGCAGGTCCACCTCGCTGAGTTCCGCAGCATCGTCTCGAGAAACGGGGGGCCGGCGGCGCTGAAGCGGCTCGCCGAGCACCGGCACGGGCATTCGATGGGGACGCTCCGCCCGCCGCTGGTGGACGCGCCCGCGGACCTCGACCCCGAGGCAGCGCTCGCCGTCGCCGCGGCCGTCAGCCCCGCTTGACCGCGCCGTCGGCGAGCGCGTCCGCGGCCTCCCCCAGGCGCAGCCCCACCACGTCGAGGCGGCGCAGCAGCTCACGGCGCTTCATCACTTCGGGCGACAGGGTCTCGACCTCCAGCAGCACCGCCATGCGCTCCTGGTAGCGGCGGCGCACCTGGTTGCTCGCCTTCGAGGCGGCCAGCGCGCTGCGCACGAGCTGAGGGCGATCGGTGAGCGCCGCGACAGCGTTGCCGAGTTCAGCGAGGGAGGCGTCGACCGCGTCGAGGATCAGCACGAAGTCGACATCGTGGATGCCGAACAGCGCCAGCTCGCGGACGAAGTCCTGCAGGTTGTCGAGCACCTCGTCGATCGAGCGGGACACGCGGAACAGGTCCTCGCGGTCGAACGGGGTCATGAGGGCACTGGACAGCACCGCCACCAGCGCGGCGCGTTCGTCGTCGCCCCCGTGCTCGAGGTGGCCCATGCGCTCGTCGAGCTCGACGCTGTCGCTGTACCCGACGGCGGCGCTCCGCGCGACCATCACGCCCTGGCGGGTGAGGTCGACCTGGCGCACGAGCCGCGCGACGAGTTCCTTCTCGACCGAGCCGGTGAGCTCGCGCGCCACCCGCGGCACTCGGGGGCGCGCTAGCGCAACACGAGCCCGCCAGCCGCGGCGAGCGCGAACGCGAGCGGGAACGTCACGACCCACGCGACGAGGATTTGTCCGGCCACGTTCCATCGCACTCTCCGATATCCCTCGCTGACGCCCGTTCCGACGAGTCCGCCCGAGATCGCCTGTGTCATGCTCACCGGCGCCCCGAGCGCCGCGCTGCCGAGCACCGCCGCGGCCGCCGACAGCTCGCCGATCACCGCGTTCGGCGGCCGGATCGGGATGACGCCCCCGACGATCCGCGAGAAGCGCCGCAAGCCCAGCAACGTACCCAGGCCGAACGCGAGCGCGGCGCCGATCAGCATCCACGGGTTGCGTGGCACCGGATCGACGGCGAACCCGGCCGCAACGGCCGCCACCGCGAGCATCTTCTGTCCGTCATTGGCACCGTACGCGACGGCCTGCAGGCCGAAGGCGACGCGGTGGGCCCTGGCGACGAACCGGGTCGTGTCGCCGTTCAGGCGCACGTGGAGCGCACCCTGCGACAGCACGTAGGCGAGCAGCGCCCCCACGAGCGGCGCCGCCGCCGCCGCGAGGAGCACGGCCCCCACGACCCCGTAGTCGACCGGCAGCCCCGCGCCCAGGCCCACTCCCGCGATGCCGCCGATGAGGGCCAGCGTGAGGCTCGTCGGCAGGCCGCTGCGAGCCAGCCCCATCGTCACGATCACCGCGCCGGCGACGCCGATCAACAGCCCCTGCTGACCCAACGGCCCCTCGAACGCGACGAGGCGGCCGGCCAGCGTGCTCGCCACCTGCGTGCCGAGCAGCGCCGGCACGAGCCCGACCATGATCGCCAGCAGCACGAGCGCGATCACCAGCCGCAGCCCCACGACCTTCAGCCCGAGGGTGAGCAGCGTCCCCCCGTCGTTCACCCCGTTCAGCACCGCGAACACGGCCGCGACGAGCAGGAACCACACGTTCGGGTCGGTGACCGCGAGCGTCAGCACCGCAGCCCCCGTGCACGGCACCGTCCGCCTCGGTGGCGCACGTTCATCGAGGTCTCGTTCCTTCGGGCGGTCGGGCCGCGTGGGCGTCGGGCGCGGGTGAGGTGGGGGTCGGGGAGGCCGACCGCGCTCCCGACCGCTGCCGGGCTCCCCGTGCAAGCACGCGGGGCACCGGAGGCTGACCGGGAGGTGATCGGGCCTCTGCGGGCCAAGGACCGGTCCGCTCGGTCAGCCGGGCGGGCGCCGGGCGTTGGGGCGCCGGCTCCCGGGCGACTCGGCGCCGGGCTCCCGGGTGACCGAGTGCCGGACGACTGCCCGACCGGGCGACCAGCCGACCCGGGCGACAGTCGACCCGACCTCGGGCAACCAGCCGCCCGAGTGCCGGACGACGCCCCGACCGAGCGACCAGCCGACCCGACCTCGGGCGACCAGGCGACCGGCGCACTGCCTCCGGCCACCCTGCGGCCACCGTCCATTCACCTTTGGTTTACCTTCGGCGCACCGTACCGCAAGGACCCCCTTCGAAACCAACGCGATGGGCGTGGCCAGAGGTGTCGCGCTCCGGGGTTCGGCGTAGGCTCGCGGCGATCGGTTCCGCCACCACCGTCCGCCACCACCGACCGGGCAGGCTCCCGTCATGAAGATTGCCACCACCGACCACGTCGACCGTGCCGCACTCGAGGATTTCATCCGACCGCGACACCGAGGCGTGCTGCAGACGTTTCGATCGGACGGCCGCCCGCAACTGTCGCCGGTGACCATGGGGCTCGACACCACTGGCCGGGTGCTCGTCTCGACCTACCCTCAACGCGCCAAGGCCCGGAACCTGCGCCGCGACCCGCGCGCGGCGATGTGCGTGCTGTCCGAGGAGTTCGACGGCCCCTGGGTGCAGGTCGAGGGCACTGCCGAGGTACTCGACCTGCCCGACGCGATGGAGCCGCTGGTCGAGTACTTCCGCGTGATCAGCGGCGAGCACCCCGACTGGGACGAGTACCGGGACGCGATGCGGCGCCAGGGCAAGTGCATCGTGCGACTCGGGATCGAGTCCTGGGGCCCGATCGCCACCGGGGGCTTCCCGCCCGACGTCGTCGACGACACTGGCTGAGTCACCGCGCGACCGCTCCCTCCGGAGGTCCAGCGGACCCCAGGGGTCCAGCGGGCCCCATGGGCCCAGCAGGCCCCAGCGGTCTCCGGGGGTCCGGCGGACTCCGGGGATCCAGCGGGCGCCGGGGTCCGCCGGGCTCCGGCGGTCCGGCGGGCCAGCCATCCATGGGCCACGGCCAACCGCACGCCCAGCCCCGACCGGACGGACAAGGCGGACACTCAGCGTCACCCGCCGACCAATGTATGGTACCTGCAATTATGTCGCGCTCATCTCACCCTCCGGCGTCGCTACCCGAACGTCTGGACGCAGTACTGACGGGGTTGCGCCGCTTCTGGCAGCGCCCGGCGGCGCGTGCGCACTTCGACGCGCGCCTCGACCGCGGCCTGGAACCCCGGGACTACCGCACCCTGCGGGTCATCGGCGAGCGGGGAGGCTGCTCGGTGAGCGCCGTCGCACGGGACCTCGTCCTCGATCAGTCGACCGCGAGCCGGCTGGTGGACCGCGTCGTCAACCGGGGATACGTGGCGCGCAACGTCGACGACGAGGACCGCAGGCGGAGCACGCTGCAGCTCACTGAGCAGGGTGAGGCCGCGCTCGCCCAACTCGTGGACGCGCGGCGCTCGCTGCTGCGCCAGCTGATCGCCGATTGGCCGGAGGAGGACGTGACGCGCCTCGTGGAGCTGCTGGAGCGCCTCGATGACGCGAGCCGTTCCGCCGAGCCACACCAGGCACAGACCTCCAAGCCACACACGCCCGAGGCACACGCCCCCGAGGCACACGCCCCCGAGGCACACACGCCCGGGGCGCACACGCCCGAGGCACAGACCTCCGAGGAGGCCTCGCATGGCCTCCGCTGAACCCCCCGAACACGGCCCCGCGACCACGGCGGGCGGGCGGAGCCCGTGGGTCGTGATGGGCGCCGTCCTGCTCGGCACCTACCTCGTCGTCATCAACACGACGGTGCTGGGGGTCGCCCTCCCCCACATCGACCGTGAGCTCGGGGGGACCGCGCCGATCGACGTCGACTGGGTCGTGACCACCTACCTACTCGCCGTGGTCCTCGTGCAGCCGGCCACGGGGTGGCTGGGCGACCGCTTCGGCCGGCGGTCCGTGTACCTCGTCGCGCTCCTGATGTTCGGGGTCGGCTCGATCGTCGGCGCGCTCGCGCCCACCATGCCGTTGCTGCTCGGCGGGCGGGTGCTCCAGGGCCTCGGGGGCGGCGCCCTGATGCCCATTGGCATGGCGATCGTCTACGGGCTGTTCCCCGCCCACAAACGGGGGCAAGCGCTCGGCATCTGGGGCATGGCGCTCATGGCCGCGCCCACGCTCGGGCCGCCGTTCGGTGGCTGGATGGTCACCGCGGCCTCCTGGCGCTGGGTGTTCGCCGCGCTGGTCGTCATCAGCGCCATCGGCCTGCTCGTCGCGTGGCGAGTGCTCCCGACCGCAACCCGGACCGATCCTCGACCGCTCGACATCGGCGGCTGGGTGCTCGCGGGTCTCGCGATGCCGGCCATCGTCCTGCTCGCTCGCAACGCCCAGTCCTGGGGGTTCGCGTCGGTCGAGACGTTCGCCCTCGCCGCCCTCTGCGTCGTGCTGCTCGCCGTGCTCGTCGGGCGGTCGCTGCGCCGCGCCAACCCGCTGATCGAACTGCGCGCCTACACCGTGCCCACCTTCGCCGCCGGGTCCGTCGTCCTGATCCTCGTGACCATGACCCAGTTCGCGACGATCAACTACCTGCCGGTGGAGTTGCAGGTCGTCCGCGGCCTCTCCGCGCAGACGGTCGGGCTGTTGATCGTCCCGAACGCGCTGGCCGCCGCGGCGATGATGCCCCTGGCGGGCCGTCTCGCGGACCGGGTCGGGTCGCGCTTGCCCGTGTCGGTCGGGCACGCGCTCGGCGGGGCCTCCCTCGTCGGCCTCGGACTCCTGAGTCCGGAGACGCCCATCGAGATCGTCGTGGCGCTGATGGCGGTGATGGGCATGAGCAACGGCCTCTCGCTGATGCCGACCACTGTGGCGGCGATGAACTCGCTGCCAGAGCGGTTCACCGGGCAGGCCTCCGCGCTGCTGTCGCTGACCCGCCAGTTGGCGGGCGCGATCGGCGTCGCCGTCTTCGCTGGCGTGCTCGTGGCCGCGCTGGGGTCGGTCGCGCCCGCCGGCGTCGACACGGCCGAGGCGGCCGCCGACGCGCAGTCCGGCTACAACCTGGTGTTCCTGATCGCGGCCGGCCTGCGGCTGGCCGCGAGTGTGGTCTCGCTCGCCCTGCCCGGGCGGCGCCGAATGGCGGAGCTGCAGAACGCCCGCGCGGCCGAGGCGTCATAAGCCAGGGGCGGAGCCGAGGCCGAGCGGGGGCCGTGGCAGGGCGACCCGGGGCCGTGGCAGGGCGACCCGAGGCCGTGGCAGGGCGAGCCGAGGCCGTTGCCGGGGCCGTGGCAGGGGCCGTGGCAGGGCGACCACCACGTGTGGCCTGCACTCACTTCCGGCTGCACGAAAAGGTCAACGTCGAACCAGCGCGGAATCTTGCACCAGCGCGAATAGGTCGGTCCGGCGCAATCGCCGTCCGGACGCTGCGCAACGACAGAACCACGCTGCGCGGTGACAGCGTGCGCTGGACGGCCACCACTGCTGCACCAGACCGCACAGGTCAATCCCGCGCAGGATCTCGCACCAGAACGAACACGTCGATCCAACGCAACGCCTCCGACCCGACACCGCGAGGCGGCCGCACGCCGCGCGCCGGCCGCGAGGCGGCACGAGCGGGCCGATCAGTCCGGGGTGCGCACCCGGTCCTTGCCGAGCCGCTTGGCGTCGTAGAGCGCCCGGTCAGCAGCCCCGAGCAGATCCGGGACCGAAGCGACACGGTCGAGGCTCGCCACGCCGGCGCTCACCGTGATCTCCAGGCCCGCGTCCACCTCGTCCCACTCGTGGTTCTTGATCCGATCGCGCAGCCCCTCGGCGATCGAGCGGGCCGCGGCGAGCTCGCAGCCGGGCAACAGCACGACGAACTCCTCGCCCCCGTAACGCGCGCAAAGGTCGGTGGGGCGCGTCCACTCGCGCAGGATCGATCCCACCGCGCGGAGGACCTCGTCGCCGACCGCGTGCGAGTGCTCGTCGTTCACGCGCTTGAAGTCGTCGAGGTCGAACAGCACCGCGGCGAGGTCCTCGCCCTCGGCGCGGGCGCGCTCTGCGAGCTCGGCGAGGCGTCGATCGAGCTCGCGGCGGTTGGCGAGGCCCGTCAGTGGGTCCGTGGCGCTGTCACGCTGCAGCCGGTCGAGCTGGAAGTGCACCTGGAGCGTGCGCAGCCGCAGGTCGGAGGTCTCGTCGAAGATCGCGCGCTCCAGGTCCCGCAGCCGGCGGTGCCAGGACAGCGCTTCGGACGGTCGGCCGGCCAGCTCGTGAGCGTCGGCCAGCGCCTCGGCGGCCCGCGCGGCCTCCTCCCTCAGCCCCCGCTCGTTCGCCTCGCCGAACGCGCGCTCCAACAGCGCGATCCCCGCGTCGAGCTCCCCCCGCTCGACGCGCAAAGAGCCGAGCCGCGCCCGCGCCTCGCACGCCCCGTGCACGTGGCCGGTCGCGTCGTAGACGTCGATCGCCACCAGCAGGTACGCGAGGCCGTCCTCCTGCCCTCCCAACTCGATGAGGGCCACCGCGGTGTTGTGCAGGCTCATCGCGAGGCCTCGGAACTCGCCGGTCTTCTCCCAGCCCGCGCAGGCCGCGGCGAGATGCTCGAGCGCAGCGTCGTGGTGGCCGCGGGCGGTCGCGACCTTGGCGAGGTTGTTCCGCATCCCGGCGAGCCCGACGGCGTCGCCGAGCTCCTTACGCAGGTCCAGGCTGCGCTCGTAGGCGCGCTCGGCCTCGTCCAGCTCGCCGTGGTGGAAAAACGTCATGCCGAGCTTCGCGAGGGCCTGCGCCTGACCCTCGACGTGCTGTTCGCGTTCGTGCAGGTCGAGCGCCTCGAGCAGCCGCTCGACCGCGGTCGCGTGCTCGCCGAGGTAGCTGTCGATCGCACCGGCCTCCTCGAGCGCGATCGCGCGGTCGCTGTCGGGGCCGCTGTCGAGACGCGAGAGGGCCTCCCGCAGGGCCCGCAACGCCGAGGGGTAGTCGCCCCGGATGCGCTGGATCGCCCCGACGAGCGCGAGCGCGCGCCCGACGCGGGACTCGTCGCCGGCCGCCGCAGCCTCGTCGCGCAACGCCTCCGCGGCCGCGAGCGCCTCCCCTGGATCGCTGACCCGTTGCTCCCACGCTTGAGCGACGCGCGTGTCCCACTCGGCGAGCCGCTGCGGGCTCCAGGTGAGCGGCACATCGTGCAGGCTCGCGGAGCCTCTCGGTGGCCTTCCGGCGCCGCCGGCTGCTTCCGGCGTCGTGGCGGCGCTCGCGCCCTCGTTCTCGCCCTGCGGCCTGCCCCCCGTGACCGGGAACGCCTGGGCCGCGCGCGGACGGGACGCCGCACCGCCGCGTTCCTCGGTCACATCCCACCCCCTGCCGGGCGCTCCCTCGCGGACGGCCCACGCGAGGTCGTCAGCCTTCGCTGGAAGCGCCTCACCCCGCATTGTGACACAGGAACAACCCTGCGTAACCAGCCCCTGTGATGCGACGACCCCGGAAGCCCCCGATTGTAGCAACGAGGGCCCGGACCGGCCTTCGGACCGGACCGGTAGGATCACACACCGTGGCACACCGAACAGGGCCGTGCGCACCCGGCCGGGGGGAGGCCACGCGCACCCGGCCGGACGAGGCCGTGCGCACCCGGCCGGGGGGAGGCCACGCGCACCCGGCCGGAGGAGGCCACGCACAGCCGGGGGAATGCCCTCGCCGCTCACTCCCAGCCGTTGCGTGCGCCGAGGCCGCGCGACACGAACGCCGCGAGCTCGTCGACGACCACCTCGGGCACCTCGCTGGCCTCCGCCCAGAGGACCCACCGCATCCCCACGAGCTCGCCGGCGCCCATCAGCGCGTACGCGAGCACCTCGGCGTCGGCCTCGACGATCTCGCCCTCCCCCATCGCGCGACGCAGCCCCTCGACGTACCCGGCCGCGATCTTCTCGTAGTGCTCGCGCAGCGTCGCCGGGGAGACGAACTCCGCCTGGCGGATGATCCGGTACAGCGCGGGATGCTCGGCCGTGAACCGCAGATAGGCGGCGAAACCGTGCCGCTCGGCCTCGGCGCGGGTGGTGCCGCGGGCCGCGCCCTCGCTCATCGCGTGGCGCACGCGGCGGTTGAGGTCGACGACCAGCTCCTCGAAGATCGCCTGCTTGGAGGAGAAGTAGCGGTAGAACGTGCCCTGCGCGACGCCGGCAGCCTCGGTGATCTTCACGATCGAGGCCTCGTGGTAGCCGAGCGCGCCGAAGACCTGCTCGGCCGCCTCGAGCAGGGCCCCGCGCGTGCGCTCGCCCTTGCGCGACAGCGTGCGGCCCTCGACCGAGGTCGGGGCGGGCGCCTCCTCGATCGGCCACTGGGCCGTGCCCGCCGCGAGCCCGTTGCCGGTTCCCTCGTCGCGTGTCATGTGCTCCCCGGGTCGCTGTTCGGTGTGTCGTGCCGCGCGGACAGAGCATGGCACGAACTCATGCGCGCGCCCCAGGTCGGCGCGCGAGCTCGCCCTTCATCACCTTGTTCATCGACGAGTACGGCAGCTCGTCGACCAGCACGACGTCGCGGGGGACCTTGAACCGGGCGAGCGAAGTGGCGCAGTGCGCGCGCAGGTCATCGGGGTCGGGCGCCGCGCCGGGCGCGGGCACGACCGCGGCAAGGCCCGCCTCGCCCCACCGGTCGTCGGGCACCCCGACCACGGCGACGTCGGCCACCGCGGGGTTCGCGTCGAGCACGGCCTCCACCTCGGCCGGGTAGACGTTCTCGCCTCCCGAGACGTACATGTCCTTGGTGCGGTCGCGGATGCGGTAGAAGCCCTCGTCGTCGCGTTCGGCGACGTCGCCGGTGGCGAGCCAACCGTCGGCGTCGACGGCGGCGGCCGTCGCGTCGGGAACGCGCCAGTACCCGGGAAACACGTTCGGTCCCCGCACCAGCAGCTCGCCGGTCGCCGGACCGTCGAGGCGCTCACCGGTGGCCGGACCGTCGAGGCGCTCGCCGGTCGCCGTGTCGCGCAGCGCGACGTCAACGTGGAGATACGGCTTGCCGGCGTAGCCGACCTTGCGTGGCGCGTCCTCGGGGGGCAGGCCGAGCACGTTCGGGGCCGCCTCGGTCAGCCCGTACCCCTGGACGAGCGCCACCCCGCGGTCGAGGTACGTCTCGAGCAGCGCCTCGGGCATCGGCGCGCCCCCCACGACGGCTTGGCGCAGGCTCGAAAGGTCGGCGTCGGCGAACCGCTCGTGCTGGGCGAGGAACCGGTAGAGGGCGGGCACGCCCATCATCGTCGTGACGCCCTTGCGGGGGACGAGGTCGAGGACCCGCCCCGCGTCGAACGCGGTCTCGAGCACGACCGTCGCGCCCTTCCACCACGCGAGCAGCGGCTGCACGTTCCAGCCCCCGACGTGGAACTGCGGCAGCACCTGCAAGACCACGTCGCGGCCTGTGACGTCGATCGTGCGGTCGAGCGAGATGTTGGTCCAGAAGCAGTTCGCGTGGGTGAGCAGCGCGCCCTTGGGGCGGCCGGTCGTGCCCGAGGTGTAGACGAGCAGCAGCGGGTCGTGGTCGCCGGGGGCGACCCCGACCGGGAGCGGCTCGTCGGAGCCGAGCTCGTCGAGCGCGCCCCACGAGAGGCGCACGCGCTGCGGCACCGCCGTGTCGGCCGCGTCGAGCGCGGCGTCGGCGGCCGCGTCGTAGTCCGCGCCGACGAGCAGCCAGCCCGCGTCGCTGTCGTCGAGCTGGTAGGCGAGCTCGGGCGCCGCGAGGCGCACGTTCAGCGGCAGCAGCATCGCACCGAGCTTGGCGCAGGCGAACAGCACGGCGACGGTCTCGGGACGGTTGCCCGCGAGCACCGCGACCCGGGAGCCGACCCCCGCCCCCGCGCGGGCGAGTCCGGCGGCCACCCGCTCGCTCACGCGATCGAGCTCGGCGTAGGTCGTGGCCTCGCCCTCGCAGTCGATCGTCACGCGCTCCGGCGTGACCACCGCGCGGTCCCGGATCCACCGGTCGAGGGTCAGCTCCCCTGTCACAGGTGCGCTTCCTCCCTCACTCGCGCGCGTCGTCGAGGTGGCGGGCGAGCGTCTCGGCGAACCGATCGGGCTCCTGCACGAACGGGAAGTGGCCGACGCCCTCGCGCCACACCGTCGACAGCGGCCCCGGATGCGCCTCCAGGACCGCCCGCAGCTGGCTGACCATCGGCTGCGGGGGGAACTCGTCCTCGCCGGGCCAACCCGGAACCGCGCCGAGCTGCCCGAGCGTGCCGAGGTCGGCCAGCGAGCCGTCGGCGATGATCCGGTCCTCGGCGCCGTGCAGCCACATGATCGGCACCGCCGGTCCCTGGCTCGCGAACGACGAGAGGTCGCAGTAGCGCGGGCTGATGGCGTTCAGCACGCCGCGCTTGCCGGGCGAGACGTACGGCCAGTACGAACTCTCCACGGAGTCACCGGGGTAGAAGTCGTCGCCGATCCGTCCGGCGAGCATGGCCTCGACGAGGGCGTCCTCCTCGCGGACGAGCTCCGGCGAGGGGAAGAAGAGGTCCCGGACGACGCGCCGCGGGCTGGCCTCGCTCTCGTCGGAGCGGTCGCCCTCGTCGATGCGGCGCACGAGGTCCGGGTTCGCGACACCGCCTCCCGAGCCGGCGTAGTCGGAGGCGCACGGCGTCCCGTCGGGTCGGGTGCCCCCGAACCCGTACGGCGACATCGCCGACACCAGCGTGAGCGAACGGATGCGGTCGGGGTGGTCGAGGGCGAGTTGCATCGCGACCCCTCCGCCCATCGAGTGACCGACGACATGGCAGCCGCTGATGTCCTCGACCTCGAGCAGGGCGGCGAGGTCGTCACTCCAGTCGCGGAGGCCGCGCGTCGCGTCGACCGGAGCCGGCTCCGTGCTGCCGTACCCGCGCAAATCGGGCGCGATGCCGCGATAGCCGCTGGAGAGGAACCGCAGCTGCTCGTACCACGCGCTCCCCGACGACAGGTTCCCGTGGACGAACAGGATCGGCTCACCGTCACCGCGCTCCCAGGTGCGGATCGCGAGCCGATCGGTGCGCACGGTGCGTTCCACCGGATCGGTCATGGTCTCATCGCCCCCTTCTCGGGTCGGTCACCCCGCCTCGGCGGTGGTGTCACCCGCCTCGGCGGTGGTGTCACCCCGCGGATCCTGCCCGACCAGGAAGCGCGCGACGAGTCCCGCCACCGAGCGTGGCTCCTCCCAGTACAGCAGGTGACCGACCTCCTCGAGCGTGACGAGCACGGCGCCAGGCATCGTGTCGGCCAGCAGCGCGGCGTTCGCGGGATCGAGCACGACGTCGTCGGAGCCGTGCACGACGAGGGTTGGGGCGGCGATCCGCGCCTCGCGGCCGCCGGAGTCGTAGCCGGCACCAGCGGCCGCCTGCGCCCGCCACCCGGCCGGATCCTGCGCCGTGGCGCTGCGCAGCGCCACGATGCCGTCGACGAGGTCCGGATCGCGTTCACGGGAGCGGGGTGACAGCGCGTTGGCGGTGAGCGCGTGCAGCGCCTCGCAGGGGTCCATCTCCTGCGCCCGTGCCAGCAGCTCCTGGGTGGGTGGGGGTATCGGCGACGCGCGATCGCCCCCCGGCTCGTGGCCAGCAGCACGAGGCGGTTCACCCGGTCGGGCCAGCCGAGCGCGACCTCCATCGCGATCATGCCGCCGAGGCTCGCGCCGACGAGATGCACGCGGTCGAGACCCGCGTCGTCGAGCACCGCGATCACGTCGCCGGCCATCGTGGCGGCGTCGTAGGGGCCCTCGGGGACGTCGCTCTCGCCGATCCCGCGGTTGTCGATGTGGACGAGGTTGACCGTCGACGCGAGCTCGTCGGCGAACGGTCCCCAGCCGCCCCGCGGGTAGCCGAGGCCGTGCACGAGCACCGCCCACGGCGCGTCCGGGCCCGCCTCGTCACTGAGCGCATACGCGACCCGGGTCCCGTCGTGGGTGGCGAAACGCGTCTCGGAGGTCGGTGGCATACGCATCACTCCCGGGTTCGGTCGTCGACGTGCTTGGCGACGGCGGCCGGATCCGCCTTCCCGGCGCCCGCCGCGGCCAGATCCCCCGGTGGCGCGGCCTCCCCCCACAGCGCGGCCTCCCCCTGCGGTCCGGCCTCCCCCCGCGGCGCAGCCTCCCCCCGCGGGCCGGGTCCGTCGGTTCGAGCGCCACGACCGCTCGGAGCGCTCCTGGTGCGGTTGCCCGCGTATCCGCGGGTTGCTGCACCGGGCCAGTGGAGCCCGTCATCGACTCGCCGAGTCGTGGTGCGGTTGCCCGCGCATCCGCGGGCAACCGTACGGCGTCTCGGGAGGAGGCGTCCGGTACGTGCACGGCGACGGTACTGCCGACCGGGGTCGGCGCCGGGAACTGCAACGCCGCGGCACGCCACGGCCAGGGCAGCCTGAGGCACCGCCCGCGCCGGGGGAGGCATCGCTCGCGCGCGCCCGCGCCGGGGGAGGCATCGCTCGCCCCCGGCGCCCGCGCCGAGAGCGGCACCACCCGCACCGGGTGAGGCATCGCTCGCGCTCGCGCCCGCGTTCGTCACGACGGACCCGCCCCCCACCGCACGACCGTGGCCGCCCAGGTGTAGCCCGTGCCCGCCGCCAGCAGCAGCACCAGGTCACCATCCCGCACGACGCCACGCCGCGCCGCACGGTCGAGGCCGAACAGCGGGTCGACGCCCGACATGTGGCCGGTGTCGTCGAGGTACATCGCGCGTTCGGTGTCGACGCCCAGCTTCGTGGCGATCGCCTCGTGGATCGACCGTTTCATGTGGATGCCGCACAGCACGTCGATGTCGGCGAGGTCGGCCCCGGACCGCCCGAGCGCTTGCTCGGCGACCTCCAGGAACCGTGGCAGCGACACCGGGTCGAGGCGCTCCTTCATGTCCTGCGGGTCCGGGACGTCCAGCGTGTGGCGCCCCGCGTCGACCGACTCGTGGCTCGGCGGCTCGACGCTGCCCCCGGCGGGCACCTTCACGTCCATCGAGAACGACCCGTCGGTCAGCGTCGCCGAGCCGAGCACCTCGCCGCGCCACGGCAAGCCGGCCGGCTCGCTGGCGAGCAGACCGGCCACCGCCCCGTCGCCGAAGTTGAACATGAACCGCGCCCGCTCGTTCGCGTAGTCCAGCAGGTACGACTCGCGCGACGCGGCCACCGCCAGCACCGTCCCCAGGTCGGGCTCGGCGGCGAGCAGGTCGCGGCACACCCGCAACGCGACCGGCGTGCCGCACGACACGTAGTCGAGCTCCAACGCGAACGTCACCCCGCAGCCGAGCTGCTCGGCGATGCGCGGGGCGGCCTGCCAGACCGCGTGGTCCTTCCACGTCGACCCGAAGTACACGACCGCGCCGATGGCCGCCGCGTCGACCCCGGTCTCGGCGAGCAGCCGCTGCGCGGCGGCGACCGACAGGTCGCTCACGTGCTCGTCGGGGGCGGCGATGTGCTTGCCCCGCAGCCCGAACCGCTCGACGAGGACGTCCTCGGGGATGCCCGAGGCCTCCGCCAGCTCGGACGCGGCCATCCAGCGCTGCGGCAGGTACCCCGCGGTCCCGACGATGCCGACGCGCCCGCCACCCATCACGCACCTCCCGTCTCGTGGCCGCGGCGTCGGCGCGCGCCCACGACACGGTCGAGGCCGAGCCGCGCCGGCAAGCTCGCGATCCCGCCGGGAGCGAACATGACGAGCGCCACGAAGATGACGCCGAGGATGAACATCGGCTCGGTGAGCGGCCCCTCGAGCCACGGGGGGAGGTCATCGAACACGCCGGCGCGTTGCAGGTCCGGCAACCGGTGATCGAGGTAGCCGAACAGCAAACCGCCGAGCGCGGCGCCCCAGAGCCGCCCGAGCCCGCCCAGCACGACCATGATGATCACGTTGAGCGTGAAGATCGCGGTCCCGACCTCGGGGTTCGCGCCGCGGATCACCAGCAGGTACACCGCGCCACCGGCGGCCGCCAGCGTCGCCGACATCCCGAACGACAGGAGCTTGAACCCGAACGGGACGAGGCCGAGCAGCTCGACGCGATCCTCGTTCTCGCGGACCGCCTGCCACACGCGCCCCGCGCGGCTCGAGACCGCGTGCCGGCAGATCACGAACGTCAGCAGGGCGAACAGCAGCGCGAGCCAGTACACCCACTGGAGGTTCACCACCCCGGTGAACAGGTCGGGGATGTGGTCGCTCGACAGCGGCAGGCCCTCCTCGCCACCGGTCACCGACAGCGGGTCGGACTCCACGAGCACGTGGAACGCCTCGGCGAACGCGAGGGTGACCATGGCGGACGCCACGCCGCGCACCCGCAACGCGACCGACCCGAGGACCGTCGCGACCACCGCGACCCCCACGAGGGTGATCGGCACGGCGGCGAAGTACGGCAACCCGCCGTACACCATCAGCATGTTCGACCCGTAGATCCCGAGCGCGAAGTAGAGCGCGTGGCCGAGCGACAGCATGCCCGTGTACCCGAGCAGCAGGTCGTAGCTCATCGCGAGGCCGGCGAAGACGAGGGCCACCGCGAGGATCTGCAGTGTGCCCGGCGACGACAGGTCCCCCGAGAACACCCCCGGCAGGGGCACGTCGACGAACGGCAGCACCGCGAACACGACCCCCAGGGCGCCCACGATCCACGGGAGGGCCCGCCCGCGCTTGGGCGGCGGGATCGCCGCGGACTCGCCGGCCTCCGGTTCCTTGGTCTGCACGCTCATCGCGCCACCGCCCCGAGCAGGCCCTGCGGGCGCAGCAGCAACGTCGCCGCGAGCAGCGCGACCACGGTGAGGTCCCCGACCCCGGCGCCGGCGAAGAAGTTCACGAAGTGGCCTCGTTGTCCGGCGCCCCGCCGAAGTAGTGGTTGAGGAAGTCGATCTCCGGCCCGGCCGGCCCGTAGAGCGGCCAGGTCGCCTGCTCGGCCAACCCGGTCGTGACCGCGTACTCGTCGAGCACGCCCTGCTGCTCGAGCGTCTCCCACATGGCCGGGGTCGTGTCGCCGGCCCAGGCGACGAAGACGAGCTCGGGGTCGGCGTCGGCGACCTGCTGCGCGAAGGGGGTGAACTCCGTCGCGGACAGCGGCACCTCGATCGGCACGACGTCGGCGCCCACGTCCACGCCGAGCACGTTCTCGACCGCGGCGACGTTCGACTCGCCGAACTCGGAGTCCTGGACGAACGCGACGACGGTCTCGCCCTCCAGATCCTCGACGAGCGCCGCGGCGGCCGCGACGTCCTGGTAGGTCTGACGGCCGGAGCGGAACGTGTAGTCGTTCGCGCCCGTGATCGCATCGGTCACCGCCGGCCCCGACAGGTAGAGCACCTCGTTCTCCTCGGCGAACGAGGCCATCTGCACCGCCACACCCGAGGAGGTCGTGCCGCCGAGGATCGTCACGCCCTCGCCGACGAGGTCGACCGCCGAGCTGATCGCCTGGTCCGGCTCGCCCTCGTACCGTGTCCAACTCGATCGGACGACCGTCGACCGCACCCGTGCCGTCGGTCGCCCAGTCGAGGCCGATCTCGAGGCCCTCGAGGTAGTCCTGCCCGTAGCTGCCGAGCAACCCGCTGGTCGAGGTGATGACCCCCACGGGGATGGGCTCGCCATCGGCCTCGGCGGCCTCGGCCTCGTCCGCCTCGTCCTCGTCGTCAGGCTCGTCGTCGTCAGGCTCGTCGTCGTCAGGCTCGTCGTCGTCCGGCTCGTCGTCGGGGGTGTCCTCGTCGTCGGGCTCCTCGGTGTCATCGCCATCGTCGGCATCGTCGGCCGCTTCGTCGGCCTCGCAGGCCGCGAGCAGCAGCGCGAACACCCCGAGCAATGCGATCAGCCACGCGGCCCCTCTCCGCGTGTCCCGTGTCCCGCTCCCCACGTGCGTCGCTGCAGCCATGGCGGTCTCCTCCTCGCACGGCGCCCCACCCCGGCGCGCCTCTGGCTCGCGGGACCTCCCACTGGCCCCACCCGGTGTCGGAGCAAGATATGAGACCTGGTTCACCTGTCAATGCGTGACCAGGGGCCGAAACACTGCTGCGCCCGCGGACGCAGGGGTCCGCGGGCGCAGCAACGACGGAACTCGTGGCCGCGGGCGCCACCCGTGCCCGCGGCCTGGTCACCGCCTCGGTGAGCCGTGGATCAGGGACAGTCGGCCCGGGCGAGCCCCTGCTCGACGATGCCGTCGAGGGTGGCCTCCCCGATGCCCGAGATCGCGGTGAGCTCGTCCACCGAGTTCCACGGTCGCCCGTCCATGACGGCCTCGGCGCGCACCTCACCGATGCCGGTGATCTCCTCCAGCAGCTCCGCGTCGGCCTCGTTGAGGTCGACGCAGGTCGGCTCGCCGGCGCGCGCTCGGTCGAGCAGCTCGGCGACCGAGTCCGCGATGGCCGCCTCGCCACCGAGGATCTCGAGTCGGCCGAACGCGGCATCGGAGACCACGTCGACGAGCGGGGACGGCAGGGGCGGCTCGCTCGCGGCGAGCAGCACGGGTGCGGGCTCCTGCGCCGCGGCGGGCACCGCGGCGAGGGCGTCGGCGAAGTCCTGTCCGGTGGCGACGTACGCGGCCTCCGCATCGTCGATGCGCCGGGCGAGTGCCGCGGCCGTGTCGTAGCGGTCCTCGCCAGCGATCCGCTCCACGTCGCCATCGACGAGGGAGGCCAGGTCCGCGTCGACGTCCGGACCCAGGGCCGCCTCGCCACCGAGGACGATCGCGTCCTCGACACCCAGGGCCGTCAGCACCTCGGCGGTGACCTCGGGCACGCCGTCCTCCTCGGCGAGCAGCACCGGCGCGTCGTCGGCCGCCGCGACCGCGCCGCCCGCGAGCGCGTCCGCGAAGCCCTCCCCGGTCGCGACGTAGGCGGTGTCGGCGTCGTCGAACGCCGTCATCGCCAGCGCGGCCGCCGTGGCGTACCGATCGGTCCCGTCGACCCGTTCCACGTCGGCGCCCGCGTCGCCGAGCGCATCCTCGACCTCGGGGGCGATCGCCGCTTCACCGCCGGCGAGCACGAGCCGCTCGGGCGCCAGCTCGTCGAGGGCTTCCGCGGTCGGCTCGGGCACCTCGCCCTCGCGGCGGACGAGGAGCAACGGAGCGCCCTCGACGACGGCCACGGGGCCGGAGGCCAGCGCGTCGGCGAAGGCCTCGCCCGTCGCGAGGTACACGGTGTTGGCGTCCTCGTAGGCGCTGGTCGCGATGTCGGCCGCGGTCGCGTAGCGGCCGTCGCCGGCCGTGCGGCCAAGCGCGGTGCCGGCGACCGCACCGCCGTCCTCGCCCGAGGCATCGCCGTCACCGCCGGGGCCATCCGAGCCACCGCCGTCACCGCCGGAGCCGTCCGAGCCGCCCGAGCCGCCCGAGCCGCCGCCGCCCGGACCACCGCCGCCGCCCGGGCCGCCGCTGCCCGGGCCGCCGCTGCCCGGACCACCGCCGCTGCCCGAGCCGCCGTTCGCGACCCAGGGCAGGCCGACCGACTCGAGGCCGGGGTTCGCGTCGAGGATCACGTCCTCGAATTCCGCCTCGTCGGTGACGCCGTTGACCTCGCCGAACGGGTCCTCGAACGCCGCGGCCGCGTCGCCGTCGAACGCCTCCACGGTCACGCCCTCGATCGTGAGCGCCGCGAACTCGCCGGTGGTCCACAGCCCCGCGTCGCCGGCATCGGCCACCGTGCTGTCGCGCACCGTCACGTCGGCGGCCTCGTCCAGGCCCTCGAACGCGATCGCGCGATGGCTCGTGACCTCGCGCACCGTGAGCGATCCCTCGCCGTCGGTGACGCGAAGGGCGGGGGTGGGGTGGTTGCCGTGATCGCCGCCGTCGACCGCGATGGACGTGCCCTCGACGGTGACGTCCGCGACCCCCTCGACGTCGAGGGCGACCGGCCGATGGGGCGGGGCGACGGTCCCCGGCTGACGGTCGACGCGCAGGTCGAGGCCGTTGACCCGCACCCCGTCGGCCTGCACGTGCAGCAGCGGCTCCCCGGGGTCGGGCTGGTCGAGCGCCGCGCCGTCGAGACCGATCAGCTCCAGCCCCGCGAGGTGCTCAGGGATCGTGACCCCCTCCTCGAACTCCCCCGCGAGCACAAGCGTGTCATCGGCCCGGGCGGCATCGATCGCGGCGCCCACGCTGTCGTGCGTCGCGTTCGTCGCGAGGTTGAGGACGGTGCCGGGATCGACGAAGTCGAGGGTCACGTCGTCGACGCCCTCGTTCGCGTCGACGACCGAGTCGATCACCGCCTGAGGCTGGGTCTCGCCGTTGACCTCGCCCGGCCGGTCGACGAGCTTCACGGCCGCGTCGACCTCGCCGAGCGTCCCGAACTCCTCGACGGTGTTGCCGGTCAGCTCCAGCGACGCGAACTCGCCGACCGTCCAGAACGCCTCGTCCCCGGCGGTGGTCACCGTGTTGCCGGTGACGGTGATGTCCGCGTCCGCGTCCGGGCCGGCGAACGCGATCGCCGCGTCGACGGTGGTCCCGGTCACCTCGGTGTCGCCGACGTCGCCACCGCGGATCGCGGGGATCCCCGGCACGCCGTCGTCGGTGATGTCGACCTCGACACCCTCGACGGTCGTACCGCTCGCCCCGTCGAGCGCGACGGGGTTCGCCGAGCCCGTGCTGCGGTCCTGCGCCAGCGTGAGGTTCGGGCCGACCGACACGTCGTCCACGGCGACCCGGACGAGCGGAGCCTCGCCGTCGCCGGTGATCGTCGCCGAGTTGCCGCGGATCGTGACGCCGGGGACATCGACCTCCACCGACTCGTCGAACGTCCCGAGCAGGACGATCTCGTCGCCCTCCTCGGCCGCGTCGAGCGCCTCGGCGATGGTGTCGTACACCTCGTCGCCGATCCGCGCGCCCTCCTCCTCGGCGAGCCAGGGCAGCTCCACCGAGTCGATGCCGGGGTTCTGGTCGAGGACGGCGTCCTCCACCTGCGCCGGGTCCTCGGCGGTGTCGACGCCATTGATGACCTCGACGGGCTCGGCGACGAGGACGTCGGAAGCGTCCTCGTCCTCGGTCCCCGCCTCCTCGACGGTGTTGCCGAACAGCTCCAGGGTCAGGAACTCGCCGGTGGTCCAGATACCCGCGTCGCCGGCGGTGCGCACGATCGAGTCGTCGATCAGCACATCGGCCGCCTCCCCGGCCTCGTGGAAGGCGACCGCCGCGTCGGCCTGCACACCCTCGACGAACGCGAACTCGGACACGCCCTCGGCCCGCAGCGCGGGGTTCGTGGGCGTCACGTCGTCACCGGGGATCGACAGGTCGAGGCCGAACAACACGAGCCCGTCGGCGTCGGAGGCCTCGAGGACCCCGGGATTGGTGGGCAGCTGCTGCGAGCGGTCGAGCTCGAGGTCGAACCCGTCGACCAGCACGTCGTCAGCGAGGATCTCGAGCGCGGGATCCGCCGGATCGGCGGCGGCGATCCCGGCGTTGGACGCGAGCAGCGCGAGACCGTCGGTGTCGACGACGACGTTCTCCTCGAACTCGCCCCGGGCAAGCAGCGTGTCGCCCTCGTCCGCGGCGCCGACCGCCTCCTGCACGGAGTCGAACACCTCCGCGGGATCGTCGACGTTGACCACGCCCTCGCGGGCGGGCAGGGCGATGGCCTCCCGCCCCTCGGGGGCGCCGGTCGAGGCGATCTCCTCGTCGGCGAGGTACCGCCCGTTCGTGAGCAGCAAAACGCCGAGATCCTCGGAGTCGGTGCCGAGCAACTCGGAGCCCACGATCTCGCGGGTCTCGCCCGCCTCGAGGACCGAGTCGAGCACGAGCGCCTCGTCGTCGGGTTCCAGGTCGGGCAGGAACCGCTCACCGAACGGCACGATCGGCGGTCCCTGCATGACGTCGGTCGGCAGGCCGTCGAACGCGTCGACCCCCAGCACCGTCACGTCGATCGGCTCGCCGATCCCCAGCAGATACTCGAGGGGGTCGATCCCGAGCGCCGCGAACGGGGCCACGAAGGTCGTGGTCGCCGCGTTCGTCTGGTGCTGCACGTAGAACGGGTCCGCGAGGATCGCGCCGGTGTCGGGGTCGACGACCACCGCGACCGCCTGTCCCTGCAGGCCCGCTCCCGTGATCAACCCGATGTCGACGGTGAAGATCGCACGGTCGGGGTCGCCGTCGCCGGTGGTGTCGAGCTGGACCTCCAGGTTCTCCGGCAGGGAGGCGTTGGTGGTCCGGTCCCACGTGTCGACGGCGAACTCAAGGGCGAAGTCGGTGCCGATGTCCACCGTGCGGACCCCCGCCGCGCGCAGATCCGCGAACTCCCGGGTGAACGGGTCGCCCTCGTCGTAGGTGCGCTCGTCCTCGCCGAGCAGCGCGTACCCCTCGAGCCCCGCGTCGGCCTCAGCGTCGTTCGACAGCTCGACGGTGGGATCGGCGATCCCGATCTCGTTGGGCTCGGCGTCGACGTCGCCGGCCGGCCGCGGCAGCACGTGCCACGGCACCGCGGCGGCCTCCTCGTCGGCGTCCTCATCGGTGGCCACCACGTACCCGTCGTACTCGAGGTGGGTCAACAGGTCACCGTCCCGACCGTCGACGCCGGCATCCAGGCGCCAGTCGTCCAGCTCGGCCGGGTCGATCGTCATCGACACGTTCAGCGTCGTCGCCTGACCGGGGCTCACGGTGACGGGGCTGTCGACGGTCACGTCGACGCCGGGCTGGCCGGCACCGCTGCGCTCCTCGACCGCGAAAGAGACGGTGCGGGTCGAGTCGCCGATGTTCTCGACCTCGAGCCGCTCGGTGACCGTGGTCTCCTCGGTCACGTCGGGGAAGCCGAACGACAACGCCGCCGCCGCGCCCTCCTGGTCTCGGGAGCGCACGACCAGGTCGGAGGTGGCCGCGTCGGCCAGGCGCAGCTCGCCCGCCCCGGCCCGCGACACGGGGGCAGGCTCGCCGAAGAACGTCTCGAGGTCCCGGTCCGCGGCGTGCATGAGCCGCGCCTTGACGTCGCCCGGTGACAGGTCGGGCTCCAGCTCGAGGAGCACGGCGGCGGCTCCCGACACGTGCGGCGCGGCGCCGCTCGTGCCCCCGAACGTGGTGGTCTCGTCACCGCTCGCGGCCTGGGCGGTCATCGCGGCGCCCGGCGCGCCGATCTCGGGCTTGAGCTGGTGGCTCTGCGGCGCCGGCCCGCGGGAGCTCGTCCCGACGACGGTGTCGTCCAGCGGGGCGTCCTCGGCCGGATCGATCGAGGCGGCGAGGTCGTCCGCCCCGTCCGCGAACTCGATGAGCCCCGTCTCGGTCATGTAGCCGGGGATGTCGATGGGCTCGTGGCCGCCGTCGGCCCCGTCGAACGGTGGCTCGTCCACGTCCTGGACCACGAGGCCGACCTCGGCCCCGGCGACCGAGAGGTTGGAGACCTTCTCGCTGAAGGCGCACTCGCCGCGCTCGACCGCCACGATCCGCCCGTCGAGCTCCCCCTCCTCGTAGGGCCGGTCGCCGTCGGGGTCGATCCCGCCCTCGTCGTCGACGTTGCAGGCGAGCTGCTCGCCCGGGGTGTCGCCGAGCTCCGGGCCGATCGCGAGGTCGGCTTCGACGGGGTCGTCCTGCTCCTCGCTGAACGAGAAGCGCACCGCGGAGAACTCCTCGGTGGCGCCGTCGGCGGTCACCTCGACGAGGTCGACCGCCTCGCCGGTGACCGCGGTCTGCGCGACCGACAGGATGGGGTCGCCCGACGACGGCGTGCCCGTGGAGAAGGGGTTGTCACCGGCGTTGCCGGCGCTCGAGACGACGCTCACCCCGAGCGCGCTCGCGTTCTCGAGCGCGAGGGTGCTCGCGGTCGTCTCCGGCAGCCCGTAGTCGGCGCCCAGCGAAAGGTTGATGATGTCGACGCGGTCGCGCAGCCCCGGGTCGCCCTCGGGAGAGAGCGCGTAGTCGATCGCCTCGAGCTGGGCCGTCCCCGAGCAACTCAGCCCGTAGGAGGCGCAGACCTTCAGTCCCCAGAGGTCGGCGCCCGGGGCCACGCCGGGATCCTCGCCGACGCCACCGACGATGTCGGCGACGCTCGTGCCGTGCCCCCCGATGTCGATCGGGTTCGGGTTGGGGTCGAGGAGCGCGTCGTCGAGCGGGTCGTCGGGGAGCTCCTCGGGGTCGGGGAACTCGTTCGGGTCGGCGCCCCACATCTCGCCGACGAAGTCGAAGCCCTCGGTGACCTTGTCGCTGTTGAACGGGTCGTCCTCGTCGCCGGGCAGCTGCTGGTTCTCCGGCGAGTCCCAGGTCTCCCCGTACACCGCGGTGAAGGCGTCCTCGGTGCCGTCGCCGCCGAGGCGCTCGTGGGTGTAGTCGATGCCGGAGTCGAGCACGGCGACCGAGACGCCGTCGCCGTCCGCGTCGATCCCCACCTCGTCCAGCACCTCCCCGGCGCCCACCTGAGCGACGGTCCGGTCGAGCTCGCGCTCGTAGTTCACGACGGGCTCGACGAACGCGACGTCGTCGAGCTCGAGCAGCTCCCGCGCCAGCTCGGCGTCCCCGTCGACCACCAGGGCGTTGATCGCCTGTCGCAGCTCGACGGTCCGGTCCTGGTGGACCTGCGGCCCGCGCGCCGGCGGCTGGTGCGCCGCGATCTCCGCGCGCACCGCTTGCTGCTGCTGCGCGATCCGATCCTCGGCGTCCTCGGCCTGGGGCGCCTCCTCGATGCCGGGCTCGCGCACGTCGGGTGCCGCCTCGACCAGGACCTCCGCCACCGATGGCAGGGTCAGCCCGACGACGAGCCGGTCGTCCCGGACCCGAGCCTGTGCGCCCGGCCGGTCGTCCCGCGGATCGAACGTGCCGTCGACCGCGACGGCGTCGGCGTCGACCTCGGGCAGCAGCTCGGCGAGGGCCTGCGCGTCGGGCTCGTCCGCCTCGACGGCCTCGGACAGCGCATCGGCGCGGTCCAGGGACCCGCCCGCATCGGCCCGCGCGCGCTCGAGGCGCTCCCGGGCGCCGTCGCGCAGGTCCTGGGAGCGCTCACCCAGCGAGTCAGACGGATCATCGTCGGTGGCATCCTCGTCAGGCTCGGCGCCCACACCGCCGACGGGTGTGAGCGCAACCACGAGGAGAAGTGCAAGCACGAGCGAGAGCTGTCGACGCATGAGAATCTTCCTCCACTTTCGTCCGCCTCACCGGACGTGAAGCGCCGCGGTGAACTCCCGCGGCGCGGGGGTCATGCCCACCTCATCGAGCGCACAGCCTGTGGGGGAGGTGTCAGACTGTCAAGCCATCCAACGATCTTTCGCTTCCTATCACGTATAGGACGAACAGCGATCTCGCAGCCGCATTTCAGTATCCCCTGTTACGGGACCCCCGATCAGGGGAATGCGCCACCCGGGATCGCCCACCGGGAAGACCGGAGCGCGGCAGGCGCAGCAGGACGAGAGCGATACAGGCCAGCAGAGCGATACAGGCCGGCAGCGGGGGTCAGTCGTGCGCGCGCCAGAAGTGCTGCTCGCGGGCGAAGATCGTGTCGGCCTCGTCGTCGCTGACCTCCCAATAGGTCCGCGCGTCCTCGTCGCCGAACGTGAACGCCAGCCACCCGTAGACGCGCTGGGCCACCCCGACCCGTTCCGCGTCCGGGTTGTGGACCGGGTCCTCCGGTCGCGGTTCGACCGCCCACACCTGCTCGTGCACCTCCGGGGGCACCGGCACGGTCTCCCCCCCGTCCCGGACCCGCGGGTCGGTCGCGCAGGCCCGGTTCCGCTGCGGGCCCGGCACGCCGAAGTCGACCTCCCAGAGCGCCTCGTCGACCGCGACGTGGTCGGGATGGTCGTAGTCGACGCAGTCCGGATGCCCGTCCGCGTTCGCGAAGTTCGCGCCGAGGATCTCCCGCTCGGCCTCAACCGGGAACCGTCCCTCCCCGGCGGTGCGGCGCGCCTCGTGCACCGCCCAGGCGACCTCGTCGGCGGTGAGGGTCCCGTCCCCGAGATCGAACACGAGCCGCGCGTGGTCGGCCCCGACGTACACGTCGTAGTGCACCGCCGGGTCGGATCGGAAGGGATGCTCCGGCGCGGTCTCGCCGGAGGCGACCTCGCCCTCGAGGCGGCCCTGCGCCTCCGGCTCCGGATCGAGCCCGTCCTCGAGCTCGGCGATCCCGTCGAGGAACGCGTGCCACGAGTCGACGCGCTGCTCGGCGCAGCGGGCGACGTCGGTGGGGTCGAACGGTTGCGGCTCCGGGGGGCGCTCGCCCCGCTCGGGCTGGAACGCCTCGCCGTCGCAGCGACCGGTGACCTCCCCCCGGGTCAGCAGCAGGAACACCGGGTACGTGTCGTCGCGCCCGCCGATCAGCCCCCATCCCTGATACTCGTCGTCGGGGTGCGCAATCACGACGTACTGCAGGCCCCGCTCGCCCGCGGCGGGCGCCGGCGCGTCGGGCGGCTCGCGGACGCTGCCGGCCCACCACCCGCAGCCGGCGAGCAGCACGGCGGCCACGAGCGCTCCCCCGGCGCGCAACGTGGCACGTCGCGAGGCAGCGGCCGGGGGCGGCATGTCGGCTAGGGTACCGTCGTCATGGCTAGCGCCACTCCCGCCGTCGCCGCGCCCGCCGGCCTGCGTGGCCGACTGGGCTCGCTCGACGCGTTTCGCGGCTTCACGGTCGCCTCGATGATCTTCGTGTCGAGCCTCGGCGGGGGCTCGGCGAACGCGCCGTACCAGCTGACCCACGTGCAGTGGCACGGCGCGACCTTCCGCGACCTGATCGCGCCGTTCTTCCTCTTCGCGATGGGCATGGCGATGGCGTTCGCCCTCGCCCGCTACGTCGAGGGACGCACCGAGGAGTCCCCGTGGCCCGGCGTGGTGCGGCGGGGTGCGCTGCTCGTGCTGATCGGGTTCGCGCTGAACTTCGCGCTCTACGAGCTGCCCGAGACCGACCTGTCGACGTTCCGGATCATGGGCGTGCTCCAGCGCATCGGGCTGGCCTACCTCGCGGCCGCCACGATCGTGCTGCTCGTGCGCTCGGTGGGAGCCCAGGTCGCGATCGGCCTCGTCATCCTGGTCGGCTACGGCATCGCGCTCGCGACCGTGCCCGTGCCGGGCGCGGGAGCCGGGGTCCTGACCCCCGAGGGCAACCTCGCGGGCTACGTCGATCGGCTCGTGCTCACCGAGGCGCACCTGCACCGCGGCGGGCCCTTCGATCCCGAGGGGCTGCTGTCGACCATCCCGTCGGTCGTGACCGTGATGCTCGGGTGGTGGACCGGGCGCTGGCTGCGCAGCCACGAGTCGCGGTCGACCGCACCGGACGCGGTGTCCTCGGGCTCGTCGGCGCGGCCGGGCCGGGCCGGCGTGCTCGGGCTCCTGGTCGCCGCCGGGCTGCTCGGCGTGGGGGGCGGCCTCGCGCTCGGCGAGCTCCAGCCGGTGAACAAGGCGATGTGGACACCCGCGTTCGTGCTGCTCACCGCCGGCTGGGGGTGGCTGATCCTCGCCGGCTTCTACGGGCTCGTGGAGCTGGTCGGGATGCGCCGGCTCGGGTGGACGTTCGAGGTGTTCGGCCGCAACGCGCTGTTCGCGTTCACCGTGCCGCGGGTCATCGCCCACCTCCTGGACCTGTGGGAGGTCGGCCCCGAGGGCGAGGGCGCGTTCACCTACGCCTACGAGGGCACGATCGAGGTGTGGGCGGAGCCGCTGTTCGGGGTCGCCACCGCGTCGGTGCTCTACGGTCTGCTCGTCACCGTCGTGTGGTGGGGGATCCACTACGGCATGTACCGGCGCGGCTGGTTCGTCCGCCTCTGACCGGGCGCACTCGGCACGCCCGACGAGGCGGCTCACCGCGGGGAGGCGTCCACGTCCGCGGTGTCGAGCGCGAGCCCGCGCCGCTGCCAGCCCGCCTGCCGCAGGAAGTACCCCGTCTCGACGTCCCACGTGTGCCCGGAGGGACGCCGGGTCAGGACGAACCCGAACCCGTGGGTGCGGTGGACCTCGCCGCCGGTCGCGCGGACATCGTCGATCAGCAGCCGGTCGACCGCGCGCGGTGCGTCGCGCCAGCCGCCGGCGGCCTCGAGGTCGCCTCGGTCGAGCAGGAGCGTCCCGCCCGCGATGCGGTCCGAGCGTGACTCGGCGCCTCCGGTGAAGCGGCGGATCGTGACGTCGATGTCGTCGAGGTGGACGAACTCGGCCGCCTTGCCGACGAGCTCGCCGTCCCCGTAGCTCCACGCGAGCTCGAGGTCGACGAGGTGGTCGGGGCCGTACCAGTCGTCGTCGTCCATCTTCGTGATCAGGCGTCCGCTCGCGGCGTCGGTACAGCGGTCGAGCACCGCGCCGAGCGTGGCCTCCGGCGGCGCGTGCAGCACGGTGACGGGCACGCCGGCCTCCGCTCGCAGGTGGTCGGCGGCCTGCTCGTCGAAGGTCGCGCCGTGCAGCGCGACGACCGCCTCGACGTGGGGATGCCGTTGGGCGGCGAGCTGGCGGGCCAGGTGCGCCAGCATCTCGGGACGGTTCGTCGACGTGACCACGCTGATGGTCCGGGGGGCCCGGGCGGGCAGTCCGAGCCGGGCGCGCAGCTCCCGCCAGCGTGGCCCGGGCGCGTGCCGGGTCAGCGCGGCGCGACGGACGCGCACGCTGTGCCGCTCGCGTACGAGCGGGTCCGCGAGGTCGCCGGGCTCGACCGACCGCGCGAGGCCGAGCAGGTCCCGCCCCAGCAGCGCGCCGAGCGGGCCCTCGCGCGGGTCCTCGTGGTCCAGCAGCACGAGGGGAGCGCCGGCCGCCGCCAGGGCCGCGAGCACCCGCGCACGGGCCGGCACGTCGTCGTGCAGCGCCGGGTGATCGACCACCGCCCGCGCCCCGTGGACGCGATCGACCAGGTCGCGGCGAACCGGCGCGTGGGGGGCGTGGCACGTGACGTCGACGTCGTCGCCGACGGCCGCGGCGAGCCGCGGGCCCTCCGCCGCCGTGCCGGTCGCCACCGCGAGCGGGCGCGGACCGTCCTCGGCGCGGAAGCCGGTCGGGTTGCAGACCGAGAGGTCGACCGGCGGCAGCGCCGTGACCTCCACGGGCACCTCGCCCGGTTCCTCGGCGTCGGGACCGTCGGCGGCGCGGGGCTCGGCCGCACGCGACACCTCGGCGCCGGGTCCGCCGCCCCCCGGCAGATGCACCACGGCCGCGCCCAGCGCCCGGACCTGGGAGAGCACGCTCGCCCGCCTCGCGGGGTCGTCGGCGAGCCAATCGGCGTCCACCAGCAGGACGTCGAGGCTGCGACCCGCCGCGGTGTAGGTGTCGTCGGCCCAGGCACCGGTCGCGAGCCGGGCGCGTAGATCCCCGGGCACCCAGTGGGCGCCCGACTCCCCGGCGATCGCCACCTGCAGGCCATCGGCACCGAGGCCACGCGCGAGCGCATCGTGTCGGGCCGTCGCCGCAGCCAGCACCTTCCCGACCGGCCCGACGGTCGCGAAGGCGACCTCGAGGAGGCGGTAGTCCCCGCGGCGGCGGTGGGCGACCTCCACCACCCGCGGGGGCAGCTCGCGCAGCGGCACCGGCGCCACCGGATCGGTCAGCTCCCCGATGTCCGGCGGCGCGGCGTCGCCGAGCACGATGGTGACGACCGGCGCCTCCCCGAGCGCGCGGGCCGGCAGCAGGAGCCCGGCGAGCTCTCTGGCGTCGTCGGCGACGAGCAGCGGGCGCCGGTCGCCGGGGGCGAGGGCGGCCTCCCCCTCGTCGCGGGTCACCGCCGCGAGGCGTGCGGCCCATCCCGGCTCGTCGAGCGCGATCACCAGCGCATCGGTCGCCGCGCCGGCCGGTCGTAGCGCCGCGCTCGCCGTGGCGCGGCGTGGCGCGACGACGATGTTCGGCGCCGCGCCCAACGCCGCGCGCAGGCGGCGCATCAGCTCGGCAGGGCGCGCGTGGCCGGCGACGCGCGGGGACGACCCCGGCGAGGAGGGCGACGCGGGGTTCGGCTGCGGGGCACGGCGCATCAACGGCTCCGAGGGTGGTCGGCACGGGCGTACGCCGCGGCGAGCACCGTCTCCGGGTCTCGCGTGCCCGTCCGGGTGCTCCCCCGTCCGGGTGCTGCGCGCGGCGCGTGGCAAGATACCGCCCGATCCCGTCGTCGACCCGAGCAGGGGAACCGTTGCCCGTCCGTGCCAGGCGCAGCCCGCGATGAGCGAGGCGCCGCCCGTGGTCCCCGACAACCGCTGGGACCTGCTCGACCCGCCTGATCCCGGGCCTTGGGACCCCGACGTCGACGTGTCGCTGGTGGTGCCGTGTCGCGACGGACACGACGCGCTCGCGCGGACCCTCGCGACCGTCGCCGCGCAGCGGTATCCCGCGCATCGGCTCGAGGTGATCGTCGCGGACGACGGCAGCAACCCCCCGCTCGCTCCGGCCGAGCCCGAGCCCTTCCCGCTGCGCGTGGTCGAGGTCGACCCCCCGCCGGCCGGTACGCGCCGGTTCGGCGCCGGCGCCGCCCGCAACGCGGGCGCCGCCGCGGCCGAGGGCGACGTCGTGTTGTTCTGCGACGCGGACATCCTGCTCGACCCGAGCCATGTGGCCGCGCACGCCCGCTGGCACGCGGTCTCGGGCGATGCGGTCACGATGGCACCGCTGCGGTTCGTCGAGACGGACGCGTCGCCAGCGGCACTGACCGAGGCCGCGCGCGCCGGACGCCTGGCGCAGCTGCTCGAGGCCCGCGGCGCGAGCGAGCACACGTGGATCGTGCGGCACGTCGAACGCTCGGAGGGCCTCACGCGCACCCGGCCGGACCTGTTCCGCGTGGTGGTCGCCGCGAATCTGGGAGTGGGTCGAGCGCTGCTCGACGAGGTGGGCGGGTTCACGGCCTTCGGGGTCCGCGGCATCGAGGACACCGAGATCGGCTATCGGCTGTGGAGCGCCGGGGGGCTGCTCGTGCGCGACCCCACCGCCCGTGCGTGGCATCAGGGGGCGCGCACGCTCACCGGGCCGGAGCGGGAGCGCGCCCTCGCCGAGCGCGCACCGCTGCAGGCGGCATGGCTGCCCGAAGGCGGGTTTCGCGAGGACGGGATCGGCGGCCATCCCAGGCCGCGCACCGTGGTCGAGATCGGCCCCGGTGGCCCCGCCGACGTGGCCGCCTGCGTACGCGCGGTCCTGGCCTCCACCGACGGGGACCTCGCCATCTGCGTCCCCGACCCCGCTGACGCGGACCTCGACGACGACCCCCGCGTGGAGCCCGGCTCGACCGCGGCCGAGGCCCATCCCTGGAGCCCGCTGCGCTGGGACGTGCCCGCGGGCGCGCGGCCCACGCCAGCCGCGCTGTCGTCGCTGCGATGTCGCCTCGACGAGCACGGGCTCGGGGCGCTGCACGCGCTGCTGCCGCGCACCGGCGAGCTGGCCCACCTCCGCCGCGCGCGGGCGATGCGCCGGGCCGCGCGGGGCGCTGGCACGAGGGCGTCCGGGCTCGCCCGCCCCGAGGATCTCGACCCGATCGTCGGGGAGCTGTTCGGGGAGCGCTGGGTGGCCGGGGAGGACGTCGGCGTCGTCCCCGAGGGCGTCGCACCACGGGAGGAACCGGTGCGAGTCCACCGGTCGCGACGCGAGCTGGCCGTCGCCGGCGCGCGGGCGATCGGCCGGATCCGCCGCCCTCACGACGTGCGCAAGATCGTGATCGCCGCTCGGCGTGCGCTGGGTCAGTGAACCCCCGCGCGCGCCGGGCCGGTGAGCGTGCCGAGCGCTGCCCGCTCACATGCGTCGGCCCCGGAGCCCGCTGGTGGGCTCCGGGGCCGACGGCGCCGGTGGTGCCGGTGGTTCAGTCGCTCGCTACTTCAGCCAGGGGGCCTTCTGCACGATGGCCAGCTGCTCCCACCGACGACCCAGACCCCAGGTGTGCCCGGCCGCGCCCACCGCGAAGGCCACGAACAGCAGCGCGTACAGCAGGTGATAGGTCATGAACGGGTTGCTCTCCGGCAGCAGGCTGCCCGCCCACATCATCACCACCACCACGCCGCCCAGCACCGCGTTGACGCGCAGCCCGATCCCCAGGATCAACGCCAACCCCATGCCCAACATCGCCACCATGTACATCACGTCCGCGAACGCCGTGCCCGCCAACGCCTGAAACGCCGGCGCGAACGGACCGCTGGTGCCGTGCTCCAACCAGCCCGCCGCCGGACTGCCACCAGCGACCCACGCCTCAGCCGGCGCGGTCGAGAACCGCAACCCGAACGCGCTGTCCAAGAAGCTCCACAGAAAGATCCAGCCGGTCGCGATCCGCGTCACCGCGAAGATCCGCGCGAACGCGCGCGACCGCGGCGTCTGCTCGGCCGCCGGCACGTCGGCGACAGTGATCATGGGCTCGTGAGTCGTGGCGCTCATCGTTCTTCCTCTCTCCAACCAGGGGCCTCGACGCCCCGATCAGTGGCAACGCCCCGCGTGGTGACGTCAAACAGAACTATGCGCGCCCGACCCCACCCGTCACCGTGCCGAACCGCCCCACCTCGCCGGGCCTTCGAGCAAGCCTGCCCGGGACCTCTGGCCCCCGACCGCCGGGACTCCGGCGATCCCGACGCCGGCACGGTCGCCCGGGGTCCCCCGCGCCCGAGCAGCGGATCGCCCACTTCACGGGGCGAATCCGGCAAACGGCCGTACGGGCCGAAGGTCCCGGCCACCCGGGACCTACCGAGCGCGGCGCTGGGTCAGCCGGCGCCGAGCTCCACGAGTCCGCGCTGGAGCGCGGACTCGAGCGGGGACCCGAACCGGTCATAGCACCGGCGCGCCCACGCGAGATGCACGGTGCGCAGCAGCATCGGCACCGCCTCCAGGCCGGCCTGCCGCGTCATCTCCAACCGGTGATTGCCGTACTGCCCGACGACGAGCTCCCCGTCGCGGGCGACGTGGATGACGATCTCGTCGTTCTTGCGCCCGCCCAGCTCCTGCTGGGTGCGGTAGTCGCCCGCCCGGATCGCCTCCCAGGCGGCGACGAGCCGGCGGAAGTACGCGTGCACGTCCTCGACCGTCTCGCAGTGGTAGTTCCACTCGCCGGTGCCCCGCTCGACGATGGCCACCATGTGCGGGAACTGATCGGTCTCGGTGTAGTGCGCGCCGGCCGCGAGCTGCGCGATGGTGCGAGCGATGATCGGCCGCTCGACGCGCACCAGGTCCCAGTCCCCGTCGAGCACCGCCGCACGATGGTCCTCGCCGGTCCAGTGCTTCGTGTCGATCGCCCCCGTCACGCGGTCGGGGGGGACCCGCAGCAGGCGCGGCGTGAACTGCCGGCGCAGCCCGGCGAGTTCCCGGCCGAATCCTCGCCGTGAGGCACCGAGACGCGTGAGCGGGGCGGCCAGCCCGGGTGGGGTGCCGGGCGGTAGCAGACCCGCGTCGCCGGCCTGCGCCGGGCGGGGCTCCGGGGGCGCCTGTGGACCGCTCGTCACGAGGCGCGGCCCCCACCCTTCGCACGGCGGCGCACGTCCCGCCGGACCGCGCCGACCCGGTTGGCGGCCCGGACCACCTTGCGGTTCTGGGCCCGCGTCAGCTGCTCGGCCAGCTCGTCGACCCGGCCAGCGAGTTCGTCCCGCTCGGCGCGAGCCTTCGCGAGCAGGTCCCGCACGCGCTCCTCCTCCCGCTGCGCCTGCGAGAGCGCACGCAGCTGGGCCCCGCTGGCCGCACGCGCGCCCGAAGGAGCCGCCCCAGCACCCGACGGAGACGCACCCCCGCCCGACGGAGACGCCTGCGCCCCGAACCCGTGCGCGGAACCCCCCGCCCACCGACCGCCGAACAGCTCCTCGATCACCTCGGTGAGCGCCTCCTCGTCGCCCGGGTCGCCCCCACGGTCGGCCACGACCCGCTCGGCGCGGCACCACGCGCGCCGCCGCCATCCGATCGCGACGACCTCCGGGGCGTCCTCGCCGGTGTCGACCGGCACCGCGACCCGCACGATGCCGACCTGCCCGCGTTCCAGCGGCTCGCTGAGCTCCGCGACCGCGTCGGGGCCGACCGGCACGGGGGACGGCAGGCGCCAGCGCACCGGCGCCGGCGGCCCGTCGCCGTCGAGCGCGACGCGGTCGTCGGGCTCGAGGGCCTCCCGAACGAGGCGGCCCTCCTCGTCGTCCGCGAGATCGACGACGACCGCGACATCGCGCAGCCGACCGGCGAGGATCCCGTCGACACAGTCCACGACCTCCTCGAACGGATGCCCGCGCCCGTCGACCTCGACGACGACGCGGGGCACGAGGAACCGGCGCGCGGCATCCCGGGGGCGCGCCGACCCCGCGGGGACGTGGTGCCAGAGCAACGGCAGCCGGCGTCGCTTCGTGTCCGCCGCCTCGCCGGACATCAGGTGGCTGCCCGCGTCGACGTGCCAGGCGCCCGCGCTGCGGTCGGGTACCAAGAGCGCCCCGTCCGCGTACGCGCGCCACCCCAGCTCGGTGTCCTCGATCCCGCGCCGCCCGAACGCGGTGAACCCGCCCAGCGCGTGGAAGTAGTCGGCTCGCAGCGAGAGGTTGCAGCTGATCACCGCCGCATGCAGATCGCCGCGCGCGACAGTGAGCTCGTCGGTGCGCTCGACGAACTCGACCCACCAGGGCTCCCCCTCGGTGGGTACGTCCGCGGCGAGCTCGGTGATCCGGCCCTGCGCCAACGCGTCGGCGCTGAGCGCGTCGCCGGCCTGCTCCCGCAGCGGCGCGAACCACCGCGGGCCGATCACGACGGCGTCGCGCGCGGCCCGGTGCCAGCGCACGTGCGCGGCGACGAGGTCGGGCTCGGCCACCATGTCCGCGTCGAGGAACAACAGCACCTCGCCGCGGGCGTGACGGGCTCCGAGGTTGCGGGCTCGCCCGGCCCCGAACCCTTCGCGTTCCTGTCGCAGCAGGCGGACGGGCAGCTCCTCACGGGGCACCTCGAGGGGCGGGTCGCTGCCGTCGTCGACGAGCAGGACCTCGAGCAGCTCGGCCGGGTAGCGCTGGGCCTCGAGCGCCGCGAGCGTCAGCGCGAGCGCACCACCGTCGCCGCGGGCGGGGATGACGACCGAGACGGTGGTGGCGTCCTGCCCCTCTCCCGGGCCGGCGCCCTCGCCCTCGCCCTGGTCGGGTGTCGGGACCGGCAGTGCCCGCCAGTCGTTATCCTTGACCGCCGCTGCCGGCGGCCGCCCGCGCACGGGGCTCTCGGCCCCCGCTGCCGCCGTGGACCCGGACACTGCGCCGGATCCACGCCCGGCGTGGGGTCCCGTCGGACGCGGATCGTCGGTCATGGGGCAACACCCTCGCGGGATCGAGGCCAGCTGAATGCAAGCGCCGCAAGCCTACGACGCGCCACCGACCGCCTGCGCCCTCGGCGAACTGTTGCCCCGCGGGCCCTGGCGTGTCGTCGCGACGTCCGCGGCCTCCGCGCAGCGGCTGTGCGCGGCGATCGAGGAGGTCGAGGCGGCCATCGGCCTCGACGACCCGGGATGGCGGGCCCGGTTGCGGGCCGTCCCCGCCACCACCGGCGTGCTCGTGTTCGCCGGGGGAGGCCGTACTGCCGCCACGCTGGACGTGCTGCGGCTCCTGCGCGCGCACCGCGCCCCGGTGGTGCTGCTCCCCCCGCCCGAGCCGTTCGGCGGGACGCCTGACGAGCCCTCCTCTGGCCCGTTCGGCCGGGCGCCCGACGAGCCCTCCCCCGGCCCGGCGTCCGGGTCGGAGGCCTCACTGGCCCGGATGGCGGGCGCCCCCGGGCCCGCCGGGGCCGATCAGGGCCACGCGGTGCGGATCGACCTGGGTGGGCGGGTGGTCGCGGGGTTCGTGCGGGCGCCGCAGCCGCAGCCGTACGCGTGGGCGGTCGACGCGGTGTCGCGGGCCGCGCGCCTGGCCCCGCAGGCGCCGCGTCTCGCGGCGGTGGGACCGGCGGCACGGGCGGCCGCGCGCGGCTGGTCGCGCGTGGTCGACCGGGACGCCGATCCCCGGTGGGCGCCCGACTGGGGCGATCGGGGGTGGCGCCGACCGGACGCCGTGCTGCTCGACGACGGCCACCCCGACCCGGCCCTGAGGGCCGGGACCGAGCACGCCGCCCACTCCGCGGCGATCCCCCTCCTGCGGATCGACGAGCGGGACGAGCCCGTGACGTTCGACCCCGACCGTGACCGGGTAGCGTACCGACCCGCCTCCCGTCCCGGCCGCGTCACCGTCTGGGCAGGGCAGCCCCTGCCCGGGGGGGCCGAGGACTGGGAGGCGCTGTCGGTGCTGGCCGCCGGCGCGTCCGACCGCGCGATCGCGGCGACCGTCGTGCAGGCCGCCGCGCGCGGGTGGATCGCCGCGGTCGACGGGGACGCGCGGTGGCGGGCGCACGTCGGCGAGCGCACCCTCGCCGCGTTGGATGCCGCCAACCGTGCCGATCTCGCGGACGCCGACGTCCGCGAGCGAGCCAGCGTGCGGTTGGGCCGCGTCGTGCACGACGAGCACCACCCGGCGGCCGCGCTGCGTGCGCGGCTCGCGACCGCGGGCTTCGAGCCCGAGCACCCACCGGCGGTCAGCGTGCTGCTCGCCACCGCGCGCCCGGAGTTCCTGGACCACGCCGTCCGCCAGGTGGCGACCCAGCGGTACCGGCCCTTGCAGGTCGTGCTCGTCGCCCACGGGCCGGCCGCGGCGCGGGCCGCCACCGAGATGGACACGTCGCCACTCGGTGACGACATCGACCTCGTCGTCGTCGAGGCCGCCGCCACCGAGCCGCTCGGCGCGACGCTCAACCTCGGGGCACGAGCCGCGGACGGGCCGGTCCTGTCGAAGATGGACGACGACGACTGGTACGGCCCCGACCACCTCGCCGACTGCGTCGGGGCGCTGCGGACGAGCGGGGCGCCGCTGGCGGGCAAGTCCGCGGAGTTCGTCTACCTGGCGGCCCGCGACGTGACCGTGCGCCGCGCGCCGGGCAGCGACCGTTTCAGCGACGCGGTCAGCGGTGCCACGCTGACGCTGCACCGGGCGGATCTGCATGCGCTCGGTGGCTTCGCCCCGCACGGGCGGGCGGTCGACCGACGCCTCGTCGAGGCCGTCGAGCGGACCGGCGAGCGGCCCTACCGGACCCACGCGCTGCAGTTCGTCGTCAACCGCCACGGCGGGCATGCGACCTGGACCGCGGGCACCGACTACTTCCTCTCGCGTGCACGGGCCCAGTGGCGCGGGCTCGCGCGGGTGGCCGCCGACCTCGACCCTGACCGCGATCCCGACCTCGGCCCCCAGCGGGACCCCGAGCGCTCCCCCCAGCGGGATCCCGCCCTCGCCCCGGGGGTCGATGGTCGACCGGGAGCCGACCGCGACGCCGACCCGGGACCCGGTCCAGCCCGGGCCGCGACGGGGAGTCCGCACGATGGCTGAGGACCGACGCCCCGCATCGGCGACGGTGGACGGGGACCTCGTCGTCGCGGCCGGTGACGACCTCCCGCGCCTGCGCACGTGGCTGGGCGAGGCCGCACTGACGGTCACCGTCCCTCCGATCGACCTCGCCGCCGCGGACGCGCGGGGCAAGCTGCGCGCGGTGGCCGACGGCGACCGGCTCGCGGTCCTGCTGACCGCCGCACACGCCCGGTGGCGCCAGCTGCTCGCCCCGGCGTTGCACCGTGCCGGCGACGCGCGCGTGTGCGTGCTGCGGGGGCTGCGCGGCGCGGGACGGGTCGACGAGCTCGTCGAGGTCGCCGCCGAGGCGGGGCTGGAACCCGCCGACGCGCGCGGCGTCACGGTCGACGGCCTGCCCGGCGTCGACCTCACGCTGCGCCGCGCGAGCGACCCCATGGCGTGGGCCGGCGCGCTGCTGGCCATCGCCGGACACACCACGGGGCAGACCTCCCCCGAGCGGGCCGGTCCGAGGGTGGCCATCCACGGCAGCGCGGGTGCGTGGGTGGACGGTCTGGCGCACGCGGTGGGGGTCGACGCGGCCTGGATCGACGACCCGGCCGCGCTGCGCCGCGCCTCCCCCGACGTCGTGCTGCTCGGTCCGGATGCGCCCGCTGCGCCATCGGCTCTCGAGGCGGTGGACACCGCCGTCGCCGCCGGCGCCCTCGTGTTGTCGGTGGGCGCGCCGTCGCCCGGCTGGGCCGACCGCGTCACCGCGCTCGTCCCGCCGGGCCCGGCGCCGGTCCCCTTCAACGCGATCGCCCCCGCCGGACGCGACGCACCGATCCACGACGTCACCGACGATCTCGCGGCCGACGCCCCCACCGCGGCCGCGACCCTGGTGCGCCTCGGAGCGGCCGGGACGCCGGTCGTCGCCCCCGACCTGCCGGACGCGGTCGCCGGCCTGCTGGCGCCGCCCGTCGCGGAGCTGCTCCGCCACCCGCCGGCGCCGCTGCTCGAGGCGGAGCCCGCGGACGCCGGCGACCCGCGCGGGGCGCACGCACGGCGCGAGGTCATCCGCCAGCGCCACGGCGTTCGCCTGCGTCGCGCCGTCCTCCGCGCCCACGAGGTCGGCGGCTGGTGGGACGCCCGCGCGGCCGACCTGGGGCTGCGCCGCGCCGAGTCCACCGCGGTCTCGGCGGTCTGCGCGACGCGCCGCCCCGAGTTCTGGCCGCACGTGCGCGCCCAGCTCACCGCGCAGACCCACCGGCCGCTCGAGTGCGTCCTCGTGCTCCACGGTCCGGCGTGGGAGGGAACCGAGCCCGACACCGGGGGGCTCGACGTCCCGATCACGACCGTTCGGGTCGACCCCGAGCTCCCGCTGGGCGCTGCCCTGAACCGGGGCGTCGCCGCCGCGAGCGGCGCGATCGTCACCAAGATCGACGACGACGACTGGTACGGACCCGACCACGTCGCCGACCTCGTCGCCGCGCTCGAGACGGGCGGCGCGACGCTGGCCGGCAAGGGCGCCGAGTTCTACTACCTCGCGGGCTCGGACCTCACGGTCCAGCGGGTGAACGACCGCTACGAGGCGCCGAGCCGCCTCATCGCCGGCAACACGCTCACGATCCGTCGCGCGGACCTCGACGCGGTCGGCGGCTTCCATGCCGTGGACCGCACCGAGGACCGCCGACTCGTCGCGGACGTGCAGCGCTGGGGCGGGGTCGTCTACCGGACGCACGGGTTCGGCCACGTCGTGCAGCGCCACGACCGAGGCCACACCTGGCACGTCGCGGACGCCGAGCTCGCCGAAGGTGCCCGCTGGATCGGCGACGGGCTCGCGCTCGCGACCGCCGACTGCGCCGCCGACGACAGGCCCGACGCGCCCGACGCCGGGGGGTGACGCGTCGCTACCGGCCGAGGGGACGCTCCGATTACACGAGGCGCCAGGCGTCAACCTCGTCGCCGAGCAGCTCCCGAACGCGGCGCACGTCGGGGAGCAGGCGACGCCGCACGCGACGCGCGACGCGTCGCGGCAGCTCCCCCGACGTGTCGATCGGACGAGCGCGTCGGAACCGCCCGGGCTCGGTGAACAGGTCCGGTGACGGCTTCTCGTCCGAGCGGTGCCGCTCGCCCTCGACGGCCGGGGCGCGCGCGGGGTCGACCCCGACGAACCGGCAGAGTTCGCCGACCACCGCGTCGGGTTCGGCGCGCAGCCGCTCAGCGGTCGCCAGGTGGATCTGGCTCCGCGGGAACCGCTCCAGGTAGGGCTCGAGCTGCCACGCGTACAGGCTCGTGAGGACCATGTTGTCCGACGCCGCGAGCGCGTCGGCGATCGGCTCCCGGATGCGCCCGGCGGCGACGCCGTGCCGATAGTGCGAGCGGATCCGGTCGACGGGGTCGCGCATGAGCATGACGAGGCGCACGTGCGGCAGCGCTCGGGCGAGTCGCTCGGCGCTCGCCCCCTGTCGGTGGCGCTTGGTGTAGTTCACGCTGCCCTCGCCGCGGGCGATCGCATCCTCCCCGCCCGCGAACCACCGCGCGCCGTAGTCGGCGAGCGCCTGCTCGCTCGGCTCGTTCAGGTTGAAGAAGTTGGGCTCCTTGGGCTGCGTGACAAACACGTCCGGATGGGCCCCGAGGTAGTGGTGCAGGCTCTGGGTCCCGCTCTTCATCGCGCCGATGATCACGAACGTCGGCAGCTGCCGGGGATCGGGGGCGGCCACGCGGTCAGCCCTCCGAGGTCCGGGCCGGGTGAGCGGGCGCGGCGCCGAGGACGAGCTCCTGCCACACGCGCGCGAGCCGCGGCCGGTCGTAACGTTCGGCCACGAACGCGCGCGCCTCCCGCGCCTGCGAGGCCCGCGTGTCCTCGTCGGCGGCGCGCCACACCGCGGCGGCGGCCGCCTCCGTGTCGTGGTGGACCCAACGGGCGGGGAAGACCTGCTGGGCACCGGGCCGCTCCCAGATCACCGGGACGGCGGCGGAGGCCATGCCCTCGGCGGCGGCGAGGTGGAAGCTCTCGACGTCGGAGGGCGAGAGGATCCAGCCCACGTCGCGCAGCCAGTCGGCGACGGGGCCGAACCCGTCGAAGCGGACCGCGCGCGCGAGGCGGTCGCTCGACGCGATGCGGTCGAGTTGCGCCTCGAACCAGCGGCGTTGTGGGGTGTCGTGCCAGACCCAGTCGACGGCCGCCGGATGCTGCCCCTTGCACCGCAGCCGCCAGCCGGGGTCGACCTCGAGCAGCGCCTCCAGCAGGTCGAGGGCGCGGTCGAGGCGCTTGAGCTGGCGCTCCCAGCCGAGGAGTCCGAGGGTGCGTCCGGCCGCGGCGGTCTTGCCGGTCGTGAATGCCTCCACGTCCACCGGGTTGGGCACCCACAGGCACCTCTCGTCGGGCCAGCCGAAGCGCTCGACGGCGGCGTCGCGGAAGTGCGGGCCCGCGAACGCGATCAGGTCGACCCGATCGGCGTCGAGCCGCGCCGGAGCGTCGCGGTCGAACTCGAAGCGGTGGAAGCGCACGACCAGTCGCTGGCGGTCGCGGCGCTCGCGGGCGGCGACGACGGCGTTGTCGAGACACCACTCGGCGAACAGGACGTCGGCCCAGCGCGCGAGCGACCGACTGCGGGCGGGGTCGTGCTCGGCCAGCCCGAACCAGCGGTCGTAGCGGAGCACGCCGCCGGCGTCGCGCAGCGCGGCGTCCACGGGCTCGAAGAACTTGAAGTCGAACGCGCTCGCCGCGACCCGCACCGGTCGGGACGCCTCCCAGCTCGGGCTCGCACGGCGCGCGGATCCCGAGCGCCCGGTCACGCCCGGCCCCCGCGGGCGAGGCGGGCGAGATCGACCGGCAGGCGCAGCAGCGCCCGGGGGCTGCGTCGCGCCGCGGCCAGCAACTCGCCGAGGCGCCACCAGCGGCGCTGTCGCACGCGCTCGAGCTTGTCCTCCGCTGCCCGGCGGCGGGAGCGCTCACGCTCGAGGTCGCGCATGGCGCGCTCGCGGGCGGCCTCGGCCTCGCGCACCGCCCGGTCGGCGGGCGCCGGGGCCGCGGCCTGCTCCGCGCGCTCGGCCCGCCGTTCGGCGCGGTCGGCGCGGCGGCGCTCGTCCCGGGCCCGCTGCTCGGCGTCGGCCACCCGCTGTTGCGCGGCGGCGACCGTCCAGTCGCGGTCCTCGGCGTCGAGGACGGCCTGTTCGGCGGCCACCCGCAACTCACACGTCTCGGCCTGGGCCTCGGCGAGCGCGTCGGCCAGCAGCGGTGCGAGCGTGGCGTCCACCGCCGCGTCCACCGCCGCGTCCACCGCCGCGTCCGCCGATGAGGGGGGCTTGACGCCCGGGCGCGCGAGGACGCGCAACCGCGCGTGGGCGACGGCGTGCTCGTCGATGGCCCACTCGCCGGCCAGGGCGATCAGGTCGTGCGGCGCCACGCCGGCCGCCGCGACCCGGCCGTCGGGGCCGAGCAGCGTGGCGGTCGCGGCCCGACCGTCGGCGTCGAGCGACGGATCGAGCGCCGTGACGACGTCGGCGGCCGGGGGCCCGGAGGCCGCGAGCTCGGTGAGCGTGCCCTCACGGATCTCGATGCGGTCGCCGACGTCCCCGGGCTCGGCATCGCAGGCTGCCTCGGCCGCGCGGCGGGCGCCGGCGTCCGGCACCAGCACCAGCACGTCGGCGCCGCGGCGCGCCGCGGTGACGCCGACCGCACCGCCGCTGCCCAGATCGACGACGCGGCCGCCGGTCGGCAGCTGCGCGGCGAGCCAGTCGACCGCGGCGGCGGCCGAGGCCCGCTCGGCCGGTGCGCCGACCTCCCCCGCCAGGAGGGCGGGCACGTCGGCGCGCGGATCCGGCTGACGGGCGAGTGCGGCGTCGACCGCGGCACGCCAGTCCGGCGGCGTCCCGTCGGCGTCACCGGCACCGGAGGCAGCGGGTAGCATCACGGGCGATGAGCATACCTGCCGCCGCGCCGGTACCGGCGACCGTCGCCGGCCCCGCGTCGGACCAGCCCCGGGTCGCCCACAATCGCTGGGACCAGCTGTCCGTGCCGCCGCTGGGCTCGTGGACCCCGACCATGACCGTGAGCCTCGTCGTGCCGGCCTACGGCGACCATGACGAGCTGCCGCTGACGCTCGCCTCGCTCGCGGCGCAGCGCTACCCGCCCGAGCTGCTCGAGATCGTGGTCGTCGACGACGGCAGCGACCCGCCGCTCGACGTGCCGGCGTTCGCCGGGGACGTACCGGTCCGTGCGGTCCGTCAGGTCAACGAGGGCTTCGGGGCGGGCAAGGCCCGGTCCACCGGAGGGTTCACGGCCACCGGCGAGATCCTGTTGTTCGTCGACGCGGACGTGGTCCTCGACCCGCACCACGTCGAGGCCCACGCGCGCTGGCACCACACGATCGACCACGCGGTCACGATGGGATTCCGCACCTTCGTCGACTTCGCGGACATCGGCGCGGACGACGTCACACGGGCGGCCGCCGACGGCGGGGTCGCCGCGCTCGTCGAGGGCCGCGAGCAGCAGGACCACGACTGGATCGAGAAGCTGCTCGGCGAGACGGACCAACTGCGGGAGCCTCGGGGGGACCTCTGGCGCGTCGCGGTGGGGTCGTCGATCGCGGTCCCGTCGTGGTTGTTCCGGGAGGTCGGCGGCTTCCCGGTGTTCGGCATCCGCGGCTGCGAGGACACGATCTTCGGCTACCGCCTCTTCACTCGCGGGGCCGTGCTGGTACCCGACCGCGAGGCGCACAGCTGGCACCAGGGCCCCCGCCACCTCGACGACCAGGCGTCCCGCGACGCGGCGATCACCCGGCGCCTGCCGGTCATCGCGAACCACGCACCCGCGCGCAACTACCGCCGCTCGGTTCCCGGCCGGGCGTTCGCCGTGCCCTACCTCGCGGCGGAGGTGCCGGTCAGCGAGGCCACCACGACCGAGGAGGAGGCCCTGCGCTGCATCGAGTCGCTGCTCGCCAACGACACCGCCGACGTCGCGATCGGGGTGACCGCGCCGGCCGGTGATCCGGTGCGCGAGCGGCTCGACCTGTGGATGGCCGGCCAGGACCGGGTCACCGTGACCGATGCCGCCACCTGGTCGGCCACGCACCCGTACACGCCGATCCGCCTCACGGTGCCGCCGGCGGTCCGCACGGCCCCGGACGCCCTGGTGCGCGTCCGCGAGCGACTCGCCCACCACCGGGTGGGCGCCCTGCACGTCGTCGTCCCGGGGATGGCTCCCGACGCCCACGGGACGGTGGAGGCCGTGAGCACCCGCGCGGTCCAGCGCGCCGCGCGGCTCACCGACCGCCCGGGCGAGGTGGCCGCGCTGGTCGGCGAGCTGTTCGAGGAACGGTGGGTGCCCGGCGAGGACCTCGGCATCGGCAGCGTGGGCAAACCGCCCCCAGCGGGCGGGTCGGGGACCGCCCGCGACGCGCGCATCCAGCGGCTCGAGGCGCAGCTGGGCGCGGCCGAGGACACGCTCGCCCGGTTGCGGCGGCGCCGCGTGCTCCGGATCGCGGACGCCTTCGGGCAGGTCGCGCGGGCCCGCCGACCCGGCGCGGCGATGGCGGCGCTGCGCGGGCTCGCGCGCACGCTCGCCGGACGCGATCAGGCCACGACGGCTCGACGCGACCCGCCCGACCCGGCCGGCTGACCCACACCGCGCGGTCAGGTCGCAGGGCACCCGCTCAGCCTGGCGACACCGGCACGTCGACCGTGCGGGCCACGTCCCAGACGTCGGCCAGGTCGTCGAGCCGGGCGGTGCGGAAGCGCGCGTACGCGGTCGCGTCGCCCCCGGTCGCGGCACGCCACTCGGCCTCCGGGGGGACGAGCTCGAGGACGAGGCCACGGTCACGTGCCAGATCGACGCCGTCGTGGTCGCTCACGAGCACGACGGGCTCACCGCCGTCCCGTCGCGAGGCCGCCTCCGCGCAGGCCGCGGCGAGCTGCGGACGGCCACCCCCGAACGCGCGGACCAGGGTGGTGCCCAGCCTCGGGTCGCCACCAGGGCGCACGATCGGGCGCCCGGCGAGTGCTCCCGGCCCGCGCCCGGCCAGCGCCCGGGCGCGCTGGCGTCCGGCGAGCAACGCGCGCTTGGTTGCCACCTGCGAACCCGGTGGCAGCCGGGCGAGCAGCCGCCGATAGACCCGCCGCACGAGACCCGGAGCCGGGGCCGCCACTAGGCCCCCTCCCCGCGGCGTGCGGCGGCCTGCCGGGAGAGCACCGCCGCCGCCTCCCCCGCGCCGTTGCGCACCGGCCGCCGCTGCAGGCGCGCACGGACCCGCGCGGCCTCACCGGGCGCGAGCAACGCGGCGAGGATCCGGCGCAAGGTCTCCGGCGAGCCGTCCTCCCAGCACCGGGCGACGCCGAGACGGTCGGCGAACCGCGCCCGTGCGAGCTGGTCGTCGAGCTGGGTCGAGCGGTTCGGCGCGAACACCGCGGGCACGCCCGCCGCGAGCACCTCGTGGTACGTGTTGTAGCCGGCCGCGGTGAGCACGACGTCGAAGGCCGCGAGGTCGGCGGCGAGCGGATAGCGGCGCAGCCGGGCGACGTCGCCGGGCAGGTCGTCCCGCGGCGCGACGAGGGTGGAGTCCGCGAACGCGATCCGGACCCCGGGCGTCGCGCGCAACGCCGCGAACGCGGCGCCCAGCGTGCTCGAGAGGTCGTTGATGGCCCCCGCGCCGAGCTGGACGAGCGCCCAGGTCGGGTCGGGATCGAGGCCCAGCGCGGCACGGGCCTCGGTCCGGTCGCGCTGCTCGCCCGGATCGCACAGCAGGATGGGGTCGACCCGCACCGCCCCGTCGTCGGCCCTCGTGGTCGCGCCCCGGTCGGCGGGGGCCGCGTGCTCGCCCGGCTCGATGACCGCGTCGAAGAGTCCCGCTCGCGCGACCGACTCGCGCCCGAGCCCCGGCTGCCACATCGCGCGCCGGACCCACACGAACGCACGACGGCGGTGACGGGAGGTCGCGCGCAGCAGGCCGACATAGGGATGCGTGCCGTCGAAGGCCACGACCGCGGGGTCGTAGGTCGCGAGCAGCTCCTCCAACCGCCGCTCGTACAACAGGTTCCAGTCGGGCTGGTCGAGCGGGGCCGCGCCGGGCGACGGCAGGTGCTCGACCGCGAACCCCTGTGCCCGGACGACGGGCACGGCCTGCGAGGTCGTGAACACGATGGGGGTGAGGCCGTGCGGCAGGCGGGACCCGACCGCCATCGCGCGGGTCAGGTGGCCGAGGCCGATCCCGTTGGTCGTGCACAGCAAGGCGCGCCCGGCCGGTGGGCCGGGCGCGCGGGTCGATCCGTCTCGTCGTCGCGCCATGGGTGGCGGCAGCGTAGCGCCGCCGCCGACGCGCCCGTGGTGGCTACGGGGCGCCGTCGAGTACCTCGATGCGCACCTGGCCGGTCCCGGCGCTGCGCAGGCCGATCGTGTCCGCGGCGGCGCGCGAGAGGTCGATCACGCGGTTGCCGGCGTACGGGCCGCGGTCGTTGATGCGCACCTCGACCGATCGGTCGGTGGCGAGGTAGGTGACGCGCACCCACGTGCCGAAGGCGACCGTGCCCGGCGGCATCGCGGCCGTGAGCGCGTTGGGGTCGTAGGGCTCGCCGCTGGCGGTCGGGCGCCCGGCGAACCGGTCGCCGTACCAGCTGGCCTCGCCCTCGACGACGTCGACGACCTCGGGGCCCTCCGGCTCGGCCTCCTCCTCGGCCTCGGCGGGCTCCTCCTCGACGAGCTCGTCGGGGGGCTCGGGCAGGTCGTCGCCGGACGCGGCGGCGGAGGCACTGTCGACCACCCACGAGTGCAGGCCGCCTCCGACCACCGTCGCGCCGGTCACGCGGTCGCGGCGCAGCGCCTCCTCGGCGTGTGAGGAGAGCTGATCCCGCCCGCTGAACAGGACCGTGCCGCCGATGCGGGCCGCGAGACCCCCGGCCAGGAAGACGTCGGGCTGGGCCCGACCGTCGACCAGCACCGCGGTGAACTCGGCGTCCTCGGCGGCTCCGTCGAGGACGCGGTCGGCGACGCGAGCGGCCGTCGCGGCGCGGGTCTCGCCGGAGTGTCGCTCCACGTCGAAGCCGGCGCGCTCGAGCTCGTCCGAGACGCCGTCGGCGAGCACGTGCTGTCCGCCGATGAGCTGGACCCGCTCGACATCGAGCTCGTCGAGCGCGTCCAGGGTGACCTGCGGCACCGAGTCGTGCCGGCTCAGGAGGGTCGGGGTGGCTCCGGCGCCGGCGAACGTCGCGGCGGCGCCGGCGTCCGGCCATCCGGGCCGGTCGTCGGCGGAGAACCCGAGGGCGAGCGTGGCCGTGTCGATCTCGTCGTGCAGCTCGGTCGCGGCGGCCGCCGCGGTCCCCACGCGGGTGTCACCGTCGATCCGCTCGACCTCGAGGTCGGCGTCAGCGAGCGCGTCCGTCACGGTCTCGTCGATCGCGGCCGGGCCGCCGAACACCCAGACCCGCTCGGTCCCGAGCCGGTCGAGCTCGTCGGCGACCCGGGGGTCGAGCCCCGCGCCGTCGGTGTACAGCAGCGGCGCGTCGAGCTCGCCGGCCACCGAGCCCGCAGCCAGCGCGTCGGGATAACCGTCCTCGTGCACGAGCAGGGCTTCTCGCGCGTCGTCGCCAGCGGCCTTGCTGGTCTCGATCGCGGTCTCGATCCGATCGTTGCCGGCGGCCAAGCGCACGACCTCGTCCTCGTCGTCGGCCAGGACGGGTGTCGCGGCGACCGGGACCATCAACGCCCCGGCGGCGATCACCGCCGCACGGGTGGTCACACGTCGGAGCAGTTGCGTTCGGGAGAGTGTCATGGGGCTCGCTTTGTGGGGTGGGGTGTGGGGGTCGGGTGTCGGGTCGGGTGTGGTTGTGGGGGGTGCCGCGTCCCGACGGGGCAGGGAGCCTTCATGGCCGCGCACGCGACGCGTTCGGCCGGCGCGGTGCGTTGATCGTGAACTGGGAACTCGTCCCGCCGAGGGCACCCGGATCGTGCCAAGCGACCCGGTCGCCGCAATCGCCCCGCTTGTCCCTCCGGACACCTCCCCTTGGGCCACGGCGACCCTCCCCCGGGTCGGGGAACGCCCTCCGCAATGTGCGACCGGTGCCCGCCTGGCACCGACCGGGGTCGGACGTCGCACGACCGGGCCCGGGGAGGCGACGGTGCGGCCCGACTCAGCGACCGTGCGTGGTGCGCGCGTCCGCGTAGATGCGGCGCAGGTGGGTCGACGGCCACGCGAAGCGGGCCCGCACCGCATCACGGCCCGTCAGCGCGCGGGCCCGGACGCCCGGATCGGCGCGCACGGCTCGGAGTGCCTCGGCCCAGGACTGCACGTCGTGTGGGGCGGGCGGGCCGGGACCGGGCGCCGCGACGAGCCGAACACCCGGCAGGTCGCCGACCACCTCGCGCGTGCCGGGCAGGTCGCTCGCGACGACGGGGACCCCGGCGCCGAGGTACTCGAGGGTCTTGGTGGGCAGGGACCGCCGGTAGTTCGGGATGTCCGCCAGGGGCGACAGCCCCGCCTCGGCGGTGGCGACCCGTGCCATCGCGTGCGGGTGAGGCACGAACCCGGGCAGGTCGAGCTCGACGTCGTGCGCATCGGCGTCGGCCCGCAGCACCGTCGCGAGATCGGAGGCGCAGCGGCCGATGAGCCGCAGCCTGCGGGGTGGCTCGAGGCGGCCGACCGCCGCGACCGCGAGCCGCGCCCCCCGCACCTCCGTGACGTCCCCGACGTACACGAACCAGCCGTCGCTGGGCGCGGCCTGGGGAAGCGACGCCGGATCGGGGTAGTTGGGCAGGACCGGGTGCGCGCGCCGGAAGCGGTCGGCGTAGTTCGGCTCCGCGAGCGTGACGACGCACCCACGCTCGGCGGCCCGCAGCAGCCCGGCGGCCAGCCACGCGAGCGGGCGCCGCAACGGGCGCGGCAGCCACGCCTTCGTGGCGATCTGGGCCGGCACGTCCTCGTGCACGTCGACGATCACCGGCCGGCGGCGCAGGTAGCGGGTCGCGAGCGCGAGCGGGATGAGCTCGGGATCGTGCACGCTCACGAGCGCGACGTCGCGGCGCCACGCCTCCCGCACGGCGGCGAGCCAGCGCCGCGGCCGACCGCCCGGCAACGCGCGCCACTCGTGGTCGTCGACGGTCGCGGGAGCCGGGGGCCGGGTGGCGTAGCGCACCGGCCCGTCGGCGGCCACGACCGCGACCGTGCGGTAGCGCAGACGCGGGTCGTCGGCCTGGTGCACGGTCGACAACACGAGCACGACGGCGTCGGGCCGGGACGCCGCACCGGCCCGCGACCCCGCCTCGTGGGAGGCCCCGCTGCCGGCCACGCGCTACAGCGCGGTGACGTTGGGGGCGTCGATGCCGCGCTTGCGGTACGCGCCGCGGGTGTCGAACACGGCGGGCACCGCGTCGGCGAGCTCGGCGAGGTCGATCGCGTCGTGGTCGGTGAGGACGACCGCGAGAGCGTGATCGGCGATCTCGTCGCGGCTGTGCCCGACCGTGCGGTAGCCCTGCGCGGCGATGCGCTCGGGCTCGATCAGCGGGTCGAGCACGCCGATGTCGCCCCCGCGTGCGGCGAGCTCGGAGAGCACGTCCCAGGCGGGGGACTCGCGGTCGTCGGCGACGTTCGGCTTGTAGGCGACCCCGACCCCGAGGATCCGAGTCCCCCACACGGGCCGGCCGTGGCGGTTCAGGAGCTCGGCGACCCGGTCCGCGTTGTACGCCGGCATCCGGGTGTTGACCTGCTCGGCGAGGTCGATGAAGCGCGTCGCGAACTTCGCCTCGCGGGCGCGCCAGGCGAGGAACTGCGGGTCGAGCGGGATGCAGTGCCCTCCCACCCCGGGCCCGGGGTAGAACGCCTGGAAGCCGAACGGCTTCGTGTCGGCGGCGTCGATGACCTCCCAGACGTCGATGTCGAGCTCGTGCGACAGCTGCGCGAGCTCGTTGACCAGGCCGATGTTCACCGCGCGGTAGGTGTTCTCGAGCAGCTTGGTCATCTCGGCGGCGCGCGCGTTCGACACGAGGTGCACCGCGGGCACCAGGCGCCGGTAGGCCGCCTCCGCCACCGCACCCGACGCGGGCGTCACGCCACCGACGACCTTCGGGATCTCACCGGTCGATCGCTGGTTGCCGGGATCGACCCGCTCGGGGCTGAACGCGACGAAGACGTCCCGGTCGAGCTCGAGCCCCTTCGCGGTGGCCGCCGGCAGGATGATCTCGTCGGTCGTCCCCGGATACGTCGTCGACTCGAGCGTGATCAGTTGACCGGGCCGCGCGACCTCGCGGACGGTATCCGCGGCCGCCTCGATGTAGCTCATGTCCGGCTGCCGGTTGCGGCCCAGCGGGCTCGGCACGGCGATGAAGATCGTGTCGGCGTCCACGAGCCGGCTCGGGTCGCTGGTGACCTCGAGCCCGCTGTCCAGCGCCTCGACGAGCTCGCCGTGGGTGACGTCGCCGATGTGGCTCGTGCCGCCCTTCAGCCGCTCCACGACGGCGTCGGAGACGTCGAAGCCGACGCATGCCAGGCCCTTCTGCGCCGCGGTGACCGCGAGTGGCAGGCCCACGTAGCCGAGGCCGATCACACCGGCGGTCCACGGACGCTCGCGGAAGTGCGCGGCGCGGTCGGTGACCTCCGACGACCAGCCGGCCGAAGCCGGATCCGACGCGGTGGCGGACGATCCGCTGGGGGATGTGTGATCCATGACGGCGTCTGCATCCTCGGGGTGGGCGTCCTCGGGCAAGGCCGCACGACGCCTCGGCCGGATCCGATCGCCGGGCCCCGGGCGAGGCCGTGCCGCGCGCAGTGTAGGTGCGCGCGGTGCGACCCGGCACCTGCCCCTGGCCGCCCCGGCGGGCCGGGCGTGCCGTGGCCCGCCTCCCGGGTGAGGAGGCGTGGCCCTGGCCGCCCCGCGGGCCGGGCGTGCCGGCCGGCCTCAGGTTCCGAGGTCCCGGGGGCTGGTGAGGAAGCCGACGGCCCAGCAGCCGTGCATCGTCGCGAACACCAGGGGCAGGCGCAGGCGCGCGCCGGGCTCGAGGCCGCGGCCGGCGGCGGCGCTCGCGCCGAGCACCGCGAGCAGATAGCCCAGCGGTGCGACCCAGCCGGCCAGCGCGAGCGCCCGGACACGCTCCGGAGCGCGTCCGAGCGTGCCCCCGGCCGGCCGGGTCCGCCCCGCCGGCCCCGTCAGCCCGCTCCGTCCCGCCAGCGCGGTCAGTCCGAGCGCGGCGCCTGCCACCGTGCCCACGAGTGCTGCGGGCGGGGCGAGCTGTCGCAGCGCGAGGGAGTCCGGGTGGCGCCGCACGACCGCCCGGCGCCAGCGTCCGTACTCGAAGTACTGGCGGGCGAGGCCGCGCAGGCTGTCCCGCGGGCGGTACGCGACGCGCAGGTCCGGGTGGAACCACACCTGCCCGCCGCTCTGGCGGATCCGATGGTTAAGCTCCGCGTCCTGGGTGCGCACCAGCCGCTCGTCGAAGTGGCCGACGCGCTCCAGCGCCGCGCGCCGGAACACCCCGAGATAGACGGTGTCGACCGGCCCCGGGCGCCCACCGGTGTGGAAGCGCGCGTCACCCGTCCCGAACCGCGACGTCATCGCGGCGGCGACTGCTCGGGTGAACGGGGTATCGCCCTCGGCGGCCATGATGCCCCCGACGTTGTCCGCGCCGGTCTCGGCGAGGAGCTCCACTGCCCGACGGACGTAGCCGGGCGGCAGCACCGCGTGGCCGTCGACGCGCACGACGACGTCGCCGCTGGTCGCCGCGATCGCGGCGTTCAGGCCGGCGGGAGTGACGCCCCGCGGGTTGGCGGTCACCGCGACGCGCCGGTCCCTCGCAGCCACCTCCCGCGCGAGCTCCTCGGTCCCGTCGTGCGAGGGCGCCACCGCCACGCACACCTCCAGGAGGCCGGCGTAGTCCTGGGCGAGCACGGCGTCGAGCGCGCGGCCGAGATGCGCCTGCTCGTCGCGGACGGCCATCACGACCGACACCGACGGCCGAGCAGAGTCCGGGTCGGACTGCCCCGGGCGCCCCGGGTCGGACTGCGCCGGGCGCACCGGGTCGGAGTCCGCCGGGCGCACCGGGTCGGAGTCCGCCGGGCTCACCGGCGACAGTCGTCCGGAACGGATTGCGCCCCGACGTAGAACTCGTCGGGTTCGGGGGCGGACTCACCCTGACCACGACCCTCCTCGAGCGGATCACCCTCGCCGCCTTCGCCGCCGTCGGCCTCCCCGTTCCCGCCGTCGGCCTCCCCGTTCCCGCCGTCGGCCGGGCCGCCGCCGTCGTCGCCCCCGCCGAACTCCTCTGGGGTGCTGACGAGCGCGGGGTCGGCGATCTCGCCGAGCACGATCTCGATCCCGTCGCCCTGCGGCGTGCGCGTGGACAGCTCCGCGCTGGGCAGGTGTGCCCCCAGGAAGGCGGCCTCGTCGGCGAGCTCCGGCGAGTAGCGCACCTCCGTCTCGTGTGCGCCGAACACCTGCGCGTTGCCGACCGAGGCGACCGTGAACCCTCGCTCGCCGAGCTCGTCGCTGATCGCGGCGGCGAGGCCGGGCTCCCCCGCCGCGTTCAGCACGGTGACCGGCGGCACGTCGCTCGCCGCGATCCGTGGCTCCTCGGAGTCCTCGGGCTCGCGGGGGTCCTCGAGTGCGCCGGTCCGGAAGTCGTAGAACAGGTCCGCGGCCTCGTCCTCGCGGAGGATCTCGTACGCGATGTCGTCGATCATCTCGAAGTCCGCCGGGACCGTGCGCGCCTGCACGCTGTCTCCCCCGAGATCACGGAGGCTGAACGCGATGCGGCGCATCCGGTCGAGCGACAGGCTCTCGTCGGCCTCGACCGCACCGGCGCCGGTCTCGACGAGCTCGAACAGGCGTGGCACGTTCGCGAGGGTGCCGATCGACGCCGTCTCGCGGACCAACTCCTTGATGAGGCGCTGCTGGCGAGCGATCCGGCCGTAGTCGGAATCGCTCGCCCGATGGCGGGCGAACCCCAGTGCCTCGACGCCGTCGAGCCGCTGGCAGCCGGCATCGAGGTCGAGGTTCGCGCGCCAGTCGTCGATGGGATGCTCGAGGTACACGTCGACGCCGCCGACCACGTCGACGACCTCGATGAACCCGGCGAAGTCGATCGCGACGAAGTGTTGGATCGAGATGCCGGACACGTCGCGGATCGTCTCGACCAGACACGAGGGCCCGCCGCGACCGGTGTTCTCGCCGACCTGGTAGGCCGCGTTGATCTTGTCGGTCGAGCCGTCGCACAGCTCGACGCGCAGGTCGCGTGGGAACGACAGCAGCGACACCTCGTCGGTCTCGGGATCCAGCCGCGCCACCATCATCGTGTCGGTGCGCATCCCGCCGTCGTCGTCGCCGGTGCCGAGCTCGGCCCGCTCCTCGGGGGTGAGGCCGTCGCGCGCGTCGCTGCCGACCACGAGCACGTTGATCGCCCCCGGGATCTCCTCGTAGTCGGCGACGCCGTCGCCGTCGAGATCGCCCGGGTCGGTGAGCGTGTCGACCTCGACCCGGTCGACGCTCGCCTCCGCGCGCAGGTACAGCATCACGCCGGTCATCGCGACCGCCCCGAGCGCGAAGAGGAGCACGCCGACCAACGACCACCCGATGCGCCGCCGCCAACGCGGCCGCCCAGTCGCGGTGCTCTGATTGCTCGCCATGCCCGACTCGCCTCCATGACCCCGTGCCGCCCCGGCTGCGCGGCCGGCCACCGCCGCGCAGGCACGTCGAACCCGCGCACTCCGGGGGATACGTGAAACCTACCATGCCGGGGGTTCCGACCGACCTGACCGACACGCCGGACATGCGGGTTTCGGCCGTTCTGCGAGGGTGTCGGCAGCGGTCCGCAGAGGCTGAAGCAACAGGGGAGACCACCATGTCCGCGCCCGCGCCACGTACCGTCGGGGACGCCCTCGCCGCGCGCCTGGCCAGGGACGCCGACCGACCACTGCTCACCTACCGGGACCTCGACACCGGCGAGCGCACCGAGCTCGGGGCCGCGACGTTCGAGAACTGGGCGGCCAAGTGCGCCGACCGGCTCCTCGACGACATCGAGCCCGGCGAGCTCGTCGAGGTCGCCGCCGACGGGAGCTGGCTCGGGTTCGTCGCGGTCGTCGGCGGCGGCCTCCTGCAGGCCGTCGTGCGGGTGCGGGCGGGAGCTCCCTCCGCCGACACCGCCACGTGCCGGATCGTGCACGAGCGATTCGGGCCGGGCGCGGACGACCTCGTCGTCGGCGCCGGACTCGGGGGGCGCCCGACCGATCCCGCCGCGAGCGCGTTCGCGACCGAGGTGCTCGAGGGCGCCGACGTCGTCGACCTGCCCGACGCGGAACCGCAGGCGCCCTGGCTCGACCTGGGGGCCGCGACCCGCACGCAGGAGGAGGCGCTCGGGGCGGGGGCGGCACTCGCCACGGTCGGCGCCGGAAGCGACCGCCGCCTGGCCCTCGGGATGTCGATCGATGACCCGCGGGGTTGTGCCGTCGCGGCCGCCGCCCTGGCATCGGGGGCGAGCATCCTCGCCACGCGCGGGGGCCCCCGCGACGCGGCGGACGAGCAGGACGCGGACGAGCAGGCCGTGCAGGACGAACGGAACGTACGGGACGCACAGGGCGAGCGGGGCGCGTGGGAGGCGTGGTCCGGCGCGGTCGGCGAGGAGCGGGCCCACGTCGCCCTGCTCACGGCCGACGGGCTGTCCACGGTCGCGGGGCTCGACTCACCGCCGACGCTGGAGGCCGTGCTCGTGCCCGCCGTGATCCCGGAGTCCGAGCTGCCGGCAGCCACGACCGCCGCGGAGCGCCTCGGCGCCGACCTGCGCACCGCCGCTGATGGAGTGCCCCGCCTCCCGTGACAGCGGTGCTCAGGCGACGGGCGCGCCCGGCTCGACGCCCTGGTCCACGCCGAGCAGGCGGACCGTGCCGTCCGGCTCGAGGCCGCCGAGCACGAGGAACTCGCTGGTGAACCCCGCGATGCGCTTGTCGCCGAGGTTGATGGCCCCGACGACGAGCCGCCCCTCGAGCTCGTCGTGCGCATAGTTGGTGATCTGTGCGCTCGTCTGCAGGGTCCCCACCGCGGGGCCGAAGTCGACCACGAGCTTGCAGGCGGGCACGCGCGCCTGCGGGAAGTCCTCGACCCCCACCACGCGCCCGACGCGCAGGTCGAGACCGAAGAAGGCGTCGGCGCCCACGGGCTCCTTGCGGGGTAGGGCCGCGGGGTCGTGCGGTTGGCTGGTCACGGGGCACTCCTTCGCCAGCGCGTCCTCGGGGCGGCATCCTTGCCCGGACATCGTCGGACACCACGACAGTGTCGTGGAGGGGAGCATCGTGATGCACGTCGGTTCGAGGCCAGCGAGCCGCGCTCGCCCTGCCCGAGCGTCGGCAGGCGAGGGGCCATGAGCGAGCCCTCGCGTGGTCCGAGACACACCGACGGACGTGAAGCGTCGTCCGCGCGCGACACACCGCCCGGACCGAGACCGCTCGGCGGCACGTTCGTTCTCGCGGGCGCCATCCTTTGGGGCACGGCGGGCGCGGCGGTGGCACTGGGGCCGTCCGAGGCCACGACCTGGCAGGTTGCGCTCGCCCGGCTGGGCCTCGGAGCGGGCCTGTTGCTGCTCCTCGCGGCGGCGACCGGCAGGCTCGGCGGGCCACCTCGGCCGCTCCGCGCCGCCGTGGCCGCCGCGGCCGCGCTGGCTGTCTTCCAGGCGGGCTACTTCACCGCGATCGACCGCGCCGGCGTGGCTCTCGGCACGGTCGTGGCGATCGGCTCGAGCCCCATCCTGGCCGGCGTGGTCGAGCGCGTCGCGCTCGGCGTCAGACCCGAACGGCGCTGGTGGCCGGCCACCGCGCTGGCCGTGCTCGGCCTCGCCCTGCTGCTCGGCGCCGACCTGCGCGCCGAGACCGGAGACGCCCTCGGGATCGTGGCGGGGCTCATCGCCGGGCTCGGCTTCGCCGGGTTCGCGGTGGCCAGCCGGCGCCTCTCGCGTGGGGCCGGCGACCCGGCGGCGCGGATGGGGTGGCTGCTCGCCGGCGCCGCCATCGTGTTCGCCCCCGCGGCGGTCGGGATCACCGTCGCCGCCGGCGACTCGCTCGAATGGGCTGCCTCCCCGCCCGGCCTCGCGATGCTCGGCTGGCTCGCGGTGGGCGCGACCGCGGTCGCGTACTGGCTGTTCGGACGCGGGATCGCGAGGGTCCCGGCCGCGACCGCAGCGACGCTGGTCCTGGCGGAGCCGCTCACCGCGACGGCGCTGGGCGTGGGGGTGCTCGCGGAGCGCCCGGTGCCCGTCCAGATCGTCGGGGCCCTGCTCGTGCTCGCCGCACTCGTCACGCTCAGTGTGCGCCGTCCCACCGCCCGGGGTGCCGAGGCGGACGATCCGGGGCAGCCGTCAGAGCCGCGGTACAGAAACCCGCGCGGACGCGGGTAACCGTACCGCGGGTCTGAGCGCCCCGACGGCGCCGCCTCACCGCTGTGCAGAAAACCCGCGTGGACGCGGGTAACCGCACCACGACGGTGGGCGCGCGGGTAACCGCACCACGAACGACACGGGTGCCGGCGAAGAAGCGCGGCGGGCGAAGAAGCGCGGCGGGCGAAGAAGCGCGGCGGGCGAAGAAGCGCGGCGGGCGAGACAACACCGCGGGCGAGGCAACGCGGCGGGCGAGGCAACGCGGCGGGCGAGACAACGCGGCACCGCGGGCGAGGCAACCCGGTGCCACGGTCCCCCACCGCCGCGGCACGGAGGACCCCATCGGCGCCCGCGCTCAGGCCTCCTCGGCGATGCTGTCGACCGGCCGGAGCCGCGACAACGCGATCCGCCCCCGCTGGACGGTGTGGGCGTCGGTGCCCGGGTCCCCGTGCACCTGCAACCCGGGGTCCTGGCTGATCCGCACGACCGCGCCTCCGCCGGGCGTGCGATCCACCACTTCGGACCGGGAGGCCGACAGCCGCTCGTTCGCAGCCATGGCCACCCAGTCCGGCCCGCTCCAGGCGTGGGCGGGCGGCGCCGGGAAGTTGAGGTTCCAGAGCTCCGGCAGCGGTGTTGCCACGAGCTGCTCGATCACCCAGGCGGTGTGCTGCGCGACCCGCGCGAGGTCGTCCCCCCGATGACGCTCGGGTGCGCACGAGACCGCGACGGCGGGCAGCCCCATCCCCCACGCCGTGATCGCGGCCCACGCCGTGCCCGACCGCCAGATGTCGCGCCCGATGTTCCACCCGTAGTTCGGTCCGCTCACCACGATGTCGGGCCGCTCTTCGACCAGGCCGGTGAGCGCCACGGCGGCGCAGACGCTCGGTGAGCACTCGGCCGCGGCCCAAGCCTCGTCGGCGACGATCCCCGGCAGCGGCTCGAGGGGGATGTCGATCGGCCTGCCGAGGGGCAGGGGCGCCAGCGAGCCCGACACGCCGCTGCGGTTGCCGTCTGGCACGACCACCGTCACACGGTGTCCGGCCTCGGTGAGGCCGCGGGAGAACTCGCTGAGCCAGGGAGCATCAGCGCCATCATCGTTGGTCAGGAGCACGCGCATGGAGGCGAGGATAGCCGCGGGCGCCGCAACTCCCGGCTACTCCACCCCCGCGGAGCCCGTGCCACTGCCGTCGCCGGGATCCGGCGTGCCGGGCTCGGGCTGGTAGGAGCCGAGACGCTCGATGCGTTCCTTGCGCATCTGGCGGCGGATGCGCGCCCCCTGCTGGCGGCGGCGCTGCTGCTCGGTGGTCACCTCCAGAGGGCGGACGGGCGCGGGGCGACCGTGTTCGTCGAGACAGACCATGACGAGGTAGGCGGTCGTCGTGTGTCGGCGGTTGCCACCGTCCCAGCGTTCGGCCTCGACCTTCACCCCGACCTCGAGGCTCGTGCGGCCCACGTCGTTGACGGCGGCCTGGACGATCAACAGGTCCCCGACGTGCACGGGCTCGAGGAACGAGAGCTCGTCGATCGACGCGGTGACGCACACGCGCCCGGCGTGGCGAGCCGCTGCCGTCCCAGCAGCGGTGTCGACCTCCCGCATGATCTCGCCGCCGTGCACGTTGCCGAGCACGTTCGCGTCGAGCTGGGTCATGGTCCGCACGAACGTGATCTCGGAGTCGTGGACGGGCTTCGGCGCGAGCTCGTGGGCCTGCTCGGGCTGTTGGGTCAAGGAGTCACCACGCTGTTGGGTCAGGGAGTCACCACTTGGTGAGCGCCGGGGGCCGGGCAGCCATCGGCTCCGGTCATCGACGCTTGAGCATGTCACGCGCGATGACCAGCCGCTGTATCTGCTGGGTGCCCTCGTAGATCTGGGTGATCTTCGCGTCCCGCATCATGCGTTCGACGGGGTAGTCCTTCGTGTAGCCGTACCCGCCGAACAGCTGCACCGCGTCGGTGGTGACCCGCATCGCCGTGTCGCCGGCCTTGAGCTTGGCCATCGAGGAGAACCGTGTGAGGTCGTCGTCGGCGCGATCGGCCTTGCCCGCTGCCTGGTAGACGAGGCCGCGGGCAGCGTCGGTCTCGGTCTGCATGTCGGCGAGCATGAACTGCACGCCCTGGAACTCGCCCACCGGCTTGCCGAACTGCTCGCGCTCGGTCACGTAGGCCGCCGCGGCGTCGATCGCGCCCTGCGCGATGCCCACCGCCTGCGCGCCGACCACCAGCCGTGTGTGGTCGAACGCGGCCATCGCCTCGTAGAAGGCCCGGCCCTCCTCGCCGATCAGCCGGTCGGCAGACAGCGGTGTGTCGTCGAAGTGGATCTGGCACGTGGGGCTCCCCCGGATGCCGAGCTTGTCCTCGGCCTTCCCGACGGTGAAGCCCGGATCGTCCGCGTGCACGAAGAACGCGGAGACGCCCTTGGCGCCCGCGTCCGGGTCGGTCTTGGCGAACACGACGTAGCGCTCGCTGGCGCCGGCCATCGAGGTCCACACCTTGGTGCCGTTCAACACGTAGCCGTCGCCGTCGCGCGTCGCCGTCGTCACCATCGAGGCCGGGTCGCTGCCGGCCTCGGCCTCGCTGATCCCGTAGCTGATCAGCTGCTCGCCCGACGCGATCGACGGCAACCACGCCCGCTTCTGCTCCTCGCTGGCCGCCTGCAGGATCGGCACGGTCCCGAGCTTCTGCACCAGGGGGATCACCGACGAGGAGGCACACACCCGAGCGATCTCCTCGACCATGAGCGCGAACGTCAGCGCGTCCGCCCCCGACCCGCCGTACTCCTCGGGGACGTGCAGCCCGAGCAGGCCGTTCTCCCCCAGTACACGGGCGACGTCCCAGGGGAACTCGCCGTTCGCGTCGATCTCGGCCGCCCGTGGCTCGATGTGGTCGACCGCCATCTTGCGCACCACCTCGCGAAACTGGCGGTGCTCGTCGGTGAGGGTGAACAGGTCGCTCATCGGCCACTCCCGAGGCGTTCGAGCTCGTTGCGTGGGCCCGAGGCTAGCGCCCTCACTGGCCGGCGGCGCGTCGACGGGAGGCGGGGGAACGACGTCGCCGCGCCCCACCACACCAGCGGTCAGGCCGAAGAGGTCGTGCTGACCCATTCCGACGAGGGCTCAGCGTGGGTTCCCCGTTCGGTCGGGGCATTGCCAGCCGAACCGCTCCGTGCCGTCCCCTCCGGCATCCGGACCTCGTGGAGACGCTGGCTGGCGTCCTCCGCGTCCTGTCCGTCAACCAGGATGCGCAGCCGTCCGGAGGTTGCACGAAGGCCTCGGGCGGCGTCGGCGACCCGCGAGGCCTCGGAGCGGACATCGCCGGTGGCCTCGGCCAGCCGGGAGACACTCTCCGCGATCTCGGTGCTCCCGGTCGCCGCCTCGTTGACGTTGCGAGCGATCTCGTTCGTGGTCGCGCTCTGCTCTTCGACCGATGAGGCAATTGTGTCCTGGGTCTCCGCGATCCGCTCGATCACCTCGACGATGCCCCCCATGGTGGAGACAGCCCCCTCGGTGTCGGCCTGGATCGTCGAGATCCGGCCCGCGATGTCGCGCGTCGCCTCGGACGTCTGCTCAGCCAGCGACTTCACCTCGCCGGCCACGACCGCGAATCCCTTCCCGGCCTCGCCCGCCCGGGCCGCCTCGATCGTCGCATTGAGTGCCAGGAGGTTCGTCTGCTCGGCGATCGAGTTGATCAGGTCGATGACCTTGCCCACCTCCGAACTGGACGTCCCGAGCTGCCCCACGGCGTCGTTCGTCTGCTGAACGCGCTGCGTCGCCTCAGCGGCGACTTCGCGGGCTCGAGCCGCGTTGGCAGCGACCTCCTCGACGCTCGAGCTCAGCTCCTCGGCCGCGGTCGCGACCGTGTGCACGTTCTGCGAGACCTGCTCGCTCGCCGCCGACGCGGCCTGCGCCTGCCCCTCCGTCGTGCGGGACTTCTCTCCGAGCCGCCCGGCAACCCCTTCGACGTCGGTCGCGTGCCCGACGATCTCGCGTGAACCGGTGCGCACCGCACCGCTCACCTGACGCACAACCAGGACCGAACCGCCCATGCCGAGGGCGAGCGTCACGAGCAGGGCAAGCAGGACACGTGTCGTGGAGGTCTGGACCGCGTCGCGGTGCTCCGCACCCGCCGCTTCCAGCATCGGCTCGTAGAAGTCGTCCTGCGGCAGGTCGATCAGGGCCCGCATCTCCGCGAACGCCGTCTGCTGCGCCTCCAAGTCCCCATCGCTCGGCTCGTCCGTCGCGAGCACGGCCTCGCTCGACTCGATCCACTCCTGGCGCTGATCGGCGTAGGCGGCCCACATCTCCTGTTCCTCGTCGCTGCCGATCGCGAGTTCCCGGTAGTCGGCGAACTTGTCCTCCGTCTGCTGCACGTTGTCCCAGAAGCCCTCCTCACGTTCCAGCAGGTCCTGGCGCACCGCAGGGTCGTCGGCGTCCAGCGCACGCTCGAGGTGCAGCTGGGCCTGGTACGCGTCCCGGTCGACGTTCACGAGCGTCAGCGAGGCCGGGGCCGCCTGATCGACGACCTCCTCGACCTCGCCCGCTTGTGAATACAACGCGAACACGACGTAACCCACGATGATGGTCGTCAACAACAGCAGACCGCCCGCGAGAAGCGACATCTTCGCTCGGACGGTTAGCCCCGTGCGGTGCATTCCTGTCATTTCCCGCCCTCTCGCGAACCCCAGCCGACACGGATGACCCTGACCATGGGGACAGTCGTTCAGAAGGGGTCGGCCCGGTCTCCGGGCCCTAAAGGACCCCGGTAGGTCCCGGATCCGTGCCGGAGCGGCCCCGCGATCGGGTCAACACCCATCCCGAGCCCGGCGCGGCATGCCCGACCGCTCCCGGGCAGGTCCGAGCGGCCGCATCAACGCGGCAGGCCCAGGTCCCGGGCGATGAGCATCCGCTGCACCTCGCTCGTGCCCTCCCCGATCTCGAGGATCTTCGCGTCCTGGTAGAAGCGGCCCACCGCGTACTCGGTGGTGAACCCGTACCCGCCGAAGACCTGGCAGGCCTCCCGGGCGGCGGCGACGGCCTGCTCGGTCGCGTGGAGCTTCGCGATCGCCGCCTCGCGCGTGAACCGCTGCCCGGTCGCGAGCAGCCAGCAGGCGTAGCGGTACTGGTTGCGGGCCAGCTGCGCGGCGGCCTCCATGTCCGCGATCTTGAACGCCACCGCCTGGTGCGCGCCGATCGGCTTGCCGAACGCCTCCCGCTCCTGGGCGTACCGCACGCACTCGTCGACGCATCCCTGGATGAGCCCGACGGCCAGCGCCGCGATCGCGATCCGCCCCTCGGAGAGGATGGACAGGAAGTTCGCGAGGCCGCGACCCTGCTCGCCCAGCTGGTGGTCTGCGGGCACCCCGCAGTCGGAGAAGGCGAGGTCCCGCGTATCGGACGCGTGCCACCCCACCTTGCGGTACCCCTGACCGACGACGTAGCCGGGGGTCCCGGTGGGCACGACGAAGTTGGTGATCTCCCGAGGGTCGTCGGCCGTGACCGCCGCCACGGTCACGAACGCGCTGACGTCGGTACCGACGTTGGTGATGAACTGCTTCGACCCGTCGATCACCCACGCGTCGCCGTCCCAGCGCGCGCGCGTACGCAGCGCGCCGGCATCAGAGCCCCCGCCCGGCTCGGTGAGGCCGAACCCGGCGAGCTGCTCCCCGCGGGCCAGCGGCGGCAACCACCGCTCCCGCTGCTCGTCGCTCCCGAACCGGTAGATCGGCATCGCGCCGAGGCCCACGGCGGCCTCGAGGGTGATGCCGAGCGACTGGTCGACCCGGCCGATCTCCTCGAGCGCCAAGCAGAGGTCGAGGTACGTGCCACCCGAGCCCCCGACCTCCTCGGGAAAGGGGAGGCCGAACAGGCCCATCTGCCCCATCTCCCCCACGAGGTCGAGGGGCAGCTCGGCGCGCGCATTGAACGCCTCCGCCCGCGGCGCTACCCGCTCGCGGGCGAACTGGCGCACCACTCGTTGCAGTTCGGCCTGCTCGTCGGTGAGCGCGAACGAGGGCCCAGGGGCCGCGGAGTCCACGTGCGTGCCCTTTCGCTACCGTCGCCGGCGAGCAGTCTACGAACCCGAACCCGCCGGGCCGAGCCCTGCCCGGGCGGAGTCGTGTGCACCACTGCACCTCACCCCGCCCAGACCGGGCGAGGTGACGCGCACTCGGGCGGGGCCGTGTGCACCATCGAGCTGATCCCCGCCCGGGCGGGGTCGCGGTTCAGGAGGACGGCTGCACCGGCAGGGCCTCCAGGCCCCGCAGGGCGACACTCGGGCGGTACACCAGCTCCACGTCGGGGAGCCGGGCCTCGCCCAACCGGCGCGCGATCGCGGTGAAGGTGACCTCCCCCTCGAGCCGCGCGAGCGGTGCACCCAGGCAGTAGTGGATGCCCGCACCGAACCCCAGGTGGCCGGGATCGCCCCGGCCGTGCGAGCCGCGCCAGGGAGCGAACGCCTCCGGGTCGGGGAACCGGCGGGGATCCCGGTTGCCGGCCGCGAGCAGGAGCAACAGCGTCCGTCCCGCCTCGATCCCCACCCCGTGGAGGTCGAGGTCACTGGCCGCGACCCGGTCGCGCAGCTGCACCGGGGGATCGTGACGCAGTGTCTCCTCCACGACCGCGAGGCTGCGCTGCTCCGGGTCGGCGGCGTGCCACGCCCGCGCCTCGGGGTGACGCAGGAGCGCGAGGGTCCCGTTCGCGATCAGGTTCACGGTCGTCTCGTGCCCGGCGGCGAGCAACAGCACGCAGGTTCCCAGGAGCTCGTCCTCGGTGAGCGCGTCGCCGCCGTCGCGGGCCTGCACGAGCGCGCTCAGGAGGTCGTCGCGGGGGTGCGCCCGACGCTCGGCGATCCGCTCGCGCAGGTACTCGTGGAACTCGTCGATCGCGTCCCAGGACGCGCGCCGGTCCTCGGGCGAGAGGAGGAACGGCGGGTCGATCGACCGGGCGAGGTGACGCGACCAGCCCCGCAACTGATGCTCATCCTCGGCAGGAACACCGAGGAGCTCGCTGATGACCGTCACCGGCAGCGGGTACGCCAGCTCGTCGACGAGCTCGATGGCGCCCGACGGCACCGCGGCCGCAGCCGCGTCCGGCGACCCCTCAGCCGCGGCCGCAGGCGCGTCCGGCGACCCCTCAGCGGCATCCGGCGATCGGTCAGCAGCGCCCACCGGCTCCCCGGCCCGCGCCCGGGCGAGCGCACGGTCGAGCAAGCCGTCCACGAGCTCGACGATCCGCGGGCGCAGGGACGCGACCGCCCGTGGCGTGAACGCCTTGCTGACCAGTCGCCGCAACCGCGTGTGGTCCGGTGGGTCCCGCAGGAGGAACGGCTGCGTGTCGTCGGCGAGCCACATGCCCACGTCCGCGCCCTGCTCGGCGAGCCAGTCGCGGAACACCGCCGAGGTGCGGTAGTCCGAGGAGACCTCGCCGCCACGCAGCAGCCGGTCGATGTCGGCATAACCCGACACGACCACGATGCCCATCGGCCCGACGACCGGCCCCGCCTCGCGCAGCCGCGCGTAGACCGAGTACGGGTCCGCCCGCACGGCGGGGTCGAGCAGGCTGAGCAGCAGCGCCTGCGGGTCGTCGACGTCGGCAGTCACCCGGCCTCCTCGCGCGGTTCCACCACGGCGAGGACCTGTCCCATCGCGACGTGGTCGCCGTTCCTCACCCGCAGCTCGGCCACGACGCCGTCCACGGGAGCAGGCACGGCGTGCTCCATCTTCATGGCCTCCACGACGACGACCGGGTCACCGCGACCCACCACGGCCCCGGCCTCGGCGCGGACGGCGGTCACCGTGCCGGGCATGGGCGCGAGCAACGGTCCCACGGCCTCGCCGCCCTCGTCGCCGCGAGCGGCCGCGAGCTCCCCCACCCACGACACGCGCCATGCAGCCCCGTCGAGCTCGATCCACACCTCGTCGTCGTCGGCGTGGAACCCGTAGCGCCGCGCCCGGCCGTCGACCTCGGCGAGCAGCTCCCGCGCCCCGACGCCCGCGAACTCGCACGCCTCGACGAGACGGGCGCGGTGGGCGGGGGCCTCGTCGAGGACGACCGACGCGTCCCGCGTGGAGCCCCGGACGGCCACGTCGACCACGCGGTCCCCGCTGTGCGCCCGCCAGCGGATCGGCGCAGGGACCCCGACCCGCCACCCGTCGGCGCCGAACGGGTCGCCGCCGGCCGCCCGCTCGAGGGTGGCCAGCCGTCCCAGTGACGCGGCGACGAGAGCGCCGGAGTCCAGCGGCTGCGCGGCGAGTTCGGGCGCGGCGGCCAGCAACCCCGTGTCGAGATCGCCGGCCCGCACCCGGGGGTGCGCCAGCAGCCGTCGCAGATAGCCCACGCTCGTCTCGACGCCCAGGATGCGGGTGCCGGCGAGGGCCCGGTCGAGGCGGTCGAGGGCCTGCTCGCGTGTCGCGCCGTGGGCGATGACCTTCCCGAGCAGCGAGTCGTACGCGGTCGACACGACGTCGCCGGCCCGCACGCCCGCGTCGACGCGCACCCCGTCCGGCCCCGCCTCGTGCGGCGCCCGCCCCGACACGACCTCGTGCGGCGCCCGCCCCGACACGATCTCGTGCGGCGCCCGCCCCGACGCGGCCTCGGGCCACACGAGCCCGGTGATCCGCCCGCCGGTGGGCAGGAACCCGTGGGCGGGGTCCTCGGCGGTGACCCGCGCCTCGACCGCATGGCCGCGCGGCTCGGGCCGGTCGAGGGCGGGATCGATCCGTGCGCCCTCCACGATCCACAGCTGCCAGGCGACCAGGTCGACGCCGGTCACGAGCTCGGTGACAGGGTGCTCGACCTGCAGGCGGGTGTTCATCTCGAGGAAGTACCAGGCCCCGTCCACGCCCGAGCGAACGAACTCGACCGTTCCCGCCCCCTCGTAGCCACAAGCACGCGCGACGGCCACCGCCGCATCGGCCATCGCCGCGCGGGTGGCATCGAGGCCGGGCGCGGGCGCTTCCTCGACGATCTTCTGGTGGCGCCGCTGCAGGCTGCACTCCCGGTCGCCGACCGCCGCCACGCCACCGTCCCGGTCGGCGAGGACCTGCACCTCGATGTGGCGCGGCCGCTCGATGAGGCGTTCCAGCAGCAGCGCGTCGGACCCGAACGCCGCGGACGCCTCCCGCCGCGCGGCCGCGACCGCGTCGTCGAACACGCCCGTCTCGAGGGCGTCGGGGTCGTCGACCACCCGCATCCCGCGCCCGCCTCCCCCGGCGGCGGCCTTCACGAGCAGGGGGAAGCCCACCTCCCCGGCGGCCTTTCGCAGGCCGGCGTCGTCGAGCCCCGGCTCGTGGACCCCGGGCACCACGGGGACACCGGCCCGTTCCGCGGCACGCTTGGCGGCGATCTTGTCCCCCATCGCGGCGATCGCCTCGGGCGGGGGCCCGATCCATCCCACGCCAGCGGCGGACACCGCCCCCGCGAAGGCCGCGTCCTCGGCGAGGAAGCCGTATCCGGGGTGGATCGCGTCGGCACCGGCGGCACGCGCGACCGCCACGATGCGCTCGGCATCCAGGTACGCCCGGGCGTCACCGAGCCAGTGCGCCTCGTCGGCGGTCGCGACGTGCGCGGCTTGTGCGTCCTCGTCGCTGTAGACGGCGATCCCGCGCAGGCCCAGCCGCCTCACGGTCGCGAGGATCCGGCAGGCGATCTCGCCGCGATTGGCGACCAGCACGGCGCGTATGCCCTCGCTCACCGTCCCGGCTCCTCCTCGGGCACCCACGAAGGCGCCCGGCGCTCCAGGAACGCGGCGATGCCCTCCTGGCCCTCCTCGCTCGTGCGCAGCCGCGCGATCAGCGCCGCGGTGCGCTCGCGAACCTCCTCGCGCGGACCCTGCACGCGCTCGGGCAAGCGCTTGACCTCGGCCACGGCCCGCGGACCCGCCCGCAGGCACTGCCCGACCACGGCCGCGACCCGCTCGTCGAGCCCGTCCGCGCCCTCGTCGTCGGGGACGACCTCGTGGACCAGCCCCACCTCCCGCGCACGAGCCGCATCGAAGCGCCCGCCGGTCACGAAGGCGGCTCGCGCGAAGGCGGGACCGGTCTTCGCGACCACGAACGGGGCGATCACGGCCGGCGCGAGACCCAGCCGCACCTCGCTGAACGCGAACACTGCGGAGGAGGCCGCGACCGCGACGTCGCAGCAGGCCACCAGGCCCACGCCCCCACCGATCGCGGGCCCGTTGATCCGTCCCACCACCGGAACGGGCACGGTGTCGAGCGTGTGGAGCATCGACTCGAGCGCGCGGGCGTCGGCGAGGTTCTCGCCGGGGTCGGCGTCGCGCATCGCGCGCATCGTCTCCAGGTCCGCACCGGCGCTGAAGGCGGTGCCGGCCCCGGTCAACACCGCCACCCGCACCCCGTCATCGGGCGTGAGACGCGCGGCCGAGTCGGCGAGCGCCGCGACCAGCGACCCGTCGAAGGCGTTGCGGACCTCGGGGCGAGACAGCGTCAGCGTCGCCACCCCGCGCCGGTCGAGCTCCACCGCGAGCGGACCACTGGCGCCTGGGTCGTCGCCCGCGGACTGACCGGGGCCCGAGGCCGGGCCGTGGTGCGGTGGCGGGTTGCCGGATGACGTGCTCATGCGCGCGCATCCTGCCATCGCTCCTCGAGCACCGCCCGATCGCCGAACAAATCACGCTGGGTCGTAACTAGTCCTAAGGAATCACTCCCCGTAGGCCGAGAGAAAAGGCATGCCTGTCGATGTCGGCGCCACGCTGCAGCGGCTGCGGGCAGTGCTCACCCGGCCACTACCCGAGGGCGGCCGCCTGCCCGACGACGTCTGGAGCCGCCGGCACCGAGGGCTGACCCTACTACTCGCGGTGCAGGCCGCGGCACTGGTGGTCACCGCGGAGCTCGCCGGATCGGCGATCACGTGGCAGCACCTCGCTAGCGAGGGCACCACCGGGGCGGCGATCGTCTTCTGGATCGTGGTCGCCTCGGCCACGACCATCGCCCTGATCGAGCGGCTGCGTCGCGCCGTGCGCACGGGAGCGGTCGCGATCGGCCTCATCGCCTGCTCCGCGTATCTCGTGCACATCACCGGTGGCTTGAGCGAGGTGCACCTGCACGTGTTCGTGATGCTCGCGGTGGTCTCGCTGTACCAGGACTGGCTGCCCTTTCTCGCCGCCAGCGGTGCGATCGCGTTGCACCACCTCGTCCTCGGCACGGTCGTCCCGCAGCGGCTGTTCGCCGACCCCGCCTCGGCCGACGCGCCCGGACGCACCGTCGTCCTGTACCTGCTGTTCCTCGGCGCCGCGAACGTCGCCTCGATCCTCGCCTGGCGGCTCGGCGAGCGCGACCGCGCCCGCGCCGACCTCGTGCTCGACGCGACCGCCGACGGCGTCCACGGCGTCGACCCGCAGGGCCGCATCACGTTCGCGAACGCGGCGCTCGCCAAGCTCGTCGGCGAGCGCCCGGAACGGCTCGTCGGCCGCGACCACCACGAGGCGCTCGGCCACGTCGCGCCGGAGGGGCAACCCTGCCCCGTCTGCACGACGGTGCGCGCGGGGCGCGGCGTCCCCACGGGCGGCCTCGCCCTGCGCCGTCGCGACGGCCGGGACGTGCCCGTCGAGTGCGGCGCCACGGTGCTCTGGGACAAAGGCGTCGTCACCGGCATCGTCGCGACGTTCCGCGACCTGACCGAACGGGAGCGCCTGCAGCGGCAGGCCCTGCACGACGAGCTCACCGGCCTCGCGAACCGCACGCTGCTGCGTGCGCACCTCGCCCAGGCGCTCGCCCGCATCGACCGGGACCGGCACACCGCCGCGCTGCTGTTCTGTGACCTCGACCAGTTCAAGGACGTCAACGACACGCTCGGCCACGCCACGGGCGACGAGCTGCTGCGGCAGGCGGCCGACCGTCTGCGCGCCGCCGTGCGCGCGCACGACACGGTGTCGCGCATGGGCGGCGACGAGTTCGTCGTCCTCTGCACCGACCTCGAGTCGCGCGCCGACGTCATGGTGATCGCTGAGCGCCTCCAGCAGGCGCTCAGCGAGCCGTACGAGGTCGAGGGCCTGATCGCGAACGTGTCGGTGAGCGTGGGCCTCACGGTCTTCGACGACCCTCGCGCCAACGCCGACGCCCTCCTCGAGGAGGCCGACACGGCGATGTACCGGGCCAAGGAGCTCGGCCGTGACCGCGTCGAGATCTTCGACGAGAGCCTCCGCGCGCAGACCGAGCGCCGCCAACAGCTGGAGACCGAGTTCGCGGACGCCATCGCCGAGTCGGCGGTCGAGGTGCGATACCAGCCCCGCGTGGAGCTGACCGGCGGCCGCCTCGATGCGGTCGCGGCCATCCCGGTGTGGCCGCACCCCGAGCGCGGCGAACTGCCCGCCGAAGAGCTGCTCGGTCTCGCGGAGGAGACCGCGCTGGTGGACACCCTGGGCCGCTACGTGCTGGCGACCGCGTGCCGGCAGGTCGCCTCCTGGCGCGAACACCACGGGCAGCGCGCCGACCTCGCGCTGGCCGTACGGATCACCCGGCCACAGCTGCGCGACGGGGGGCTCGCCGACGCGGTCGCCCAGGTGCTCGCCGAGTCCGGGCTGCCCCCCGACCGCCTCTGCCTCGAGATCAGCGAGCACGCGTTGCTCGACGACACGCCCGCGACCGTCGATGGTCTGCGCGCCCTCAAGCGGCTCGGCGTCATGCTCGCCGTCGACGACTTCGGGGCCGGCTGGTCCTCCCTCGCCTACCTCACGCGCGTGCCGATCGACGTGCTCAAGGTCGACCGCAGCTTCATCGCGACCCTCGACCAGCCCGGCGACAGCCACGCGATCGTCGCCGCGACCCTGGGGCTGTCACGGTCGCTCGGCCTCGAGGTCGTCGCCGACGGCGTGGACCGGCCCGGTCAGGCGGCCGCGCTGCGCGAGCTCGGCTGCCAGCTCGTCCAGGGCGACCATTTCGCCACCGCCGCGGATTCCCGAACGGTCGAGGAGCGCATCGCCGCAGCCGTGGCGCGCCCTCCCCGCGACCCGAGCCACCGGGCCCCCACCGCGAGCGAGCCTCCCGGGAGTCCAACGCCCTGAAGGCGTCGCGCCCGCGAGCCCGCCTCCATCCACGCGCCTCACGGACCCACAGGAATGTGACACACCAGGACATCAAGGTATTGACACCATATTTGTGTCTGGGCTAATGTCACCCCACCACGAGTCACCCCGGAACACTCGAACAGTCGGACCACACTTGCTGTGTCAGGCGGGGTCTAGCGCCACGAGACGCGTCCGTCCGGTCCCCCGCCCTCCCCGGCTCAAGGACCGGTCGGCACTGTGCGGACGGGCCCTTCGCCCCGCAACCAGGTTTACCACGGGGGGTAATCTTCCCAGCGACGCTCGCGAGGCGCTCGCAGACACCGCCCCGCCCCGTGCCGTTCCGACGACGATCCAACCACCCGGGCATCCCGGGGGCACCCCGTTTCACCGCCTCCGCCGCGCCCGATTGACGCTGGTTTCCCGGAGCTCCGTGATCCACGGTGCACCGGCCGTAGTAGGCCGCGAGCGGTCGTCCGATGACAGCTCGCTCGAGTCGAGGAGGCGGGTCGTTCATGGAGGTATACGTCGCAGAGATCATCGGCACGGCGATCCTCATCCTGTTGGGTGACGGCGTCGTGGCCAACGTCGTGCTCCGCAAGAACAAAGGCGAAGGCGGCGGCTGGATCGTCATCACCGCCGGCTGGGGATTCGCCGTGGCCATGGCCGTGTACTCGGTGGGCTGGATCTCCGGCGCCCACATCAACCCCGCGGTCACCGTCGGCCAAGCCGTGGCCGGCGTGTTCCCCTGGGTCGACGTCGCCCCCTACCTCATCGCCCAACTCATCGGCGCCATGATCGGCGCGCTGCTGGTGTGGCTGGCCTACCAGAAACACTTCGACGCCACCGAGGACCCCGGCCTCAAGCTCGCCGTGTTCTGCACCGGCCCCGAGATCCGCAACTACGCCTGGAACACCGTCACCGAGGTCATCGGCACGTTCATGCTGGTGTTCGGCATCCTCATGATCGTGGTCTCCGGCGGCGAGTTCCTCACCGGCCAAGCCGGCGACCAACTCGCCCAACAATGGACCCTGGGCACCTGGCCGCTGATCGTGGGCTTCCTGGTGTTCTCCATCGGCCTGTCCCTGGGCGGGCCCACCGGCTACGCCATCAACCCCGCCCGCGACCTCGGCCCCCGCATCATGCACGCCCTGCTGCCCATCCCCGGCAAAGGCACCAGCGACTGGGCCTACAGCTGGGTGCCCGTGGTCGGCCCCCTGCTCGGCGCGGTCATCGCCGGCCTGGCCTTCCTGGCCGTCGAACCCCTCTTCATCTAGACCCAGCGTCCGCGGTCAGGCATCGTGGCCTGACCGCGGACGAGTTCGTGCCAGCACAAGGAAAGGCCTCGCGGTGAAGAAGCTGATCAACGATCCCCAGGACGTGGTGACCGAGGCACTGGAGGGCATCCAGCTCGCCCACGGCGATCGGCTCACGGTCCACTACGACCCCAACTGGCTGGTCCGCAACGATGCCCCGATCCCCGGGAAGGTGGGAATCGTCTCGGGCGGGGGCAGCGGCCACGAGCCCTTGCACGGCGGCTTCGTCGGCCCGGGCATGCTCGATGCGGCCGTCCCCGGACCGGTGTTCACCTCCCCCACCCCCGACCAGGTGCAGCCCGCCACAAAAGCGGTGGACAGCGGCAAGGGCGTGTTGCAGCTGATCAAGAACTACACCGGCGACGTCGCGAACTTCGAGATGGCCGGTGAGCTCGCCGAGGCCGAAGGGACCACCCAGGTCAAGGGCGTGGTCATCGACGACGACGTCGCGGTCCAGGACTCCTCGTTCACCGCGGGCCGCCGCGGCGTCGGCGGCACCGTGCTGATCGAGAAGCTCGTCGGCGCCGCCGCCGACGAGGGACGCGGCCTCGACCAGCTGGCGACCCTCGCCAGCGCGCTGAACGGGGACGTCCGCTCGATGGGGATGGCGCTGACCTCCTGCACCGTGCCGCACGCCGGCGAGCCGACGTTCTCGCTGGCCGAGGACGAGATGGAGATCGGCATCGGCATCCACGGCGAGCCCGGCCGGGAGCGGATGAAGCTCGAGTCAGCCGACGCGGTCGTGGAGCGGCTGCTGAACCCGATCCTCGAGGACCTGCCGTTCGGCTCGGGCGACGACGTCCTGCTGTTCGTGAACGGCATGGGCGGGACCCCGCTGATCGAGCTCTACATCGTCTACCGGCGGGCCGCCCAGCTGCTCGCCGATCGGGGCATCACGGTCGTGCGCAACCTCGTCGGTGACTACATCACCTCGCTGGAGATGGCCGGCTGCTCGCTCACGCTGCTCAAGCTCGACGACGACCGCGTGCGTCTGTGGGACGCGCCCGTCAACACCCCGGGACTGCGCTGGGGCGTCTAGGAGGACCGAATTGGCAGGACCGACGGAGGCCGCGCTCGCGTTCGTGCGCCACTACGCCGAGGTGGTGCACGAGCACAAGAGCGAGCTGACCAAGCTGGACAGCGCGATCGGCGACGCGGACCACGGCGAGAACCTCGACCGTGGGTTCCAGGCAGCACTGACCCAGCTCCCCGACGACGATGCCGGTGCGGACGCGGTCCTCAAGGCCGTGGCGATGGCGCTCGTCAGCAAGGTCGGGGGGGCTGCCGGTCCCTTGTACGGGACCGCGTTCCTGCGGGCGTCCGCGGCGTTGGGCGAGCACGAGCAGCTCGACGGCCCCGCGGTGCTCGCCGCGCTCGTCGCCGGCGAGCAAGGGGTGATCCAGCGGGGCAAGGCCGAGGTCGGCGACAAGACGATCCTCGATGCGTGGCGCCCGGGGATCGAGGCGCTGGAGGCCGCCCTGGACGAGGGCGCCTCGTGTCCGGACGCGCTCGACCGGGCCGCGGAGGCGGCCGAAGCAGGCATGGCCGACACCATCCCGCTGGTCGCCCGCAAGGGGCGCGCCAGCTATCTCGGGGAGCGCAGCGCCGGGCACCAGGATCCCGGGGCGACCTCCACGGCGCTGCTGTTCCGTGCGCTCGCCGACACCGCGCGGGCGCACGCGGACGACTGACCCGGCTCGCCGAGATCGAACAGCACGTTGAGGGGCGCCCCCGGCAGCGGGCGCCCCCTCGACGGAACGGTGCGTGGCTGCCGCCAGCCGAACGACGACCTGATGACGAGGAGGCGGAAGTGGCCGGTTACGTAGGCGCCATCGACCAGGGGACGACGAGCACGCGGTTCATGATCTTCAACCATTCGGGCGAGGAGGTCGCCAAGGCTCAACTCGAGCACGAGCAGATCCTGCCCAAGGCGGGCTGGGTCGAGCACGACCCGATCGAGATCTGGGAGCGCAGCCGCACGGTGATCGAGCAGGCACTGCAGCGCGGGGGATTGAAGGGCAGTGACCTCGAAGCCATCGGGATCACCAACCAGCGCGAGACCACGGTCGTATGGGACCCGAACACCGGACAGCCCCACCACAACGCGATCGTGTGGCAGGACACCCGCACCGACCGGATCGCCAGCGCCCTGGAGCGCGAGGGCAAGGGCGACGTGATCCGGCAGAAGGCCGGCTTGCCGCCCGCGACGTACTTCGCCGCCGGCAAGGTCCAGTGGCTGCTCGAGAACGTCGACGGGCTGCGCGAGAAGGCCGAGAACGGCCAGGCGATCTTCGGCACCATCGACACCTGGGTGCTGTGGAACCTCTCCGGGGGCGTCAACGGCGGCGTGCACATGACCGACGTCACCAACGCCAGCCGCACGATGCTGATGAACCTCGAGACCCTCGACTGGGACGACGAGCTGCTGGGCTTCTTTGGCATCCCCCGGCGGATGCTGCCCGAGATCAAGTCCAGCTCGAAGGTCTACGCGCACACCGTGGCCGGTGGCCCGGTCGGCGCCGAGGTCCCCATCGCCGGGATGCTCGGCGACCAGCAGGGCGCGGTCGTCGGACAGGTCGCGTTCACTCCCGGGGAGGGCAAGAACACCTACGGCACCGGCAACTTCTTCCTGCTCAACACCGGCAACGAGATCGTGCGGTCCAAGTCGGGCCTGCTCACGACCCTGGGGTACAAGTTCGGTGACGAGCCGGCCGTGTACTGCCTCGAAGGGGCGATCGCGGTCACTGGCTCGGCGGTGCAGTGGCTGCGCGACCAGCTCGGCCTCATCACCGACGCTGCCGAGACCGAGGCCCTGTCCAAGCAGGTCGACGACGCTGGCGGCATGTACTTCGTGCCGGCCTTCAGCGGGCTGTTCGCGCCGTACTGGCGCTCCGATGCCCGCGGCGCGATGGTCGGCCTCGCCCGCTACCACACCAAGGCGCACATCGTCCGGGCGACGCTCGAGTCGATCTGCTGGCAGTCCAAGGAGGTCGCCGACGCGATGTATAAGGACTCGGGCGTGGAGCTCGAGTTCCTCAAGGTCGACGGCGGCGCGGTGGTCAACGACCACCTCATGCAGATGCAGGCCGACATCCTCGGCGTGCCGGTCGCGCGTCCGCAGGTCGCCGAGACGACCGCGCTCGGCTCGGCCTACGCGGCAGGCCTGGCCGTCGGGTTCTGGAGCAACAAGGACGAGATGCGCCAGAACTGGCTCGAGGACAAGCGGTGGGAGCCGCAGTGGGACGACGCCAAGCGTCAGGAGGGCTACGCCGGCTGGAAGAAGGCCGTCGAGCGCACCTTCGACTGGGTCGATGTCAGCTAGCACCACCCGCTGACCGCACGACGGAGGCCGCCCCGCGGGGCGGCCTTCGGCGTGTCCGGGCCGGTCGAGCCCCCCTGCGGGACGGCCACTGTGGCACGCCCCCTCTGGTGCAGTCTCCACGGGGCTGGCATCGTCCGGCCATCGGTGGGTACAGGGGCGTGGCCATTGCCCGGCGCTCAAAGGGGGATCCGATGGACCCGATCGTCGACCTCGTGGCCCTCGTCATCGCAGCGTTCGCCGGGGGTGTGCTCGGCGCGGCGCTCGGCGCGCTGCCCGCCTTCTCCTTCATGGGGTTGGCGATCATGGCGGGTGAGGCGGTCCGGATCGCCGCCATCAACCTCGGCGACGTGGAGCTGCCCGGCTACACGTTCGAGATCGCGTTCGGCGCCTTCTTCGGCCCGCACATCACCTTCGCCGCCGGCGCGGCGGCCACCGCCTACGCCGCGAAGCGCGGCTACATGGGTGCGGGGTTCGGCGGGAACTGGGCGCTGCACAAGGGCAAGAACATCCTGATCGCCTTCGGCGGCAAGCACCTCGACGTCCTGCTGCTCGGCGGGGCCTTCGGGATCCTCGGGTTCGCCGTCTTCTACGTCTCCGACCTGCTGGCGCTGCCGTGGGACCCGATCGCGTTCGGCGTCGTCGTGTCCGCGCTGGCGCACCGCCTCGTGCTGCGGTACCCCGTCGTCGGCGAGGTCCGCGCCCGGCACCTGCTCGACGTCTCCCCCTTCGAACGGGGCGACACCCGTGAAACGGACGGGGAGGGCGGCAAGCCGGCCGATCGGCTGGACGTCGAGCCCTGGCTCCCGTGGTTCTACAAATGGGGTAACGTCGCGGTCATCAGCCTGGCGTTCGGCGCGCTCGCCGGTCTGACCTTCTACTGGACCGGGAGCATGTTCCTCGCGTTCGGCTTCAGCGCGGGCACGTTGATCTTCCTGACCCTCGGGTTCACCGAGGACTTCCGCATCCCACAGGTCCCGGTCCCGGTCACCCACCACGTCACCCTGCCCGCCTCCACCGCGGTCGCGGCCTACGGAGGGTTCAACGACGCGCCGCAGATCAGCGCGGTCCAGGGCGAGGTGCTCCTGCTCGAGGCCGTGCTGATCGGCGCGCTGTTCGGCCTCATCGGCGGGCTTCTCGGGGAACTGGTCCAGCGCGTGCTCTTCATGCACGGCGACACGCACTGGGATCCCCCCGCGACGAGCATCGTGCTCACGACGTTGCTCATCGCCGTCCTGCACCTGATCGGGCTCTTCCCGTCGGCGGGGTTCGTGCCCGTGCCGACCTGACCGCGAGCCGTCGGAGCTCACGGCAGCCGCCCCGCGGCCACCTCCTCCACGGGCGTGTCGAGCGCCTGAGGAGGGCACGAGCAGCGCTCGAGTCGTCGCGTGCCGCCCGGCACGCGATACTTGGCCCTCCCAAGGAGGTGGCCGATGAACGTCGGAATCGTGGTGGCCAGCCACAGCGACCTGCTCGCGCGTGGCGTGGTGGAGCTCGCCGGGCAGATGGCCGGAGGCGTCGCGGTCGTGCCCGCCGGCGGGGACGACGAGGGTGGCATCGGTACCTCGTTCCAGCGGATCATGACCGCGATCGAGGAAGCCGACAGCGGCGACGGCGCGGTGATCCTCACCGACCTCGGCAGCGCCACGATGACGGCGGAGCAGGCGATCGAGTTCCTCGACCCGGATCAGCCGGCACGCGTGCGGCTGGTCGACGCACCGCTCGCCGAGGGTTCCCTGGCGGCCGCCACGACCGCCGCCGGCGGTGCCGATCTCGACACGGTGGAGGTCGCCGCGCGCCAGGCGAGCGGGACCGACGATCCGGACGCAGCGGCCGTGGACCCGGCGACCGGCACGTCGGTGGCGGAGACCGCGCCCGACGGCCACCCCGACGCCGCCGCCGAGGTCACCGTCACGAACGCGCACGGCCTGCACGCCCGCCCGGCCAGCCATCTGGCCCAGGCCGCCCAGCGCAGCTCGGCGCGGTTGCGCATCCGCCGCCTCGACTCCGGCGACCACGCGGAGGCCACGAGCATGCTCCGGCTCGTCGCGCTCGGCACAGCGCGCGGCACGCCGCTGGCGATCGAGGGGTGGGGCGAGGGCGCCGAGGAGGCCGTCGACTCGCTGCGCGCACTGATCGCCGACGGGTTCGGGGAGACCGACGGGGCCGAGGAGACCGACGGGGCCCGCCCCACCTTCGCCCAGCGTCCGGGCGAGGGCGTGCCCACCGCCGCCGAGGGCCCAGCGGTCGGCGACGGAGCCCGCGCCGCCGCCGATCCGGGACGCCCCACCGAAGGTAGCCCCACCGGGACGTTGCGCGGCACCGGTGCGGTGCCCGGGATCGTGATCGGGCCGGCCGCCCCGCTGCGTCAGGCCGAGGTCACCGTCGACGAGCAACCGGCGGACGATCCCGCGCACGAGGAAGCGCGGCTCGACGGCGCTCTCGAGGTCGTCAGCGAGGCGCTGGCCTCCGAGGGAGGCGACATCTTCGCCGCCCACCGCGCCCTGCTGGACGACCCCGCGCTGCGGGAGGAGGCGGTCCAGCGCATCCGGTCCGGGGCGAGCGCCGGTGCCGCGTGGCGCGATGCGTTCGAGGGGCAAGCGAGCACGTTGGCCGCGCTGCCGGGCGAGTTCGCCGCCGCGCGCGCAGCCGATGTCCGCGACGTGGGGCTGCGGGTCCTCGCGGCGCTCCGGGGCGGCGCGGCGCCGGGGTTGGACGTGCCCCCCGGCGCGGTGGTCGTCGCCACCGACGTCCTGCCGAGTCAGGTGCCCGCCCTCGTGGAGGCCGGCGCTGCCGGCCTGGCACTCGCCCGGGGGTCGCGCACCGCGCACGCCGCGATCCTGGCCCGCAACCTCGACCTGCCCCTGGTGCTCGGCCTCGGCCCCGACGTGCCCGCCGTCGCCGAGGGCGCCACGCTGGTCCTCGACGGTCGGGCGGGCACACTGCTCGTGGACCCGGACGAGGCCGCGCTCGAGGCCGCCCGTGCGGAGCGGGACACCGAGGCGCAACGCCGGGAGCAGGCGCGCGAGCTCGCCGGCCGTCCTGTCCACACGGCGGCCGGCGAGCGGGTCGAGCTCGCCGCGAACGCGAGCACGCCGGCCGAGGCCCGAGCAGCGGTCGACGCGGGCGCGGAGGCCATCGGCCTGCTGCGGACCGAGTTCCTGTTCAGCGAGCGCGCCGACCTGCCCAGCGAGGACGAGCAGGTCGACCGGCTCACCGCGGTGGTCGACGCGCTGGCCGGACGGCCCGTCACCGTCCGGACGCTCGACGCGGGGGGTGACAAGCCCATGCCGGCGCTGGACCTCGACCCGGTCCGCAACGGGTTCCTCGGCGTGCGGGGGCTCCGCCTCTCCCTCGCGCGGCCGGAGCTGTTCCACACGCAACTCCGAGCGATCCTGCGGGTGGCCACGGGACGGCGGCTGCGGGTGATGTTCCCGATGGTGACCACCGCCGACGAGGTGGCCCGGGCCCGGGAGGCGGTCGACGCCGCCCGCGACTCGCTCGCGCGCGAGGGCGTGCCCTACGGGGAGCCCGAGGCCGTGGGCATCATGGTGGAGGTGCCGGCCGCCGCGGTCGCGCCGGAGGACCTCCTCGACGGCCTGGACTTCGTGAGCGTCGGCTCGAACGACCTGGCCGCCTACACCATGGCCGCGGATCGGACGGTGACCGAGGTGGCCCCCCTCGCCCAACCCGATCACCCGGCCATCGCCCGACTGATCGGCTGGCTCTGCGAGGCCGCCCGCGCACGGGGCGTGTGGGTCGGGGTGTGCGGCGAGATGGCCGGCGAGCCCGAGTACGCCGCCGGGCTCGTGGACCTCGGCGTCCGCGAGCTGTCCATGGCGCCCGGCGCGATCGCCGACGTGAAGCAGCGCCTGCTCACCGTTCCGGCCGACTGACCCCGCCACGTCCGGTCGCCGAAGACGACGACCTCCCGGAGCAGCGGCGTCGGCGCGCCGACTAGGTCGCGGAACGGAACGCAGCAGGGGTCAGCCCGTCCCGCAAGGCCACCTACCCGTCGGCGGCGCGGATCCCGAGGCCCGGCAGATCGCGCGTGATCATGCGCTGCTCGGCGAACCAGCGGATCGTGCGCTCGAGGGTCTCGGCGACCGGGGTGTACTCGAGGCCGAGCTCGCGGGCCGCCTTCGACCCGTCGTAGGCGTGGCCGTGCCGCAGCGTGCGGACCATCTCGGGGCAGAACCGGGGCTCGCGGCGGCGGACCCGCGCCACGGCGGCCGCGGCCGCGGCGGCCCCGCTGGCGACCGGTCCCGGCAACGACCGCACCCTCGTGTCCACGCCGGTCACCTCGCTCAACACCCCGAGGCCCTCCCGCACGGTCATCGTGGCCCCGTTCAGGACGTACCGCTCGCCGGCCTTGCCGTGCAGCTCGGCGAGGACGTGACCCGCCGCGCAGTCGCGGATGTCCACGATCGACAGCCGGCTGTCGATGACCGCCGGGAGCGTGCCGTTCACGAAATCGAGCAGGATCTTGGCGGTACCGCCGCCCCGCCCGGGGCCCTGGACCGACGAGGGCAGCACCGCGACGACCTCCAGCTCGGTGCCCGCAGCGGCCTTCCACACGGCCTGCTCCGCTCGGTGTTTGGACTGCTCGTACCGCGAGAGGTACGTGCCGCGGTGCAGGCTCTCCTCGCTGCCGACGGTGCCCCGCGCCTCGCCGATCGCGGCCGCCGAGCTCGTGTGGACCAGGCGACGGACCCCGGCGTCCGCGGCCGCGCGCACGACGCGACGCGACCCCTCGATGTTGGTACGGAACATCGGGCGCGGGTCGGCGACGCACATCGCGTTGACCCCCGCGACGTGGTAGACGACCTCGCAACCCGCCATCCCCTCGGCGAGGGCCTCGCGGTCGAACAGATCGCCGCGGACGCTACGGGCCGCACCCAGGCCCTCGAGCTCGGCGCTCGCCGCGTCCGAACGGGCCAAGGCCACCACCTCGCGACCATCGGCGACGAGCCGGGCGATGAGGTCGCGCCCCACGACACCGCTGCCGCCGGTCACGAACACGCGCATGTCAGGACTCCCCTCCGTCGTGGTGCTGTCTGCTGCCCGACGACGTGTCGTCCTCGTCGCCGGGCCCGGCGTCCAGCCGGAACAGCCATCGGAACCGGACGAGGTACTCCGCGCCGCTCATGAACGTCACGAACCCGGCCACGAGCATGACGACCTCGTCGGCGTAGAGGCCCGCGACGAACGCCTCGCCGGGCCGCACGATCGCCAGCGCGATCGCGATGAACTGCACGTTGGTCTTCAGCTTGCCCCACACCGACGGGGGCATGACCGCCCCGGTCGAGGCGACGAGGCCGCGCAGCCCCATCACGACGAGCTCGCGCGCGACGATGATCACCACGATCCAGGACCAGGCGCGGCCGATCTCGACGAGGGCGATCAGCACGCCCGCGGTGAGCAGCTTGTCGGCCGTCGTGTCGAGGAACGACCCGAGGTCGCTCGTCACCTGCCACCGACGAGCGAGGTAGCCGTCCAGGAAGTCGGTGACCGCCGCGGCCACGAACAGACCGAAGGCCGACCAGCGCATGGTGGGGTTGTCGGGCCCGACCAGCAACAACGCCATGATGAGCGGCACGGCCACGATCCGCGCGACCGTGAGTTGTGTCAGCGCGACGACCGCCCCTCGGGCTCGCACGGTCGGCACCATCCTCCAGCTCGGCGACATCGTGGGACCCCGACGCCGTGACAGCGTCGACACGGCCCGTATCATGCCTGCTCCCAGCCTCAGGCGCGCAGCGCGAACCAGCGAGGGAACGTGGCGAGCACGGACGAAGAACTGCAGTACGACTCATCGTGGGCACGGCGCCCGCTCGCGCGGGTGGGACGCATGATCGTCGCGTTGGGGCTCATGCGCTTTCTCATCTTCCTGCACAACGCACCGCGGGCACACGGGCGCGACCGACTCAAGGGGCTCCAGGGGCCGGTGCTGGTCGCCAGCAACCACGCGAGCCACCTCGACACCCCGATCATCCTGCAGAGCCTCCCACGCCCGCTGCGGGGCCGCACGGGCGTGGTGGCCGCGGCCGACTACTTCTTCAAGAATCGATTCACCGGCTGGTTCGTGTGCCTGTGCTTCGCCACCATCCCCATCGAACGCAGCGGCATCAGCGAGCACACGCGCGAGCAGATCAACGGCATGGTCGCCGACGGGTGGAGCATCCTGCTGTTCCCGGAGGGCACGCGCACACGCGACGGCCGGATGGGACGACTCAAACACGGCACGGCAGCGATGTCGATCCAGTACGGGCTGCCGATCGTGCCGGTCTACCTGACCGGCACCCACGAGTCGCACGGCAAGGGCAGCAAGTGGCCGACGCCCCACCGTGTGCACGTGTACTTCGGCGAGCCGATCCCACCTCGCACCGACGACGACTATCGCGCGCTCACGACGGAACTCCGCGAACGGCTCGAGCTCCTCGCCGCCGAGGCCGGACGTGCCGAACCCTGAGACCGGCGCTCCACTCGCTGCGCCCAGCCGCGACCGCTTCCTGATCAGCCCGGGTGACGAGCCGCGACCGCTTCCTGGTCAGCCCGGGTGACGAGCCGCAACCGCTTCCTGATCAGCCCGGGTGACGAGCCGCGACCGCTTCCTGATCGGTGGACGCCTGCTCGGCCGCACGGTCGGCCTCCACCGCCTTGCGGTAGGCGTCGATCGCGTCCTTGCGCGTCTCGTCGTCCCAGTCGAGCACGTCGGCGAGGATCGCGGCGGCCGGCTCGGCGGCGGCGAGCCCCCGGTCGGCAACCTCGATGCGCACCCGGGTGCGGCGCTCCAGGGCATCGAAGAGGTCACGGGCTCCCTCGTGGCTCGCGGCGTAGGCGACCTCGACCCCCAGGTACGAGGGCGCGCCCTCGAGCGGCTGCATTAGGTGCGGCCGCTCCTCCCCCAGGGCGAGAACCTCCTCGTAGAGGTCCCCGTAGCGCGCGAGCAGGTGGTCGATCCAGGCGACATGAACACCGGCCTGCCGAGCGATGCGCTCACGATCGGCCACCGCGGCCTCGTATCCGATCGCACCGAGCAGGGGCAGGTGACGAGTCGGCGAGGGCGGCACCTCCCGATCGAGCCCTTCCACGGCACGATCGACCGCGTCCTCGGCCATGACCCGGTACGTGGTGTACTTCCCACCACCGATCGAGATGAGCCCGGGCGTCGACTCCAGCACCGAGTGCTCACGCGACAGCTCCGCGGTGGACCCTTCCGTCGCGGCGAGCAACGGTCGCAGCCCCGCGTAGACCCCCGTGATGTCGGCCTTGGTCAGCGGGTGACGCAGCATCGGGTTGAGGCGGTCGAGCAGGTAGTCGAGGTCGGCCTGGGTCGCGACGACGTCGTCGACGCTCTCGTCCCAGTCGGTGTCGGTCGTCCCGATGATCCACCGGTTCCCCCACGGGACGACGAAGAGCACGCTCTTCTCCGTCCGCATGATCAGCCCGACGCCGAGGTCGAGACGCTCCCGGGGGACGAGGAAGTGAACGCCCTTCGAGGGGCGCACCTTCACCTGTGCCTGCCCCGCCATGTTCTGGACCTCGTCGGTCCACGGACCGGTCGCGTTGACGATCCGGCGCGCGGTGATCCGGACCTCCCGGCCGCTCTCGGTGTCGGTGGCCACCGCGCCCGTGACGCATCCGCCCTGCTTCGTGAGGTCCGTCGCCTCCACGTGGGTGGTGACCAGGGCCCCGTGATGGGCTGCCGTCCGGGCGAGCATCGCCGTGTGGCGCGCGTCGTCGACCTGCGCGTCGTAGTAGCGGATCGCGCCGACGAGGGCGTCCTCCCGCAGGTCGGGAGCCAACCGGAGCGCGCCCGTGCGGCTCAGGTGCTTGTGCACCGGCACGCCGCGCTTGCCCGTCCCGATGGTGTCGTAGAGGAGCACGCCCGCCCCCACGTACGCGCGCTCCCAGGCCCGGCCGGTCAGGGGGTACAGGAACGGGACCGGGTGCACGAGGTGCGGGCAGAGCTCCTCCAGCATGCGTGCCCGCTCGGTGAGCGCCTCCTGCACCAGCCCGAAGTCCAGTTTCTCCAGGTAGCGCAGCCCGCCGTGGATCAGCTTCGTCGACGCCGACGAGGTGCCCGCCGCGAAGTCCTCACGCTCGATGAGCGCGGTGCGCAGTCCCCGGCTCGCCGCGTCGAGCGCGGATCCAGCGCCCGTGACACCGCCGCCGATCACGAGGACGTCGAAGTCCTCGCTGTCCAGACGATCGAGCGCGTCGGCACGTTCGCTCGGGCCGAGCTTGGCGATGGGCAGCATGCGGGCTCCTGACGGTCGACTCGGAGTGCCAGTCTGCCCGTTCGGACACCCCGGGTCACGGGACATCTGCTCGCGCGGCGCCCCGTACTCGGCGGCCGACGGCGGGGGCCACCCGCCACCTTCACGCCGCCCGCCACCTTCACGCCGCCTGCCACCTTCACGCCGCCTGCCACCTTCACGCCGCCCGCTCTCCGCCGGGCGGGCGGCGGGGAGCCCCGTCACATGCGGAAGACCCCGTAGCCGAGGTCGTCGAGCGGCGCACCCGCCACGGCCGAGAGCGACAGCCCGAGCACCCGACGGGTGTCGAGCGGGTCGATCACGCCGTCGTCCCACAGCCGCGCCGTCGCGTAGTACGGGTGGCCCTGCGTCTCGTACTGCTCGCGGATCGGCTGCTTGAAGGCCTCCTCGTCCTCGGCCGGCCAGGCCTCCCCCCGCGCCTCGAGCTGGTCACGACGAACCGTCGCGAGGACGTTCGCCGCCTGCTCGCCGCCCATCACGCTGATCCGGGCGTTCGGCCACGTGAAGAGGAACCGCGGGTCGTACGCCCGCCCGCACATCGCGTAGTTGCCCGCGCCGTAGGACCCGCCGATCAGGACCGTGAGCTTGGGCACCCGGGCGCACGCGACGGCCGTGACCATCTTCGCGCCGTCCTTGGCGATGCCCCCGGCCTCGTACTCGCGTCCGACCATGAAGCCGCTGATGTTCTGCAGGAACAGCAGCGGCACCGCGCGCCGGTCGCACAGCTGGATGAAGTGCGCCCCCTTGAGCGCGGACTCGCTGAACAGGATCCCGTTGTTCGCGACGATGCCGACCGGATGGCCCCAGATGTGCGCGAAACCGGTCACGAGCGTCGACCCGTACCGCGGCTTGAACTCGTGCAGGCGGCTGCCGTCCACCAGCCGCGCGATCACCTCGCGGACCTCGTAGGGGGTGCGCGGGTCGGTCGGCACCACCCCGTAGAGCTCGGCCGCGTCGACCGCGGGCGGCTCCGGGTCGGCGACGTCCCACGGCGGCGGTCCCGGCTCGGGCAAGGTCGCGACGATCGACCGGACGATCTCGAGCGCGTGCGCGTCGTCGGTGGCGAGGTGATCGGCGACACCGGACACGCGAGTGTGCACGTCGCCCCCACCCAGCTCCTCGGCGGAGACCTCCTCGCCGGTCGCGGCCTTCACCAGCGGCGGGCCACCCAGGAAGATGGTGCCCTGCTCGGCGACGATGACCGTCTCGTCGCTCATCGCGGGCACGTAGGCGCCGCCGGCGGTGCACGAACCGAGCACGGCCGCGATCTGCGGGACGCCCATCTCCGACAGCTGCGCCTGGTTGCGGAAGATCCGGCCGAAGTGGTCGCGGTCGGGGAAGACCTCGTCCTGGCGCGGCAGGTAGGCCCCGCCCGAGTCGACCAGGTAGATGCACGGCAGGCGGTTGGCCCGCGCGACCTCCTGCGCGCGCAGATGCTTCTTGACCGTCTCCGGATAGTAGGAGCCGCCCTTGACGGTGGCGTCGTTCGCGACGATCACGACCGAGCGTCCGCACACGCGACCGACGCCGGTCACGATGCCCGCGGCCGGTGTCTCGTCGTCGTACATCCCTAGCGCGGCCAGCGGGCTCAGCTCCAGGAACGCGCTGCCAGGATCGACCAGCCGATCGACGCGGTCGCGGGGCAACAGCTTGCCCCGGGAGGTGTGCCGCTCCCGGGCCCGCTCGCCCCCTCCCTCGGCCGTGGCCGCCAAGCGGGCACGCAGATCGGCGACCAGCTCGGTGTGGGCTGCCTCGTGGGCGCGGAACGTCTCGTCGTGCGGGTTCGCCCCGGTCCCCAGTACGGTGCTCATGCGCTGTGCTCCTCGTCGGACGGCGGCAGGCTACTCGGGTCGGTCGGAACGCAGCCGACGGCTCACGCGTCAAAGGGGGCGAGCCAACCGCATCACGAACGACCCCGATGGTGGGTCGCGACACCCCCGAACCTGAGGAGGCCAACCGTGCGCACGCTGTTGCGCGTCGCCCTTGCGGGCCTGCTGCTACTCGCGCTGGCTGCCTGTAGTGACGCTGAGGACGAGACCACGCTCGAGGGGGAGCCCGACGACTCCGGTGAGGAGGAGGAGCCCGATCCGGACGACTCGGATGACGCCGACGAGACCGACGAGACCGACGAGGAGGACGAGGCCGACGAGGAGCCGGAGGAGGTGGACGAAGAGGAGGCCGAGGACGAGGCCGACGACGAGGACGTCGACGCCGCCGAGGCGGATGAGGGGAACGACGGCGACGGCGACGGCGAGAGCCAATCGGTGACGACCTTCGCCCTCCGGGAGATCGACGGCGACTACTTCGTCGAGTCGGTGCAGACCACGACCGAGCCCACCGAGGCGGTGGCCACGGCCTCGATCGAGGCGATGCTCGACGCCGAGCCCGCCGACCCGGGCCTCACCCGCCCGCTCGAGTCCTCCCCCGAGGTGCTCGGCGCCAGCATCGATGACGGCGTGCTGACGGTGAACCTCACCGAGGAGGTCCGGGACGGCTCTCCGGGCGGCGCCGCCCACGAGGGGGCGTTCGCGCAGGCACTCGCGCACGCGGGAGCCCAGTTCGACAGCGTCGATGCCGTGAGCCTGCAGGTCGAGGGGGACCCGATCGACGAGCTGTGGGGCCACCTCGACTGGAGCGAACCGATCGCGCCCGACCCCTTCATGCGCGCGGACGTGGACGTGGAGACGCCGAACTACGGCGACACCTACGCGACCGGGAGCGTCCTCGAGGTGTCCGGTACGTCGCTCACGTTCGAGTCGAACGTGCAGTTCGAGCTGCGGGACCCCTCGGGCGAGACGGTCGAGGAGTCGTTCACCACCGCCGACCAGCCCGGGATGGACCAACGCGGACCGTTCGCGCACCAGATGGACCGGCCGCTCGACGAGCCGGGCGAGTGGACGCTGGTGGTGCGGTCGCCGGACCCGTCGGACGGGGAGGCCGACCGAGCGCAGTACACCGCCGAGATCGCCGTCCAGGTCGAGGAGTAGCGGCGGCCGCACCGTGCGCTCGCCGCACCCCGGCGCCCACCGCACCGTGCGGTTGCCCGCGTCCGCGCGGGTAACCGCACCACGCCTCAGGCGCGTGCATTCAGCGCACAAACTCGATGTACGGTGACCCGCGTGGGCGCGGGCAACTGCACCGCGAGATTGCGCGCCCATTCAGCGCACGCTCTCGGTGGCGGCCGTCGATGGATAACCCGGCGCTCAGCCGACCCGGCGCACACTGCGGTCAGGGATGACCCGGCGCTCAGCCGACCCGGCGCACCCTGCGGTCGGTGATGGCCGCCCTCGCGGCGGCGTGGCCGGCCACCCCGTGCACCGCGCCCCCCGGGAAGGCCGAGGCGCTGCCGAGGTACAGACCCCGCACGCCGGTCCGGTAGGGAGACAGCGAGGGCACGGGGCGGAAGACCACCTGGTCGAGGGCGTGGCTGCCGGCGCCGACGTCGCCGGCGACGAGGTTCGGGGTGCCGGCCTCGATGTCCCGCGGCGACTGCACGTGGCGGCCGAGCACGCGCGACGAGAAGCCGGGCGCGAAGCGCTCCATCTGTGCCTCGAGCCGCGCGACCTGCTCCTCCACCTGGCCCGCGCTGCCGTACCCGGGCGTGTGCGTGTAGGCCCACGCGGTGTGCTTGCCGGCCGGCGCCCGGGTGGGGTCGGCCACCGTCTGACTCCCCGCGAGCAGGAACGGCCGTTCGGGCCACTCGCCCAACTCGACCTCCGCGACCGCGCGAGCGATCTCGGCGGCGCTGCCACCCACATGGATCGTGCCGGCCTGGCGGGCCTCCGGGGCCGCCCACGGGATCGGACCGTCGAGCGCCCAGTCGACCTTGAGCGTCCCGGGTCCGTAGCGGAAACGGCGGTACTTCCTCAGCGTCGCCTGCGGCAGGATGTCCCCGGCGACGCGGGCGAGCCCATGGGGGTTGAGATCGCACACGACCGCGTCCGCGGCGATGCGCTCGCCGTCCGCGAGCTCCACCCCGACGGCGCGGCCGCCCTGGGCGACGACCCGCTCGACCGGCGCGTCGCAACGCGTGGTCCCGCCGAGCTCGCGCAGGTAGGAGACGAGCGCGTCGACGAGCCGGGCCGCTCCCCCCTCGGGGCTCGGCCACCCGACCGCGTGCCCCATCAGGTTCAGGTACGCCCCCGCGATCGCGCTGCCGGCGCTGTGCGGCCCCGCGTCGCCGTGCAGCGCCGAGCCGTACAGCCACGCCCGCGCGGCGTCGCTCTCGAACAGGTCGTCGGCGAGCCCGCTGGCCGGCATGAGCAGGAGCCGCGCGAACTCGAGCGTGCCCGAGAGCTTGAGCCGAGCCAGCAGCTTCGCACCTCCCGCGATCGGTGGGAACCCGCCCAGCATCACCCCCCGCAGGGCGTCGAAGCGCGCGACGAGCGGCCCCATCGCCTCCGCCCAGCGGCGCCCGTCGCCGTCGCCGAAGCCGTCGAGGCTCGCCCGCGTGTCGGCGAGCGAGCGATGCAACGCGGGCGCGCTGCCGTCGTCCAGCGGATGCGCCGCCGCCACGATCGGGTGCACGAACCGCAACCCGTGCCGCTCCAGCGGCCAGCGGCGGAACACGGGGCTCGCTGCGGCCGCGGGGTACACGGCCGAGTAGACGTCGTGGTGGAAGCCGGGGAGGGTGAGCTCGCGGGTCTTGACCGCGCCGCCGAGCTCGCCGGCGCGCTCGAGCACCGTGACGTCCCAGCCCTTGCCGGCCAGCGTGCAGGCGGCCGACAGCCCGTTCTGGCCGCCCCCGACGACGACGGCGCGCGGCGTCGCGCGGCTCACCGCGGCCCCCCGAGCTGCGCGGCGACCCGCTCACCGATCTGGTGGAGCATCGACTCCTCCGGCACGCTGCCACCCCACATCGCCGGTTGGGCCGCGTAACCGACCCGCTCGTAGAGTTGGGCGAGGTCCCAGCGCAGCGGATCCCACGTGCCCGCCGCCCGCAGGTACGAGCGCCCGTCGTGCTCGAACAACAGGAGGCGGTTGCGCGCGTTGCCCAGGAAGTGCCCCTCGTGGGTGGTCAGATCGAACGCCGCGACCGGCTCACCCCCCTCGGGTACGGCGGGGGGCTCGTCCCGACCGAAGCGCCGCAGCCCGTCGTTCAGCTCCGCGACGTACTCGTCGAGGGCACGACCGTCATCGCGGCTCACGAGGCGCGTCACGGTGACGTACGCCCGCAGGAAGACCGGGGTTCGGCTCGTCGGGTGCCCGGTGACCTCGATCTCGAAGGTCTGCCCCTCCAGCCCACCACTGCGCAGCGGGGTGAAGCGGCCGATCTCACTCGCGTAGTCCGGCCACGTCTCGGGGCGCAGCAAAGCGCCGAGTGTCGCGTCCGTGTCCGGCACCTCCACGGGGGGATAGGTGTGCCAGGTCTGCTCGGTCGCGGGTGCGACGGGAGGGCTGAGCGGCCCGACGCGGGCGTGGCGTAGCCGGTCCTCGGGGCGGTACGCCGCGCGTTCCCCGGTGGTCGCGAAGACGATCCCCCAGGCGCGGCGCTCGTCGTCGGCGTAGGCCTCGGGGAACCAGTCGCCGTGCAGCCGAGCGGCCCCCTCCAGCAGCTGGCTGCGATCGAGCGCCCCGCGCCCCGACGTCGTCGTGTCGAGGAAGCGGTCCACCCCGAACGCGTGATGGAACGCGGCCACATCCCCGGCGTGCAGCGGTCGTGCGAGACGGTGCCAACGCGTCGTCAGGATGGCGAACGCCAGCCGCAGATCGTCGACGTCGCGCAATCCGGGCGGCCGGCGGAAGTAGGCGGCGTTCAGGAAGTCGGTCGCCCAGCCCGCCGCGGTCGGACCCGCGATGGACCAGCCGCCGAGCTTCGCGAACTGCCATTGCGAGGAGCGGGTGACCCGCCGGGCGAGCGCGATGCCGCCCGCCACCGCGAGCAGCCGCACCGCCCCCCGGCCCACCCCGGACATCCTGTCGCCCATGCGAGTTCCCCTCCCGGTCGGCGTTCGCGCAACGAGGGCCCGGGCCCGGCCGACAACGCCGGCTCGGACACGCCCTCACTGACCCTGCCCCTGCCCCGTGGTTGCTACGCCTCGTGGAGGTGGATGACGTCGCCCGCGGCCACGGCCCGCTCCCCCCGGGGGGTCGCGACCAGGAGCCGCCCGTCGTCGCCGATTCCGGTGGCCTCGCCCTCGAGGTCGCCCAGGTCGCTGGCGTTCCCGGTGACGCGCACGCGCGCTCCCAGGGTGACGCACCGGTCGCGGTAGGCGGCCAGGGTGTCGCGCGGATCCTCGCGCCATGTCGCGTACCGTCGGGCGAGGACCCCGACCAGCCCGGCGAGCACCCGCCAGCGGTCGACCGGCTCGCCGATCGTCTCGGCGATCGAGGTCGCCACCACGCCTTCGGGGCGCGGCACGCCGCGCCAGTCGACGTTGCAGCCGATGCCGAGCAGGGCCGCCGGCCCCTCGCGCTCGATGAGCACGCCGGCCGCCTTCGTCCACGAGTGGTTCGGACCGGGACGCAGCAGCAGGTCGTTGGGCCACTTGAGGCCCAGCTCGGGGCCTCCCCGACGCTCCTGCCCGGTGCCTTCGTTCGCGCCCGGCGCCGTGGCGGTGCGTTCCCGCGCCAGCGCCCGCGCGGGCGCGAGGTAGGCGTCCACGACCTCCGCGAGGACCACCCCGGCCAGCAGCGGCAGCGTCTCGACCGGCGCGTCGCCCGGCCGCAGCAGGAACGTGCCCGTCAGCGAGGACCCCGGCGGCGCCCGCCACTCGCGGCCGCGTCGGCCCCGGCCGCGGACCTGATGGTCGGCGAGCACGAGGTGGATCTCCGATGCGCCGCGCCGCGCCGCCTCCGCCGCGAGGTCGTTGGTCGACCCGACCTCCTCGTGCCACTCGAACCCGGCGAGCCCACCCGACCCGGTGGTCAGGCTGCGCACGAGTCCGTCGGGAGGGCCGGGCATACCGGCACAGTAGCGGTGCGGCCGCGTCCGCCGCGGCGAGGCAGCCTCCTAGACTGCGTCCTCGCGCGCCATGACGCCGTCCGCGACAGGCACAGGGGGACGCGTGACCGATACGACCGCCGGCAAGCTCGAGGAGTTGCGGCGCCGCAAGGCCGAGGCCGAGGAGCCCGGCAGCGAGCGCGCCGTCCAGCGCCAGCGCGAGAAGGGCAAGCTCACCGCGCGTGAGCGGGTGGACGCCCTGCTCGACGAGGGGTCGTTCGTGGAGACCGACCGGCTCGCGATCCACCGGGCGACCGGTTTCGGGATGGAGGAGGAGCACCCGCCCGGGGACGGGGTGCTCACCGGCTACGGCACGATCGACGGCCGCCGCGTCTGCCTGTTCAGCCAGGACTTCACCGTCTTCGGGGGGTCGCTCGGCGAGGTGTTCGCGGAGAAGATCTGCAAGATCATGGACCTCGCCCTGCGCATGGGCGTGCCGATGATCGGACTGAACGACTCCGGCGGGGCGCGGATCCAGGAGGGCGTGGTCGCGCTCGGCGGGTACGGGGACATCTTCTACCGCAACGTCCGGGCGTCGGGGGTCGTGCCGCAGATCTCGGCGATCATGGGCCCGTGCGCGGGCGGCGCGGTCTACTCGCCGGCGATGACCGACTTCGTGTTCATGGTCCGCGAGTCGAGCCACATGTTCATCACCGGCCCAGAGGTGATCAAGACCGTGACGGGCGAGGACGTGACGTTCGAGGAGCTCGGCGGGGCGATGAGCCACGCCACCCGATCCGGCGTGGCCCACGTCGCCGCCGACGACGAGATCTCCTGCCTCGAGGACATCAAGTACCTGCTCGAGTTCCTGCCGGACAACAACCTCGAGGAACCGCCGCACAGCCAGCCGGACGACGACCCCGACCGCGCTGACGCGGCGCTCGACACGCTCGTGCCGGACGGCTCCAACCAGCCCTACGACATCCGCGACGTCATCGGCCATGTCGTGGACGAGGGCGAGTTCTACGAGCTGCAGCCCAACTACGCGCAGAACCTCGTCATCGGCTTCTCCCGCCTCGACGGACACCCCGTGGGGGTCGTCGGGAACCAGCCGATGCATCTGGCGGGCGTGCTCGACGTGGCCGCGAGCGAGAAGGGCGCGCGGTTCGTGCGCACGTGCGACGCGTTCAACCTCCCGATCCTCACCTTCGAGGACGTGCCCGGGTTCCTGCCGGGCACCGACCAGGAGTGGGGCGGGATCATCCGCCACGGCGCGAAGCTGCTCTACGCGTACTGTGAGGCGACGGTGCCCAAGCTCACCGTCATCACCCGCAAGGCCTACGGCGGCGCGTACGACGTGATGGGCTCCAAGCACGCCGGCGCGGACGCGAACTTCGCGTGGCCGACCGCCGAGATCGCCGTGATGGGCGCCGAGGGGGCCGTCAGCGTCCTGTACCGCAAGGAGCTCGCCGACCTCGAGCGCCGGGGCGAGGACGTCGAGCACCGGCGGCAGGAGCTCATCGACCACTACCACGGGGAGCTCGCGAATCCCTGGCGCGCCGCCGAGCGCGGTTACCTCGACGACGTGATCGAACCGTCGGCGACGCGGCCGACCCTGGTCCGAGCGCTGCGCTTCGCGCGCACGAAGCGCCAGGCGCCGCCGGCCCGCAAGCACGGCAACATCCCGCTCTGAGCGGACCGACTGCCGAGGAGCCGCCATCCCCGAGGGTCACCCCATGCCCGAAGATCCACCGGCGCCCGACCAGCAAGCAGTGCCCGACCAGCAAGCAGTGCCCGACGTGCGGATCCCGGCGCCGGCCACCGACGAGGAGGTCGCGGCCATCGTCGCGGCGTTGATCACGGAGGCCGAACCCGAGCCGCCCGACGGTCGGGATCTCCCCGCGTGGTTGCGGGCCGCCCGGCGTGAAGGTGTCGGCGGACCGCCCGCGACCCGCCCGTCGGACCTGGGAGGACGCTCGACACCCGCAGGATCTGGGTAGCGGCCACCCGGTGGGGCAGTGCTCGCCCGACGTCTCCCGAGCCCGACCTCCCTCGGTCGGTCGCGCGACGGACCCACGACTCGTTACTCGTCGATCAGGACCTCGACCCGCCGGTTCTGCGCTCGACCTTCGGGATTGTCGGAGCCGTCCTCGTGTTCGTTGGGCGCAACGGGCTCTTCCTCCCCGAGCCCGCGAGCCGTGAGGCGACCCTCGTCCACGCCGCGGTCGACGAGGTAGTCGACGACCGAGTGGGCCCGCCGCTCCGAGAGATCGAGGTTGTACTCGGGCTCGCCGATATGGTCGGTGTGACCCTGGATCTCGACGGGCGCGTCCTCGTAGTGCTCGATGACCTCGGCGATGTCGTCGAGCGCCTCCGCCGCCTCGGGTCGCAACTCGTCGGAGTCGAAGTCGAACAGCACGTGGTCGGGAACGGTGAGCTGCACCTCGCCCTGCTCGGTCTCCTCGGCGTCGTAGCGGGACTCGAGTTCCTCGATCCGCTCGATCTCGGAGCCGAGCTGCTCCGTGGTCTCCATCTCGGAGGCGCCGAGCTCCTCGCCGAGGAAGTCCTCACGCGCCTCCTCGACGAGCTCGACATCGCTCTCGGGGCGCTCGGGGGCGCCGCCCTCGTCGGCGTCGCCGCCCGTGCCGTCGGTCTCCCCCGAGCCGGCCTCGCCCGACTCCGCCTCCGCCTCGCCCTCCTCCACCTCAACCGAGGCCGCCGCGTCCTCTTCCGAGGCCTGCGTGGCCTCGTCCTCGTCGTCGGCGGCGTCGTCACAGGCTGCCAAGAGCACGAGCACCGCCAGGCTGATCAGCACGACGAGTCCACGCATCGTGATCCCTCTTTCACACTGCCGAGCGACCATCGGATCGACCCACGCCATCTCCATCGGTGACGGGCTCAGAAGTCGTCGCCCTCCAACCCGTCGGCGTCGTCACCAGCTTCGGCCTCGTCGGCATCCTCGGGATCGAGGGGGATGTCCTCCAACAGCAGATGCGGCCCGGAGTCGGCGCCGTCCTGCGTTCGGTCGGCGTTGTCGGGCCTGAACTCCACCGTGAGCGAGGTCGCGTCCGCGGCGAGCCGTCCGGAGAACGACAAGGCGCCTTCCAGCACCTCGCCTTCCTCGACCTCGAGCCAGTCGTCATCCTCCGGTGGGACGAGTAGGTACTCGTTTCCCACGTCATCGGTCATCCGACTCGGTATCCCGGGGGTACTCAACCGGGCGGACCTGCCTTGGCCGTTGATGATTCGGGTGTCGAGCTCGACCGACGACTCGGTGGAGCGCACGCCGTGCACCTCGACGACCACGCCGCCGGGGTGACGCGCCTCGATCGGGGGGTTGAAGGCGACGCCCTCGGCAGTGTCGCGATCGAACACCGCGTCCCCGTCGTCCCCGCCGGCGCCTTCGGCACCCCTATCGGCCTCGGAATCAGAGCCCTCGCCCTCGTCGACCGCGCCCTCACCGCGCGCCTCGTCGATCTCCGTTCGGAGCTCCTCGACCTCAGCGGCGAGGTCGTCGATCGCGTCGTGCACATCGGCGAGCTCGTCGCCCATCTCGTCGTCATCGCCGCAGGCGGTCAGCAGCAGCGCACCGGTCAGGCCAACGAGCATCAGCACGCAGGTACGGGCGCGCATGGACGAACTCCTCGATAGCCGGACCGGGATCCTGCCCCCAACCATGTCGACAACCCCCGTGCCCTACATTCCCGCACTTTCAATCGACAAGAGTGACAATACGTTATCGCACGGATGCGACCGGCGCACTTGAAACCCGCGGGACTCGACGCGGTGTCGGCACACCGATCGCGCGTGGTGGACGTGGCCGTGCTGGGCACGCTGCGACCGTCGATGCACACCGCCGCGCGCAGGGGGGAGGCGAATGGGCGAGGATCTGTCGAACGAGACTCCGGCGAACGGATCCGACGAGCCTCCGGCGTCGTCGTTCACCAAGTCGTTGTTCCGCGGGGAGCTGCACGACGAGATGCTCTCGCCCTACCCGCGCTTGAGCGGGGACGAGCGGGTACGCGCCGACGAACTGATCGCCGCGGTCCACGAGGTGGCCGAGCGCCACCACGACCCCTGGGAGATCGAGCGACGAGGGTGGATCGGCGACGAGTTCCTCGCGGCACTCGGTGAGGAGGGCCTGCTGGGGCTGTCGGTGCCGACCGAACTGGGTGGCCAAGGACTGTCGCAGACGGCCTACTGCCGGGTCTCGGAGGAGTTCGGGCGCATCGACGGCACGCTCGCGGTCGTGATGGGCGTGCACCAGTCACTCGGGACGAAGGCCATCCAGCTGTTCGGTACCCAGGAGCAACGCGAGCGCTGGTTGCCGGACCTCGCGCGCGGCTCCAAGCTCGCCGCCTTCGCCCTGACCGAGCCCGGTGCCGGCAGCGACGCGTCCAGCCTCGCGACGCGCGCGACACCGCAGGCGGACGGCTCCTGGCGCCTCGACGGCGAGAAGCGCTGGATCGGCAACGGCGACAAGGACGTGCTCGTCGCGTTCGCCTCCATCGTGGGGGAGGACGGGGGCGGGCACATCGCCCTCGTCGTCGAGCAGGGCATGGAAGGGCTCTCGTCGCCCTTCGGCTACGAGACGATGGGCCTGAAAGGCAACGCGCTGCGGCACGTGCGGTTCGACGGGGTCCGCGTCCCGCCCGAGAACGTGCTCGGCGAGCCCGGGGAGGGCTTCGGCGTCGCGATGCACGTCCTCAACCACGGCCGCATGTCGCTCGGCACCGGCGCGGTCGGCGGCGCGAAGCGCCTCCTCGAGCTCGCGATCAACCACACGCGCAGCCGCCGGCAGTTCGGCCACCCGCTCGCCGACTTCGGGCTCGTGCGGGAGAAGGTCGCCTGGACGGTCGCGCACACCTACGCGATCGAGGCGATGGCGTACCAGACCACCGGCCTGCACGACGCCGGCGTGCCCGACGTCGCGCTCGAGTCGGCGATGGTGAAGATCGCCTCCACGGAGTTCCTGTGGTACGCGGCGAACCGCGCGTTCCAGCTCGCCGGGGGCAGCGCCTACATGGCCGGCAGCCCGTACGAGAAGATCCTGCGCGACATCCGCGTGTACCCGATCTTCGAGGGCGCCAACGACGTGCTGCGCCTGTTCGTCGCGATGGCGGGACTCAAGCCCCTGGGCGACGAGCTCCGGGAGGTGGCCTCGTTCGAGCTCACCCAGCCGGTGCGGACCATCGGGCTGATCGCGGACTACGTCCTCGGCCGGGTCCAGCGCGAGCTCCGCAGCGACCGGATGACCTCGGCGCACGCGTCGCTGTCGGACCTCGCGCAGCCGGTCGCGAGTCAGGTCGGCGACCTGCGCGGGGCGAGCGAGCAGCTGCTGCGCCGTCACGGTCGGGGCGTGACCGAGCAGCAGGGGCAACTGAAACGGCTCGCGCACGTGGCCATGGACCTCTACGCGCAGGCGGCGGTCGTGTCCCGGCTGACGCGGAGGATCGACGAGGTGGGGGTCGAGATGGTCGGTGAGGAGCGCGAGCTCGCCGAGACGTTCTGCGCGCGTTCCCAGCAACGGGTCCGCCGCCACCTGCGTCAGCTCGAGGACAACGACGACGACCGGCTCGACGCGATCGCCCGGGTCGCCTACGAGGAGGGCGGGTACCGCTACGACGTGTTCCGGTAGCGCCGGTCAGCCCTCGACGGTGATGGTCGCCTCCATGCCCGCCTCGCGGTGCCCGGGAACCGAGCAGTACAGCGTGTACTCCCCCGGCTCCAGCTCCACGGTGCCCGAGGCGGTCTCGCCGCCGGGGGTCAGCTCGACGACCTCCTCGTCGCCCAGCTCCTCGATCACCATGTCGTGCTCGGCCGCGCCCTGGTTGTCCATCACGAACTCGACCGTGCCCGCCGACACCGAGTCGGGCAGATCCTCGTAGAAGTTGTCGTCGGCGACGAACTCGACGGTCTCCTCCGCCTCGCCGTCGTCGGCGGCCTCGTCGTCGTCGGCGTCCTCCGCCGGCTCCTCCGCCACCTCGTCGCGCTGGTCGGCGGGCACCTGCTCCTCCTCGGTGACCTCCGGCTCGGCGCTGAAGCAGCCGGCGAGGCCGAACACGAGCAGGACGGCGAGCAGCATGAGCCTGCGGGTCATCGAGAGACTCCTCCTGGGCTGACGGCGACGAGCGCCGACCGATGTGAGCGTGTGGGCCAATGGTGTAGCGCCGGGGGCCTCCCGGCAACCGGAGCCTCCGCGCGTGCCGGGTAGCATGCGGCGGGTCGACCGCGGTGCAAGGAGCGCTGCATGCAGGGTCCCGTGCTCGTCGCGAACCGCGGCGAGATCGCCTGGCGCGTGCTGCGCGCCTGCCGGGAGCGCGGTCTGCCGACCGTCGCGGTCTACTCCGAGGCGGACCGCGACGCGCCGTGGCTCGCGGCCGCCGACGATGCGCACCTGCTGGGCCCGGCCCCGGCAGCGGAGAGCTATCTGGACACCGAGCGTCTGCTCGCCGTCGCGCGGCGCGCCGGGGCCGAGGCGGTCCATCCCGGGTACGGGTTCCTGTCCGAGAGCGCCGAGTTCGCGAGAGCCGTCACCGAGGCCGGGATGGTGTGGATCGGCCCCCCTGCCGAGGCGATCGAGGCGATGGGCGACAAGCTGTCGGCCCGCGCGGCCGCGACCACCGCCGAGTGTCCGGTCGTGCCGGGCACGATGGAGCCCACCGACGACCCCGAGGTCGTCCGCGCCTTCGCGGAGCAGCACGGCTTCCCGATCGCGATCAAGGCCGCGCACGGGGGCGGCGGCCGTGGCCTCAAGGTGGTGCGCGACCCCGTGGGGCTCGAGGATGCCCTCGAGGGGGCCCAGCGGGAGGCGGTGGCCGCGTTCGGACGCGGCGAGGTCTACGTGGAGCGCTACCTCCGCCGCCCGCGGCACGTCGAGATCCAGGTGCTCGCCGATCACCACGGGCACCTCGTGCACCTCGGCGAGCGCGACTGCTCCACCCAGCGGCGTCACCAGAAGCTCATCGAGGAGGCGCCCGCGCCCCACCTCGACCCCGCGGTCCGCGACGCGATGGGCACCGCGGCCCTGCGCGTCGCACGAGAGGTCGGCTACACCGGCGCCGGCACCTGCGAGTTCCTCTACGAGGACGGCGAGTTCTTCTTCCTCGAGATGAACACGCGCCTGCAGGTCGAGCATCCCGTGACCGAGCTCGTGACCGGCCAGGACATCGTGCAGTGGCAGCTGCGCATCGCCGCCGGCGAGCCGCTCGAGCTCACGCAGTCCGACGTCGTCCTGCGGGGTCATGCGATCGAGGCGCGCGTGAACGCCGAGCACGTCGCGGCCTCGTTCGCGCCCTCGCCGGGACGGGTGACCCGCTGGAGCCCTCCCGGCGGACCGGGAGTTCGGGTCGACGCCGGCGTGGTGACCGGATGGGCGATCCCCCGCGACTACGACTCGCTGATGGCGAAGATCGTCGCGTACGGCGCGGACCGCGAGGAAGCTCGACGCAAGCTGCTGGCGGCCTGCGAGGAGGCCCTCGTCGAGGGCGTGCCGACCACGCTCGACTTCCATCGGTTCGCGCTGGCCCACGAGGACTTCATCGCCGGGGCGGTCGCGACCGTGTCGGTCGAGCACGAGTGGGACCTGTCACCGATCGCGCCCGCGGCGCCTCCCGAGCCCTCGGAGGGGCCGGCCCGGCCATCACGGACCCTGACGGTCGAGGTGGGTGGACGGCGCCTCGACGTGAGCGTGTTCGACGATCGCTCGACGCCATCGAGCTCCCGGCGCCGGGCGACCGCCCGCTCGGCCGTCGGCGGCGGACCCGGCGAGGTCACCGCACCCATGCAGGGCACGATCACCAAGACCTCGGTGGCGGTCGGGGACCCCGTCCACGCCGGTGACGTCCTCGTGGTGCTCGAGGCGATGAAGATGGAGAACCACGTCACCGCCCCGCGCGACGGCGTCGTCGAGCGGGTCGCCGTCGGCCCCGGGGACCACGTGGACCTGGGTGCGCCGCTCGTGACGATCGCTGCCGAGGAGGCCGCGTCCGCGTCACACGCCTGAACCGCGACGTTCGAGCCCGAGCACGCTGCGGTTCCGAACGCGGCTATCGCGGCGCGAACGCGAGCAGGCGCGCCGGGTTGTCGCACATGATCCGGGTTTCCAGTTCCGGCGCTCGCTCACGCAGCCGGGGCAGGAACCGCTCCGGCAGGTAGGCGAGGCCCGGCATCCCCCCGTACGACACGTAGGAGGAGCGTCGGGCGACATCGCCGCCGAGCAGCAAGCGATCCGCGCCCCCGCGCGCGGCGACCTCCACGAGGCAGTCCAGCACCGTCGAGTCCGGCCAGTGCTTCGGACGCGCCACACCGTCGTAGCCGAGGTAACAGCCGGCCGCGGCGAGCTCCGCGTGCAGGCCCGGGTCCGGGTTCCGGTCGCAGTGCGCCAGGACCTGCCGGTCACGGGCAACGCCCGCGCGGGCGAGGCGGTCGCTCGCCTCCCACGCCGCGCTGCCGAGCTCGAGGTGGCACGCCACCGGGACGCCGGTCGCCGCGTGGGCGGCGGCTGCCGCGTCGAGCACGCGTGCTTCGAACGCGCTGATGGACCAGTAGCCGATCCCGACCTTGAGGATCCCGGCACGCACCGGCTCGGCGAGCGGCTCGGCGTCGGCGATCGCGCTCTCCCGGACGTCCCGCACGAACCGCTGCTGCAACCGCCGCTCGTCGAGGGCGCGCACGGGATGGTCCTGGGGATAGTGCGCCTCGCGGTGCACGCCCGTCGCCATCACGATCCCGAGCCCGGTGCGCTCGCTCACGGCGCGCAGGAACGCGGGGTCGCGGCCGAGCCCGATCGGCGTCAGGTCGACGATGGCGTCGACGCCGGCCCCCGAGAGCGACGCCGCCTCCTGCTCCGAGCGGTCCGGGTCGTCGAGTTCCTCGCCGGGCAGCAGCGGGCTCACGTGCCGCAGGTGCTCGTGATAGTCGGTACGGCCGAGCAGGTCCGGTCGGCGGTCCCCCAGGACCGTTCGCACCACCCGCGGGTCGGCGCGGGGCGCGGCGCCCGCGCCAGCGTCCCTGGCCGTCGACGCCGGGGCGGGGTCGCTCACGAGCGGGCCGCCGCGGCGAGGCCACCGAGTCGCCGCACGAGGGCGTCGTCGAGCGGGATCCCGAACACCTCCGAGACGACCTCGCTCCACCCGTGCACGAAGTAGTCCCAGCCGTCCTCGACGACCAGCTCCCGTGCGCGCTCCTGCGCCCGGGCCTGCGCGAGGAACCGAAGATCACCGCGGTAGTTGAAGTCCCAGACCCGCGCCCGGTGGGGGAACAGGGCGTCGTCGGTGAGCGGCGACCCGGGCGCGTCCTTGCCGAGCCCCGTCGCGTTCACCACCAGCGACGCCTCGGGCAGGCCCGCCACCAGCCGGTCGCTCTCCTCCGGCACGGCGTTCGTCACGCACTCGATCGCGACCCCGGCATCGCCGAGGTCGCGGTGCAAGCGTTCGGCCTCCTCCAGCCGACTCGCGTCCCGGTCGACCAGGGTGATCCGGGACGGCCGGCGTGACGGCTCGACCATCGCCAGCAGATGGATGGTCAGGGCGAGTCCCGAGCCCCCGGCGCCCAGACAGAGCACCTCGGCGCCCGTGTCGGCGAAGTGGTCCGGGGCCACGAAGCCCCACAGCGCCCTGCCGGCAGTGATCGGATCCTTCGCGTGGGCCCGTACCCGCTCGTCGCGCTTCGAGAGGCACGAGACCTCCCCGAGCCGGCGCGCGTGCTCGTCGTACTCGTCGATGAGGTCGCCGGCCGCCTCGATCAACCGCAGCTTGTGGCTGGTGACGAGCGCGCCCAGGAAGCGCGGATCGCCGCGGAGGTCCTCGAGGACGCGACGGTACATCCGATCGTCCGCGTCCTGCGGGATGTCCCACGGCTCGAGCCGTGCCCCGTCGAGGCCGAGCTCCTCGGACCACAGCGGGAACACGTCGTTGATGGAGGAACGGCTGGCGGTGACCCCCACGAAGCCGAGCGTGGGATCACCTCGGACGACGGGCCGCGCAGCGGTGTGCTCCTGGGTCATCCACCGATCTCCTGTCGGGTGCGGTATCCGTGAAGGGCGCGAACGAAGCGGTCAGCCCGCGCCTCGATCGCCGAGACGTCCCCGTCGACGAGCGCTGCTCGCGGCGCGAGCGCACCCCCCGCGTGGACGGCGAGCGCGCCGGCCTCGAGGTAGTCGACCGCGTTGTCGACGGTGACACCACCCGAGGGGACGAGCGCGATGTCGGGCATCGGCTCGGTGAGTGCCCGGACGTAGCCGGGGCCCCCGACGGACGCCGGGAACAACTTGACGGGGGCCTCGGTGCGCGCCGCCGCCGCGTGCACCTCGCTGGGGGTGAGGCCCGACGACATCACGGGAACGCCGAGCGACGCGCTCGCCGCCTCGGGTACACCCACCGGGCTGACGACGAACTGCGCGCCCGCCTCGACAGCGCTGCGCGCCTGCGCGAGGGTGAACACCGACCCGGCGCCGACCAGGATGCGATCGCTCGCCGACCGCGCGGCCTCGATGCTCTCGAGGGCGTTCTCGCCCGTGAACGTGAACTCGACGATCGAGACGCCCCCGCTCTCGAGGGCCCGCGCGACCCCCGCCGGCTGGGCGTAGTGCGGCGCGCGCAGCACGGCCACCAGGCGCTCGGCCCGCAACCGGTCCACGAGGGCGTCGGCCGACGGACACACCCCCACCTCGACGCCGAGCAGACGACCGCTCTCGGCGGCGGACGCCAAGTGGAGCCCCCCTGCCAGGAAGTCGCCGAGGCCGTCCACCGAACTCGGCTGGCCAGCGGCGTCACCGGTCGGCGAATGGCGCACGGGCACCGCCTCGCCCTCCGGGGCGATGTCGATCTCGAACCGCGTGCGGTCGGCCCGGTGCCAGGCCTCGAACACCTCGAACGGCCGACCGTCGTCGGCGTACGTCTGGCTACGGAGCACGAGCACCGGCGCGCCCGGCGCCACGTCGAGGATGTCCGCGACGCGCTCGTCGACCGCCGCGGCCTCGACGCTGCGTCGTCCTCGCGCCACGCGGAGCCCGTAGGTCGCCTCGATGTGCTCGTACAGGGACCGGTCGTCGAGGTCGTCGTGTTCGAGTCCGGGGCAACGTCCCTCGGGGATGTAGCTCAGCACGTACATCATCGTCTTGCCCTCGACCAGCCGGCACCGCTCGATCCGCAGCCCGCGCGGCACCCCGAGGAACTCCTGGACCGCGAGCGGCAGCTCGACGAGCTCCTGGCCGAGGACGCGGGTCTGCATGTCGAAGCCGCGGCCGGCGAGGTCGCGGAACAGCCCGGCCGTGCGCTGGACGAAGTGCTCGGGGACCTTCCGCTCGGCGACGAAGGTGCCCCGGCCCCGCTCGGTGTGCACCAGCCCCGCGTGCGCGAGGTTCGTCAGCGTCTGACGCACGACGCTGCGCGACACGTCGTAGCGGCGACAGATCTCGCTCTCGCTGGGCAGCAGCTCACCGGGCGCGTACTCGCCCTGCTCGATGGCGTCCCGCAGGACGCGCTCCAGCTGGTGGTACAGCGGCAGCGGGGACTCGCGATCGATGGCACTCATGCGGGGGTCTCGCAGGTGGGGGCGTTCAGGATCGGTCGGCCGGCGGGGGCGACTCGTCGGCGATCCTCTGCGCGCCCATGACCAAGGACACGATCTCCTGGTGCGTGGCCTCGCGGGTCACCCGTTCCCCGGCGATCTCACCGAGGTGCATCACCACGATGCGGTCGGTGGTCTCGAACGCGTGCGGCACGTTGTGGGTGATCATGACCACCCCGAAGCCCTCCTCGCGCAGGTTGCGCACCACCTCGATGACCTCGTCGGCCGCCGCCGGGCTCAACGCCGAGGTCGGCTCGTCGAGGATCACGTAGCGCGAGCCGAAGCCGAGCGTGCGCGCCAGCGCGACGACCTGCCGTTGCCCGCCGGAGATGTTCTTCACGTAGGTGGTGGTCTCGACCTCGCGGATCGAGAAGCGGTTGATGATGCGGCTCGCGTGCTCGTGCATCTCGCGGAACTTGAGCCACCCGCCCCGCGTCGTCACCTCGCGACCCAGGAAGACGTTCATGGCGACGTTCAAGCCGTCCGACAGGGCCAGATCCTGGTACAGGGTCTCGATCCCCGCTGCGCGGGCCTCGTTCGGGGTGCGGAACTGGCGCCGCTGCCCGTCCACGACGATCTCGCCCTCGTCCGGTTGCAGCACGCCGGACAGACACTTGATCAACGTGGATTTGCCGGCGCCGTTGTCGCCCACGAGCCCGACGATCTCCCCGGGCTCGACGGTGAAATCGACTCCCTCGATCGCCTTCACCGCGCCGTAGCTCTTGCTGATGCCGGTCATCTCGATGGCCACGGTCGCTCCTTCGGATCGGGTGTGCCGGCCACGCGCCGGATGGGCCGGGTGGGGCGAGGCCGCCCGCCCCACCCGGTGGCGTCAGTCGTCGCCGCGCACCTGGTCGATGTAGCGGAACGCGTACTCGAGCTCGGCGTCGATGTCCTCGTCGCTGAACGTTTGATCCATCGTGATCATCTCGGGCGACACCGCGCCGGGGACCTCGTCCTCACGACCCTCGAGGTGCATGCGGATGATCTCGGCGCCCGCGACGCCCCAGTCGTCGATCTGGCGGAAGACCGTGACGTCGATGTCGTCCTCGCGGAGCGCGTTGAGCTCCTCCTCGGTGCCGCCCCACCCGTTGATGATCACGTCGTCGGCCACGCCCCGCTCCTCCAGCTGAGCGGACGCGCCGAGCGTGATCGCGGTCGAGGCGGCGTGCATCATGTCGACGTCCGGATACGAGGACAGGACCGTCCCTGCTCCGGCGAACGCCTTCTCCTGGTCGCCGTCGGTCTCGTAGTCGGTGACGACCTCGATGCCGGAGTTCTCCTCGACGCAGTCGGCGAAGGTGCCGCTGCGCATGTCGTCGACGAAGCCGCGAACGAAGCGCAGCAGCGCGATCTGGTCGCCGTCGTCGAGCTCCTCGATCGCCCAGTCGCACAGCTCCAGTGCGCCGACCTCGTGATCGAACGCGATGTGGCTGATCGGCGACTCCTCGGTCCCCCAGAGGTCGGGGAACGGGTTCGCGACGTTGTAGGCGATCGTCGGTAGCTCCTGCGACAAGCGCGCCACGTGCCCCTTCTGGGCCTCCCACTCGGTGGGGGCATAGAGCGCGAAGTCGTAGTCGTCGGCCGAGGCGAGCGCCTGTTCGACCTGCGACGCCTGGGTGTCGTGTTCGTCGGGCTCGACGAGGAAGTCGGTGATCTCGTGGTCGATCCCGAGCTCGTCCAGCCGCAACGTGAGGCCCGCCTCGAGATGGGCCCATGCATCACCGACCTCCAGGCTCGGGATGAACAACAGGATCTGGACCGGCTCGTCCAGGTCGACGTCCGCCTCCTCGGCGTCGTCGCTCACGACCTCCAGCAGGTCGTCCATCAGCTGCTCGTGCTCGGGGAAGGCCTCGTGGAACTCGCTCACGGTGGCCACGCCCCGCTCGTGCGAGGACTCCGGGAACGCCTCCTCGGGGTCGGCCTCCGGCTCGTCGGCCTCGTCGTCCGGCTCATCGTCGGCCTCGTCGTCCGGCTCGTCATCAGGTTCGTCGTCGTCCGGCTCGTCGTCGGGCTCATCGTCGTCGGGGTCGTCGTCGGGTGCGGCCTCGTCGTCGGGATCGTCGGCCGCCACGTCGTCGGGTTCTTCCTCGGCGCACGCTGCCGCCAGTGCGAGCATCAGCGCGAACAACACCGCCAGTCCGGCTCTCATCCGCCTGTCACCCATCGGCTCTACCCTTTCTCAACCTGGCTCGGGCCCTGCCTGCCCGCCCCGCCGAACGCCGACGGGACGAGCGTCAACGCAACGTCGGAGCGCCGCGCCACCTCCTTTCGAGGCCCTGTCGTGCCGTGAGCACTAGGTCAGGACGGACCGCTCGCGGTGCGCGTAGAGGGCGATCGTGACGATGATCACGACACCGGATGCCACGAGCTGCCAGAAGGACTCGAACCCGAGCATCACGACGGCGTTGCCGATCATCGAGAGGAGGACCGCCCCGAGCAGCGTCCCGAGAATCGTCCCGCGGCCGCCGAAGAGCCGGGTCCCGCCGACGATCACCGCGGCGATGGTGTGGAGCATCACGGCTTCCTGGCCGCTGGCCACGACCGCGTCGAGCCGACCGGCGAGGATGATGCTCCCGAGGCCGGCGAGCAGGCCCATGATCACGTACACACCGACCCGGTAGCGGGGGACGTCGATGCCCATCTGGTTCGCCGACACCGGATCGCCGCCGACCGCGTGCAGCCGCACGCCGTACCGGTGCCAGGTGAGGAACGCGTGGCCGGCCAGGATGGTGAGAACGCCGATGATGATCGGGATTGGCAGCGGCCCGGCACGCCCGGAGCCGATCCAGCCGATCGCCTCCGGGAACCCGTAGAAGATCTGACCCCCCGCGTAGATGAGCGCGAGCCCGCGGAACACGAACTCGCTCGCGAGCGTGACGATCAGGTCCGGGACCTTGGCCTTCTGGATCACCAGGCCGTTGAAGAGCCCGCAGGCCGCGCCCGCGGCCAGGCACGCGAGCATCCCCACCCAGGCGGGCATCCCGAGATCCAGGATGACGGCCGACATCACCACGCCCGAGAACACGATGATCCCGCCGATCGAGAGGTCGATGCCGCGGGCGGTGATCACGAAGGTCATCCCCACGCCGAGCACCAGATAGAGCGCGGCGTCGAGCAGCACGCTGCGCAGGTTCCCCCACGCGAAGAACGACGGCTCGAAGACCGCCATGACGATCCCGAAGATCAGCACCATCAGCGCCGGCGCGAGGAACGGCGCGGGCACGGGGCCGGTGATGGGCAGGACCCGCGGGGGCGCGCCCGGGGCGGCGGCCTCGTCGGTCAACAGGGGGGTGTCTTCACGGCTCATGGCGGTCGGCTCCTCGCCTGGCGCTCCGGTGGGGCTCAAGGCGTGGTCCCCACCCGGTTCGCATGGGTCGCGGACGGACGTGCCAACGGTTCGTGCGTGACGGACGCGACGGAGAGGTGCTCGCGGGGGACGCCGCGGTCACCGGCCCCCGCCCGGGGGCTAGCGCGCCTCGACCAACGCGGTCGAGAGCAGGGTGTCGGCCTCGATGTTGCGCCATTCGTGCAGCGTGTCCGGCAGGAAGACGTAGAGCTCGGGGGCCTCGTACCCGAGCACCTCGCCCTGGGGCAGAACGAGCTCGCCGCGGCCGCGGATCACGTTGCACACCGCCACGTCCGGACTGGCGTGCATCACGAAGTGGCCGCCGGCGGCGATGTGCACCATCTCGGTGCGGACCCCGGGCGCACTGGTGACGTCCGCCCGTTGGACCGCGCGCAGCGGCGCGCCGTCGAAGTGCGTGAACGGTTCGAACTCGGGCTTCTCGACCACCCGCGCGCCGACCTCGTCGCCGCGCTTCTCGAAGACGGTGAACCGCATGTGCCTTCCCTCCAGCCGCTGTTTCGCTACACCGCCGTCTTGCCGCCGTCGCAGACCAGCTCCGTGCCGGTCATGAACGCGGCGTCGTCGCTCATCGCGAACGCGATGACGGCCGCTACCTCTTCGGGCGTCCCGAGCCGCTGCTGGGGCCGGATGCGAGTGAGCGCCGCCTCCTGTTCACCGGGATCGGGCGCGTTCGCGATAAGAGCGTCCACCAGCGGCGTCCGCGTGGTCCCCGGGGCCACGGTCAGTGCGCGGATGCCGTCCGAGGCGTAGTCCGCCGCGATCGACTTCGTGAGCATCACCAGCGCCGCCTTCGAGATGTTGTAGGCGACCTGTCCGGGGAAGCCGACGAGCCCGGCCTCGCTCGAGACGTTCACGATGGCTCCCCCGCCCTGTCGGCGCATCGGCGGGACCACCTCCTTGCCGAGCGCGACGGCGGCCCGCACGTTGAGCCGCATGAGGCGGTCGTAGACATCCATGTCGAGCTCGTCCAGCGGTGCGGGATGGATGACCCCCGCGTTGTTGACCAGCCCGTCGATCCGTCCTGTGGCCTCGAGCGCCGCCGCCGTCACCTGCTCCGGTGCCCGTTCCTCGAGCAGATCGACGGCCACGAACCGACCCGTCCCGACGTCCTGCATCCACTTCTCGACGTCGGCACCCTCCTCGGCATCGCGCCCCGTGGCGAGCACCCACCATCCCCGCCGGGCGAGCTCGAGCGCCGTCGCGCTCCCGATGCCCCGCGTCGCTCCCGTCACGATGACCGTGCGCACCCTCGACTCCCTGACGTGGTCCGGTCGGGATCGGCTTCGGCCCGGGTCCGCGGTCGTGGCCCGCAGCGGGGCCTCGACCGAACAGCTCGACCGGACATCCTGTTATCCTGTACTGACAAGAGCGTGTCAGTACCTCCCAGGGCGGTCAAGGGGCGATTTCGAGCGTTTCACGCGCCCATGACGGCTCGGCGCGATTCCCGCGATAGCGCGGTATCAGCGCGCCTACGCGCGGTCCATCAGCTGCCGCGCGGCCTCCTGCAGCGAGCCGGAGATCGAGGGATAGACCGTGAACGCGTAGGCCAGCTGTTGTACTGACAAGCGGTTGTGCACCGCGACGCTGACCGGGGCGATCAGGTCGCTCGCCTGGGCCGAGACGACGGCTCCGCCGAGCACGAGGCCGCTGCCGGCCATCGCGTGCAGCTTGATGAAACCCTCGCTGAGCTCCCGCATCTTGGCCCGCGGGTTGCGCGCGATCGGCAACGAGACCGTGCGGACGGGGACCTGCGACTGGGCGATGTCCTCGGCGGTCATCCCGACGGTCGCCACCTCGGGTTCGGTGAAGATGCATTTGGCCACCGCGTCGTCACGGAACGGTGTCACCGCCTGCCCGAGCGCGTGCCACATCGCGTTGCGGCCCTGCATCGCGGCGGTGGAGGCCAGCATCATCGAGCCGGTCACGTCGCCCGCCGCGTAGACCGTCGGCACGTTCGTTCGGCTCACCCCGTCGACCGGGATGGCGTCGCGGTCGGTGACGTGGACACCGGCCGCGGCGAGGCCGAGCCCGCCCGAGGCCGGGATCTGCCCGATGCAGAACAAGGCGTGGGTCCCCTCCACCCACTCGCCCTCGGTGGTCTCGACCCGCACCCCGTCGGCGCCCCGCTCGATGTCCGCGGCGCGCTTCCGGCGGTGGATGACCATGCCCCAGCGCTCGAAGCTGTCCTCGATCACGGCCGCGGCGTCCGGATCCTCGGAGGGAAGGATCTGGTCGCGGCTCGAGATCAGGTGCACCTCGCTGCCGAAACGGGCGAACGCGTGCGCGTACTCCGCTCCGGTGGCCCCGGACCCGATGACGATCAACCGCTCGGGCAGCTCCCGCAGATCGTAGAGCTCACGGGAGGTGAAGACCCGGTCCCCGTCGGGCTCGCACCCCGGGAGCGTGCGCGGGTTCGACCCGGTGGCGATCAGGACGATGTCGGCCGACACGCGATAGGAACGCCCCCCGCGGTGCTCCACCTCGACCGTCTGCGGGTCGAGGAGCCGCGCCTCCGCCTCGATGATCTCGACTCCGGTGCGGCCGACCTTCTTGCTGATGTCCGCGGACTGGTTGAACGCGAGCCCCTGAACACGGTCCATCACCGCGTTCATGTCGATCTCGGTCCGGGTCGCGAGGTCGTGGCCGCCCTCGAGCCGCACCCCGAGCCGCTTGGCCGACTGCATCCAGCCCATCGCCTCGGCGGAGACGATCAACGCCTTCGACGGCACGCAGTCCCACAGGACGCTGTTGCCGCCGAGACCCTCGCGCGAGATCAGGGTGACGTCCGCGCCGTGCTCGGCGGCGACGAGCGCGGCCTCGTAACCCCCTGGCCCACCCCCGATGATCACGATTCGCATGCGCCGTCCTTGTCTCGCCCGGCGGCCTCGTCGTCCCGCCCGTACGGCGGCTGTCGGCTGTGGGCAGGTCGCCGGCAGGTCTGCCGGCCTCCCGCAGCGTAGGAGACGGGACGGTCCGCGGCTACGAGCCCATCGGCGGAGCCCTAGCCTTGCTCGCGTGACGGACGCACTGACCGCCGAGCTGCGCGCGCTCGTGGGCGAGGCCCACGTCCTCGACGACCCGCAGCTGACCGCGCCCTACGGCAGCGACTGGACCGGCCGCTGGGAGCGCACCCCCCGACTCGTGATCCGGCCGGGCACGACCGACGAGGTCGCGCACGCGGTGCGGGCCTGCTCGGACGCGGGGGTTCCGGTCGTCCCCCAGGGCGGCAACACGGGCCTGGTGGGCGGCAGCGTCCCGCACGAGCACGAAGCGGTGTTGTCACTGCGCCGGCTCGACCGCCTCGGCACCGTGCAGCCGCTCGACCGCACAGTGACGGTCGGCGCGGGGGCGACGCTCGCGGCCGTCCAGGCGCACGTCCGCCCGCACGGCCTCGCGGTCGGGGTCGATCTCGCCGCGCGTTCGCAGGCCACCCTCGGAGGGATGGTCGCCACGAACGCGGGAGGCGTCCACGTCCTCGCCCACGGCATGATGCGCGCGCAGGTCCGCGGAGTGGAGGCCGTGCTCGCCGACGGGCGGGTGCTGCGACGGCTCGGGGGCCTCGAGAAGGACAACGTCGGCTACGACCTGCCCGGGCTCTTCGCCGGCAGCGAGGGCACCCTGGCGGTCATCACCGGGGTGACGCTGCGCCTCGTCGACGAGCCCGCCCACCGGGTCGTGGCGCTCTGCGCGCTCGACGGGTGGCGCGCGGCCGTGGAGCTCACGGCCCGCGCCCGCCGGGAGGTGCGGGGGCTCGTCGCGGCGGAGGCCGTGTCGGCCGAAGCCCTGGAGCTCGTGATCGAGACCGCGGGCCTGCCACCACCGTTCGAGGCCACCCCCGGTTGCGCGCTGCTGCTCGAGGTCGCGGGGCCGGAGGAACCGACCGACGAGCTGGCCGCAGTCGTCGAGCGCGCCGCGGACGACCTGGACGTCGGCGAGGTCGCGGTGGGCACGGACGCCCGCGACCGCGCTCGCTTGTGGGCCTACCGGGAGCACATCACCGAAGGGCTCGAGGCTCGCGGCGTGCCCGTGAAGCTGGACGTGACGCTGCCGCCCCGTGAGCTCGCGGGGTTCGTCGAGGGCCTTGAGGACCACCTGCCGGAGTCGGTGCGGGCCTACACGTTCGGGCACGTGGGCGACGGCAACGTGCACGTGAACCTCCTGCGGGACGCGCTCGTGCCCGCCGAGCGGCTCGAGGACACCGTCCTGGAACTCGTGGTCGCTCGCGATGGTTCGATCAGCGCCGAGCACGGGATCGGCGTGGCGAAGGCGGGCTGGCTCGGCCGGGTCCGCGACGACACCGACCTCGCGACGATGGCGGCGCTGCGCGGGGCCCTTGATCCGACCGGGGTGCTGAACCCGGCCGTGCTGCGCGCCCACTGATCGCACCCGGGCGGACTCGTGCTCACCTCCGCACACGATCCCGCCCAGACAGGCGACGGCGCTCGCGTCAGAACGTGTCGGGCGGCACGTACTCCCCGAAGACCCCGCGCAGGGCGTCGCAGACCTCGCCGACCGTCGCGCGTTCCCGCAAGGCGTGCTTCATCACCGGCAGCAGGTTCGCCTCACCCTCGGCGGCCTTGGCCACATCCGCGAGGGCCGCGTCGACCGCCGCCTGGTCCCGCTGCCGGCGAACCCGATCGAGCCGCTCGACCTGCTGCTGGCGCACCGCCTCGTCCACGCGCTGCAACTCGGGGTCGACCTCCTCGTCGGCCCGGTAGCGGTTCACGCCCACCACGACCCGCTCGCCCTGCTCGATCTGTCGGGAGAGGTCGAACGCGGAGCGCTCGATCTCCCCCTTCTGGTACCCCTGCTCGATCGCGACGACCGCCCCACCGCGCTCGTCGATCCGGGCGAGGTAGTCGGCGACCTGCGCCTCGATCTCGTCGGTGAGCGACTCGACGAACCAGCTCCCGCCGAGGGGATCGGCGGTCAACGGCACGTCGGTCTCGTGGGCGAGAACCTGCTGGGTGCGCAACGCGAGGCGGGCAGCCTTCTCGCTGGGGAGCGAGAGCGCCTCGTCGAAGGCGTTCGCGTGCAGCGACTGGGTTCCCCCGAGGGTCGCCGCCAGGGATTGCAACGTCACTCGGACGAGGTTGACCTCGGCCTGCTGGGCGGTGAGCTGCACGCCGGCGGTCTGGGTGTGGAAGCGCAGCATCTGCGACTTCGGGTCCCGGGCACCGAACCGGTCGTGCATGAGGCGGGCCCACAACCGGCGCGCCGCGCGGAACTTGGCGACCTCCTCCAACAGCGACGAGCGCGCCACGAAGAAGAACGACAGCCGGGGCGCGAACTGATCCACGTCGAGACCCGCCTCGAGCGCGGCCTCGACGTAGGCGATCGCGTCCGACAGCGTGAACGCGACCTCCTGGACCGCCGTCGCGCCCGCCTCGGCGATGTGGTAGCCCGAGATCGAGATCGTGTTGAACGAGGGCAGCCGCTCGGCGCAGTAGCCGAACGTGTCGGTGATGATCCGCAGGCTCGGCTGCGGCGGGAAGATGTAGGTCCCGCGGGCGATGTACTCCTTCAGCACATCGTTCTGGATCGTTCCCCGCAGCTCGGCGGGGTCGACGCCCTGCTCCTCCCCGACGAGCTCGTACAGCAGGAGCAGGATCGAGGCCGGCGCGTTGATCGTCATCGACGTCGACACGCGGTCGAGCGGGATCCCGTCGAACAGGGCCCGCATGTCCTCGACCGAGTCGATCGCGACCCCGACCTTGCCCACCTCCCCCGACGCCACGGGCGCATCGGAGTCGTAACCCATCTGCGTCGGCAGGTCGAAGGCCACCGACAGGCCGGTCTGACCCTGCTCGAGGAGGTACTTGTACCGGCGGTTGGACTCCTCGGCGCTCGCGAAGCCGGCGTACTGGCGCATCGTCCAGAGCCGTCCCCGGTACATCGAGCCGTAGACCCCCCGCGCGTACGGGAAGGCACCGGGGTCACCGAGATCGCGCTGATAGTCGAGGTCCGCGACGTCCTCGGGCCGGTAGACGGGCTGGGCCGGGATCCCGGCGTCGGTCCGACCCTCGGCCCTGCGCGGCTCGCTCATCGCTGCCTCCTCGTCGCGCCGAGCTGCGGGGGCCTCCCGGCTCGGAGAGGGCGTGAGCGGAGGCTACCCACCCAAGCGATCGGCCCGTCGAGACCATGCACGCCCCCACCACCTCGTTGGGTCGCGATCATAGGGCGCTGATACGCTCACGGCGCGTGGCCCGCGACCGCAGCGGCTCGGCGGGAACCGCGACGAGCGAGGAGCACGGAAGATGGCGGCGACCCAGACCGGCGCAACATCCACGGCTTCCCGGAACCGTCGGCGCCCCTGGATCGCGGAGTTCTATGCCTCGTCGCTCGGAAAGAAGTACGCGATGGCGATCACCGGCATCGTGCTCATGGCGTACGTCTTCGCCCACATGGTCGGCAACCTCAAGCTCTTCGAGGGCGCACAGCCCCTGAACGACTACGCCGCGTGGCTGCGCGAGATCGCCTACCCGGCCCTGCCCGAGGGCGCGGCTCTCTGGGGAGTGCGCATCGTCCTGATCGCCGCGTTCGCGATCCACATCCACGCCGCCGCCGTGCTCACGCTGCGCAACCGGCGGGCGCGCGGGACGAAGTACCAGAGCAAGCGCGACTACAACGCCGCCGACTTCGCGTCGCGCACGATGCGTTGGAGCGGCGTGATCGTCGGCCTGTTCGTGCTCTTCCACCTGGCCGACCTCACCTTCGGCGCCACGAACCCGGACTTCGACCACGCCGACGTGTACGGCAACATCGTCACGAGCTTCAGCGTCTGGTGGATCGCCGCGATCTACGTCGTCGCGAACCTGGCCCTCGCGTTCCACCTCTACCATGGGGTCTGGAGCCTGTTCCAGACGATGGGCTGGAACCAACGCCGCTTCAACCACTGGCGCCGCTACTTCGCGGTCGCGTTCGCGGTCGTGGTCGCCGCCGGCAACCTCTCGTTCCCGATCGCCGTCCAGCTCGGGATCGTGGGTTAGCCGGCCGCGACGAGCCGAGCAAGGAGCCGACACATGCCGGTCGACCAGAAGCTGGATCTCGACGCGAAGATCCCCGACGGATCGCTCGAGGACAAGTGGGACAATCACCGGTTCGACATGAAGCTGGTGAACCCCAACAACAAGCGCAAGTTCGACGTCATCGTGGTGGGCACGGGCCTCGCGGGGGCGTCCGCGGCGGCCTCCCTCGGCGAGCTCGGCTACAACGTCCGGTGCTTCACGTACCACGACTCGCCGCGACGGGCCCACTCGATCGCCGCGCAGGGCGGCATCAACGCGGCCAAGAACTACCAGGGGGACGGCGACAGCATCTTCCGCCTGTTCCACGACACGATCAAGGGCGGCGACTACCGCTCCCGCGAGGGCAACGTGTACCGCCTCGCCCAGCTCTCGGTGAACATCATCGACCAGGCGGTGGCGCAGGGCGTGCCGTTCGCGCGCGACTACGGCGGCCTGCTGGACAACCGCTCGTTCGGGGGCGCGCAGGTCTCGCGCACGTTCTACGCGCAGGGCCAGACGGGCCAGCAGCTGCTCCTCGGCGCGTACCAGGCGCTGATGCGCCAGGTCGACCGCGGCAGCGTCACCCTGCACCCCAGGACCGAGATGCTCGAGCTCGTGGTCGTGGACGGTCGCGCACACGGCGTCGTCGTGCGCGACCTCGGGACCGGCGAGATCAGCTCGCACTCGGCCCACGCGGTCGTGCTCGCCACGGGTGGCTACGCCAGTGCGTACTTCCTGTCGACGATGGCCAAGAACTCCAACGCCACCGCCGCGTGGCGCGCGCACCGCAAGGGCGCGGTGTACGGCAACCCGTGCTACACGCAGATCCACCCGACCTGCATCCCCCAGTCCGGCGACTACCAGTCCAAGCTCACCCTGATGAGCGAGGGACTGCGCAACGACGGGCGGATCTGGGTCCCCAAGGATCCCGACGAGACCCGGCCGCCCGAGGACATCCCCGAGTCGGAGCGCGACTATTACCTCGAGCGCCTGTACCCCGCCTTCGGCAACCTCGCGCCACGCGACATCTCCAGCCGCGCCGCGAAGCGCATGGTCGACGCCGGCCATGGCGTCGGCCCGCAGAAGAACGGCGTGTACCTCGACTTCGCCGGCGCGATCGAGCGCATGGGCGTCGACGGCGTCGAGGCGAAGTACGACAACCTGTTCCAGATGTACGAGAAGATCACGAACGAGAACCCGTACCGGGTCCCCATGCGGATCTACCCCGCCCCGCACTACGCGATGGGCGGCCTGTGGGTCGACTACAACCTGCAGACCTCGATCCCGGGCCTGTTCGCGCTCGGCGAGTCGAACTTCAGCGACCACGGGGCGAACCGCCTCGGCGCCTCCGCGCTCATGCAGGGGCTGGCCGACGGTTACTTCGTGATCCCGTACACGATCGGCAACTACCTGGCGCCGATGCTCGGGGAGTCGCCGCCGCCGACGAGCCACGAGGCGTTCGCCGAGGCCGAGGCCGAGGTGCGCGACAAGGTGTTCGGCCTGCTGTCGGTGAACGGCACCCGCAGCGTGGACTCGTTCCACAAGGAGCTCGGCCGGATCCTCTGGGACTACTGCGGGATGTCGCGCACCGCCGAGGGCCTCGAGAAGGCTCGCAGCGAGATCCGGACACTGCGGGACGAGTTCCACAAGGACGTGCGGGTCCTCGGCGAGAACGAGACGATCAACCAGTCGCTCGAGAAGGCCGGGCGCGTCCAGGACTTCTTCGAGCTCGCCGAGCTCATGACGGTCGATGCCCACCACCGCGAGGAGTCCTGTGGCGGGCACTTCCGCGAGGAGCACCAGACCGAGGAGGGCGAGGCGCTGCGGGACGACGAGAACTACGCGTACGTCGCGCGCTGGCGGTTCCGGGGGCTCGGCGAGGACCCGGAGCTCATTCCCGAGCCCCTCGAGTTCGAGACGGTCACCCCCTCGACCCGCAGCTACAAGTAGCCGAGGACGCCGACGGCCCGTGCCCACACCCGAGGGGGCAGGCGTCGGGCAGCCGAAAGGACCGCACGCGATGGACCTGACGCTCAAGGTGTGGCGCCAGCCCGGCCCGGAGGCCGAGGGACGCTTCGAGACCTACCAGGCGAAGGGCATCGACGAGCACGCCTCGTTCCTCGAGATGCTCGACCTCGTCAACGAGCAACTGACCGAGGAGGGCATCGAGCCGATCGCCTTCGACTCGGACTGCCGGGAGGGCATCTGCGGTACCTGTGGTGTGATGGTCGACGGCGAGGCCCACGGGCCGGTCGAGAACGCGTCCGTCTGCCAGGTCCACATGTTCAACTACTCGGACGGCGACACGATCACGATCGAACCGTGGCGTGCCGCCGGCTTCCCGATCCAGAAGGATCTGATCGTCGACCGCACCGCGTTCGACGAGATCATCGCCGCGGGCGGCTACATCACCGTGCCGACGGGCTCGGCGCCGGAGGCGAACCTCACGCCGGTCGACAAGCCGATCGCCGACACCGCCTTCGAGGCCGCGCAGTGCATCGGCTGCGGCGCCTGCGTTGCCGCGTGCCCCAACGGTGCCGCGCAGCTGTTCACCGCGGCGAAGGTCTCCCACCTCAACCTGCTGCCACAGGGCCAGCCCGAGCGCTACGAGCGCGTCGTGAACATGGTCGAGGTGATGGAGGAGTACTTCGGCTCCTGCACCAACCACGGCGAGTGCCAGGACGCGTGCCCGAAGGACATCTCGATCGACTTCATCGCGTGGCTGAACAAGGACTACCGCAAGGCCTCGTTCAAGCAGATGCGCGCGAGCTGAGCCAAGGCCCCGACCAGAGCCCCGATCAAAGCCCCGAGCAAAGCCCCAGCCAAGGCCCCGACCGGGCCGCGCCGACCCGAGGCCGTTGCCCATGACGACCCCGCACGACGTGCCCTGTGGCACCCACGGCGCGGTGGTCTGGCTCACCGGGCTGTCGGGGGCCGGCAAGTCGACCGTGGCCGAGCTCCTCGCCGCCGAGCTCCGCCACCGCGCGCACCCGGTGGAGGTGCTCGACGGCGACGAGGTGCGCCGGTTCCTCACCGCCGGGCTGGGGTTCAGCCGCGAGGACCGCGACACCAACGTGCGACGCATCGGCTACGTCGCGTCGCTGCTCGCCAAGCACGGCGTCACGGTCATCACCGCCGCGATCAGCCCGTACGCGGCGACGCGCGCGGAGGTGCGGGCGATGGCGCCGGCGTTCGTCGAGGTGTTCGTCGACGCGCCCCTGGAGGTCTGCGCCGCTCGCGACGTCAAGGGCCTCTACGAGAAGGCGTTCGCGGGGGAGCTCGACGGGTTCACCGGGGTGAGCGACCCCTACGAGCCTCCCCGTGCCCCCGATGTCCATCTGCGCACCGATCGGTCGGAGGCGGCCGACTGCGTGGACCGCCTCGTCGAGGAGCTCGCCCGGCGCGGGCTCCTGCAGGCAGCGGCCCGCTAGCGTCTCCCGACCACCGCGTCTCCCGACCACGCGTCTCCCGACCACTGCGCGCTCAACGCTGCAGGGCGGCCTCGACCGCGTCGGCGATGCGTTCCTGCCCCGCGCGGTTGGGATGGATGCCGTCGAAGGCGATGAGGTCGCGGTCACGGGGATCCTCGGTCCCGTCCGCCCCATGGAAGGCCTGCTCCACGGGCGCGATCACGAACCCGCGCTGCTCCGCGGCGGCGCGCAGCCCCCGGTTGGCCTCGGCCCGCAGCTCGCGGCCGAGGCTCGTGAGCTCGTCCTCGCCCCGGCGGCCCGCGAACGGGTCGTAGAAGTCGGTGACGACGACCCTGGCGTCGGTGTGCGCATCGATCTCCGCGAGCAGGTCCTCCCACCGCTCGTGGAACCGCTCGATCGGCGGGCGAGCGCACGCGGGCTCGGCGCACGTCTCCCCGAGCTCGAAGGCCGCGCGAAAGAGGTCGTTGCTGCCGACGCTCACGGTCACCAAGTCGGCGTCCGCCAGCGCCTCGCGCAGCGGGGCCCGCTCATCGACGGCGTCGCGCAGCCTTCGGGTCGTCCAACCGATCTGCGCCGCGACCTCGACCTCGACCGGCCGACCGGTGGATTCCTCGAGGCGCTGCGCCAAATGTTCCGGGTACCCGCTGGGTGCCGCGAACCCGGCCGCCAGCGAATCGCCCAGCGCGACGTAGTCCAGCGGCTCGCCTTCGGGCTCGCCCGGGTCGTCCCCGCCGGCCTCCTCGTCGCCGAGCAGGGCCTGCGCGCTGGCGACGGCCTCGCGCACCGATTCCGGGCCCGCTATCGCGGCCGCGGTGAGGCCGCCGGCGAAGAGGAGCAGCAGGACCACGACGAATCGGCGCACGCCCCCACTCTCGCACCCCCGACGCCGGATTGCCCGGTGCCCAGCAGCCGGTGACGGATGTCCGCGCGTGCGGGCACCCCGGAGGTAGCGCCGCACGCCGTGCCGCGCATTCCGCCGGATGTCCGCGCGTGCGGGCACCCCGGAGGTAGCGCCGCACGCCGTGCCGCGCATTCCGCCGGATGTCCGCGCGTGCGGGCCTCCCGGTTCGGGCCGCAGGCACCGGCCCGTTCGGGCCGGGTGTGTCCTCACCGCGCGCGGACCGCTAGCGTGCGCCGCACGGAGCGCGCGAGGAGGGGCGAGCCATGGCCGAGGTCCAGGACGGGATGACGCCGTTCGAGGCGGTGACCCACTTCTTCCACCAGGCGGCCGACGAGACCGGCATCAGCGACACGACCCGCGACATCCTGAGCGGCACGTACCGCGAGATCCGCGTCCAGGTCCCGATCGCGCGGGCGGACGGGTCCAAGGAGGTCGTGTACGGGTACCGGGTCCAGCACAACGGCGCCCGCGGTCCCTACAAGGGAGGGGTCCGCTACCACCCGCACGCCGACATCGACGAGGTGCGCGCGCTCGCGTCGCTCATGACCTGGAAGACCGCGATCCTCGACCTGCCGTTCGGGGGGGCGAAGGGGGGCGTGCAGGTCGATCCGGGCGGGCTCAACCGCCCGGAGCTCCAGGCACTGACCCGCCGGTACATGTCGCAGGTCAGCTACATCATGGGCACGCACCGCGACATCATGGCGCCCGACATGGGCACGGGTGCTCAGACGATGGCGTGGATGATGGACGCCTGGGGACAGAAGTACGGCCACGATCCCGCGATCGTCACCGGCAAGCCGGTCGAGCTCGGCGGCTCGGTCGGCCGCGACGCCGCGACCGGTCGAGGCTGCATCGTGGTGCTCGACGAGGCCGTCAAGGACGCCGGCCGCCACCCCGAGGACCTCACCGTCGCGGTGCAGGGATACGGCAACGTGGGATCGTGGGCCGCCCGTTGCGCGGTCGAGCAGGGCTACCGCGTCGTCGCCGTCAGCGACGTCGGGGGCGGCATCCGCGATCCGCGCGGCCTCGACCTCGACGCCGTCGACGCGCACCTGGAGGAGGCCGGCACGGTCGCCGGCTGTCCCGACACGGAGGCCCTCGAGGGCGGCGAGTTGCTCACGCTCGACGTCGACGTGCTCATCCCCGCGGCGCTCGGCGGCGTCATCACCAAGGACAACGTGGACGACGTCCGGGCCGACCTGATCGTGGAGGCGGCGAACCACCCGGTGACCCCGGCGGCCGACGAGGTCCTCCACGACCGCGGCGTCACGGTCCTGCCGGACGTCCTCGCCAACGCCGGAGGCGTGACCGTGTCGTACTTCGAGTGGACGCAGAACATCCAGATGTTCCACTGGGATCTCGACCGGGTGAACGGTGAGCTGCGCAAGCGCATGCGCCGGGCCTACGAGACCCTGCGCGACTACGCCGCCGCGAGGGACGGCGAGGAGGCGAGGATCGGACTGCGCCGCGCGGCCTTCGCGGTCGGCGTCGAGCGGGTGGCACGGGCGGCCGATCTGCGCGGGTACCTGTAGCCCGGTATGGACGATGCGCTCGGCGCCGGGCCGGTCCGGCTCGGCACCGCGGCGGGCCGGTGGGTGCTCGCGACGACGATCCTCGCGAGCGGCCTCGCCTTCCTCGACGCGACCACGGTCAACGTGGCCCTGCCAGCGATCGACCGGGACCTCGACGCGGGGTTCGCGGGGCTGCAGTGGACCGTCGACGCCTACCTGCTCGCCCTGTCGGCGCTGCTCCTGCTCGGCGGCGCGCTCGGCGACCGGTTCGGCCGCAAGCGCGTGTTCGTCGTCGGGCTCTGGTGGTTCACCATCGCCTCGCGGGCCTGCGGCCTCGCGCCGACGGCGAGCGCGCTCGTCGCCGCCCGCGCGCTGCAGGGCCTGGGAGCAGCGCTGCTCGTGCCCGGCAGCCTCGCGATCGTGTCGGCCGCGTTCGGCCCCGCACAGCGCGGCCGGGCCATCGGCACCTGGACGGGCCTGTCCGGCGTCTCGACCGCCGCCGGTCCCCTGCTCGGCGGCCTGCTCGTGGACACCGCGACGTGGCGCTGGATCTTCCTGTTGAACGTCCCGGGCGCGCTCCTCGCCCTGTGGGCGGCGCGGCACGTGCCCGAGACCCGCGATCCCCAACGGGCACGGCTGGACGTCGCCGGCTCGCTCCTGGCGGTCGCGGCCCTCGGGGGGATCGTCTACGCGCTCATCGAGGGCCCCGCCCGCGGGTGGGGGCAGCCACTCGTCGCGGGGCTCGGTCTGGCAGGACTCGCGGCGCTCGGCGCGCTGGTCGTCGTCGAGCGGCGCGTGGCCCAGCCGATGCTGCCACCGACGCTGTTCCGGTCACGGTCGTTCGTGGCCGCGAACGTCGTCACCCTGCTCGTGTACGCCGCCCTGACCGGCGCGACCTTCCTCGTCGCGGTGCATCTGCAGGCGACGCTGGGCTGGTCGGCGCTGTCCGCGGGCGCGGCGCTCGTGCCGATCACCGTGATGCTCGTGCTGCTCTCGCCGCGCATGGGCGAGCTCGTCGGCCGCGTGGGCCCGCGGTGGCTGCTCACGGTCGGTTCCCTGACGGCGGGAGGAGGCCTGGCGCTGCTGACCCGGATCGAGGCCGACGTGGGCTACCTCGGCGGGGTGTTCCCCGGCGTGCTCACGTTCGGCGTCGGCCTCGCCACGGTCGTCGCGCCCCTGACCACGACGGTGCTCACCGCCGCTCCCGACACGCTCGCCGGGACGGCGTCCGGCGTGAACAACGCGGTGGCCCGAACGGCGGGGCTGCTCGCTGTCGCGTTGCTGCCGCTCGCGGGCGGGATCAGCGGCGACGGGCTGGAGGGGCTCGCCGAGGGCTTCGGGCGCGCGATGCTCGCGGCTGCCGGCCTGTGCGCGGCCGCGGCCGTCGTCGCCTGGTGCGCGATCCGGGATCCCGAACGCTCGAGCCGGTCGTGATCCCGAGCGACTACGCCTCGTGGACCGGTCCGGCGTCCTCGGCGTCAGGCGCCGCGCCCGGCGTCCCCCCGTTGTCCGACGGGGGGCCGAAGATCGCGTCGCGGTAGTGCCGCAGCTCGGCGATCGACTCGCGGATGTCGGCCAGCGCCCGGTGCCCCCCGTCCTTGGTCGGCGCGGAGGCGACGGCGTCGGGGCGCCACCGCTTCGCGAGCTCCTTGATCGTCGACACGTCCACGTTGCGGTAGTGCAGGTGCGACTCCACCTGCGGCATGTACGCCCGCAGGAACATCCGGTCCGCGTGGACCGAGTTCCCGGCCAGCGGCGCCACCAGCTGATCGGGCACGTGCTCGGCGATGAACGAGAGCACCTGACGCTCGGCGTCGGTGACGGTGACCTCGCTCCGGCGGATCGCCTCGGTGAGCCCGCTCTTCTCGTGCATGTCCCGCACGACCTCGACCATCTGATCGAGCTTCTCGTCGGGCTGGCCGATGACGAGGTCGGGCCCCTCGACGGTCGTCTCGAGCGCGCCGTCGGTCACGATCACCGCGACCTCCACGATCACGTCGCGCTCGGGGTCCAGGCCGGTCATCTCGAGGTCGACCCAGACGAGCGGTCGCTCCAATTCGGTGCTCATCGGTTCGCACTCCGTTCGTCCGCGACCATTTCCAGTTCCAGCCACCGCGTCCCGGCGGCGTCGAGCTCCGCCTCCACGTCCGCGAGCTCGCGGCCGAGCCGCGAGAGCTCGTCCGGGTCGGTCGTGTGCTCCAGGGCGTCGGTGAGCGCGGCGCGACGCTCCTCGAGCTCGCCGACCCGCTCGGCCAGCTGCGCCCGCTCACGCTGCTCGTTGTAGGTGAGCTTGCGCCCACGTCCCCCACCGTCGCCGCTCGACTGCCGTCGGCCGTTCTCGCCGCCGGCGCGATGCTCCGAGTCGGCCTGCGCCCGGCGATCGCTCTGCGCCCGCCAGTCACGGTAGGCCGGCCAGCCGCCCGGATGGTGGCGCAGCTGCCCCGGTCCCCCGGGCTCGGGCGGATCGAGCGACCAGACGTCCCCGCACACCCGGTCGAGGAAGTACCGGTCGTGGCTCGCGGCGACGAGCGCGCCCGGCCAGCCGTCGAGGAACGACTCGAGCACCGAGAGCGTGTCGAGATCCAGGTCGTTGGTCGGCTCGTCGAGCAGCAGCAGGTTGGGCGCGTCGGCGAGGACCCGCAGGAGCTCGAGGCGGCGCCGCTCACCGCCAGAGAGGTCCTCGACGTACGCTTTCTGCTGAGCGGAGGTGAACAGAAAGCGCTCGAGCAGATCCCCGGCGGTCAGCCGGATCCCCTCGGATCGCCCGCGCTCCGCGCCCACGAGCCCCGCCGTGTTGGTCTCGCGCACGATCTCCTGCACCGCCGACAGCACCCGCGTGCGCGGTGGCAGCTGCTCGGGCTCCTGCCCGAACCACCCGACGTGCACGGTGTCGCCCATGCGGACGCTGCCGGCGTCGGGCATGAGCCGACCGGCGACGAGGCCGAGCAGCGTGGTCTTGCCGCTGCCGTTCGGGCCCACGAGGCCGATGCGGTCCCGAGGCTGCAACCGCAGATCGACGTCGCTGACGACCCACTGGTCCCCGTAGCGCTTGCCGGCATTGTGCAGGTCCACGACCTTCGAGCCGATCCGCCGGGCCGGCAGGTTGACGACGAGCTCGGGCTGCTCGGTGTCGACGCGGCTCTCCAGCAGCTCGTGGGCCTTCTCGACGCGGTGCTTGGCCTTCGTGCCCCGCGCTTTCGGGCCACGGCGCAGCCACTCGAGCTCCACGCGGGCGAGGTTCTGACGTTTGCGTTCCTCGCGCTCGGCCTGGGCCTGCCGTTCCGCCCGGGCCTCGAGGTAGTCGGCATAGCTCCCGTGGTTCGTGTGGATCCGCCCGCGCTCGACCTCGATCACCCGCGTCACCAGCCGGTCGAGCAGATAGCGGTCGTGCGTGACGAGCACGAGCGCGCCGGTCCGCCCGCGCAACTCGCCCTCGAGCCACTCGATCACGTCGACGTCGAGGTGGTTGGTGGGCTCGTCGAGCACGAGCAGCTCGGCGGGGCTCACGAGCGCCCGGGCGAGCGCCACCCGCTTGCGCTGGCCACCCGACATCGTCCCGACCCGCTGTTGCACCCCGCCGAGGCCGAGGCGGTCGAGCGTCGCGCGGGCTCGCCGCTCGAGGCTCCACGCGCCGGCGGCGTCCATCTCCTGGGTCGCGGCCTCCAAGCGCTCCAGCGCGGCCGGATCCTCGGGCGCGTCACGGACCGCGGCCTGCGCCGCCTCGAACGCGCGCACCACCCCGGCCTCGGCCGGTGCGTCGGCCTCGGTCGCGCCGATCCCGATGACGACCTCGAACGGGGTGGCCTCGTCCGGCAGGGTCGGCTCCTGCGCGAGGTAGTGCGTGCGCACGCTGGACCCGTGCGTGACCCGACCGTCGTCGGGTGCCTCGACACCGGCGAGGATCCGCAACAAGGTCGACTTGCCGCTCCCGTTCAGGCCGATGACGCCCACGCGGTCGCCGTCGTCGACACCGAACGACACCCCGTCGAGGACCACCCGCTCGGCGTACTCCTTGCGGATGCGCTCGAGGCTCGCGAGGTTCACGCCGGCGACGCCTCCGCCGGATCGGCCGCCCCCCGCACGCGCTCGGCCCCGAACAGCCCCACCTTCTCGCGCACGTCGGCCATGGTGGCGGCGGCGATCTCGCGGGCGCGGTCGGCTCCCTTGCCCAGCTCGGCGTGCACCGCGGCCGGGTCCGCGCGCAACTCGGCGTAGCGGGCCCGCACCGGAGCGAGCCGCTCGATCACCGCCTCGGCCACCGCCTTCTTGAAGTCGCCGTACCCCTTCCCGGCGAACTCGTCCTCGAGCTCGGGGATCGTCCGCCCCGTCGCCGCGGACAGCAGCTCGAGGAGGTTGCCGATCCCCGGCTTGTCGGCGCTCGCCCGAATCTCGCTACCGGAGTCGGTGACCGCGCGCATCAACTTCTTGCGCGTCGTGTCGGCGTCGTCGGCGAGGTCGATCGTGCCCTGCGGGCTCTCCTCGGACTTCGACATCTTCTGGTCCGGGTGCTGCAGGTCCATCACCCGGGCGCCGCTGGTCGGCAGCGTCGCCGTCGGCAACCGGAACGTGTCGCCGAACCGGTGGTTGAAGCGGTGCGCGATGTCGCGCGACAGCTCGATGTGCTGGCGTTGGTCCTCGCCGACCGGCACCTCGTCAGCCTGGTAGAGGATGATGTCCGCGGCCTGCAGGACCGGGTAGTTGAACAGCCCGACCGAGACGCTGTCGCGCTGGCCCGCTGCCTTCTCCTTGAACTGGACCATGCGCTGCAGCTCGCCCATCGTGGCGACGCAGTCGAGGATCCAGGCCAGCTCCGAGTGCTCGCGCACCTGCGACTGGACGAACAGGGTCACGGTGTCCGGGTCGAGGCCGGACGCAAGCAGCCAGGACGCGAGGTCGACCGTCTGCTCACGCAGCTCCGCCGGGTCGTGGGGCACCGTCATCGCGTGCAGGTCCACCACGCAGTAGAAGTGGCCGGGCTGCTGGAGCTCAGCCCAGCGCGTGAACGCCCCGAAGAAGTTGCCCACGTGCGGGTTACCGGACGGCTTCACCCCGCTGAACACCCTGGCCACCGCGCTGCTCCTCCGTTGGGCTGCCTGTCGAGGCGGGTGGCGCCACCGTGCCCGCCGACCGTGCACCTCACCGCATCGTAAGCCGGCCGTGCACGAGTGTCAGTCCGCCCTCGTAAACCGGCCACGCACGGGTGTCAATCCGCCCATGTGCACAACCCCTCCCGCGGCACTGGAGCGTTCACGCTGCCACTAACCTGTGGCGTCCCCCAACAGGCGAGCGAAGGTGGTGCGACCGGTGACCCAGGACCACGATCGAGCGACGACCGGCAGGGGATGGCCCGACGGCATCACGGCCCTGGTCCTCGACCTCGACGGGACGCTGCACGAGGACGAGGGGTTCCTGGAGACCCATCTCGACTGCTTGGTCGAGGTCGCGGGCGAGGCCGGGGCCCGTGCGGCCGACGACGCCCGAACGATCCTCGCCGGCGAGCACTCCGTGCCGCTGGGCGCGCTCTACGACGACGCCCGCGACGAGGTGCGGCCTGGGGGACTGAACGCCCCGGAGGAGGTCGCGACGTGGGAGGGCGAGCCACGTCCCTCCGCGCCGCCCCCCGAGGACTTCGTCTACCTGGGCGACGGCTGGCAGATCGCGCGTGCGGCGATCCGCCGCGCCGGCATCTCGCGCGCGTCGGAGGCCGAGGCCTTCCGACGGGTCCGGGCCAACATGGTCGACCCTTCCGTGGACCTTCCCGGACAGGCGCTGGCCCGACGGGTCGCCGACTCGCTCCCGCCGGGGACGTACCGCGTCCTCCTGAGCAACACGCCGGACGAGCTGGCAGCGCCTCTGCTCGAGCGGCTCGGGATCGGCGACGCGTTCGACGAGGTCCACTTCGGCGCGGGCAAACCCGAGGGCCTCGACAAGGTGCTCGACCGGCTGCTCACCGACTATCCCCCCGAGCGGGTCGCCGTCGTCGGCGACAACCTGCGCAACGACATCGCGCCGGCGCGCGCCCGCGGGTGCGTGACCATCGCCGTGGACCCTCTCGGCGTCGCGGGCCCCGACGACGCCGATCACGTGGTCAGCTCGCTCGCCGAGTTGCTCGACAGCGGGGCCTGCTGAGCGCCGACTCGGCGCACCGCACCGGGCGCACCGGGGCCCGAGAGCCACGTCGGAGGCTCGGGACGCTGACAGCGAAACGGGGCGCCCCGTTCAGGGCGCCCCGTTCGCCTGCGCTGGTCGAGCGTGGCCGATCAGGGAGCGGCGACCGCGTCGAAGAAGCCGTCCTGACCGGGATGCCGGTCCCTGGCGAACGCATCGGCGCTCGGGCCCGTGCGGTAGGTCATCAGGGTACTGACCCCTATGCTGTCCGGCTCGTCGAAGCACTCGTCGGTGCCGAGGGTCACGACGTACCAGCCGTCCTCGTAGCTCCCGTCACTGTCGTCGGTGCACCACTCCGCGATGTTCTCGTCGTGGTTGTCGACGCGGACGTCGAGCCGCTCGGTCCCCTCGAACTCGATGAGACGGTACGTCACCGAGTAGTTGGTCGGTCCGAACTCCTCGCCGGTCACGTTCAGGTCGTGCACGACCGACGTCCACGGCGCGTCCGAGTCGTCCGGGGCCTGGGCCCAGCCGGCGTCCGACAGCGGATCCGTGGGCTCATCCACCTGCGTGCTGATCTCGACCTCGTCCGCCCCGTACTCGACGCAAACCTCGACGACGTCCGCGCGCGGCTCGTCGACCGCCTGGTTGGAGCCGTCGAACGTGGTGCCGGTGTCGGTCTCGAAGCACTCGCTCGAGGTGGCGATGTTCGGGCCACCATCGGCAAAGGCCGCCGGGTTGAGCAGCGGCAGGCCGGGCCCACCGAACCCGCTGGGCAGGTCGACGGTGGTGCGCTGCTCCGACTCGAGGTCGTACAGCCACACCGAGGGCCGATTGAAGACGCTGCCCGAGCGGTTGGGGTTGCTGTAGAACACGAAGCCGCCGTCGGGGCTGACCTCGGCGCGGTTGATGGTGTCCTCATCAAGATGGCGGGGCTCGGCGACGATCGTCTGGTCGGTGTCGTCAGCGATGCTGACCAGCCGCAGCGTCGACTCGCCGCTGCCGTCGTACCCACCGGTGGCCACCAGCACCTGGTCACCGTCGGGGTGCCAGTCACGCAGCTGGTGCTCGTCCATCGCCGCGTCGCCGTCGGCGTCGGCCAGCAGCTCGGTGACGCTCCCCGTGTCGAGGTCGATCACCAGGATCGAGGCATCGTCGCCGCGCGTGGTGCTGTCACCGCGCACGTGCGTCATGGCGATCTGCGACCCGTCGTCGGACACCTGCAGGTTCTGCAGCGTGCCCTCGTCAACGCTGTGGATCAGGTCACCCTCGGCCTCGGGGCTGGTCAGGTCGCGCTCGCGCAGCTCCTCGCCGTCACCTGCGTCCCGCACGACGAACAGCTCGCCGCCCTCACCGATGCGCACCTGCTGGAAGGCCGCGTCGTCGATCCAGGTCGTGTCCCCGTCGAGATCGCTGATGCCGATCGACTCGGCGTCGTCGTCGGCAGCGTCCTCGCAGACGAACGCGACCTGCTCACCGGTGGGGTCGAAGTGCAGGTTGCTCAGGCTGCAGTCCCGCTCGTCCCCGTCGGAGAGGATGCGGGTCGACGCCGAGCCCTCCTCGACGGACACGAGGCGGACCTGCTCCTCGACGTCCTCCTCAGCCACGCCGGGTTCGGCGGCCCTGCGGTACAGCAACCACTCGCCGTCCGGCGAGAACGCGCTCGGGGAGTGCTGCTCCTCGGGATGCGAGTTGCTGAGTTCCTCGACCGAACCGTCGAACGTGCCGACCGCGGCGCTGCGGATCGTCGGGCTCGCGCTCGAGTCGAACCGCAGGAACGCGAAGTCGGGGACCTCGCCTGGGGCAAGGGCGGTGCGCTCGACGGCGCCGGCGTCGTGCGCCACGTCCGGGGACACGACCGCGCTCCCGCCGATGACGCGCACCTGCCGCGGGTTGAGGTCCTGGATCGTCGACGACGTCACCGCAGGCAGGTCGTTCTGGGTGACCAGCAACAGCGGCGAGCCGAGGCGTGCGGCCGCGGCGGCACCGGGGATCGCGTCCGGGAAGTCCAGGCCGTTGGCCAACACGATCTCCCGGGCGCCGAGGAAGTGCTCCCTCGCGAGCGTCGCGGCGGTCTGGAACCGGTTGGCGCCCGACTGGCGGTCGACCTCGATGCCCATCTCCTCCAGCTCCGCCTCGACCCCTTGGTCGATGACCGCGGTGCCGCCGGCGAGCACGACCCGATCGGGATCGAGCTGGTCGAGGGCGTCGGAGGAGGTCGCCGGCAGGGAGGCCTGGCCGGTCAACAGCAAGGGGGCGTCGAAGCGGGCCGCGGCGGTCACCGCCGACAGCGCGTCGGCGAAGTCCTCACCGTAAGCCACGTACACGGCGTCCACGTCGTCCGCGTCGAAGAGCTGGGTGGCGAGCTCGGAGGCCGTCTCGTACCGGTTCTGGCCCCACACGCGCGACACGCTGCCCACATGCTGCTCCGCCTCGTCCAGGACCGCGTCGTCGATCGCCGCGCTCCCGCCGACCGCGACGAGCTCGTCGACGCCGAGCCGATCCAGCTCGTCCGCGGTCGCCTGCGGCAACCGGTCCTCCCGGGTCAGCAACACCGGAGAGCCGTCCACGGCCGCGGGCCCACCCGCGGTCAAGGCGTCCGCGAACTCGAAGCCAGTGGCCAGGTAGGCGCGATCGACCTCACCCGGATCGAAGACGTCACTCGACACCTGCGCGGCCGTTTCGAAGCGGTCCGCGCCCGAGCTGCGAGCCGCGTCACCGTCGTCGGCGTGGGCGGGCACGGCCACCAATCCCAACAACAGCACCAACCCCGCCAGCACGAAGAAACTTCGTGGCATGGTTACCGGATTGCCTAACCTCAACCTCGCGACCATCTGCAATCTCCCTTCCTGCTGACCACACCTGACCCGCATGCACTCGCCAGACCCGCATACGCTCACCGCGCCGAACATCGATTCCCGAGGCCTTCCGAGATCCCGAGCGACCCGCGGCTTACGGCGTGGCATCTCCGGCGAACCGCCGAGTCGGACACGTCGATCGCGTCCGCCTATCGCGAGCAGCCAACGGAACGTAACCCGCCCGTGCCGGAAAGTCGGAACAGAACATGCTCCCGGGTGGGACACGAGCGGGAGACTCCGTTCCGACCAAGCGCCCCGCGGCTCCCGGGAGGCTCGACTCGGCCGCCACGCCACCCCGCCGGCGTGTCCCGTCGGGGGAGTCGCGGTCGCGATTCCGGCGCCCGCGGCCCCACCGACGAGCGGGCGGCACCCGAGGGTGCCGCCCGCTCGTTCCTGCGAGGTTGCGCTACTCGACGCCGGCGGCGTCCCGCGCGCCGTCCAGCGCCTCGGGGCTCACCACCGCGGTGCCGCCCACTGCGCGAACGCGATCGATGCCACCCGCGTTGGCCTGCAACCACTGCTCGCTGGCTGGCGAGCGGGACAGGTCATCGCCGTTGACGAGCAACAACACGCCGCCGGACCGACCGGCGAGCTCCGCCGAGGTGGCACCGACCACCGGTGCCGCCGCCAACGAGTCGGGGAAGTTGAGCCCCGTCGCGAGCCACACCGTGGACGGGTCCATGCCGGCGTTCACCGACGCGTCGGCGATCCCTCCCGAGGTCGCCCACCGGTCCGCGCCGGCCAACCGGCCGGGATCCCCGCTGACGAGGTCGTCGATCTCGGACTCCACACTCGACGAGACCACGGCACTGCCGCCAACGATGTCCACATCCGCCCGGCCCTGCAGCGCGTCCGCGGTGTCGCCCGGCAGCGCGTCGGTCGCGGTCAGCAGGATCGGCGCCTCGGTGAACGCCGCCAGGGCGGACACCGCGACGGCGTCCTCCCACCCGCTGGTGGGGTCATCGGGGTCGATGCCCCGCGCGACGAACGCGGCGTCGTCGACGGGCAGGTCCTCGGCGATCAGCGCCGCGGTGTCCCACCGGTTCGCCCCGTCGTAGCGCTCGACCGAGAGTCCCGCGGCCCCGAGCTGAGCCTCCACCTCCGCCGACAGAGCCGCCTCACCGCCGAGCAGGCGCGCCTCATCGGCGCCTAGGCGGTCGATCTGCGCGAGCGTGCCATCGCTGAGCCCACCGGGACGGCTCAGGAGGATGGGCGCGTCGAGGTACGACGCCAGCGGTGAGCCCGCCAGCGCATCGGGGAAGTCGTCACCGCGGGCGATGACCACCGTCTCGGCGGCGTCGAACTCCTCGGCCAGCTGGTCCGCGGTGTCGTACCGGTCCGCGCCCCCGATCTGGTCCTCGTCGTCGTCCTCGGGCGGCTCCTCGGCGAGGCCCCCGGAGCCGTCGATCGCGAGGAGCCCGCCGCTCCGGCGGCTCATCGCGTAGAGCGTCCCGTCGTTGTCGATCGGGCCGAGCGACAGGTTGCCGTGGCCGTAGTCGATGTCGTCGGCATCGTCGAAACCGTCCACCTCGTCGACGACGACCTCCCGGACCCGATCGGCGTCGATCGTCCAGCGCTCGTCGCCCTGCGGCCCGGTGGAGGTCAACAACCACCCCGTCCCGCCGCTCTCACGGCGGCGGGCGAAGGCCGCACCGTCGGCGTCGGTGAGACCTGCGTCGGCGTCCAGCCGCGCGAGATCGGGGTTGAAGGCGTCCGAGCCGTCCTCGAGCGACACGGCGAAGACCGAGCCCGAGCCGCTCGTGCTCGTGAGCGCCACCCCGTCGCCCAGGACGAGATCGCGGTACATCGACTCGTCGGGCTCGGGTCGGTCCCAGGTCGGCTCGTCGGGCAGGCCGTTGCTCACGTCGTAGGCGAGCAGGTGGCCGATGATCTCGCTTCGGCCCTCGGCGAGGCTGCCACCACGGGGGGTAACGACGAGGAGATCGTCGGCGAGCAGCCACTCGAACTCGTCGTAGTCGGCCACGTCGATCGGCTCGTCGCGGTCCTCGGGCTCGGGCGCCTCGATCTCCGCACGGGCCTGTTCCTCGCCGTCGCTGAGCGCGAGCTCCACGAGCACGACGGCCTCACCCGTGCGCCCCGCGAAGATGAGCGAGTCGTCGGTCAGCACGCCCGTCGCACCGAGCACCTGGTCCACGTCGAGGTCGAGGCCGTCCGTCCCGACGGACCAGGCGACCTGTGCGTCGTCACCCGACACGTCGATGGCCGTTAGGTCGCCGGGCTCCTCGTCGTTGCCGAAGAGCACGAGCCGCTCGTCGGCACCCGCCCCACCGAGCAGCAGTGGCGCGTCGGCGCACTCCGGTACCGCCTCGACACGGGTGAGCTCGCTGCCGTCGGCGACGTCGTGAGCGGAGACGACGTGCTGCTCGGCCTCGCCGTAGTTCTCGGTCCAGACGCGCCCCTGCGAGTCGACCGCCGGCTCGCAGCCCCGGAAGTTGCTCCAGACGTCGGTGATCTCCCACAGCACGTCGCCCTCGTCGGGATCGATCCCGATGAGCTCGCGGTCGCCGCCGGTCTCGTTGTTAACGGCCCGCATCAGGAGGGTGCCGTCGCCCGCGACGATCGGCATCCGGGCGCCCGCAGGGTTGGGGCCGGCGGTGTACCCCTCCGGCGCGTCGTCGGTCGCCACGTCACCGAGGTCGACGAACCAGTCGAGCCCGGGGTCGACAGGGCCCGACTCGCCCGCCTGGCGGGTCTGACCCGAGTCGGCGTCGAACGATGGCCAGGCGCTCTCACCGCCCTGTGCGCTCACCGGGAGCGCGATCACGAGCGTGGTGGCGAAGGCCGCAGCGAGCAGCAGTGCTCGCCGCAGGGCGCGCCGTGGGTGACGGGGCATCGAGCTTCCCTTCCGTTGTGTGCATGCGGACACGTGCCACGTCGATCGGCAGGCCCCACCAGCACACACAGCGCCCACGGGTCGACGGAGGGCAGGGTAAGGACCACTCGCAGGACGATCCGACCGTGCGGGGTCGCAGGCGGGACAGAACCGGGAGACCGGTGTGGGCGTCACCCGTACTCGAGGTCTCCACCGGGTCTGCCGCGCCACCGCTGCGGGAAGGGTCAGCCCGAACGCCGCGGTCGCACATCGAGAGGGGACCCGCGATGGACGTCGCCGTGCTCGGCGCCCATGGACAGATCGCCCGACACCTCACCCAGCGGCTCGCCCGTCGCGGCGACCGGGTTCGCGGACTCGTCCGCAACACCGACCACCACGAGGACGTGCGCGCGGACGGCGCGGATCCGGTCACGCACGACGTCGAGCACGACCCGGTGGACGCACTGGTGGAGCACGTGCGCGGTGCCCACGCGGTGGTGTTCGCGGCCGGTGCGGGTCCCGGCAGCGGCGCCGCCCGCAAGGAGACCGTGGACTACGGCGGGGCCGCCGCGCTGCTCGAGGCCGCGGGTGAGGCACCCGTCGACCGGTACGTGATGATCAGCGCGATGGGGACCGACGACCCTCCGGGCGACGATGAAGTCTTCAGCGTCTACCTGCGCGCGAAGGCCCGGGCCGACGAGGAACTGATGGCCAGCGACCTGGAGTGGACCGTGGTCCGGCCCGGGCGGCTCACCGACGAGCCCGCGACAGGGTTGGTCACGCTGGACCGCCACGTCGAGCGGGGCGCGATCCCGCGGGCCGATGTCGCCGAGGTGGTCGTGGCCTGCCTCGACGAGCCGCGCACCGCGGGCCACGTGTTCGAGGTGGTCGGCGGCGAGACCCCGATCGACGACGCCCTCGACGCCCTCGTCCGCGGCGGGTAGCACCCGGGGGAAAGGTCGCGCGCTACTCGTCGCCGCCCGCCGAGCTCTTCGAGAGCTCCTCGACGATGTCGGCGTTGGCGAGCGTGGACACGTCGCCGAGCTCTCGACCCTCGGCGATGTCCTTGAGCAGTCGCCGCATGATCTTGCCCGAGCGGGTCTTCGGCAGATCCGGGGTGAACAACACGTTCGCGGGGCGGGCGAGCTTGCCGATGCGTTCGGCCACGTGCTCGCGCAGTTCCGCCGCGAGCTCGTCGTTGCCCTCCTCGGCACCCCGCAGGGTGACGAACGCGACGATCGCCTCACCGGTGAGCTCGTCCTTGCGGCCGGTGACCGCGGCCTCGGCGACCTTCGGGTGATCGACGAGCGCCGACTCGACCTCGGTGGTCGAGATGCGGTGTCCCGACACGTTCATGACGTCGTCGACGCGCCCGAGCAACCAGATGTGGCCGTCCTCGTCGAGCTTCGCGCCGTCGCCGGCGAAGTAGACGTCGGGGCCGAAGCTCGACCAGTACGTATGCCGATAGCGCTCGTCGTCGCCCCAGAGCGTGCGCATCATCCCCGGCCAGGGGCGCTGAAGGGTCAGGTACCCACCGCTGCCACGGGGAACGGGCTCGCCGGCGTCGTCCACGACGACCGGCTTGACCCCCGGGAACGGGACCATCGCGCTGCCCGGCTTGGCATGGGTGATGCCCGGCAGGGGGGTGATCATGATCCCGCCGGTCTCGGTCTGCCACCACGTGTCCACCACGGGCGCGTTACCCCCACCGATGTGCTGGTGGTACCACATCCACGCCTCGGGATTGATCGGCTCGCCGACGCTGCCGAGCAGGCGGATCGAGGAGAGGTCGTGCTCCTGCGGGTACTCCGCGCCCCACTTCATGAAGGCACGGATCGCCGTCGGGGCGGTGTAGAGGATCGTGACGCCGTACCGGTTGGCGATCTCCCACCAGCGGTCCTTGCCGGGGTAGTCGGGCGCGCCCTCGTACAACACGCTCGTCGCGCGGCACGCGAGCGGCCCGTAGACGATGTAGCTGTGCCCGGTCACCCAGCCGATGTCCGCCGCGCACCAGTACACGTCCGAGTCGGCCTTGAGGTCGAACACGAGGCGCTGCGTGGCCGCGACGTGGGTGAGGTAGCCACCGGTGGTGTGCACGATCCCCTTGGGCTTTCCGGTCGTCCCGGACGTGTAGAGGATGTAGAGCACGTCCTCGGCATCCATCGGCTCCGCCGGGCACTCGGTCGACTGGCCGCTGACGAGCTCGTGGTACCAGTGGTCGCGGCCCGCCTGCATGTCGACCTCGGCGCCGGTCCGGCGCACGACGATGCTGGTCTCGATGCGGTCCGTCGCGGCGATCGCCTTGTCGGTCGACTCCTTCAGCGGCACGACGTTGCCCTTGCGGTACGCGCCGTCGGCGGTGATCACCACGCGCGCGTCGGCGTCGTCGACCCGGTCGACGAGCGCCTGGCTCGAGAACCCGGCGAAGACGACCGAGTGGATGGCTCCGATCCGCGCGCACGCCAGCATCGCCACGGGCAGTTCGGGAATCATCGGGAGGTAGATCGCCACGCGGTCGCCCTTGCCGACGCCCAGGCCACGCAACGCGTTCGCGAAGCGGCTGACCTCGTCCTTGAGCTCCGCGTAGGACAGCGCGCGCGTGTCGCCGGGCTCACCCTCCCAGTAGAAGGCGATCTGCTCCCCGTACCCGGCGTCGACGTGCCGGTCGAGGCAGTTGTCGGCGACGTTGAGCTCCCCGCCGATGAACCACTTCGCGTGCGGGGGCGTCCACTCGAGCACGGTGTCGAAGTCGCGCATCCATCGCAGCTGACGGGCGTGTTGGGCCCACCACCCCTCGGGATCGGCCTCCGCCTCCTCGTAGATCGACGGGTCGTTGGCGTTGGCCTGCGCCGCGAACGACTCGGGCGGCGGGAAAGTGCGCTGCTCGGAATACAGGTTCGCGATCGCCGGCTCACTCATGGCTCGGGCTCCTTGGTGTCCGCGTCGGCTCTTGTACTGCGTGGATTCTTCCGCTCGCGCGCCCGACGGTGGCACAGGACCGACCGGCGGCGCGCCCGATCCCTCGTCGGGGCCCGCAGGGTAGAGAACCTGCGGGCCCACGACGAGGGGCGACGGTGGGACCCCCGGGCTAGCCGGACGACCTCGTCGGGGTGCGCCGCCGCTCGGCGGGGTAACGGATGCCGTCGACCATCCGCATGAGCTCCGCGCTCGGGGGCGCGGTGCGCTTCGAGACGATGATTGCCACGACGAAGTTCACCAGCGCACCGATCGCGCCGATCCCCTCGGGACTGACGCCGAGCACGTGCGGGTTCGCCTGGAGCCCGAACACCTCCAGCGTGTAGAGCATGTAGGCGATCGTGAACGCGAGCCCGGCGAGCATGCCGGCGGCCGCTCCCTGGGCGTTGCAGCGTTTCCAGAAGATGCCCATCACGATCGCAGGGAAGAAGCTCGCCGCGGCCAACCCGAACGCGAACGCCACGACCTGGGCCACGAACGCCGGTGGGTTGATGCCTCCCAGGATCGAGATGAGCACCGCACCAGCCATCGCGATCCGGCCGACCAGCAACTTCTCGCGCTCGCTCGCCTCACCCCGCTTGATGCGCCGGAAGTAGAAGTCGTGCGAGACCGAGGAGCTGATGACGAGCAGGAGACCGGCGGCCGTCGACATCGCCGCCGCCATTCCACCGGCCGCGACGAGCCCCACCACCGGCGCCGGCAGGCCGGCGATCTCCGGGTTGGCGAGCACGAGGATGTCGTTGTCGACGAACAGGTCGGGCTCGTCGGCGGGATCGTTGCTGATGGACTCGACGGTGTCGGCCCCCTCGTCGACCTCGATCAGGCCGGTGCCTTCCCAGGACTCCACCCAGGTGGGCAGCTCGTCGGGCGCCTGGCCGCCGACGCCGTCGAGGATGTTGTACTTCGCGAACGCGCCCACCGCCGGCGCGGCGGTGTAGAGCAGGGCGATGAAGAACAGCGCCCAGAACGCGGAGTACCGTGCCCCGCGCACCGTCCGCGTCGTGTAGAAGCGGATGATGACGTGCGGCAGTCCCGCGGTACCGACCATCAACGACAACACGACGAGGAAGACGTCGAGCTGCGGGCGGGCCGTGAAGGGCTCGGTGTAGCTCTCGAGCCCGAACTCGATCGAGAGCTGGTTCAGCTCACCGAGGACCTGCCCGAAGGTGACCTGGGGGATCGGGACGCCGGTGAAGATCTGGGCGATCGCGGCCGCCGGGATGAGGTACGCGATGATCAGCACGGTGTACTGGGCGACCTGGGTGTAGGTGATGCCCTTCATCCCGCCGAGGACCGCGTAGGTGAAGATGATCGCCGCGGCGACGAGCACCCCGCCCTCGATCGAGAGGTCCAGGAAGCGGCTGAACACGATCCCGCCACCGCGCATCTGCCCCACGACGTAGGTGAACGACACGATGATCGCCGCCCCGGCGGAGATCGTGCGCACGGTCTCGCTGAACCGGTCGCCGACGAACTCCGGGACGGTGTACTTGCCCCACTTGCGCAGGTACGGGGCCAGGAGCAGCGCGAGCAGAACGTAGCCGCCGGTCCACCCCATCAGGTAGATCGCGCCGTCGTAACCGAGGAACGCGATCAGCCCCGCCATCGAGATGAACGAGGCCGCGCTCATCCAGTCCGCGGCCACGGCGGCACCGTTGGCGACGGTCGGCACGCCCTGGCTCGCGACGTAGAAGCCGCCGGTCTCCTTGACCCGGCTGCGCCATGCGATGCCGATGTAGGTGGCGAAGCTCGCGACGACGAAGATCAGGGTCCAGAGCTGAATGGCCGTCATCGCCGATTCCCCTCCTCGTCCCGCTCGCTCACGCCGAACTCGTCATCGAGCCGGTCCATCCGGAGGCAGTAGACGAGGATCAGCACGACGAAGGTGTAGATGGAGCCCTGCTGGGCGAACCAGAAGCCCAGCGGGAAGTCCAAGATCTCGATGTTGTTGAGCGGCTCGACGAGCAGGATCCCGAACACGTACGACACCAACGCCCAGATCGCCAGCAGGACGACCATGAGGCGCAGGTTCCGTCGCCAGTACTCCTGCTGCCACCCCTCGGCCTCGTCGGGCTCGGGCTCGGGCGGATCATCGGCGACGGGGGCCCCGTGGCCGCCGTCGCCGTCAGACCGGTCGCTCTCGTCCACAGCAGCTCCTCTCGATCGCCTGACACCTCGGCGGCGACCCGCGCGGCGCCATCGAGGACCCCGGGCGCGGGCAGACCCCAGCCGATCCGGGGTCGGCGCGCGCGACAAGGAGCTGCCTGCTTAACGGGAACGAAACCGCTCCCAGCGGTCGGCTCCCGGAGGCGAGCGGTCGAGCCCCACCGGGCTCGCCGCTCGCGGCGTCGATCGAACCGCTCGGGGGCCGCTGCCGTCCGCTCGTGGACCGAGACGGTTGGCTCCCGCGTCCCCTGCCGTACGGTCCCTGCCCATGAGCGAGGGAACCGACGTCACCCCGCCGCAACAATCGTCGGCCAAGCGAGCCCGCTGGCCCTGGCTCGGAGGTGGCCAGCTCCTGCTCCTCATCGCGGCGGTCCCGATCGCGTTCGGCTCCTTCCTGCCCTGGTTGGAGACCGCGTTGGGCAGTTTCAACGCGATCGCGGGACCGGGTCTCGCCACGCTCGCCGGCGCCATGCTGGCCGTCTGCGGAGCGCTGCTGCGTCGTCGCGGCCTCGCGCTGGCGCACGCCATCGCGGCCGCGGGCATCGGCGTGGGACTGCCGCTCTGGCAGGTCGCCCACACCTACGGGCTCGTTGGCGCGCAGGGGTGGCTGCCCGGGGGTGGCATGGTGCTGGTCTTCGTCGGAGGGCTCGGCGCCGCGCTCGCCGCCCACCGCATGCGGCGCGACACCGCCGGACCACGCTGACCCGGGGAGCCCATGGTGCGTCCGCGCCGCGCCCCGACCCAGCCGCACATCTGGGGCGCGGACGTTCGCCTGCGCGAGCATGAGCCGGCGGGAGGTGGACCGCGCCACCCGCATCACCCCGGCGGATGCCCGCAGGGCGGCAACAACCCCTGTTGCCCGCCCACGCGAGCGCGTACGGTGCAGCCCGTGGCACACGACCCTCTGGAGCCGACCGCTCGCGTGCCCAGCGGCGACCCTCCGCTGCACTCGGACTCCGGCTCGGAAGAGCCCTTCTCGGCCGACCACGACACGCCGGCCGAGGTCGACGCCGCCTTCCGCACCCAGCGGCGCATCGCCATCGGCTACGGGACCGTGTTCGTGGTGCTCACGCTGGCCGTGCCCGCGCTCGGGCTCACGGTCGACTGGTGGGTCGAGAGCAGCCTCGTCGAGGGGTTCAGCCCGCACTTCCTCATGGCCGCGGTGGGGCTGTACGTCGTCTTCTTCCTGATCGCGGCCGCCGCCGCCACGCTCGCGAGTACCGTCGAGGACCGCATGCTCGGCGGTGGCATCGCCCCCGATCCCGAGGAGGACGAGGAAGCCCCGCTCGGGGGCGTCGCGCCCGAACGGTCGGACGGTGATCCCACGGCGGCCCGGGACGCCGGCGAGCCCCCGGCGCCGGAACGCGACGCGGCAACGCGGGCGGGAGTCGAACGATGATCGCCGCGGCCACCGCGCCCGTCACCGCGAGCGGGATGGCGACGCTCGCGCTGGCGCTCATGGTCGCGGTGCTCCTCGCCGTCGCCGCCCGCCCGCGTCGGGCCTCCACCCTCGACTTCTACCTCGCGGGCCAGCGCGTCGGCGTCGCCACCAACGCGAGCGCGATCTGCGGGGACTACTTCAGCGCGGCGTCGTTCCTCGGCGTCGCCGCCGCCGTCTACGCGGCGGGCCTCGACGGGATCTGGTACGCGACCGGGTTCGCGGCCGGGTTCGTGCCGGTCGTCCTCTTCGTCGCCGCGCCGCTGCGCCGCTTCGGCGAGTTCAGCCTGCCCGACTTCCTGGGCCGCCGGCTCGGGAGCGAACGGGTGCGCCTGGCCGCGGTGCTCGTCGTCCAGCTCGTCATCGTGAGCTACCTCGTGCCGCAGGCGGTGGCCAGCGGGATCACCTGGGAGCTGCTCGTCGGCGCCGGGATCGGAGGGCTCTCGCCGTACGTGACCGGCGTGCTCGTCTCGACCGCCGCCATCACCGCGCTCGTGGGTCTCGGGGGCATGCGTGGGGCCACGTGGACGCAGGCGGTGCAGTTCGCCTTCCTGCTGCTCGTGCTGCTGTGGTTGACGGGCGTGACGGTGGCGGACGGCTTCAGCTACCCGGACGCGGTCGCGGAGGTCTCGGAGACCCCGCTCGCGAACCCGGTACCGGTCGAGGACGGCAGCGGGGAGGAGGCCGGGGCCACTGCCGGCGGCGCGGTGGAGGGACGCCAGGGCTGGGAGCTGCGAGCGGTGCCCGACCGCATCGACGGTGGCGCGGCGCGCTTCGACCAGCCGGGCGCGCGCTACGGGCCGGCGAGCCAGCTGGCCCTGGTCATCACGCTCATCCTCGGCACCGCCGGCCTGCCGCACGTGATGAACCGGTTCTTCACGAGCCCGACGGGGCGTGCCGCGCGCCTCACCACCGTCTGGGTGCTCGGCGCGGCCGGCTTGTTCTACGCGCTCGCGGTCCTGCTCGGCGTCGCGGCGCGCGCGGCGATCGCCGATGCCGCCGACGGTACTCCGTGGCTGGCCGAGCTCACCGTCGACGGCGTGCTACGGGTGCCCGAACACGCGCTCCTCGCGCTCGGGCGGCTGGCCGCGGGAGGCGCGGGGCTCGGCGTCCTCGCGGCCGCCGCACTCGTCGCGGTGATGTCGACCATCGCCGGACTGCTGCTCGCCGGGGCCGCCTCGTGGGGCCACGACGTCTACGAGCGCCACCTCAACCCGCGCGCGACCCAGCGCCAGGCGATGCGCGCCGGTCGGGGCGCGGTGGTCGTCGTCGCGGCGATCGGCGCCGCGGTGGCCGTCACGCTGCGCCCCGCCGAGCTGTCGGGCCTGTTCCCCTCGCTCGTCGCGACGATGGTGACCTGGGCGTTCACGCTGGCCGGCAGCGCCCTCACCCCGGTGCTCCTCCTCGCGATCTGGTGGCGCCGCACCACCGCCGCTGGAGCCGTCGCGGGCATGGTCACCGGCAGCGTGGTCGCGATCGGCGCCTTCCTCGCCGGCGTCGTCGGCGTGGCCGGCGAGGGCGACGTCGCGGGGGTCCTGCTCGCACCGGCCGTGCTGGGGGCTCCCGCCGCGATGCTCGTGACGGTCGTGGTGTCGAAGGTCACCCCGACCCCGGTCGACCTCGACCGCACCTGGGTCCGGATGCACGGGACCGCTGCCGACCGGCAGGCCGAGCGGCTGGCCGAGCTCACGATCCGCGGGCTGGCCGATCCGGACGAACCACGAACGCCGAGGAACGGGCGCCGATGAGATGCCCTGTGTCAAGCTACCGCTGGAAGTTCTTGGCTGGGGGGCAGGAACGGTTGGTTGCCGCCGTGTCGGGTGGGGTCGTAGGCGGTGTGGTCTTGCCAGCAGCGCCAGATGATGCGCAGCCAGGCGCGGGCGAGGATGCGGGTGGCGTGTTGGTGGGTCTTGCCGGCGGCGCGGTGGCGGTCGTAGATGGCGGCGGCCCAGGGGCTGGCGTGGCGGCTGTCGGCGGCGAAGTCGGTGACGGCGTCGCGGAGCTTGTGGTCGCAGGCCCAGCGGAACGACACGACGTGGTGGCGTCCGGACTGTCGGGTGGAGGGTGCGGCGCCGGCGAGCGCGGCCAGCGACGCGTCGGTGGGGAAGCGGCCGCGGGCGTCGCCGATCTCGACCAGCAGCTTGGCGGCGCGGACCTGCCCCGAGCGGGGCAGGCTCGTGAAGATCGCCGCGTCGGGGTGGCCGGCGAGCTGCTCGCGGATCTGGGTCTCGAGCGCGCTGATCTGTGTGCGCAGCGCCTGCAGGGTTTTGACGTAGGCGAGGGTGGTGTGGGCTGCGGCAGCGGCCACCTGGCCGGTGAGCCCTTCGGGGCCGGCGTCGAGCCGGTCGAGCAGCGTCTGGGTGGGGGTGCGCCCGCTGTAGCCGTGCTTGGCCAGCCACGAGCCCAGCCGCTTGTGAGACAACCACGCGGCCTTGTCGACGTTGGGGAAGCGGGACAAAAACGCCAGGCTCACGGCCGAGTCGAGGTCAGCGAACAGGCCGACGGCGGCGGGGAACACCGTGCGCAGGTGAGCGCGCAGCTGGTTGCAGATCGCCACCCGCGCTTCGACCAGGTCGGTGCGGGCGCGCACGGCCGAGCGCAGCGCGAGGGTCTGCGCGCTGTCGGGGGTCAGGCAGACGAGCCGGTGGCTGTCGGTGCGCAGCACATCGGCGAGGACGTAGGCGTCGAAGCGGTCGTCCTTGTTGCCCGCGGCGCCGTAGCGGTCCCGCAAGTTCTTCACCTGCCGCGGCGTCACGACGACAACCTCGACTCCGGCGGCGATCAGCGCCTCGACGACCGGCCCGTCGGGCCGTTCGATCGCGACCCGGTCGACCCCGTGCTCGAGGAAGGCGCTGACCAGCCGGCGGATCCCGGCAGCGTCATGGGTGGTGTTCGCGCGCAGCAGCACCGCGCCGTCAGCGGCGATGACGCACTGCTCGTTGGTGTCGGTCGCCCAGTCGACTCCTCCGGTGGACGTGGTCGTGTCATGCTGCATGTGTGCCTCCTGGCTGTTCGCCCAGCTGGTAGGCACCCGGTGGTGCTGGGACGTGCTCGTCGGTCGCTCACTGATCGGCGCTCTGCGGCGCTCAGCCCTGTAGCCGCTTGGCACGTCCCGGGCCGCCGGACCCCGCGAAACTCATCGTGGCCCTCGAAGGGCCAGCGGCCCAGGCGGTGGTCCGGCAGGCACCCGGGGTGCATCGGCAGTCCCATGACCACCGACACGAGGATGGTGCACCAGTGAGCGGCACCTGGCTGCTGGCGGCCGCAGTGGGCGGTCTCTGGGCGCTCGTGTTCGTCGCGACGCAGCTGCTGGTCTCACCGCCGCTCGGCACGGCCCCGACCGTGCTCGGGGGCACGACCCTCACCGTGCTGGTCATCCTCGGGTATCCGTCCGTGCTGCGGGGGCCGCGGGGCCTGTCGAAGGCCGCGCTGCGCACGACCGGCTCCCGTCGGGGGGGCGTGGAGCAGCGACGCCTCGCCCACCGTGACCCGGTCGCGGTCATCGGCCAGGGGATGCCGCTGCGGCGTGGCCTGACGGCCGACGCCGCCGAGCGGACCGCGAAGCTGCTCGCCCCGCTGCTGGACGCCGACGCCGTGGCGATCACGAGCCGCGAGCAAGTGCTCGCGTTCACCGGCCCCGGGCGCGATCATCACAAGCCCGGTGAGCCCCCCACGACCGCGGCCACCGAGAAGGTGCTGTCCGGCTCACGATCGCTCGTGCTGCACGACCGCGCCGAGCTCGGCTGCCCGCACGAGCACTGCCCGCTGGAGAGCGCGACCATGGCCCCCCTGGAGGTCGGGGGACACGCGGTCGGCGCGCTCAAGGTCTACCGACTGCAGCCGGACCCGCCCACCCGCGAGCTCGTGGAGGGCATCGCCGGGATCCTGTCGCTGCACCTCGAGTTGAGCGAGCTGGACCACGAGCGGCAGCTCGCGGTGGACGCGAAGCTGGACGCGCTGCGGGCGCAGATCAACCCGCACTTCCTCTTCAACACGCTGAACACGATCACCTCCAAGGCCCGCACGGACCCCGAGGAGACGCGCCGCCTCCTCCTGCGCCTCTCGGACTTCTTCCGGTACTCGATCCGTCAGCACGGACAGTTCGCGGAGTTCGGCCAGGAGTACTTCTTCGTCCGCACCTACGTGTCCCTGGAGCAGGCCCGGTTCGGCGAACAGCTGCAGGTCCGCTACGACGTCGATCCCCAGGTGCTCGGCGCCCAGGTCCCGGTCCTCGTCCTGCAGCCCCTCGTCGAGAACGCGATCAAGCACGGTCTGGCGGGCAAGGTCGGCGGGGGCACCGTCACGCTGCGGGCACGCGTGGACCCGCTGACCCGGCGCACCCGCCTGCAGGTCACCGACGACGGGGCCGGCATGGACGCCGACTCACTCGAGGAGGTCCTGTTCGGCGCTGAGGCCACCGGTGGGATCGGCCTGCGCAACATCTCCGAACGCATCGAGACTCTGTTCGGCGACCGGTCGACCATGGAGGTGCGGTCCGCGCCCGGTCAGGGCACCACCGTCGAGCTGACCTTCCCGCTGCGATGAGCGCGATGAGCCCCTCCGACGCCCCCCGCCGCGCCCGTCGCGCGAGGTGCCTGATCGTGGACGACGAGGCGCCCGCACGTGAGGAGCTGCGCTTCCTCCTCGACGGCTTCGACGACGTGCAGGTCGTCGGCGAGGCGACCAACGGGGAGGAGGCGCTGACCCTGCTGGAGAGCCTCGACTACGACGTCGTGCTGCTCGACATCCGCATGCCCGGGGGCACCGGCCTCGACGTCGCCCGAGCGTTGCGGCAGGCACCCCAACGGCCGGCGGTGATCTTCACCACCGCCTATGGCGACCACGCGGTCGAGGCGTTCGACCTGGCCGCCGCCGACTACCTCGTGAAGCCGTTCGACGCCGAGCGTCTTCGTCGCGCGCTCGACCGGGCGCTCGGGCACAGCGACGACGAGGAACCGCGTCTCGCGCCCTCGTCATCGCCCCCACAGGAAGGCGCACCCGAGGCGGGATCGGGGACGGAGGAGACCGGAAAGGAACCGCCCACCCGGGAGCCCGGACGATCGGCCGACGCGGGATCCCCGACGGGGGAGGCCGCCAAGGAGCGAACGCGTCGGCAGGGACCTCCGCGGATCCCGGTGCAACGGGGCGACCGGACGGTCCTCGTCGATCCGCGCGAGATCGTCTACGCGGAGGCCGCACGCGGGTACAGCGCGTTGAAACTCCGCGAGGAGCGGGTCCTGGTGACGTTCACGCTGTCCGAGCTCGAGCGCCGCCTCGGGCCCCGCTTCTTCCGGACCCACCGTTCCTACCTCGTGAACCTCGACTACGTCCGCGAGCTGATGAGCGACTACCAGGGCGCGCTCGTGCTCGTGCTCGGGGACGGCAGCCGCGTCGACGTGTCCCGGCGGCAGGCGCGCGACCTGCGGCGCCTGCTCGGCATCTAGGTGTCGCCGTACTCCTCGTCGCGGACGAGGCTCTCGAGCTGGTCGCGGGGGGTGTCGCGGTCGTGGACGCTCGCCTCCGGCTGCTCGGGCACGTCGCGGGCGGCCCGACGGAGCTCCTCGGCGTCGAGCCCCTCGTCGGCGAGGGCGCGCAGCTCCTCCTCGCTGAGCACGCTGTCGGGCGCCGCACGGATCCGGCTGCGCGCACGCGCAGCGGCGTTGCCGCCCCGTACGCGCCGACGGGAACGGTCCTCGGGTGCTCCCGGTCGCTCACGCGTCATGGCGCCCTCCTCGTTGGGTTGCCCGCTGCCGCGAGCCTAGCGTCCTGCCTGGGCGCCGAAGCCTGCCCCACCGGTGTGCGGCCCACACGGTCGTCGGCACCGGGCACCGGCGACGAAGGTCCCCCGACCCCCGTCACACCAGACCGTCGATGTCGGACTGCTTGTCGCGGACCGCCTCGGCCGCCCGGCGCAGGTCGGCGAGTTCGTCGTCGGTGAGGTCGATCTCGACGATCTCGCCCACGCCACGGCGGTCGAGCCGCACCGGGACACCCAGGTAGACGTCGCTGATCCCGAACTCGCCGGTGACCCAGGCACACGCCGGCATCATCGCGCCCTCGTCGCCGGCGATGGCCTGCACCATCCGGGCAGCGGCGCTCGCGGGGGCGAAGTACGCGCTGCCCTCCTTGAGCAGCGCGACCACCTCGGCGCCACCTCCGCGGGTCTGCTCGACGATGTCGTCGATCGTGCCCTGATCGAGCACGTCGGCCAACAGCTTGCCGTCGACGCGCACGCGGGAAGGCACCGGGACCATGGTGTCCCCGTGGCTGCCCAGCGTCATCGCCTCGACGGCCGTGGGCTTCGTGCCGACCGCGGCCGCCGTCTTGTCCTGGAACCGGGCGGTGTCGAGCATGCCCGCCTGGCCGACCACCCGCTGCGTCGGCAGACCCGACACGCGCTGGAATAACGCCGTCATCTCGTCCAGCGGGTTCGAGACCACGATGACGACCGCCTCGGGGGAGCTGGCGGCGATCTCGCGCGCGACGGTGCCGACGATCTGCGCGTTGTCGTTGATGAGGTCCATCCGGCTCATGCCCGGCTTGCGAGGCTTGCCCGCCGTGACGACCACGACGTCGGACCCGGCGGTCGCGTCGTAGGTGTTCGTGCCGACGATCTCGGTCTCGAAGCCCTCGATGGGCCGGCTCTGGTTCATGTCGAGCGCGAGGCCCTGGGGCAGCCCCTCGACGATGTCGAGCATCACGACCCGGTCGGCGAAGTTCATGCGCGCGACCTTGTCGACCAGGGTGGAGCCGTACTTACCCGCGCCGATGACGCTGATCTTCACGGTCGTGCTCCTCTCGGCGGATGTCTGCCCGGTGGCGGCAGCCTATCCCGCGCACCACGGTTCCGCGCCACGGGTGGGCGCCATAGGCTGCGGGCGGTGGGCAAGGCGTCCGGACACGAGGCAAGAGGGGTGACGCATGCACGTGATCGTCGTGGGCGGAGGCATCGTCGGCGCGAGCGCGGCCTACCACCTCGCGGTCCGCAACGTGACGGTCACACTCGTCGACCGCGCGGACACGGGCCAGGCGACCGCCGCCGGGGCGGGCATCGTGAGCCCGTGGAGCCGCGACGAGCACGACCTCGAGGCCTACACCCTCGGACGCGAGAGCGCGCGACACTATCGGGAGCTCGCCGCAACCCTCGCCGATGACGGCGACGGGGACCTCGGGTTCCGGGTGGTGGGCGGCATCGCGCTCGCCCGCGACCCGGGGGAGCTCGCGCACCAGGAGGCCACACTGCGTGCGAGACGGGACGACGCGCCCGAGATCGGCGACGTCGCCCTGCTCGACCCCGCCGAGTTGGGCCGGGCGTTCCCGCCGGCGCGCCGTGACCTCGTCGGCCTCCACCACACGGGGGCGGGGCGCATCGACGGACGGCAGGCCTGCGCGACCCTGCGATCGGCGGCGCAGCGGCGCGGCGCGGAGTTGCGCCACGGCAGCGCCGAGCTCGACTCGAGTGGCGAGCGCATCGAGGGGGTGCGCGTGGAGGGCGTCGCGCTGGAGGCGGACGCGGTCGTCGTCGCCGCCGGCGCCTGGACGCCGCCGGTGTGCGCCCCCGCCGGGATCGACCTCCCCGTGACCGCCCAGCGGGGACAGATCGTGCACCTCGAGCTGCCGGGCGCCGACACCGCACCGTGGCCGGTCGTGCACGCGTTCGCGCGGCACTACCTGCTGGGCTTCGGCGGTCCCCGGGTGGTCGCCGGCGCGACCCGCGAGGACGGGACCGGCTTCGACCACCGCGTGACGGTGGCGGGGCTCTCCCAGATCCTCGAGCGGGCGGTCGAGGTCGCGCCCGACCTCGGCGAGGCGACGGTCGCCCAGACCCGGGTCGGGTTCCGACCGATGAGCTCCGACGGGCGCCCGCTGCTCGGGCCCGTGCCCGGCGCCGAGAACGTGGTCGTCGCCACCGGGCTCGGTCCGCGCGGCCTCACCGTCGGCCCGCTGGTCGGTGCGATCGCCGGCGATCTCGCGGTGGGCGAAGCGCCGCGGGTCCCGATCGAGGGGTTCGCTCTCACTCGCGCGTAGCGGGGGGAGCCCACACCGCCGGGTCGGGGCTCAGACCGCGGGCAGGCCGGCCTGGATGCGGGCTGCGCGCACCGTGTTCTCGAGCAGCATCGTGACCGTCATCGGCCCCACGCCGCCCGGCACCGGCGTCAGCGCGCCCGCGACCTCCTCCACCGTCGGGTCGGTCACGTCCCCGTGGAGCGAGCCGTCCTCCGCCCGATGGATCCCGACATCGATCACCGTGGCGCCAGGACTCACCATGTCCGCGGTGAGAGCGCCGGCCACCCCGGCGGCGACGACGATGACGTCGGCGGCTCGCGTGTGCGCCGCGAGGTCACGGGTGCGGGTGTGACACACGGTCACCGTGGCGTTGCCCACCGGGCCGCCCGGCGAGGGCTTGGCCGACAGCAGCGTCGCCAGGGGACGGCCGACGAGCTGACTGCGGCCGAGGACCACGATGTTCGCGCCCGACACCGCGATCTCGTAGGTCGCGAGCAGCACGGCGCAGCCCAGCGGTGTGGCCGGGACGAACCGGGGATCGCCCCGCATGAGCCGCCCCGCGTTCTCGGGGTGCAGCCCGTCGACGTCCTTGGTGGGGTCGGTGCGCTCCTGGGCCTCCACCTCGTCGAGGTGATCGGGCAGCGGCATCTGGACGATGATCCCGCTCACCGCCGGGTCGGCGTTCAGGCGGTCGACGACCTCCAGGAGCTCGGACTGGCTGACCTCGGCATCGAGGCGCTCGCCCAGTGAGCGCATCCCGACCCGCTCGCACATCCGCTCCTTCTGTCGGACGTAGACCTCGCTCGCGGGGTCGTCGCCCACCAGCACGGCCGCCAGCCCGGGGACAATCCCGTGCTCGCCCAGCGCCGTGACCTCGGTCGCGATCCGCTCCCGCTCGGCCGCAGCGGTGGCCTTGCCGTCGATCGTCGTCGCCCCCATCACGCACTCCTGTCCCGCAGACCTCGGTTCCGGGCCGCCGGACACGGCGGCCCGGGCATGATGCCTGACGGTCGCCGCCGCGTGCAGCGTTCGTCGACTCCCTGCCGGACGTGCACACCCGCCGATCAGAGCCGCGGGTCCGCGCGGTGCTCCAACGGGCGGCGCCCACTGCCCCACCCGCCGACGAACGCGGCCGCGCTGACCACCGCGCCGGTCGCCAGACGCTCGACGGCGACGCGGCTCACGAGCAGCCCCAGCACCGAGCCGACCAGCGCGACCAGCAGGCCGAGGACCCACGCCGGCAGCAGGAGCCAGCGCAGGAGCACTCCCGCGAGGCGGCGCGCGCGGCCGGCCGCGACCGTCAACGCGGCCACGAACAGCACCGTGCCCGCCCCGGCCGCACCGGCCGCGAGCTCGTCCACGCCGAGCGCGGCGAGCCCGTCGGCGATCACGTCGAGCGCGGACGCCAACAGGGGGGCGAACTCCTCGACGAGGTCGCGCCCGACGTTCACCGCCGCGGTCCCCACGAGCGGCGCCATGAGCGCGAGCCCCGTCGTCACCACCCCGAGCAACGTCACCCGGGTCCACGCGCGCGCTCGCCCCGGCGGCGCGGCGCGCGCCCCGAGGGGCCATGCCCACGCGGCCGGCGGCACGAGCGTCAGCAGCCAGGGGGCGCCCGCGAGCCGGCTGAACAGCACGTGGAGCAGGACCACGCCGGCATAGATCCCGGGCTCGGGCAGCTCGAACGGCTCGATCGGTGCGACGATCACGAGGCCCGCGAGCAGCGCCAGCACGAGGAACCAGCGCGCCGTCGGGGGCGGGGTGAGACGCAGCTGCTGGGGTTCCTGCCCCCTCGGGCCGGCGATGGTCGTCCCGGCCTCGAGCACCGCCGCGCACGAGCCCGGCCGCTGTGCCGGGTCCGGATGCAGCGCCTGTGCGACCGTCGGGGGGAGGTCCAGACGCCCGGGGTCGGCGAGCAGGTCGGCGAGCTGGGCGCCGCGGGCACCGCTCACCAGCGCGATGATCGTCGCGGCGAACGAGTAGACGTCCGCGGGCGGGCCGGCGTGCCCGGTCATCACCTCGGGAGCCGCGAAGAGCGGCGTGCCGACGCGTGTCGCCTCGCGCGTGTCGAGCCCACGCAGCGTGGACACGTCCACGAGCACGACCCGCCCGTCGTCCTGCTCGATCAGGTTCGCGGGCTTCACGTCACGGTGCACCAGCGGCACACCCTCGGACCACCGTCCCGCGTGCAGGAGGTCGAGGGCCTCCGCGAGCGGGCGCAGCCGGCGCAGGGCGTACGGGTCGGCGGGTGCGGCGCCGAGGGGCTCCCCGGCGACGAAGTCCATTTCGACGAACCCCCACCCCTCGAGGGTCGAGCCGGTGAGCCGCCCCGTGCGGTGCACCCGCACCAGGGCGGGGTGGTCGATCCGGGTCAGCCAGTCACCGCGGCGTCCCAGCTCCTCGGGGGCGGGGAGCACCTCCGGTCGCACGAGCTTGAGGGCGCGCCGCTGCCCGCGTTCGTCGCGCGCGTCCCAGACCTCGCCCTCACCACCGCTGCCGACCATCTCGACCAGCCGCAGGCCGGCGACCACCCGCGGGCGCGCCTGCGGCTGCTGCACGGCGGTCGGGTCAGCACTCACGCGCGTGAGGATGCCATCCAAGACGCGCCGGACGGGCGATCCCGGCCCGTCCGCACGGCCGATCGACGCTCACGGCTCGAGGTCGCCGGGATCGAGCTCCTCGGGATCGAGCTCCTCGGGAGGCACAGGCTGGTCCGGCGCTTCGCCGGGAGACTGGCCCGGCGCTTCGCCGGGAGACTGGCCCGGCGCTTCGCCGGGAGACTGGCCCGGCGCTTCGCCGGGAGGCTGGCCCGGCGCTTCGCCGGGAGGCTGGCCGGGCGCCGGTTGCGGGACGGGCCCCTCCTCGGCCTGCGGCGCGGGCAACGGCTCCGAGTACTCGGGCGGGGTGAGCGCGAGCCAACCGACCAGCGCGACGGCGGCCCCGGCCACGACACCGACCACCACGCCCCCTCCGGGGAACGTGGCGGCCTCGGGGCCGGGCTCGCCAGGCGCACCGGACCCGCCGGGCTCGCCAGGCGCACCGGACTCGCCGGACTCTCCGGACTCTCCGAACCCGCCGGACCCGCGGGACTCTCCGAACTCGCCGGACCCGCCGAACTCGCCGAACTCGCCGAACTCGCCGGACTCGCCGGACTCGCCGGACTCGCCGGGCACACCCCGTTCCCCGGTGGCGGGCTGGCGGCTCGCCGGTTCCTGGGCGGCCATGGGACCTCCTCACCCCGCGTCGTTCGACGGGTACCGGGAACTGGTCCCCACCATGATCGGACTGTGGCGCCACCGCAGCGAGCGTCCCGGCCATGCAGCCCGGCCCCCTCGTCCGACACGTGCAGGCGAGGAGGCCCCGGGCCCGCAGCCGCAGCGCTCGATATCCACGAACACGCTCGGCCCCGTCGGCACCCTCGCGTTCCACCCACGGAGGGGCGGCTGGGCGTCCCGGGGGCAGCTACCGCGGCTGGGGTGTGGACGGAACCGCAGGCCGACAGCATCGAACAGTCCGTTGAGCGCATGTCGGGCCCGATCCTTTCGCCGCGTGTGGACAGGACCGTGAGTCGTTCGTAGCGCAAACGTCCACACCGCCGCGGCATCGCAGCGGTGTGGACGAGACCGCAGGCGGCGGAGGGTGGAGATGCCCACACCCCACCGACGAGGCGCTGCCCCATCCGGTGGACATGTGGCGCGTCGGGTCTCCGCGCGCGACGAGCGGGACCGCAGGCGCGTGACCAGGGCAGACGTCCGCGCGCGACGAGCGGGACCGCAGGCGCGTGACCAGGGCAGACGTCCGCGCGCGACGAGCGGGACCGCAGGCGCGTGGCCAGCGCAGACGTCCGCGCGCGGCGAGCGGGACCGCAGGCGCGTGGCCAGCGCAGACGTCCGCGCGCTAAAGCTCATCCCGCCGCGCACCGATCCCTGTCACGACCGGCGAGGAGGGGAAGGTGACCAGCGAGCACCGCTGCGGCGCCTGCGGCGCGCGGAACGGGCCCGGCGCGACCTGGTGCTCCCTCTGTCACGCCCGGCTTCCCGAGCCGCCGGGGCCCGAACGCAGCGCGCCGGACCCCGAGGCGCTCCTCGCCGGGCTACCGGGGAGCGAGCCCGAGCCCTCCGAGCCGACGGCAACGGCATCCCGGCAGGACCCCTGGCCGGCCTCGCCTCGGGAGGCGACATCCAGCCCGGGGTCGGCGATCCCGACGAGCGAGCAGGCCTTCGAGCAGGTCCGCAACGAATGGCTCTGCTCGGCCTGCGGGCGCCGCAACCTGGTGAGCGCGCAACGGTGCGAGGGCTGTGGCGTGCACGCGACCGGGATGATGGCCATCCAGGCTGGCCTCGAACGCGATCGCTCGGGTGTCCGCAACGCCGACACCGGGCTGCCCCACCCGGGCGTCCCGGGGGCCATCGGGGTCGGCCGGGCACCGGCCGGAGGGTTCCTCGGCTGGATCGCGTCGAGCTTCGCGAGCGGCCTGCAGTTGGCGCTGCTGTCCTTCCGCCTCGCCACCCGGCACCCGCAGCTCATGCTCGTGCCGGCGGTGACCGTGGTGGTCAGCGCGCTCCTCGCGCTCTCGATCGCGGCGATCGCCGGGGTCGAGGTGCTCGCGCTGCTCGACCCCGCGAGCTGGGAGCACCTCGACCTCGCGGAGCGGGTGGCCTACCTGATCCTCTTCGTCGTGAGCTACCTGCTCGCGATCCTCGCCCAAGCCGTGCTGGTGGTTGCCTTCACCGACCGCTTCGACGGCCGTCCGGTGGACCTGTCCCGTGCCGTCCGGCAGGTCGTGCGCCACCTCGGCCCGCTGGCCCGGTGGGCACTCGTGGACGCCGCAGTCGGCTTCGTGCTCGACATGGTCAGCGAACGCGTGAACCGCACCGTCGGGTTCGCCGGCAAGCTGGCCTGGCACACGCTGACGGTGCTCGTCGTCCCGATGATCGCCGTGGAGGGCATCCCGGTGCGCGAGGCGATCCGACGCTCACGTTGGCTGATCGGGCGCGTGTGGAGCCGCTCGCTCGTCAGCGGGTTCGGGCTCGGCCTCCTCGTCACGGTACTGGCCTTCGTGACCGTGCTGACGACGGTCCTGATCGCGACGGTGCAGCCGCTGATCGGACTCGTGCTGCTGCTGGTCGGCCTCGTGGCGATCCAACTGCTGGCCGCCGTCGCGGGGAGCGCGCTCGCGGCCTCGCTGTACCGCTACGCGCTCACCGGCGAGGTGCCCTCCCCCTTCACCCCCCGTGTGCTGCGCGTTCCGGGCCACATGCAGTCGGCGTAGCGCCGGGGGCGGACGACGAACCGGCCCGCCGCCCGGCGCGGCACGGCCGACCACGGGCCACCCCGTGCTAGTGTCCTGAATCGTAAGTTCGTTGCATAATGTGGTACGATCCCTTCCTCCGATGAGAGGATGGGCGATGGCGGCTCGTGGCAGGCCAAAGGCCACGTTGGAGCTGTCCGATGAGGACCGGGCGACGCTCGAGCGGTGGGCGCGCCGTCCCAAGACGTCGCAGCGGTTGGCGCAGCGCTCGCGGATCGTGCTGGCGTGCGCGAGGGGGGCGTCGAACCGGGAGGTCGCCGCCGAGCTGGGCGTCAGCGAGGCGACGGTGGGCAAGTGGCGGCGACGGTTCGTCGCTGGCGGGGTGGAGGCGTTGGCGGATGCGCCGCGGCCGGGCGCGCCCCGCCAGATCACCGACGCCGACGTCGAGCGGGTGGTGACCAGGACCCTGGAGGAGACCCCGCCGGATGCCACGCACTGGTCGACCCGGTCGATGGCCGCCGCGGCGGGCATGTCGCAGACGGCAGTCAGCCGCATCTGGCGCGCGTTCGGCCTCAAGCCGCACCTGACCGAGACGTTCAAGGTCTCCACCGACCCCGACTTCATCGACAAGGTCAGAGACATCGTCGGGCTCTACCTGGACCCGCCCGAGCGCGCGGTCGTGCTGTGCGTGGACGAGAAGTCCCAGACCCAGGCGATCGACCGCACCCAGCCGGTGTTCCCGCTGCTGCCGGGCACCCCCCAGCGGGCCACCCACGACTACGTCCGCCACGGCACCACCAGCCTGTTCGCCGCCCTGGACCTGGCCACCGGGCAGGTCATCGGCCAGCACCGCCGCCGCCACCGCGCCGCCGAGTTCAAGAAGTTCCTCAACCAGATCGACGCCGAGGTGCCCGACCACCTCGACGTGCACCTGGTGCTGGACAACTACGCCACCCACAAGACCCCAGAGATCCAACGCTGGCTGCTGCGCCACCCGCGCTTCCACCTGCACTTCACGCCCACCGGCGCCAGCTGGCTCAACCTGGTCGAGCGCTGGTTCGCCGAGCTGACCACCAAACTGCTGCAGCGCAGCACCCACACCTCCGTGCAAGCCCTCGAATCCGACATCCGCGACTGGATCGCCACGTGGAACGAGAACCCCCGCCCGTACGCGTGGCACAAGACCGCCGACGAGATCCTCCACGCCCTCTCCGAATATTGCCAACGAATCTCCGACTCAGGACACTAGGCGTCCACGAGGGGCACCGGGCGCGCGCCGTCGAGAACCGGCTCGAGCGCGAACTCGGCGGCGCCCAGAAGGGGGGCGTCGAGCCCGAGCGACGCGGCGACGATGGCGGTCCCCTCCGCCGTCGGACCGATCGTGTGGCGGGTCATGCGCTCACGGATAGGTTGCCGCATCGCCGGCAGCGTGCGCCCGTACATGCCGCCGAGAACGATCAGCTCCGGGTTCAGGATGTTGACCAGCCCCGCGAGCCCGATGCCGAGCCACGCGCCGACGGCATCCACCGCCGCTGTCGCGGCCTCGTCGCCCGCGGCGGCCGCAGCCATCACCCGCTCCACGGCGTCGCCGTGCGGGTCCTCGGCGGGCTGCCCGGCATGGCGCAGCAGCGCGGCCTTGCCGGCTTCTGTCTCCCAGCAGCCCTGGCCGCCGCAGCCGCACGTCCGCCCGTCCGGGTTGACGGGGATGTGGCCGATCTCGCCGCCATAGCCCGCGGCGCCCACCAGCGGCTGTCCGTCGACGATGAGCCCGCCGCCGATGCCGACCTCCCCCGACAGGTACACCATGTTCGCGTGGGCGCGCGCCGCGCCGCGCCGGTGCTCGGCCAGGGCACCGAAGTCGGCCTCGTTGCCGACCCAGACCGGGCAGTCGACACCCAGCGCCGCCAGTGTCCCGCGCGTCAGGGACGCGAGCTCCACGTCCCGCCACCCGAGGTTGGGGGCGAGGCGCACGACGCCGTCGCCACGACGCACGATGCCGACCACCGCCACCCCGGCACCCATGATCGGCACTCGTGCGTCGATCACGGAGGCGGCGAGTTCGCGGACCGCCGACCTGGTCGACTCGACGTCCAGGTGCTCCCGGGAGCGGCTCACGCGGGCCTGGCGATGCACGGTGCCGCCGAGGCCGACAGTGGCGACCGCCACGAAGTCGACGGCGATCTCGACGGCGAGCACCGCGAGCCGCTCCGAGCAGACGCGCACGACCCGGGAGGGACGGCCCGGGGTCTTGCGCGGCTCCGCGGCCCCCTCCATGACGAGCCCCTCCGCGCCGAGCTCGTCGACGATGCCCTTGACCGTGCTGCGGTTGAGTCCGGTGAGGCGGGTCAGCTCGGCACGCGACAGAGGCCCGGCCAGGTGCACCTGCTCGAGCACGGTGCGGGCGCTCGCGCGACGACCCCCCCGGGGCGGGTGGGGCTGCTCACCGGACAGCACGGCCTCCGATCCTGCGGTTGCGGTCAGCGTACGTGACCGTGCCAATCGGCAGGCACGGACGCCGCACGGGCACCTGCTCGGGCTCAGTCGAGCGTCACCGTCCCCGCGAACACCTTGGCGGGCTCCGCCTCCTCCCCGGCCACGAGCGTGAGGGTCCCCGCGGGCACCCGATCCGCGGACGAGAGCCCGACGGAGACCTCCACCTCGCCGGGTTCGACCACGTAGCCGAGATCCTCGCCGTGGAACCCAAGCAGCGCACCCGGCAAGCCGAACGCGATCCGCCGGGTCTCCCCCGGCGCCGCCTCCACGCGGGCGAACGCCTTCAGCTCGCGCACCGGCCGAGTGACGCTCGCCGCCGGATCGCGTACGTAGAGCTGCACGACGTCCTCCCCGGCAAGCGCACCACGGTTGGCGACCGTGACCTCGATCGTCGCCGTGCCGTCCGTGGGCAGGGTGGCCTCGGCGATCCGCGTGGCCTCGACGACGAACGAGGTGTACGTCAACCCGTGGCCGAACGGATAACGCGGACGGCTCGGGGCATCTACGTAGTCCCCCTTCCAGTGCGACCGCCCGCCGGAGACCTTGTGGTTGTAGAAGACCGGGACCTGTCCGACGGTCTCCGGATACGAGACCGGCAGCTTGCCGCTCGGGTTGACCGCACCGGTCAGGGTCTCGGCGATGGCCCGTCCGCCGGCTTGGCCGGGCAGCCACGCCATCAGCACCGCGGCGCACTGTTCGTGCAGCCACGGGCTGCCGCAGGGCCGGCCCGCAACGAGCACCACGACCACGGGGGTGCCCGTGGCCACGACCTCGCGCGCGAGCGCCTCCTGCGCACCGGGCAGGTCCAGCGAGGCGCGGTCGCGGGCCTCGCCGCTCGTGCAGCCGTCGGTCAGACCCGACTTGTCGCCGACGACCAGGACCACGACGTCCGACTGGGCGGCGAGCGCCGCTGCTTCCGCGATCCCGCTCGTGTCGCTGGTGTTCACGTCGCAGCCACGGGCGTGCCGCACGCGCTCGCCGAGCCGGGCTCGTAGCTCGTCGAGGACGGTGGGTACGTCGCCGACCGACGCCTCGACCTGATGGTCGTCGGGCAGCGTGACCCCGAACGCACCATCCTCCCGGGTCTCGAGCAGTGTCTCGATGTGCGCCGGGTAGGTGTAGTCCCCCAGCAGGTGCCGGGCGGCGTCCGCGTTCGGCCCGATCACCGCGACCGTCCGGTGCGTGTCGGGGAGCGGCAACAGGTCGCCGTCGTTCTTGAGCAGCACGAGGCTGCGGCGTGCCGTCTCCAGCGCGAGCGACTGGTGCGGCGCGGCGTTCATCGCCGTCGGTGCCGCGTCCACGTCGACGTACGGTCGCTCGAACAGGCCCAGCTCGAACTTCTGGCGCAGGACCCGGGCGACCGCCGCGTCGACGTGGGCCGCGTCCACCCGGTGTCGATCGAGCGCTTCGGCCAGAGGGGTCGCGTAACAGTCGGTGCTGGGCAGCTCGACGTCGATGCCCGCGCGGAGCGCCATCGCCGCCGCCTCGGACTTGTCGGCGGCCAGACGATGATAGTGGGCGAGCTGGTCGACCGAGAAGTAGTCGGCCACGACGGTGCCGTCGAACCCCCACTGGCCACGCAGGACGTCGGTGAGCAGCTCGCGGCTCGCGCCGCACGGTATCCCGTCGAGCTCGTGGTAGGCGTTCATGATCGATCGGAGTCCGCCCTCGCGGACGGCCGCCTCGAACGGGTGGAGATGGATCTCGCGCAGCTCGCGCGCGGGGATGTGCGCGGGCGCCCAGTTCATGCCGCCCTCGGACGCCCCGTAGCCGACGAAGTGCTTGCCGGTGGCGACCACGCCCTCGCCGGTGTGCGCGCGCTGGTCCCCGGCGCCGGGTGACCCTTCCTGGAGACCGCGGACGAAGGCCACGCCCATGCGCGCGACGAGATGCGGGTCCTCGCCGTAGGTCTCCTCGAGACGCCCCCACCGAGCGTCCCGGCACACGTCGAGGACCGGCGACAGCCCCTGATGGGCCCCGACGGCCCGCATCTGCTCGCGGATCACGCCGGCGATGCGCTCGTTCAGCCCGGGATCCCAGGTGCTCGCGACCCCGATGGCCTGCGGGAACATCGTCGACTCCCGTGCCATGAGCCCCGAGCAGTTCTCCTCGTGCACGATCGCGGGGATCCCCAGCCGGGTCTCCTCGACGAGGTGGCGCTGGATCCGGTTGGCGAGCCCCGCCGCCTCGCGGGCACCCGCGTTCGTGGCGCCCGAGATCCTCGTCACCTGACCGAGGCCGTGCCCGAGCAGCTCACCGGCGCGGTCGGGGGCGAACTCGCCCTCCCGCAGCAGCTCGAACGCCCAGGCGCTGCCGAGCTGCGCGAGCTTCTCCTCCCGCGTCATCCGCGCGAGCAGGTCGTCCACCCGCTGCGCCACGGGTGTCGACGCGTCGGCGTAGGGCGGGAGGCCCGCCTCATGGGTGCTGGTCATCGCGTCTCCTCGGCCCACGTGTAGGGCCCACGGACGAGGGTCATCGGGCCCCGAGCAGGTGCTCGAGCGCGAGCTGGTCGAGCTCCACGAACCCGTAACCGCGGGCACCGACCCCGTCGGCGTCGAAACGCTCGAACGCCGAGGTGTCCCCCAGCAACTCCTCGGGGGTCTCGCCGGGCGCCAACGTCGGCGTGGCGAGCTCGGTGACCTTGCCGCTCGCGAGCAGCTGCTGCACCTCGGGGTCGGCCCGGAACGCCGCCGCCCGCTCCTTCAGCAGCAGGTAGGTGCGCATGTTCGACGCCGCCGAGGCCCACACCGCACGAGGATCCTCGGTGCGCAGCGGCTTGAAGTCGAAATGGCGCGGGCCGTCGTAGGTGGGCCCTCCGCCCAGCGGTCCGTGCTCGAGCAGGTCGACGAGGTAGAACGCGCTCTGCACGTCGCCGTGCCCGAACACGAGGTCCTGGTCGAACTTCGGCCCGTGCTGGCCGTTCAGGTCGATGTGGAACAGCTTGCCCTGCCACAGGGCCTGCGCGACGCCGTGCACCACGTTCAGGTTGGCCATCTGCTCGTGCCCCACCTCGGGGTTCACGCCGACCATGTCGGCGTGGTCGAGCGTGGAGATGAACGCGAGCATGTGCCCGACCGTCGGCAGCAGGAGGTCACCGCGCGGCTCGTTGGGCTTGGGCTCCAGCGCGAACCGCAGGCCGTGGCCCCGCTCGGTCACGTACTGCGCGAGCGTGTCGATCCCCTCGCGGTACCGCTCGAGCGCGGCGTAGGAATCCTTGGCCGCATCGATCTCCGAGCCCTCGCGGCCGCCCCAGAACACGTAGGTGGAGGCCCCCAGCTCCGCGGCGAGGTCGAGGTTGCGCATGACCTTGCGCAGGGCGAACCGGCGCACCGAGCGGTCGTTGCTGGTGAGCGCGCCGTCCTTGAAGACGGGGTGACCGAAGAGGTTGGTCGTCGCCATCGGCACGACGAGCCCGGTCTCCTCGAGGGCCTCCCGGAAGCGCTTCACGTGGCGTTCGCGTTCCGCCTCGTCCGAGGCGAAGGGCACCAGATCGTCGTCGTGGAAGGTCACCCCCCACGCTCCGATCTCCGCCAGCCGGTGCACGGTCTCGACGGGGTCGAGGGCAGCTCGGGTCGGCTCGCCGAAGGGGTCACGGGCCTGCCACCCGACGGTCCACAGACCGAAGCTGAACTTGTTCTCGGGGGACGGTTCAACGGGCATGGAGCACTCCTTGTCGGGGGCGCGCAGCGGCGCGGTCTCGTGGCATCGGGGCTACTTGACCGCGCCGGCCGTGAGCCCTTGCATCACGCGGTCCTGCGCGAAGAAGTAGAAGATCAGCACGGGGAGGCTGGCTGCGGTGAGGGCCATCATGACGGCGGGCACGTTGACACCGAACTGGCCGAACAGCTCTCGGAGCCCCACCGGCAGCGTCGCGTTGCTCCTCGACGACGTGAGGGTCAACGCGAAGATGAACTCGTTCCAGATGAAGATCAGGTTGTAGATCGACACGGTCGCGACGGCGGGCTTGGCCAGGGGCAGCAGCACGCTCCAGAACCGGCGGAAGTGGCCGGCCCCGTCGACGCTGGCCGCCTCGAGGATCTCCCGGGGCAGGCCGCGGAAGAACTCGGTCAGGATCAGGACCGTGATCGGCAGGCTGAACCCGATGTACGGGCCGACGAGCGCCCAGATCGAGTCGTAGAGCCCGATCTGCAGGGTGAGAACGAACACCGGGATGATGATCGCGTGGATCGGGATCATGAGGCCGGCGATGAACGCCACGTAGATCACGCGATTGGACCGGAACTTCATGAGCGCGAGGGGGTAGGCCGCCATCGCGCCGAACAGCGTCGCCGCGCCCACCGAGATCGTCGAGACCACGATGCTGTTCAGGAAGTACCGCAGGAACTGCGCCGACAGGACGAACTCGAGGTTCTCGAACGTCGGGGGCAGGGGCAGGCCCAACGGCCCCTGCAGGAACTCCCCCTGCGTGCGCAGGGCCGTCTGGATCATGAACAGGAAGGGGTAGAGCGCGAACAGCGTCGCGATCGCCGCCAGCAGGTAGAGGGGCGCGAACCGGATCAGGTGCCGCTTGACCATCGCCCTAGTCCTCCTCGACCTGGCGGGTCTGGTGCAGCACCAGCAACGTGGCCACCATCGCCAGCACGAACAGCACCACCGCGATCGCGCTGCCGTAGCCCATGTTCCCGCGGGTGAAGGCCTGACCGTACATGTAGGTGGCGAGGACCTCGGTGGCCCGGCCCGGCCCGCCACCGGTCATGATGTAGATCAGGTCGAAGTACTTGAGGGAGCCGATCACCGCCAGCAGGACCGCCGTGCGGGTCGTCCCCTTGAGCAGCGGCAGAGTCACGTAGCGGATCCGCGACCAGGGCTTGGCCCCGTCCACCGCCGCGGCCTCGTTCACCTCCTCGGGGATCGCCGTGAGTCCCGCGCGGTAGAGGATCATGTAGAACGGAATGAACTGCCAACAGATGACGACGATGAGGGCGGGCAACGCGGTGCTCGGCTGACCCAGCCACGGCTGGGTCAGCGCGCCGAGGCCGACGGCCTCGAGCGCTCGGTTCACCACCCCGAAAGTCGGGTTGTACATCGTCGACCACAGGATCCCGATGGCGACGGTCGACATGAGCAGCGGCAGGAAGAACACCGTGCGCAACACCCGCGTACCGCGGATCGGACTGATCAGCAGCAGGGCCAGCGCCAAGCCGATGGGGAGCTGGAACGCCAGCGACGCGAGCACGACGACGATGTTGTTCCGCAGCGAGAGCCACGCCACCGAGTCACCGATGATCTCCCGGAAGTTCTGGAGACCGACGAAGACCGGTTCGCTGATCCCGTCCCACTCGAGCGTGCTGAAGTAGAAGGAATTGAGGATCGGCCAGACCACGAAGACCACGTAGACCAGCGCGGCCGGAGCCAGGAACATGATGATCGCCGGCCCGTCGCGTTCGCTCAGCTTGCCGCGCCGGTGACCAGCCTCACCCGACTCGACCTCCGCCGCGCCGCGGGTCGGCTGCGCGGCCACATGCGGCTCCTGTGCCGTGGCACCGCGCTGGCCCGAAGGGGCCGCGACCACCTCCGGGCCCTGCGGTCGTGGTTCGCTCATCGCCTCGCTCCCGACCCACGTGGTGGGGACGCGCTCCGCGTCCCCACCACGTGGACTTCCGACGGGCAGTGTCGATCAGGACCCACCCGGCACGACCAGCGCCGGGCGGATGAGGGTCACTCCACTTCCTCTTCCAGGCCGCCGGCCTCGGCCTCGGCCTCCATCTCCGCGGCAGCCTCCTCGGGCGTGATGTCGAGCCCGAAGAGCTGCTGCGTGGTCTCGAGGTGCGTGGCCGCCATGTCCGGCGGCAGGAACTGGTCGTAGTAGTGCTGCAGGTGGTCGGCACCATCGATGGTGTCGACGAAGCGTTGCACGACCGGGTCCTCGATCTCGACCCCGTCGGTCCTGGCCGGCGTCCCGAGCGCCTCGTCGACCACGATCTGCGCGGACTGCGAGTCGCTCAGGTACCGCACCAACTCGAAGGCGAGGTCGGGATCGTCCACGGCTTCGGACACCGAGAAGGCGCCGTTCGCGCCACCGACGAGCACGTCCTGCTCACCGGTGCCGTCCTCGATCGCCGGGAACTCGAAGAAGTCGAAGTCGTCCTCCATGTCGGGCGCCTCGTCCCGGATAGCGTTCATGTTCCAGTCGCCCATGAGCTCCATGGCGGCATCGCCGGCGTAGAGGGGGGCACGGGAATCGCCCGTGTCGTACTCGAGCCCGTTGAAGCCCTCGACGAAGGCGTCCATCTCGACGAGCTCCTGGAGGCTCTCACCCGCCTCGACGAACGACTCGTCCTCGAACGTGCCGCCCTCCTCGCGGTTGAAGGCGTCGAGGAAGGGCTCGGGGCCGCCGTGACGGGCGGAGAAGTAGATGAACCAGAAGGCGCCGGGCCACTGCGGGCCGTTCGCCAGGGAGATGGGCGCGAGCCCCTCGTCCTGCAGGGTCTCGATGATCTCGAGGAACTCGTCGTAGGTCTCGGGCGGCTCGAGGCCGTGCTCGTCGAAGATGTCGGTGCGGTACCACATGTACGCCGCGCCGAGGATGGTCGGCGCCGCGTAGACCTCGCCGTCGATCGTGCCCGAGTCGATCGCGGGGTCGGCGAGCTCGTCCGCCCAGTCGGGGTTCTCCTCCATGTAGTCGGTCATCGGCTCGACGAGCCCTGCGTCCACATACTGCGCCAGGCCACCGCCGGTCCAGTTGTGGAACACGTCGGGCTGCGCGTCGGTACCCATCGCGGTCTGCAGCTCGGTCTTGTACGGGTCGTTCTCCACCGGGCGTGCGTCGACCTCGACGTCCGGGTACTCCTCGTTGAACCGCTCGACCGCATCGGCCACCTGCGGCTCGTGGTCGTCGAGGTACCAGAGCGACAGTTCGCCCTCCTCGTCCGAGGCCTCGTCGGGCTCGCCGTCGTCGGCGTCCTCCGCCTCATCGGGGTCTTCGGAGTCATCGGTCTCGGCGTCCGGCTCCTCGTCGCCGGCGTCATCGGCGACCTCCTCGTCCACGCCGCCGGTGCAGGCCGCCACGAGCAGCGCCAGCACCGCCAGCACGGAGAGCAGGACGCGCGGGGTCCTAGCCGGGATTGCGGGGATGTGCATCGACATGCGATTCCCTCCATGCCCGAGTCCGACTCCAGCCCGTCCTCACTGGCTCGGGGTCCTGCTCGGACTCCTGCTCGACAATATGTAGTTGCAGACAACTAATATGGAGGCTACGAGCCCATTACGAGGATGTCAAGGCGTTTGGTCCCACGATTCCGAGCGATCTCGACCAGCCGTCACCCCACCATGCGGCAGACACGGCCGCCCCATCCGGCCGTCGGCGGGCCCGAACGCCGCGGGGAAACCGTGGTCGCACCGTCCCCGCGATCGATCGTCGGAGGTCCACGGCTCATCACACCCGTCCGTGACAACCGCCCCGCCCGCGACCGATTCTTCCGTATATTGGTACGTGGACGGCGAACGTTCCCGGTCGGCGAGGAGTGGGAGGAGCGAACCATGGCGCCCCCCACCGCCCTCAGCCCCAGGAACATGCGGCGGCACAACCTCGGCCTGGTGCTGCGCACCGTCGCTGACCGGGGCACTGTCTCCCGGGCGGAGATCGTCGCCGCCACCGCCCTCAACAAGTCGACGGTCTCGAGCCTGGTCGGCGAGCTGCTGGCGCGGGGCCTCGTCCGCGAGAACGGGGAGCGGCCCACCCGCGGGGCGGGCCGCCCGGGCCGGGCGATCGGACTCGACGGGGATACGTTCGTGGCGCTCGGCCTCGAGGTCAGCGTGGATCACCTGTCGTTCGCGGCGATCGACCTGCTCGGCCGGGTGCGGGACGAGGGTTTCCTCCGCCGTGAGAACCGGGGCGAGGACCCCGGAGAGACGATCGAGGCCCTCGGCGCCCTCGTCTCGCGCCCCCTCGAGCGCCTGCGGGCCGGTGGTCTGCGGCCCGTCGGGGTCACGGTCGGGTTGCCCGGGCTCGTCGACCCCACTCGGGGGGAGCTCATCGTCGCGCCGAACCTGCGGTGGGGGCGCGTGCCCGTCGCCCGGTTGCTGCGCGATCACCTGGGGGGTGCGCTCGAGGTCCGACTGGAGAACGAGGCGAACCTGGCGGCGCTCGCGGAGCGGTGGGAGTCCGCCGGCCGTGACACGCCCGACTTCGTTTACGTCTCGGGCTACGCGGGCGTGGGGGCCGGACTCGTGACCGGGGGCGAGCTGTACCGGGGCGGGACCGGATTCGGCGGCGAGCTGGGTCACATGACGCTCGCCCCCGACGGGCCGTCCTGCGCCTGCGGGAGCCGGGGATGCGTGGAGACGTTCGCGGGGCTGCGGGCCCTGCTCCGGCAGTCGGGGTACAGCCCACGGGACGTGCGCCTCACGTCCCCCACGGCGCCCGTGCACCCCGTCCCGGAGATCGCCGCGGCCGCCACGAACGGCGACGCCCGGATCCTGGCAGCGCTCGAGGACATCGGCAGCCGTCTCGGGATCGCGCTCGCGTCCTCGATCAACCTGATCGGTGCCCCGGTGGTCGTGCTGGGCGGGTACTTCACCCCCCTGCACCCGTGGCTGCACGAACCGATCGCGCGCGAGATCCGACACCGCGTGTTGGCCGCGCATTGGGCACCCGTGGAGGTCCTGCGCTCCCGGATCATCGGCGGTGCGCCCGTCCGGGGCGGTGCCGGTGTCCTGCTGCGCGCGCTGATCGACGACCCGGACCGGTGACCGGCGTCGCTACCCGGGGACCTCCTGCCACACCCAACGCGTCGTCGTGGTGAGCTGCTCGCCGGCCGCCAGCTGCGCGTGGCCGGTGCCCGGGACACCCGCGGCCGAGAGGTTCGCGGCGTCGGGCCAGGCGGTCTGCGGCTCGACGCAGAACCCGTGGGCTGGCGTGTGGACGACGTAGACCTCCGCGCCCATGGCGAGGTCCAGGACGAGATCCGGCCAGCGCACGCGGGCGGGCTCGGCGACGTCGATGAAGCAGTCGTCGAGCCGCCGCGCGCCGAGCGGGGGCGCGTCCCGCAGATCGAGCGCTCCCTCGGCCGGCGCGGCCGTGCCGTCGGGCAGCAGCTCGCCGTCCGTGACGAGGACACGTTCGGCCGCGAGCTCCAGGGCGACGTCGCCGGTGTTCGGCCGGGCGAACCACGGGTGCCAGCCGACCGCGGCGGGCATCGGGCCCTCGTGGGCGGTGAGGGTGACCACGAGCTCGAGCTCGCCGGGCCGGATCCGGGCCTCCACGTCGACCGACGCGCTCCACGGCCACCCTCCGCCGGACAGCTCGCACGTGAGCCGGGCCGACGTCGGGGGCTCGGGCGCTGGTCCGGGGGCCGGCCCGGTGACCGACCACGGGACGTCGAGCGCGGTGCCGTGGATGGCGTGGGCGCCGCAGGTCGCGGGCACCGTCCGACCGTCCGGCAGCCGTGCCTGCGCGAGGCGCCCGACCCAGGGAGCCATGAGGAAGCACCCCCAACCACTTCGGCGCTGATCGACATCGCTCGGGTCGCCCGGTGCGGTGAGCAGACGCTCCCGCCCGCCCGCGACGAACGAGGTCAGGCGCCCGCCCGCGGCGGGATCGATCGTGACACGGTCCTCGCCCGCCACGAGCGTGACCGGCCCGTTCATAGCGCCACCCGGTGCATCGGCACTCCCCTCCCGCCCCTCGGTTCGAGCCGCACACTCTCGCACCCGACCCACGATATGTCGATCGTGTCAACAAATGGCTGCTAAGGTGCCGGCGGACGATCCGCCCGATCCGGCGGACGGATCGGCGCAGTCGGCCCCACGCGCCACACGACCGACGTGCGGCCCCGGTGACACCACGGGAGGAGCGACACGATGCCCCTCGTCGCAGGCGCGGACTGCTCGACGCAGGCGACCAAGGTCGTCGTGGTGGATGCCGACGGCGGCCACATCGTCGCACGGGGCGACGCACCACACGAGGTGACCGGTACGGACGGGGCGCGCGAGACCGACCCCGGCGTCTGGAGGGAGGCGCTGGGACACGCCCTGCGGGCGACCGGACGGGCCGGGGAGCTCGCCGCCATCGCCGTCGGGGGTCAGCAGCACGGCCTCGTCGTGCACGACGCCGACGGCGAGCCCTTGCGGCCGGCCCTCTTGTGGAACGACACGCGCTCGGCCCCGCAGGCCGAGCGGCTCACCGTCGCCCTGGGGGGCGCGCGAGCGTGGGCCGAGCGCGTCGGCGTCGTGCCGGTCGCCTCCATCACCGCGACGAAATGGGCGTGGCTTCGGGAGCACGAGCCCGCACGCGCCGCCGCGGCCAGCGGGGTCTGCCTGCCCCACGACTGGCTGAACGGCCAGCTGGTCGGATCGCCGACGACCGACCGCGGCGACGCGTCCGGGACAGGCTGGTGGTCGAGTCACTCCGAGAGCTACGACGAAGAGCTCCTCGAACGGCTCGAGCTCGACGTCGCGGCGCTGCCTCCCGTGCACGGCCCGGCCGACCCTGCCGGCGAGGTCGATCACCGGGGCGCCGAGCGGTTCGGCCTGCCCCGCGGGATCCCGGTCGGGGCCGGCACCGGCGACAACATGGCCGCCGCACTCGCGCTCGGCGTCGCCCCCGGCACTCCGGTCATGAGCCTCGGCACGAGCGGCACGGTCTACGCCGTCAGCGAGCAACCCGTCGTCGACCCCAGCGGCACCGTCGCGGGGTTCGCCGACGCGACCGGCCGCTGGCTGCCCCTCGCGTGCACGCTCAACTGCACCCTCGCGGTCGACCGGATCGCCGCTCTCCTCGGGCTCGAGCGGGACGCGATCGCCGACCGCACGGACGTCACCCTGCTGCCCTACCTCGACGGGGAGCGGACCCCGAACCACCCCGGAGCGACCGGCACGCTCGTGGGGTTGCGGCACGACACGCCGCCCGAGGCCGTGCTGCGCGCCGCGTACGAGGGCGCCGCCGGGGCGCTCCTCGCGGGCCTCGACGAGCTCGACGCGCTCGGCTCCGGCCTCGACCCCTCGGCCCCGCTGATCCTGGTCGGTGGTGGGGCGCGCGGGGAGGCCTGGAGATCGATCGTGCGGGCCCTCTCCGGCCGCGCCCTGCGCGTGCCGTCCACCGAGGAGCACGTCGCGCTGGGGGCCGCCGCCCAGGCCGCGGCCGCGCTGACCGGCCGCGAACCCGTCGACGTCGCCCGCGACTGGGACCATGCCGCGGGGGATGAGCTCCCCGCGGTGCCCCGCGACGAGGAGGCGCTCGCACGGCTGCGGTCGGTCGTGTCGAAGGCGGCGCCGCTGCTGGAGGAACCGTTCGGGTGAGCGGCCAACGGCCGCCGCAGCCCCCTACGGCACCCGCGGGCTGACCGCGGCGTGGGTCCCGTCCGCGCCGACGGGATAGTGATCGGCCCCGGCCTCGCGGAACAACGCCCACGAGCTCCCTTGTCCGGGGCCGCGCGCCGTACTCCTCACCGGAAACGAGCCCGTCGGTAGATCGGCCCGTCGGCGAAGGACCCGCGCTCAGGCCGAGGCTCGCTCGCCCTCCCGCCGGCTCAGCTCGATCGCGGGGCAGCGATCCATCACGACCTCGAGTCCGGCGTCTCGTGCCCGCTGTGCCGCGGCCTCGTCGATCACCCCCAGCTGCATCCACACGGCCCTCGCACCCACGGCGACGGCCTCGTCGACGTGCTCCCCCGCGGCGTCCGACCGGCGGAAGATGTCGACCACGTCGATGGGCTCCGGGACCGAGGCGAGGGCGGGATACGCCTGGTGACCGCGCACCTCGGACGCCGTCGGGGTCACCGGGATCACGTGGTACCCGTGGCGTTCGAGCACGCCCATCACCCCGTGGCTGGGACGGTTCGGCCTGTTCGACGCACCGACCACGGCGAAGGTCCGGTAGCGGTCGAGGATGCGATCAGCGACGGCGGTGGGTTCGTCCGGGGTCCTCACGGTCGCGCTCCAAGTCGTCGGCGGCCCCGTCCCCAACGGGGACGGCCGACACAGCATTCCCCGGCGCACCGTGCGTGAGTCCGGGGGCCCGCCAACCGCGACGATCGAGCCTGATCCGTCAGTGCCGGAAGTGGCGGACCCCGGTGAGCAGCATCGGCACGGCGTGCTCGTCGCAGACGGCGACCGTGTCGGCGTCGCGCTTGGAACCCCCCGGCTGCACGATGCCGCGGATCCCCGCCTCCAGGGCCGCCTCGGGTCCGTCGCTGAACGGGAAGAACGCGTCGCTCGCGAGCACCGCTCCCTGCGCCCGCTCCCCCGCCTTGTCGACGGCGAGCCGGACGCTGTCCACCCGGGACATCTGCCCCGCCCCGACACCGACGATCGCGCCGTCACGGGCGAGGACGATCGCGTTCGACTTGACGTGCTTGACCGCGCGCCACGCGAAGACGAGGTCCCGACGCGTGCCCTCGTCCGGGGCCGTGTCGGTCGCCTGGCTCCATGCACCGGGCTCCTCGGCGGGATCGTCGAGGTCCTGCACCAGCAGTCCCCCGCTCACGGTCCGGTGGGTCGCGGCGCGCCGCGGCGCCTCGGGCCGAGCGATCTCGAGCACCCGCAGCGCGGACTTCTGCGTGAGCACCTCGAGCGCCTCCGGCTCGTACCCCGGCGCGACGACCACCTCGGTGAACACCTCGGCGATCCGCTCGGCGGTGGCGCCGTCGACGGTGCGGTTGCAGGCGACGATCCCCCCGAAGGCGCTGACCGGGTCTCCCGCCAGGGCAGGCGGGTAGGCCTCGGCCAGGGTGTCCGCCACCGCGAGGCCCGCCGGGTTGGTGTGCTTGATGATCGCGACGCACGGCTCGTTGAACTCGCTCGCCGCGAGCCACGCGGCGTCGGTGTCGAGCAGGTTGTTGTACGACAACTCCTTGCCGTGGTGCTGCACCGCCGACCCGACACCCCAGGGTTGCGCATCCACGTAGTAGGCCGCCCGCTGATGGGGATTCTCGCCGTAGCGCAGCTCCCCGGCCCGCGTGTACGTCGCGAACGTCTCCGGGAACACCTCGGACTCCCCGGTACCGGCGAACCATGCGGCGATGGCGGCGTCGTAGCGGGCCGTGTGCGCGAACGCACGCGCGGCGAGCTCCCGGCGGCGCGCGACGGTCAGCCCTCCGTCCCGTCGCAACTCCTCCAGCAGCGGTCCGTAATCGGAGGGATCGGTCAGTACCGCGACGTGCCGGTGATTCTTCGCCGCGGCCCGCACCATCGCCGGGCCGCCGATGTCGATCATCTCGACGGCCTCGCGGTCGCCGGTCGCGGGATCGGCGATCGCCTGCTCGAACGGGTAGAGGTTCACGACGAGCAGGTCGATCGTCGCGATGCCGTGCCGCGCGAGGGCGTCACCGTGCCCCGGCTCGTCCCGGTTCGCGAGCAGGCCCCCATGGATCGCCGGGTGCAGGGTCTTGACCCGCCCGTCGAGAATCTCGGGGAAGCCGGTGACCTCGGCGACCTCGGTGACCTGCACGCCGGCCTCGCGCAGCCTTCGGGCGGTCGACCCCGTCGACACGAGCCCCGCGCCGAGCTCCGTGAGTCCCTGCGCCAACTCGTCGAGACCGGTCTTGTCGTACGTCGACAGCAGGGCGCGACGGACCGGGAGGACGTCGGTCATGCGGATGCTCCTCTCTGGACGAACGCGCGGGGACGTCCTTCAGTCCACCACGTGCACGCGTCGGCCCTCCGATCGGAGCCGACCCTCCGCGTGGAGGCGGACCGCTGCGGGGAGCAGACGGTGCTCGACCGTCTGGATGCGTGCGTGCAGGCTGGCCGCGTCGTCGTCGGGAGTGACGGGCACCGCCTCCTGGGCGACGATCGGACCGTGGTCGACCTCCTCGTCGACGAAGTGCACCGTCGCGCCGGAGACCTTCACCCCCCACTCCAGCGCGGCCTCGACCGCGCGGGCTCCCGGGAAGGCGGGCAGGAGCGACGGGTGCACGTTGAACATCGGCCAGCGGCGCACGAAGGGCGGCGGCAGCACCCGCATGAACCCGGCCAGGACGACGAGATCGGGGGCGGCCGCCGCGACGGCCTCGCCGAGCTCCTCGGCCCAGGCGTCGCGGTCCTCGCTCCCACGGAAGGGCACACAGGACGTCGCGATGCCCGCGCGAGCGGCCCGCTCCAGCGCAGTGGCCCCCGCGCGGTCGCTGGCGACGAGCGCGATCTCGGGGGCCAGATCCGGGGCATCGAGCAGGGCCTGCAGGTTCGAGCCCGAACCGGATGCCAGCACGACGAGGCGGGAGGACATGGGACGCGCTCCTCGGCGTGCGGCAGCGGTGGGCGGTGCAACCGGGTGGCGGTGCAACCGGGTCGCGGCGGCGCCCGGGTGGCGGCGGCGCCGGGTGGCGGCGCGATCATGCCTGTCGGGGTCCGGATCCCTCAACCCGACGCTGAGGCCAGCCCTGTGGGGCCAACGCGGGCCACCGACAACACGCCCGCGGATCCGCAGCCGCGCGCGCCAGTCCGCCTCCGGACCGCGGTGCGGTTACTCGCGCATCCGCGAGCACACGTACCCGCATCAGATCCCCAACGCCACCGACCCACGAACCGCCGTGCGGTTACCCGCGCATCCGCGGGCACGCGTACCCCCATCAGATCCCCAACGCCGCCGACCCAAGAACCGCGGTGCGGTTACCCGCGGATGCGCGGGCAACCCCACCGCGCGTCGGACGCACGATCGGGGCCGCCCCACCGCCGGAAGGCGCGCGACCGGCCGCAGAACGGACACGCGAGCGGCCGCATAACGGCCAGAGGCCTCCGCGGGAAGACCACCAGGCCGTCGCGCGTTGAACGGGGCAGCCAACCGGACCCTTGTGGCCCGGGGTGGGCCTCACGTCGGAGAGCCTCAAGCTCCCCGCGCGTCGGTCGACACGGTCCGCACGTGTTACGGTCCGCTTGGTCCCAACCGGGCACCAGGCCCTCGAGAGGCCCTCCATGACCACTGCTGCCACGCTCGCCACCGCTGCTCGTCCGGACGGGCGTCCCTGGCTCCGTGGCGCCTTCCACGGGCTGGCGGTTCCGCTGGCCGTGCTGGGCTTCTGGCTGCTCTGGGAGTCGGCGAACGCGCTGGCCACGCAGGCCACGGTCATCGTGTTCGGCAGCACCCTCGTGGGCCTCTACACGGTGTCGAGCCTCTACCACCTCGTCCCGTGGAGCCAGCGTGTGCGGGCGCTGCTGGCACGGTTCGACGGTGCAATGATCCAGCTGTTCATCGCCGGCTCCTTCACGCCGGTCGCCTTCCACACGCTCGACGGCAGCTGGCGGACGTGGAGCCTCGTCGTCGCGTGGGGGGTCGCCGGGATCGGGGCGCTCATCGCGGCCTCGCCCCTCACCGCGCCCCGCTGGCTCAGCACCGCCGGTTACATCGCCGTGGGCTGGCTCGCGGTGGTCCCCATGAGCCAGATCGTGCAGGCCCTCCCGTGGGAGGGCGTGGGACTCATCGTCCTAGGCGGCTTCTTCTATACGCTCGGTGCGGTCGTCTACGCCCTCAAGTGGCCCGACCCGTTCCCGTCGTGGCTCGGCTTCCACGAGATCTTCCATCTGCTCGTCATCGCCGCGAGCACGGCCCACTACTTCGCGATCTGGCAGTACGTCCTGGGCTGACCCGGCGACCCACGGACCACTCGCGACCACCCGCAGGCCACTCGCGACGACTCGCGGACCACTCACGACCACCCTCGGACCACTCGCGGAGCCCGGCTCTAGCGGCCGAGCGCCTGGATCATCTTCTGCGCCGTCTCGGTCGGGTTGCCACCCACCCAGATCCCGAGCTGCTCCAGGTCGGCCTTCTTCTCCGCGGCCGTCTCGCCGCCCTCGCCGCCTTCCTTCACGATGGCTCCGGCGTGGCCCATCTGCTTGCCCGGCGGCGCGGAGAACCCGGCCACGTAGGCCACGACGGGCGTTTGCGGGATGTGGTCGGCGATCCAGCGACCGACCTTCTGCTCCTCGGTGCCACCGATCTCGCCGACGAACACGATCGCCTCCGTGGCGTCGTCCTCGGCGAACCGCTCGATCACGTCGAGGAAGTCGCTGCCGATGATCGGGTCACCCCCGATCCCGACACAGGTCGACACCCCGATCCCCGCGAGCGCGAGCTCGTGCATGATCTGGTACGTCAGCGTCCCCGAGCGCGAGACCAGTCCGACGTTGCCGGGCATGGTGATCTCACCGGGGATGATCCCGACGTTCGCCTTGCCGGGGCTGATGATCCCCGGGCAGTTCGGCCCGATGAGGACCGGCCGTCCCTCCTTCGCGAACGTCCCGTCGTCGCGACGCGGGTACAACGTGTTGTACACGACCGCCATGTCGTGCACCGGCATGCCCTCGGTCACCGTCACGATCGTCTCGATGCCCGCCTCGTGTGCCTCGAGGATCGCGTCCTTGGTGAACGGGGCCGGCACCATGATCATCGAGGTGTTCGCCCCGGTCTCGGCCACGGCCTCCGCCACGTTGGGGAACAGCGGGAGCCCGAGCTCCTCCCACGTCTGCCCGCCCTTCTTGGGATGCACACCGCCGACGACGTTCGTGCCGTAGCGCTGGTTGCGCTGCGCGTGGAAGGTCCCCTGGGCTCCGGTGCCCTGGACGATGACCTTCGTCTGCTGGTCGATCAGGATGCTCAACGTCGTGTTCTCCTTCGCGCGCGTGTGGCGGGCGCCTAGCGGGACTCACCGGCGAGTTCGACGACCTTCTGTGCGGCGTCGTCCATCTTCTCGGCGGGTACGAGGTTCGGGTTGCCGGCCTGCTCGAGGATGTCGCGACCCGCGTCGGCGTTCGTGCCGTCGAGCCGGACGACGAGCTTCTTGTCGAGCCCGCCGATCTGCTCGATCGCCCCGAGCACGCCATGGGCCACGTCGTCGCAGCGGGTGATGCCGCCGAAGATGTTCACGAGCATCGCTGACACCTCGGGGTTCTCGAGCACGAACGCGATGCCGGTGGCCATGGATTCGGCGGAGGCGCCACCGCCGGCGTCGAGGAAGTTCGCGGGGTGCCCCCCCGCCTCGTTGACGACGTCGAGGGTCGCCATCACGAGGCCCGCACCGTTGCCCATGACCCCGATGTCGCCGTCGAGCTCGACGTACTGCAGGCCCTTCTGCTGCGCCTGCGCCTCACGGCTGTCGCCCCCGACCACGTCGCCCCAGCCCTCGAGCTCGGGGTGGCGGAACAACGCGGACCCGTCGATCGACACCTTCGAGTCGAGCGCGATCACGCGCCCCTCGGTGGTCTTGATCAGCGGGTTGATCTCGAACAGGGTCGCGTCGCTCGCGACGAAGCCTTGGTGGAGGCGGGTCAGCAGGCTCGCGGCCTCGTCGACCACCTCCGCCGGGAACTGCGCCTGCTCGAGGATCTCGCGCGCTTGGCGGTCCGAGAGCGACCGGGTGGGGTCGAGCTCGGCCTTGACGACCTTCTCGGGGGTCCGGCGGTTGACCTCCTCGATCTCGACACCGCCCTCGACCGAGGCGATCACCAGGTAGCCCTTGGTGACCCGATCGTGCAACACCGAGAGGTAGTACTCCTCGGCGATGTCGCTGGCGGGCTCCACGAGCACGAGCTCGGTGGTGTGCCCGCTGATGTCGAGCCCGAGGATCGCCTCGGCGGCCTCGCGAGCCGCGGACGGGTCGGGGCAGTACTTCACCCCTCCGGCCTTGCCCCGGCCGCCCGTGAGCACTTGCGCCTTGACCATCACCGGGCCGCCGAAGCCCGCGGCGAGGCGCTCGGCCTCCGCCGCGTCGCGGGTCACCTCACCGCGCGGCGTGGTGGGGATGCCGTGCGAGCGGAAGAGCTCCTTGCCCTGATACTCCATCAAGTCCATCGGTCGCGTTCCTCGTCGAGCCGGTCGGGGGTCTGGGCCGCGGCATGGCCGCGCACCCGGGTCTGGCGAAGCAGCGGGACGCCGCCGCCTGCGCCACGGGCACGGGGGTCAGGAGGGCGCCTGGTCGCGGGCGGGGACGTGGTCGCGCACCCACTCGATGATGTCGGACGTCGACGCGCCGGGAGTGAAGATCTCGGCGACGCCGCGCGCCTTCAGCTCGGCGATGTCCTCCTTCGGGACGATCCCGCCGCCGAAGACGACGATGTCGTCCGCCCCGCGTTCGTGCAGCAGGTCGACGACCCGGGGGAACAGCGTCATGTGCGCCCCCGAGTGGATCGACAGGCCGACGACCTGCACGTCCTCCTGCAGCGCGGCCTCGACGATCTGCTCGGGAGTCTGGTGCAGGCCGGAATAGACGACCTCGAAGCCGGCGTCCCGTAGCGCGCGGGCGACGATCTTCGCACCTCGGTCGTGCCCGTCCAGGCCGGGCTTCGCGATCAACACCCGAACCGCCACAAGAACTCCCTCCCGTGGGGACCGTCGCCACTCGAGCACGGCGGCCGAGCACGAGCGCCCATGGCACCGGTCCCGGGCTCGCGACGCCCCGAGTGGTGGCGGGCAGCATAACCCGCGATCGATTCACGCACCCATTCCGCCGCCGATCGACGCACGCACGAGCGATCATGGCCGCGATGAGCGACCCGGACTTCGGACCGCGCGGCTACTTGCCACCCCGGGCGGCGGCCCGCGCCCGCAAGATCATCCTGCGCGGACCGCTCGGCCTGCAATGGGTGGTCGCCAGCGTCCTCACCGGCCTCGCCCTCGTCGGCGTGGGCATCGCCTACCTCACGGTGCAGGCCTTGCCACCGGCGGCTCCCTACGAACCCGTGGCGGCCATCGACGAGGTCGACCCGCGCGGCGCCACGACCGTGCCCGTGGGTGAGGAGGAGGAGGAGGTGGTGCTGCTGCGGGGCGGCGGGAGCCTGCGCGCCTTCGCCGCGCCCGACACCGCCGTACACTGGTGCGAGGAGAGCGGCCGCGTCGAGGCTGCCGACGGGCGGGTGTGGACCCGCGACGGCCGGCGCGTCGGTGGACAGGGCGCGTCCCTGGGCGTCCTGCCGGTGGAGGTGTTCGACGGGGACGTCTTCGTCGACCCGACCGCGCCGGACGCGCCCGAACCCGGGGGCGACGACCAGTCCCCCGGGTGCGACGCCCCCGGGTGAGGCGCGGCGGGCGGGCACCGACCTCACGTCGCGGAGTCACCGGCCCGCGGCGGGCGGGCACCGACCTCGCGTCCCGGAGTCACCGGCCGACCGGTTATCCGGGCAGAATGTTGGGTATTCCGAACCCGCCCGAGGGGTCGGGCCCACAGGTGTTCGGAGGGGGTGCGGTGGACCACGAGGCGCAGCCGGGGGCCGGCGAGCTCCTGTGCCGCCAGGCGTCGTCGGTCGCGCGAGCCCTGCTGCGACCTCGGTCCTATGCCGGGCTGGCGCGGGAGGCCGTGCTGACCTCGTTCCACCTGTCGACCTACCCGTTGGGCCTCCTTCCCGGCGTCACGGCCGGACGGGCGGCCAACTCCGCGGACGCGGAGGAGGTCGGCGCCGGCGCGCCGGCGGGTGCCGCCGCGGACATGCCGGTCATGCTCGTGCACGGCTACGTCCACAACCGCAGCGCGTTTCTGGTGATGTCGCGGGCGCTGCGGCGCGCGGGGTTCCGCACCGTGCAGGGCCTCAACTACAACCCACTGGTGCACGACCTCGACCAGATCGCCGCGCTGCTCGACGCCGAGATCGCGCGGCTGCGGCGCCGCACCGGGGCCCCGCGGGTACACCTCGTCGGCCACTCGATGGGCGGGATCATCGCCCGCCACTACGTCCAGCTCCTCGGCGGCGAGGACACCGTGGCGACCTGCGTGACGATCGGTGCCCCCCACCGGGGCAGCTACTCGAGCTATCTGGGCCCGGGCCCGGCGGCCGCGCAGCTGCGGCCGGGATCGGGCTACCTCCGCCACCTGGAGGAGACCGCGCGACCGTCCCAGGTTCGTTGGATCGCCCTCTGGTCCGACCTCGACCTCATGGTCGTGCCCGCCGCTAACGCGAGGCTCGTACACCCGGCGCTGCAGGCCGAGAACGTCCGGATCCGCAACACCGGCCACCTCTCGCTGCTGCTCTCCCGAGAGGTCCTCCGCCGCGTCGTCGGCCTGCTCGGCGAGGATCCCGGCGGCGAGCCCGCCCAGGGGGTCGCATCGCTTCCTGCCACCGCGAGGGGCTAAACGGCGCCGCGGGCGATCAGGCGCGCACGAGCGGCGCGTAGGCGAGCAGCATCCGCTTGGTGCCGCCCTCGTCGAAGCGCACCACGGCCTCCTCGTTCCCGGGGTCCCCGCTGATCTCGAGGACCACGCCGGTCCCGAAGCTCGGGTGGCGGATGCGGTCGCCCGCGCCGACGTCGCCCGTCGCCCCGTTGTGGGGACCTTCGCCGAGGCGGCTGGCCGCCCGGCGGCTCGGCCCGCCCGCGTCACCCTCGCGCGCGGCCACCAACTCGTCGGGGACCTCCTTCAGGAACCGGGACGGCGGGTTGGCGTGGG